>CAZTUA010000036.1:0-17140 GCA_964616545.1 uncultured Actinomycetota bacterium | reverse complement strand
TTTTTAAATTATTTTTACACATAAAATTTTACGCTATCTGCGCAAAAATGAAAAAAATATTATTACTGATATTAAGTTCAATAGTAAGCATAGCTTTAATATCAACTATATTACTGACAGGCTGTGCGGAAGTACCTGCTGAAGAGCCGGCAGAGGCACCAGCAGAAGAGCCGGCAGAGGCACCAGCAGAAGAGCCGGCAGCTGAAGAAGTCGCAGAAGTTCCTGAAACTATAAGAATCGGCTGGACCCCGCCAGACATTACAGGAGTGTTCAGGACAGCTACAGACTATTTTATATTGTCTGCTACTAATGCATGGGAAGAAGCAGGAATCAATGTTGACATCATCTCTCAGGCCCCTGTAAGCCACACCGCCTTTGGGGAGCAGGTAGCCATTATTGAGGACTTTATAGCAAGGGGCGTTGATGTTATAGCTATTTCCCCTATTGAGGTAGAAGTTGTAATTCCGGCAATAAAGAAAGCTAATGAAGCAGGAATACCGGTAGTTATCGTAAACCTGCTTGAACCAATTGCCGACGTGGAAGTAGCATCCTATATTGGTTTTGACAATGCCGAGGCAGCAGCTATTTCAGGATACGCCCTGGTTGATTACTTTGGCGGACCTGGAGTCCTGGGTACAGGAGAAGAAGTGGATGTACCTGTTGATACATATCTAGACCTTGCATGGTGGGAAGATCTTTACAGTGACGTTGATCCGGCAGCTCTGGATATTGAAGCAAGAGTAGCAATAATAGAAGGCGTTGCCGGCGGATTTTTCTCACAGGCACGTCTGAATGGATTCCACGATGTAGTTGACCAGTTTGAGGGAATAGAGATTGTAGGTACACTGGCTGCAGACTGGAACCGTGAAAAAGGAATAGGGGCAACAGAAGACTTCCTGACTGCAAACCCGCCCGGAACACTTGATGCAATATGGGCTGCTTCTAATGAGATGGGGCTTGGAGCCATGCTTGCATGTGAAGCTGACGGACGTCTGGAGCTTGCAGGCGAAGGTGAAGTAGGCGATGATTATGTTGCTATATTCACAAATGATGTAACACCTGAATCAGTGGACCGTATAAAAGAAGGCAAGATAGTAGCAGAGACCACTCATGGTTTCCCGGATTGGGGTTGGTACGGAACAGAGTTTGCAGTAACCCTGGTAATGGGTGGCCAGGTTCCGGAAATTTTCGATATAAGACCGAGAACCGTGTATAAGGAAAACGCAGACCAGTTCTATCCTATCCCGGCTCTTGATGAAATTGACTGGGAAACAATAAAAACCGGTGGTTCTCCAAGGATGTAGTGATGAGTAAGCAGGTAGAAAAACCTGGATAGTACACGAGTAGAACCGCCTATACCGTATTTGTCCCACTAACAGGCGGTTCTACTTCTAAGTGATAAATATCAATTTATGAAATAAGTTTCATAAATATAGTATACAAATCACCCGGCATAGAAATTTAGAGACAGAGAGATAAAAATGAGATTAAAAAACAAGGTAGCTATAATAACAGGAGCAGGTTCCGGAATCGGAGCTGAAACAGCAATAATGTTCGGAAAAGAAGGTGCAAAAGTTATGGTTGCCGATATTGATGAGAAAAAAGGCATGGATACTGTTGATTTAATTAAGAGCAATAATGGTGAAGCTACTTTTGCTCAGGTAGACCTTTCAAAAGCTGACAATATAAAAAAAATGGTAAAGTATACCATTAAAACTTATAGCAGGCTCGATATTCTTGTAAATAACGTTGGCATATATTTACAGGCAGATGTAGTCGAAACGGCCGAAGATGAATGGGAAAGGATTATGGATATCAACCTTAAAAGTGCATTTTTGTGCTGTAAGTATTCTATACCGGAGATGATAAAAAATAAGAAAGGCGGCGTTATTGTAAATGTTGGCTCCGAAGCCGGAATTGTAGGTATAAAAAGGCAGATTGCATACAATGTTTCAAAAAGTGCGATTATAGCTCTTACCAGAAGTATAGCAGTTGATTTTGCCAGTGATAACATTAGAGCCAACTGTGTATGTCCGGGTACCACGGAAACCCCGCTGGTAAGGGATGCCATAAGCAAATCACAGGATCCGGAAAAAACTCGCCGGGAACTTGAGGAAGTAAGGCCTGCTAACAGGCTCGGCCGGCCGGAGGAAATAGCTGCCGGTATATTGTACCTGGCTTCGGATGAATCTCCGTATGCTACGGGCGCAGTTTTATCAATTGACGGAGGGTATACAGCCCAGTGAGGTACTTATTAAAATTAAATTTATTAATGGAGGATAACAGGTATTATGTCATCACCGGTATTGGAGGTTAAAGGTCTTGATAAAAGTTATCCCGGAGTTCATGCCCTGGATAATATTGATTTTGACCTCAAAAAAAAGGAAATTCATGCACTTCTTGGGGAAAATGGCGCAGGCAAGTCAACTTTTATGAAAATACTGGATGGTTCGGTAATAAAAGACAGAGGCAGGATTCTTATTGATGGGAAGGAGGTTAATATCACCAACCCTCACCAGGCGCAGCAATTGGGGATAGGGATGGTTTACCAGGAATTGAGCCTTATACCCAATTTAACCGTAGCAGAAAATATTTTTCTGGGAAGATGGCCCAGAAAAATATTTTCTGCGTCTATTGACTGGCCGCAGATTTATAAACAATCAGAAAACGCTTTAAAAAAACTCGGTGTAAGTATTGATATAAAAGAACCTGTAAGAAACATAGGAATGGGTGAGCGGCAGTTAACAGAAATTGCAAGAGCCATATCAATGAATGTAAAAATTCTCTTGCTTGATGAGCCTACCTCTGCTCTATCTGATGAGGAAAGAGAGCAGCTATTTAAAATGATAAAGGCACTTAAAGAGACAGGAGTTAGTATAATTTACGTGTCGCACCGCTTGTCGGAGGTTCCCCAGATATGTGACAGGGTAACTGTTCTAAGGGATGGAAAGAAAATAGGTACGCTGCCCATAAATAAAGCCGATGAAAATACTCTTATAAAGATGATGGTGGGTAGAAACCTGGGAGAGAAATTTCCAAAAGAGAAATCAGCAGAAGGAAAAGAAATTTTAAGAATTAAAAATTTATCCACAGATGGTAAACTAAAAAATCTTAATTTAAAGTTACACAGCGGTGAAGTACTGGGAATTTTTGGAATTATGGGGGCGGGGCGCACGGAGTTTGCACGGGCCCTTTTTGGAATTGATAAAATAGACAGAGGTAAAATATACATTAATGGAAAACAGGTTAATATCTCTTCTCCGAAAATAGCAATTGAAAAGGGAATTGGTTACCTGACCGAAGACAGACAGGGCGGTCTGTTAATGAGGATGGCAATTCCACAGAATATTACCCTGCCAAGTTTGAGAAGATTCAACAGAGTGGGATTTTTAAGACATCGCGAAGAAAGAAAGACCGCAGCTGGCTATGTCAAAGAGCTCAACATAAGCACACCCAGGCTGGAGCAGAGGATTGAGTTCTTAAGCGGAGGCAACCAGCAAAAAGTTGCCCTGGCTAAATGGCTCTGCAGCCAGTCAGAAATACTGATTCTGGATGAACCCACCAGAGGAATTGATGTAGGGGCCAAAATAGAAGTTTACCGTTTAATAAATGACCTGTCCAGGTGCGGGGTTGGCATAATATTGCTGTCATCCGAGCTTCCGGAAATTCTTAACATGTCTGATCGTATTCTTGTCATGAGTGACGGTACATTTGTCGGTGAATTTAAGGGAGGAGAAGCATCACAGGAGGATCTACTCAGAAGCGTAGTGGTTAGAAAATAATATCTTTGAGTTGAAAGGGATATATAGAATGATTAAAAAATCATCAAAACCGATGTTTTTAAATTTACAGTGGTGGAAATCGCTGGTATCAACACGGCAAAAGAGAGCAAGAATTCTGATTACTGCAGTTATCCTGGCTATAGGCGGTATATTCTTATACTATACACTGACGGCACCTAGTTTTTTAACTATTGGAAATGCAACCAATATGGCCCAGCGTTTGCCTGCTGATATTATCATTGCAGTAGCGCAGACCATGGTAATTATTGGAGCAGGTATAGACCTTTCCGTTGGTGCTGTTCTTGCATTTTGTGGTTCGCTAACCGCAGTGTCATTTTGCTACTGGGGCCTGCCGGTATGGCTGGCAATAATCCTCGGTCTGACATCCGGGCTGGTAATTGGAGGTATAACAGGAACAATTATTACAAAAGGAAAGATCCCTGATTTCATAGCCACTCTGGGTATGATGGTAACAATACGCGGTGTAGCCCTGATTTTAACGGGCGGATTACCGGTTCCTTCGCATGTAACTGCGGTAAGGCTAAGGGCATATTTACCCCCGCAGATAATATGGCTGGGTAGTGGAAGAATACTCGGAATACCTGTTTCTCTCATAATTGCATTGATAATAGTTGTACTGGGATGGATGATTTTGAGACATACTACACTGGGAAGGTCAATTTATGCAATCGGCGGCAACAAAGAAGCTGCAGCGATATCAGGAATAAATGTTGATTTAACCAAAATTAAGATCTATGCACTTTCTGGGCTGCTGACCGCAGTGGCAGGTATATTACTGATTGGCCGTATGAATTCTGCCAATGCTTTAATGTCAGAAACTGCAAATCTTGACAGCATTGCTGCTGTCGTTATTGGAGGAACCGACCTTTTCGGCGGACAGGGTGGCGTTATAGGCTCATTATTTGGTGCCGGGGTACTGGGTATTCTAAAAAATGTATTAAACCTTCATAACGTACAGGACTTTGCCCAGAGAGTATTTACCGGTATCCTTATAATAGGGGTAGTGGTAATTGACCAGTTGAGACGAAGATACACGCGTTAAACATTAAACATAACCGGTAATCTATAAAGATGTTTGCTCCAGGCCTGGAATATAGCCCGGTATATTAGATATATCTATCAAGCACAAGGCAGGGTACAGTTATTAAATATACATAAAGCAGCTTAATATCTGATGTATCCTTTATGCATTTTAAATGCATATCAATACAACTTGAAAAGAGAAGCAATGAAGTATTCTATAAGTAACTGGATATATGGCGGTGAACCGTTAGAAACTACTTTTAAACGGCTTCAAAGGTATAATTATGACGGAGTAGAGCTGGAAGGTGAACCGGATTTTTACAGAGTTGATGAAGTTAAAAGACTCTGTTACAAATATAATTTAAGTGTGCTTTCCATTGCAGGCATGTATCCCTGGCCTACAGATGACAGGGATATTGCTTCCCCTGACAGTGAAGCAAGAAAAAAAGCCATCAATTATATGCAAAGATGTATTGACCTTGCATCGGGAACCGGGGCGCCTCTCTTAATAGTGGTACCTTCGGCCGTAGGCAGAGTTTCGCCTCTTGACAATTTTAACGGCGACAGGGAATGGATCCGGGAGAGAGATAAAACATGGAACCGTGCAGTTTTGGCTGTAAGAGAAGCTGCAGAATATGCCGGAGAGAAGGGGATATTGCTTGCAATAGAACCAATTAACAGATATGAGACTTTTCTTATCAACACAGCTGAGGACGGATTAAAGTTTATAGAAGAAGTTAATTCACCGGCTGTAAAGATTCATCTGGACACCTTTCATATGAATGTTGAAGAAATAAACCCCGCAGAATCAATACGGCGCTGCGGAGAACTTCTGGTAAATTTTCATGTAGCTGACAGTAACCGCCAGGCAGTTGGTAACGGACATTTTGATTTTAAGGCTGTAATGAATGCCTTAAAAGAAATAGACTATAAATGGACCCTTGCAATGGAACCGCTCCCTCCTGTTCCAAATCCTTATATTGCTATACGCCTTAAGCAATATGAATATCTCAGGGACGAATATGCAGAGCAATGCATAACACGACTGCGTGAAATGGAAAAATAAAGTATATTTTTCTTATATCTAAATATTTTATTACCTATACGGCCAATTTATTATTTTCTTACGTTTTTAATTATCTTGAGCACTTTTTCCGTTAAAGCGGCAATTTCATCATATTTTTCTTCGGATACCCAATTTTTGCTCACAAGTTTTGAGCCCATGCCTATGCAAACAACTCCTGCGTCAAACCATGCTTTTATATTGCTTTCTTCGGCGGTAACCCCTCCGGTGGGCATTAGTTTTGACCATGGCATGGGGCCCAGTATGTTCTTTACAAAAGCCGGCCCTCCTATTGTTGAGCCAGGAAAAATTTTTACAATTTCAGCGCCATATTGTTCAGCATTGGCTATTTCAGTTGCTGTAGCGGTACCGGGTATATAGGCAACCTTTCTCTTATTGCAGAGTAATGCTGTTTCCTTATCAAAAGATGGTCCAACTATAAAATTTGCTCCGAGAGAGATATAAAGGACGGCCGTAGGAGCATCCATTATCGAACCTGCTCCGATGATAAGTTCAGGATATTCCTTTATACTGAATTTTATGAGTTCATCAAAAACATCTGCTGCGAAATCACCTCTGTTTGTAAACTCAAGCAGTCTGGAGCCTCCTTTAACCAGAGCTCCGGCAACTTTTTTTGTCTTTTCAATGTCCCTATTATAAAAGAGGGGTATTAACCCATCTTTTATCATGACATTGTAAACTGTAATCCTGTCAAATTGTGCCATTTTTCCTCCTTTTATTTTTTTGTTTGTTTGAATTTATCGGCGACACTGACCAGGCGTTTGAAAAGTTCTCTGGTTATTTCCATATGAAGAACCTGGGAAATCACCTGTGTCCATCCGTGAATAAAATACATCCAGCCGTCTTCTACTTTTACCCCACGCGAGTTTTCCTGGCTCTTCGCCTGATGCATAAAGTCAAGTTCTCCTCTGTAATTAAATTCCCAGGCTATACCATTTTCAGGGAAAAGACCCTTATCTGTTACAGGGGAGCCGGGTGTGTCTTTCCCCATACCTGTAGCATTGATGACTATGCTGTGAGGGGGCAGCGAGCTCATTATCCTGTCATTTATTTGGGGGTCCCGATTACAGATGTATTCGATATTTACAGGGGTTTTTATTTCATGCATGATTTCTTTTAAATGGTCTAGCCTTGGCTGGCTTCTGTTTACTACAATAATCTTTTTTGGTTTATCTGAAAGTTCTCTTCTGGTCAGTACATACAGTATGGTTGCAATACTTGAACCGCCTGCTCCAAAAATCAAAAGGTCTGCTTTTGTTTCTTTAAAATATCCTTTTTCAATTATATGTTCAAGGGAAAGCCCTGAACTTATGGGGTCCTTAGCGTGTCCTTCGAGCATTCCATTATTTTTTGAAATGGATGACACTTCTTTAAGAAGTGCTGCATAATCATCAAAATAATCAAACATATCTTCGGCAGCAGAATACAGGTCCATTTTATGAGTGGTTACCAGAGCCCCAAGAGAGTTGTCATCATATTTAATCCGGGCAACTGCCTCCATGTAATTTTCTGCTTCATCATGGATTTTTAAATCTATACCCTCTATCGATATCTCCGGCTTTTTTAGCTCATTCATCCATAAAGGAAAAATTTTCATAATGGATGACCTCGAAGTTGTTACTCCGATAAAATAAAAGGTCGGTTTTTCTTTCTTAATTACTCTGTATTTCTTTCCTTGATTATTTTTCATTTTAAACCTCTCGGTAAGCTAATAATCATCTGTTACACTTTTAAGGTTCAACAACTGCATGTTCTGGTTTTTCACCCTTCAAAACAGCTATACAATCTTCCATAGTCATTCTGCCCATCTCGTTTGCGGCCATATCAGTTGCAGCTCCCATATGCGGGGTGACAACGACCTGGGGCAGTGATAGAAGAGGATTATCCCGGTCGGGCGGCTCTTTGGAAAAAGCATCAAGCGCTGCTGCACGAAGATGCCCTTTTTTCAAACTTTCATACAAAGCGTCTTCATCAATCAGTTCCCCGCGCGATGTATTAATTAAAATTGAACCCTTCTTCATTTTCCCCAGGAACTCCTTATTTACCATCCCTGATGTTTCTGGAGTAACAGGCAGGTGAAGAGACACAAAATCAGATCTGGCAAGAAGGTTGTCCAGGGAACAATATTCTATATCGTGTGCATTTTCAAATTCAACGTCTCTGTGGGGGTGGTGAGTCACCAGTTTACAATCAAACCTTTTTAATCTGTATGCAACTTCCTTTCCTATGTTCCCGAGGCCAATCAGGCCAAAAACCTTTCCCTCGAGACTAATTCCCTTTAGCCTCGGCCACCCACCTTTTTTTGTTTCATTATTTGCATGAAGTATTGAACGGGCGGCAGCAATAGCAAGACCAATGGTCAGCTCTGCCACAGAACTGGAATTTGCGCCCGGTGTATTGGTAACATAAATTCCCGCCTTTTTTGCGGCTTCTGTATCTACTCTGTCATAGCCCGAGCCATACCGTGAAATTACTTTTAAATTTTTGGCATGGGATATTACTTCTTTATTTATATCATCCAGCCCTGCAATCATTCCATCAAAAGGTTCTATAATGGAAATCAACTCGTCAGAACCCAGAGGTTTTCCTTTTGTGTTATATATGACCTCTTTTACCATTTTTTCAAGTTCTGTTTTTAGATTTTTATTATATTTACCGTAACTGGTCGGCGTTACCAGAATCCGGCATTCTTTCAAAGGTTTTATTTGCATATTCTATTTACTCCTCTCATAGTAATAATATTAATATAATGCAAACACTCTACTTAAAGCTCTAAAACTATTCCATTGCTCATGCAGCGCACCAAAGTCATTTCCACTTTGGATTATCAATTATTTTTGGGCTTCCGTTATCCTCTATAATTAATTTTCTAAATCCCCTGGTTTCAATGGTCGCATAATCATGACCCGCATGGGCAGGGTAGATAAATAACATCACCAGATCCTTGCTGCCAGTGTTTATTGAACGATGGGCCCATCCCCCGGGGACGTATAAGGCCGTCCAGGGTAATAATTCTTCAGCCATGGTATCGCCTTCCGGTGTTTCCATTACCATATATCCCTGCCCCTTAAAACAGTAATATAATTCTGCAGTTTCCAGCACAGAGTGAAAATGGCCCTTTGTCATAAAGTATTCTTTGCCAACTTTACCCGGATGAACAATAGACAGCCCCTGGATCAATTCCCCTTCTTTTTCAGGCACCAGTTTTTCATACACTTCATACAGCACAGTATCATCCATTTTTATCATCTTATCATAGGCATTCTCATCGAGATACTGGCCCTTCATGGATGAAAGTTTCCTCACAATGTGAGAATCAGGGTTTGTTATAGTTTTATTTGCTAGATCTACTTTAAACGTGAATGGCTCAATCATTTTTTTCTTCTCTGTCATAATCCTCCTTTGGAAAATTTTCAGTTAAAGCATAAAAAGTTTTGTGCATTTTTTTTGATAATATTTTCAATTTCACTTTCCTCAACACCGCAGTCAGAAAGCTTGCCGGCTATACTTTTGAAAAAACCCGTAAGACCGCCATTTTTACTAATATTTTCCCATGATAAGTTATCCCCGAGGTCGCTTCCCACCATTATTGAGCAGCTGTATCCTTCCTTTACCATTTCCACAAGAAGCGGCCACAAATTTTTTTCGGGTTTGTATTTCGGGCGGTTAAAAGTGTCATATTCTAAATAAATAGATTTACCGGCAAGATATTTGTGCAGCTTTATATCGGCTCTCTTATCCATATGGCATAGCATAACTCTTGAAAGGGGAATTCCACTTTCTTCAAAAAAACTTATGAGTTTTTCAATCCCGGTGCCTTTCTCGGTATGGACGATCAGGGGCGCTTCTGTTTCCATTGAGGCGTCAACAGCCGCCTCAGTCAGTATCCTGTACTGCTCCTGGAGAGCACCAGTAAATGCAATTTTAATTGCTCCGGCTCTAATTTTATTATCCTTATATTTTGCATGCCTGGCCTCGGTGAGATTATTTTTTATTTCCTCCGTAAAAAAAAGCGATGCACTTTTCCTGTCCATTTTCCATATGGGTGAGTCCGGTGCATAATACTCTTTCCTGTGAAACCCTGTAACCGAAATAATATTGACACCAGTGAGTAAAGAGAGTTCCAGAAGCTTATTACCGTCTCTACCGCAGCCTGCTGGCTGGCAGTCTAAGATTGAAACATTTCCATTGGAAATACCCGGGATTTTAATGAATTTAAATTTATCAAGTTCTTTTTTTATCAGCGGGAAGTTATTGACCCTAAATTTTAAAAGATTTTTTTCTCCACACTTTCTATTTTTTTCTATCCACAGATGGTTGTGTGAATCAGTTATCCCGAGAAAATCTTTTGTTATTTTTCCTGTTACTGTTTGTATTAAATTATTCATTTCAAAATATTATAATAGTTAACTTTTTACTTTTTCCAATTCTTCAAATAATGTATCCACGTTCTGAAGCAAAAATTTATAGTAACTGACATATTGCCCGTAAAATTTTTGCATCTCTTTATCCGGTTCAATTCTGTGTTTGACCTCATTAAACCTGTCAGCGGTGCTCTTTAAATCGTCAAATACACCTGCAGCATAACCAGCCAGTATTGACGAACCCAGCACGCCGAACTCTTCCCTTGCCAGCCTTTCATAGGGAATTCCCAGTATGCTGGATTTTATCCTGTTCCAGAGTTCACTCCTGGCGCCGCCTCCGATAACCCGTGCTTTTTCAAATTTAATCTCTGGAACAAGTTCTTTTTCAATGTCTCTGTAAATTGCATATTCGTAGGCCACCGCTTCCAGCAGCGACCTATAGAGATGTCCTATTTTGTGTTTCCAGCTCAAACCTATCCAGCCCCCTTTAAGGTAGGGTGAATTCGGGCATACCCTTCCGCCAATATGGGGTATAAAGAAAAGTTTCTCCGACCCTGCTTTTATCTCTGATGCCAGATTATCCAGGTATTTATAGGAGTCCTTAAGTGTTTTCCCTGCAAAATTATTGTCAAATTTTATTATCTCATCCCTGAACCATCTCAGGTTGAGCCCACCTCCATTAATATATGCGATAGAATACCAGAGGTCTTCGGGAGCATGCCTTGCCGTAAAAAATGTTTTATTTTTTACATCGGGCTTAAATTTATCAAGGCACACTGCAAATACAGATGCGGTTCCTGCCACATCAAATACCATGCCGACTTTTGTAAAAGCTGCTCCCAGCATGGTGGCTATTGTATCACCGCAGCCGGCCGCAATGGGTGTTCCTTCTATTAATGAAGCTTCACCGGCAGCTTTTTTTGTTAACCCGCCTATTATCTCCCAGGGCCTTATAATTCTTGGAAGTTTATCCATCGGCAGCCCAAAATGTCCGCATAATTCCTCTGACCACTTCTTATTTAATATATCCGAAAAGCAGCTGAAATGAATAAATGTATGGTCAATATAAGCATCGGAGGCCTTCAGGCCTGCCATTTTTCCGGCCACATAAGCTGATGGCATTATAAACTTTGCAATTTTTTTAAACACTTCCGGCCTTTCATTTTTCCACCAGAGCATTTTTGGGCCGTGATTAAAAGAAGGGGGACCGCCGCTTACAGAGATTATTTTTGACTGCTCTTTTTTCATTACCTCAATATAAGGGCCGCAACGCGTATCCAGCCAGGAATCATAGGGTGTTGCCGGCGACCAGTCGCTCTCTATTGCGCAGGTGCCCGCCATCTGGCCGTCTATTGCTATTCCTTCAACTTTGCTAACGTCTAAATTTGATTTTTCAACGCAATCTCTTATGGTATTTATAACGGAAGAATAAATTTCATCAAGGTCCTGCTCAACGGCGCACAATTCGGGGTAGTATAATTTTGATTCTTCAAAGGATTCCGAAATCAGTTTTCCGGAACTGTCAAAAATAGAAGATTTTGTGCCATTTGTTCCAACATCAACGCCAATGAGATATATTTTTTCTGACATTTTGTTATCCCGTAAAATTTATAATCTAGCCGGTAAATAAAATTTTTAAATTTTCCGGTGATGTGGCGCTGCTGAAAGCTTTTTCGGCATCATGGAATTTAAACTTTTTACTGACCAGCCTGTTTAAATCTATTTTTTTAGATGCTGCAAGTTCCAGTGCCCTTTTATACTGGATAACACTGGAACCTGTTGTCCCGGTTACAACTACCTGTTTGTAGTGGACAACATTTGATTTGAAATTAATTGTACCTCTGCTCTTCGGAAGACCCCCGAAAAATATTATTCTTCCGCATCTTGCTATAATATCAAGACTCTCTTCCTGCGCCGCTACAGATGATACTGCAGTTATTATTACATCTGCACCCCTGTTATGGCTAAGTTTCATTAGTGTGCCTTTCAGGTCCTGCTTTTTGGGGTTAATAACATAGTCGGCTCCAAACTCCTGTGCAGTCTTAATGCGCACAGGGTCAATCTCACTCACTATTACTCTCTGGGCCCCCCTTAATTTTGCGAGCATAAGATTTAAAATACCCATAGGGCCCGCGCCGATAATAAGTACAATATCCGAAAGGTTGATGCGGGCGGATTCTATACCGTTAAATGCTGCTGATAACGGCTCTACAAGGGCGCCTTCTTCAAAAGTCATGTTACCGGGAAGTATAAAAATGTTCCCCTGGGATATATACTCCCGGGGAACCCTTAAAAATTCTGCAAATGCTCCATCAATGCTTATACCAAATGCTTCATAATCTTCACAGAGGTTTGTATTTCCGCTGATACATTCCCCGCACCGGCCGCACCCGACATTAGGTGCAATTGAAATCCTTGTTCCCTCACTCAGGTTTTTTACATTTTTCCCTGATTTTGCTATCTCTCCTGAAAATTCATGACCCAGTATGATGGGCCTGTCTTCCGGATTTTTAAAATGGCCGAATTCTTTAATCTTTAAATCTGTCCCGCATATTGAAGCCGCTCTTACCCTGAGAAGAATCTCATTTTCAGAGATTTCAGGAATCGGGACATCTTCTACACTTATTTGTTTTTTACCTTTATAAATTACGGCAATCATTGTTTTTTATTTTTTATAGCCCTTATTTGTGCAAATATAATGTTTTATTTTATATTACTCCGGGTTCTACAGGCTGGCCTTTTAAAATTGAATCATTTGCCGCTATAACTGCCTCAACCGCTTTTTTACCATCCATGCCGTCAACAAGCGGTTCCCTGTTATTTAATATACAATCAACAAAGTGCCTGTCTTCGGCAACGTACGCTTCATGAAATCTTTTTTTCCAGCTTATTGTCTGGTTAATCACAATCTTGTTTTCTCTTGTACAGGTTACGGTTGTGGAATCCTTCAGGCTGCCTATAAACACTATGCCTTTTGAACCAACGATCTCGGCTCTGGCATCATAACCGTAAAAGCAGGGACAGAGGCAGTCAATAAGTCCAAAAGTTCCATTTTCAAGCGTCAGTGAAACTGTTGCAGTGTCATAAAAATCGGGAAATTCTTCTTTTATTTCAGAAGAATTCAGATTTCCGGCTACTGCATATACTTTTTCATATTCTTCTCCAGACAGCCACCTGATTGAATCAAAATCATGGCTGTTAACCTCGGCCAGCATTCCGTTGGATTTTTTATTATCCAGAGCCCATCTCCCCGGCAGTCCGGGGCCATGGCCAACTGACTTTATTATCAGCGGCCTGCCGATAGTACCTTCGTCTATTATCTTTTTTGCCAGGACAAATCCAGGGTCAAATCTCCTCATAAAACCGATTTGAAGTATTACCCCTGCATCATTGCAGGCTTTTATCATTCTGTTACAATCACCGGCAGTAAGGGCCATAGGTTTCTCACAGAAAACATGAATTTTATTTTCTGCGGCTTCAATGGTAAATTCAGGATGGGAAAAGGTAGGGGTGGTGATGACAACAGCATCAAATTCAGAATTGCTCAAAGCGTCTTTTAAGGTGCCAAACGCAAAATTTTCTTTAATATCATATTTCTCTGCAAGATTTTTCGCCTTTTTGATATCAATGTCAACAACTACAGTTATTTCAGAATTCTTTACATAATCATAATATACATCACCATGTACCTCACCTGCCCTGCCTGCACCGACAAGACAAATTTTAATGCTTTTCATTTGTCCCTTTCTATCTTTATTTACTGATAATGATGTAATTACATCATTATATATATTATATTCTAATATAATGGGTTCTATGTCAAGTAAATTAATGATTTTAAAGTAAAAAATATAAATTTTTTTTGAGAAGTGTATATAAAAATATCAAAAGATGAGGTCTTTAAATGTTAAAGAAAATATAATGCTCTGTTGCATATTTTAAATAGTCTTGCTGGTGTAAAAATCAGGAAATAATGTGCTTGTTAAAAAAGTCAGGTTAAAACAATATGCTACCGGAAGTGCTGGTACCGGCATGGCTCCGGATAAATGATTAAAAAAGTGTTCCGTTTTTAGCCAAAAGAGTGTAAACTCTATAACAAAATTCCATATCAATTAAGAAAGGAATCTGAATCTGTGCAGAAGCGGCAGAAACAGGGAAATAGATTTTTATAGATGTTGTTAAGTTATATAAATAGAAACAGAAAAGTTTTTTTATTCTTTACATGTATATCTCTGTGTACCGTATTAACTTTTACAGTGTTCTCTTCGGCAGGCTGCAGGGCAGCAGTAAATGATTATCCGGAAACTGAATCTGACCAGACAAAACTCAGGGTAGGAACCGACCCCACATATCCTATTTTTGAATTTGCCAAAAACGGCAAAACAGAAGGTTTTGACATTGATATCGCAAAAGAAATTGCAAAAAGGATGGAAAGGGAGCTGGAATTAATTTCAATAGACTGGGAGAGCAGCTACAGGATTCCTGAGGAACCTGAGCTTGATATGATAATATCAGCAATTCCCATATCGGCCGAGAAGGAAAGCATAGTTGATTTTTCCGAACCTTACTTTACTATGGAATATATGTTAATAAGCTTTACCGAAACTGAAATAAGGGCTAGGGAAGACTTGATTGGCGGGCCTGTGGGCATACTGAATATAGAAAAAAGCTATCTAAACGAGGATTACCTTCTTGATTTCAGTATCAAAGAGTACAATGATATTTCAGCTATGATTAACGACCTGAAAAGCAGGACCATTGACGGAATGCTTCTTTCTCTTCCCATGAGCGTTACCCTGATAACCGGAGATACCGGAATCTACAGGGTGCTTGAAATCGTGGAGTCCGGCAGGGATTTTGCTATTGTATTCAATAAGGGAAGCACCCTGAGAGAAGAAGTTAATGCTGTAATTGAAGAAATAAAGCAAGACGGCACATATGAAGAAATTTACAATAAGTGGTTTAGCTACGATTCTTAAGCTATAATTATTACTTACAGCAATAAGTATTATTATTTAAAAAAAATAGGAGAGGGAGCCATGTTAATAGTCGGTGAAAACATAAGCGTAGTTTCAAAAGTGGTGGGAGATGCCATAAAGGAAAGAAATGCAGAGCCCGTTGTTAAAATGGCAAAAAAGCAAAAAGATGCAGGGGCAAATTATGTGGACCTTAATATCGGCCCTGCAACAAAAAATGGTGAAGAGCTGATGCAGTGGCTGGTAAAAAGTATTCAATCAGAAGTAGACGTGCCCCTGGCGCTGGATACCAAAAATGTGAGCGCTATTGAAGCAGGGCTCGAGGTGCATAAGGGCAGCGCCATGATTAATTCGGTTACGGGCGATAAGGATAAGCTTGATGTTCTCATGCCGATGGCAAAAAAATATAACAGTAAAATTGTGGGCATTGCCCTGACCGAAGAAGGCGTACCCCCGGATGTTGAAAGCAGGGTGGAGATAGTCATGAACATAGTGAGTTCTGCTCTGGAACACGGAGTGCCAATGGAGAACCTCTACCTTGACCCGATAGTGCTTCCGGTTGCCGTTCTTCAGGAGCAGGTATACAACTGCATTGAGGCACTAAAGGTCTTTAAAGAACTAAAAGAATTAATGGGGCTTACCGATGATCCTAAAACCATAGTGGGCTTAAGCAATGTTTCCCAGTCTTCCCCTCCGGAACTAAAGAGCCTTATTAACAGAACATATCTTCTAATACTTTTAAGCCATGGGCTTGACAGTGCAATTGTTGACCCGCTTGACGGGGAGCTTATGAAAGTAGTGAGGGCTTTTGACATACTGACCAATAAGATTCTGTACGCCCACTCCTATCTTGACTGATTTTTATTATAGAAGTCTAATAGAATAAGGAAAATTTTATTAGACTTCTATAATTTTTTTATTGATTTAGTAAAAGTTAATGATAGAATAAAGTCCAGGGCAAGTTAATGCGGGCGTCCAAAATTTTGAACACTTGCCCTTTTTATCTTAATTATTCAGCAATCCTCGCATAAATAATGAGCCTTCTTGTGGAATAGTATTTGGGGGTGCATGTAGACAGTACCAGCGAAGGGTACTCTGTATTTTCCAGGACGGATAAATCAGTAGGAAGTACAGCTTCCTGGCCGGTGACAAGATATGTGAATTTTTCATTTCCTTCAGTAACTACAAGTATTTCATCTCCTTCTTCAAGTTCATCAAGCCTGTTAAATGGTGCTCCATAGGTGGTCCTGTGCCCCGCGACCACGCACGTGCCGTCTTCACCCGGAAGAGCAGAGCCGATATAAAAGCCGGGCCCCTCTTTTAAGGTTGCGTAGCTGGTGCCTTCCCTTACGAGCCATTCAGTATCTATTGCGGGAATGGAAATCTTAAAGGGTAGCTTTTTTTCGGGGTCTATTAGTTTAATCTCCAGCTGTGCTTCAGAACTGTCCCCGCTGTCCTCTGTAGAGGTATCCCCGGCCGGCATCGGCATAATCTCTTCATCCCATGCGGAGAGTACGGCTTTTTCCCTTCTTACCATGACAAAGTTTATATAGAAGGGCCATACAATGACCACAATGCCTATTACTATCAGGGCAATACCGCTGTACCTTATAATCTTTCTTTTATTTTTTATAAAAAACTTTTTTATTTTCACAGGTGAAATATTATCATTATTTTTTTATTATTAAAATTTTTTATTTATGTGACTAAGAAATGTTAATTGTGGCATAATATTTAATAATTATAGAATTATAAAAAAAGTTTGACATTATTGTAAAATATATAATATAATTCTCTTACGTAATTATAAGATATATATAAGATTTAGAGGCTAAGATGCTTTTCTCTTACTTGGACGCTTGAGAGAAGCGGAGCTAATAGCGAAACCGA
>CAZTUA010000035.1:0-54995 GCA_964616545.1 uncultured Actinomycetota bacterium | reverse complement strand
ATTCCTTTCTTTTAGTTTTTTACAAAATTATTATTTGAAAGGATACGCCTCTTATTTATTTTTTTAAATTATTTTTACACATAAAATTTTACGCTATCCTGCAGCCGGCAAAATGTTTAATTCAATTATTTTCGTGTATAATATAACGAAATAAAAATATTATTTATATATCCGCAATTTTAATAAAGATAATTATCTATGAAAACTACAGGCCAGAATCTTTTAAAAAGAAATAATGGTTTTACCCTGGTTGAACTTCTTGTTGTTATAGTAATCCTTGCTATGCTAACATCAATTGCCATCCCCGGCTACACAATTGTAAAAAACAGGGCAAGGGAATCCGCTACGAAAACCGAATTGAATAATATGGCCAAAGCTCTTGAAATATATGTTTCCGAAAATCAATCCTATCCTGCAGAAGATGATTTTCCTGATGCATTAATAGCTTCTGGAATTATGGAAAGTTTTACTGCAAATGATGCGTGGGGAACCCCTTACCAGTATTCTTCTGGCAGCAACAGTTATATTCTTAAAAGTTTTGGTGTAGATAAAATGAATGGCGGCAATAATGATATAACTTATGTTAATGGCGTAATGACCGAAAACGGAGCGTATCCTGATTAGTCCATAACTCTACACCTGACCATCATCCAGCCAGGTAACCAGCCGTAAGAAAAATTTTTTACGATTAAATAAGATCACTATTACAGGATGTATTTTAATTTAGAGCCTTCTTATTTTTTCAGCAACCGCGTCTGCAAATTCCGCAGTTCCCACGGCATCAGGGTCATCTCTTTCCGGCTTTAAATCATAAGTGACATACTTGCCCTCTCTGATATTTTCAGCAATAGCCGATTCCAGTATATCTGCGCGTTTTTCTTCTCCTACACTCCTGAGCATCATTACTGCCGATAGCATCATTGCAGTGGGATTCACTTTATTTAGCCCCTTGTATTTAGGAGCGCTTCCATGGGTAGGCTCAAAAAGAGCAATATCTTTTCCGATATTCCCTCCGGGTGCTACTCCAAGACCTCCAACCAGTCCTGCCGCAAGGTCCGATAATATATCACCGTACAGATTTGGCAGAACCAGAACATCGTAGAGCTCCGGCTTCTGGACAAGCTGCATACACATGTTATCAACAATTCTATCTTCTGATTCTATATCACTGTATTCTGATGCAACTCTCTTAAACACTTCCAGAAACAATCCGTCGGAATACTTCATTATATTGGCCTTGTGAACGCCTGTAACTTTTTTCCGGTTATTTTTCCGGGCGTATTCAAAAGCAAATTTAATTATATTTTCCGACCCCTCAACAGAAATCGGCTTAATGCTTATCCCGCTATCTTTTCTTATTGCTGCATCTTTTTTTTCTTTTATGAAATCAATCAATTGAATGGTGGCAGATTTTCCCTTTTCAAATTCAACCCCTGCGTACAGGTCCTCTGTATTTTCCCTTATTATTACAAGGTCTATATCTGTATATCTGCTTTTAACCCCCGGGTAGCTCTTGCATGGCCTCACACAGGCATACAGGTTAAATAGCTTTCTCATTGCAACATTAACGCTCCTGAAGCCGGTTCCTACAGGCGTGGTTATCGGGCCCTTTATTCCCGTTTTATTTTTCTTTAGAGATTCGATAACCCTGTCCGGAAGAACTTTCCCCTCTTTCTCATAAACATCCGCTCCTGCATTTACAACATCCCATTCAATATCCACTCCCGTTGCCTCAACTACCTTAACCGTAGCTTCGGTAATTTCCGGCCCTATGCCGTCACCGGGAATTAAAGTTATTTTATGTCTCATAAATTAAACTCCTTGTTTTTACCAATATGGCTTACCAGCCCTCCGTCACTCAATATTTTTATCATTACTTCCGGTAAGGGATTAAATTTTATTTTCATGTTACCGTTTTTATTATTTATTATTCCTTCATTTAAATCTATTTCCAGAATATCGCCATCATTGATTTTATCGGTATCGCATATCAATACCGGAAGCCCTATGTTGATACTGTTCCTGAAAAAAATCCGTGCAAAAGATTTTGCCAGAACTGCACCAACACCGGCAATTTTCATTATCGTAGGAGCATGTTCCCTGCTCGAACCAAGACCAAAGTTCCTGCCGCCCACAACAAAATCTCCCTGCTTTACCCTGCCGGCAAATTCAGGGTCAGCATCTTCAAGGACATGTTTCGCAAGTTCGGGCAAGTTTGACCTCAGGTGGAAATATCTCCCAGGTGCAATTAAATCCGTGGATATATCATCACCGAATTTAAAACTTCTTCCGGTTAAAATTTTAGAATCTTTTTTATTCTCAGACATTATCCCAGAACCTCCCTTGGATCAGCTATATAACCTTTAATTGCGCTCCACGCAGCAGTTGCCGGGGAACTTAGATAGATAAAGGATTCTGGATTACCCATTCTTCCCTTAAAATTTCTATTCTGTGTAGAAAGGCATACCTCTCCGTCACCAAGCACGCCCTGATGTATGCCAACACAGGGACCGCAGCCGGGAGATTGAACCGCCGCGCCGCTTTCTACCAGTGTTTCTATAATGCCTTCTTTTAGGGCACTGGCATATATATCCTTTGAGGCCGGAACAACAATGAGCCTGACACCGCTGGCTATCTTTTTGCCCTGGAGTATTCCGGCTGCTATTTTCAGATCGCTTAGTCTCCCATTGGTGCAGGTTCCTATAAATACCTGGTTAATATTAATTTTCTCCAGAGAATTAACAGGCAAAGCATTATCTACGGTATGCGGCTGGGAAACCATAGGTTCGATAACCGAGCAATTGATGTCGATAGACTTCTCGTAATCTGCATCTCTGTCCGCACTTATTTCCCTGAAACATTTTTCCCTGCCCTGATTTTTTAAATACTGCAGAGTAATTTTATCGGACGGAAAGATACCGGTTTTTGCTCCGGCTTCAACTGCCATATTAGATATTGTAAACCTGTCATCTATGCTCAGTTTTTCTAAAAGCTCACCGCCAAATTCTAAAGATTTATATGTTGCTCCGTCTGAAGTAATTTTTCCGATTAAATAAATAATTAAATCCTTTGCAAATACTCCTTTATTTATCTTACCGTTAAAATTTATTTTTATCGTCTGCGGAACCATGAGCCAGGTCTTTGCAAGAGCATACCCCACAGCTATATCCGTGGATCCCATTCCGGTTGCAAAAGCTCCAAGTGCTCCCGAAGTACATGTATGAGAATCTCCCCCGATAACGATATCGCCCGGGCAGGCATATGATTCAACAAGGATCTGATGGCAGATTCCCTTCCCGACATCACTTATTACAGCTCCTGTCTGCACCGCGAAGTTCCTCAGGACTTTATGAGAATTGGAAAGCTCCCTACCGGGACTGGGCGCCGCATGGTCAATAAAAAATATTGATTTTTCAGGCTTTTTTACTCCGTCAAAACCCATTTTTTTTAACTGGCTAACTGCCAGCGGGCCTGTCCCATCCTGGGACATAACCACATCTACGTCAACCACCGCAATATCGCCTGCTTTAAGCTCTCTTCCGGCATGTTCACCTATTATTTTTTCGGCAATTGTCTTACCCAATTAAACCCTCCAATCCTATCCCTTGCTTTTAGGTCCTTTATTGCTTTTCTTTTTATTAGTTGATTCATTATATATATACATAAGCTCTTTATCGAAAAGAGGTCTCTTGAGATCTACGGACATATCCCTTGCCATAGCCAGTATTTCATTTGCCTCTTTATCTGTGAGTTCTATATTGAATTCCTTGAACTTGTGTAAAATCGTATGAGAGCCGGAGTGTTTTCCCACTACAAGCTGCCTGGTCAGCCCGACTTCACTCGGCTTGAATACTTCATAATTCTTTGGATTCTTTATAACTCCGTCTGCATGTATACCCGACTCATGGGCGAATATATTTGTGCCAACAATTGCTTTCCAGACCGGAACTGCCCTTGATGAGGCTCTTGCCACATACTCGGTAATCTCTCTGAATCTTGATGTTTCTATTCCGAGCTCTATATTTTCCAGGTATCTTAAAGCCATAACGATTTCTTCCATTGCTGCATTTCCTGTTCCTTCCCCGAGTCCGCCAACGCTGACCACAAGGCTCGAAGCACCGCCTCTTATTGCTGCCATACCATTGGCAGTTGCCATTCCGAAATCATTATGATTGTACACTTCTACTGGAAGGCTGGTAGCGTTTGTTATGGTGCTCACATACAGGAAAGTCCTGAAAGGGTCCAGCCTGCTCACGGTGTCACAAATCCTGAATCTATAGGCACCTTTCTTCTCGGCCATGGATATTAGCTTTAACAGAAATCCGAGCTCGCTCCTCGTTGCATCTTCGGCACTGACTATAAAGTTCAATCCTTTCTGGCTTGCAACTTTTATGGTTTCTCTGAGTTTATTTATAACCCATGTTTTATTTTCCTTATATTTTTCTTTTATATGTATGTCAGAGGTTGAAATGTTAATGATCACATTTTTTACCCCGCATTTTGCTGCAATTTCTATATTCTGCGGTTCAGCTTCACAGTAAACAAATAATTTTGCATTAAGGCTGTCCTCCAGGATTGCTCCAATTATATCCCTTTCAATGGCTCCCAGCGAAGGGGTGCCTATTTCAATTTCCGGGATGCCTATCTCGTCAAGCAATTTAGTTATCCTGATTTTTTCATGTTTGGAAAAAACTACTCCCGCAGTCTGCTCTCCATTTCTTAGAGTGGTATCAATTATATTTATATGCCTTTTGCTCTTTGCTCTGGCCATTACTTTCCTCCCTTCTTACCGGTTTTTGCTGCTTTGCCCTTAGCTGACTTACTTTTAAATACTTTGTATGTTTCAATGATTTCACCATCAAAGAGAGCTCTCTTAAGAGCCGTTGTCTTATCCCTTATAATTTCTGCCAGCTCTTCGGCTTCTTTTCTGCTGATTTTTATACCCAGTTCATTTAACTTGTAGACTATGGTATTTGGCCCGGAATATTTGCCCAGTATTATCTTCCTCTCCAACCCAACTTCATCCTCACTGAATAATTCATAAGTTTTAGGATTCGCCATGACACCTGAGGCCTTGCTCTCTGCTTCGTAAACAAATAAATTTCCGCCAACAATTGGTTTCCAGGCAGGAAGGACTCTGCCCGAGGCCTTTGCAACATACTCAGACAGCGACCTGAGGTGAGCAGTATTGAAACCCATATCCACACCTTCTATATATTTCAGGGCCATAACAAGCTCCTCAAATGCAGCATTCCCCGCTCTTTCACCAAGACCGTTAATAGTAGTGTTAACATAAGTTGCACCTGCTTTGATGCCTGCTATTGCGTTTGCAATGGCCATCCCGAAATCATTATGTGTGTGCATCTCTACATCTATTCCGATAATATCAATTATATTTTTTACCCTGATAAAAGTTTCAAAAGGGTCGAGAATACCAAGAGTGTCACAGTATCTCAGCCTGTCTGCTCCGGCATCTCTTGCTGTTCTGGCAAATGATAGCAAAAATTCCATATCAGAGCGTGAAGCATCTTCTGCATTTACCGAAACATAAAGATTAAACCCTTTTGCATAATCCACGCATGTTTTAACGCTTTCCAGAACCCACTCTCTGCTTTTTCTTAGTTTATGTTCAATGTGTATATCAGAAGAAGATATGGAAATAGCAACAGCATCAACCCCGCATTCTACTGAAGCATCTATATCTGATTTAACAGCACGGTTCCATCCCAGTATGCTGCAGCCGAGTCCGAGCGAGGCAATCTTTTTTATTGCCGCCTTCTCATCTCCTCCCATTGCCGGTATCCCTGACTCTATCTGGTGGACGCCTATCTTATCCAGCATCTTTGCTATATGTATTTTTTCTTCATTTGCGAATACAACACCCGCAGTCTGCTCACCATCCCTTAATGTAGTATCATCTATCTTTATATCCTTCGGGTCGATTTCAGTTCCTGCCTTCTGTGAAAATTCTGTAAATAAATCTATGTCTCTCATAAATATCACCTCTCAATATCAATAAATAGTTAAAAAACGTAAAAAATTGGAATAATATTAATTTTTTTAAATTTTCACTGTAATTATATCACTTTTTTAAAAAATATTATATTTAATATAAAAAATTTTATTATTTTAGAAAAATAGATATTCTTTTTATGCTTCCTGAAGATTTTAATAACCTGCCCTGTATTTATAAATTGTTTGGCCACAGAAAAAAAATTATAATAAAATTATTAAAAATTACCATTTTAAGTTATTATCAAACATAAAGATAAAAATTTATCGGACGTACTTTTTATTATAAGCTGATGGATTTTTAACAAGTTACCATAGGCAGGAAATAAAGGAGTTCTGTAAAATTAAAATATTAAAACTATCTATTGCATTTATAATAAAAATCTTAAAAAACAGGAATTTCATCTTTGCGCTGGCTTTTATCCTGGGTTTATCCCTGGGGGACATTGCCAGCTGGACAAGGCACCTGACACTGCCCGCACTGGCCATTCTCATGACTGTATCCATGACAGAGATTCCACTGAAATCATTTCTTCCGCTAAAAAAGGCCGTAAAACCTGTCCTTCTTTCCATATTGCTTAATTATTTTATCTTTGCTCTGGTTATGCTTGCACTCGCATGGTTTCTGATCCCGGAAAAAGAGTTATGGATTGGATTTGTTATTATAGCCTTTACACCGCCCGGCGTAGCCATACCACCATTTACCCGTATAATGGGAGGCGATGTAAAATTTTCACTGATAGGGGTTATCGGTTCATATATTGCAGCACTTATAATAATGCCTGTTGCAGGCCTGGTTCTTGTTGGACAGAGTTTTATCCAGCCATTAAGACTCGTTATTATTTTTACTGAGTTAATTATAATCCCCTTAGTCCTCTCACAGATATTCATTAAGGTTAAAATCGACAGGCATATATTGAAATTCAGGGGGCCCATTGTAAACTGGGGTCTGTTTCTGATTATTTTTACAATAATAGGGCTTAACCGAAGTGTATTCTTTGACAATCCCGGAATACTCTGGAGAATCTCTCTGGTATCCTTTGTAACTGTGATAGGGCTGGGCCTGTTATATGAATTTATAACCAGAAAATTAAAAACCGCCAGCGGCCTCTCAGCGCCTATTATCCTTATGGGGACAACTAAAAACGCCGGTTTTGCAGCCGCCACCGCACTGGCTTTATTTGGAGAGAAGGCATCAATTCCCGGTGCTATAACGAGTGTATTTATAGTACTTTTTCTTCTCTATCTGAGTTTTAAAGCAAAAAAGAAACTGCCTGATTCTGATAAGAAATAAACTTTTAAAAGTTTAAAAATCCTTTTTTTAATGATTACTCTCCCTGAACGGTTTCCTCCTCTTCAATTTCCGGTTCATATTCAGGAATTTCCGGTGTCATTTCGGCGCCGTTATCCAGGTCTCCCTGAAAGTTGCCTAAGTCTATAAGCGGAACTATTCCGTCAGGCAGTATTCCCCAGCTTATGTTTGGGGAAAGCTTCTGGATGAACTCAAGCTGTATAATTTCCGGATAAATTCTCAGGGACTCTCCTTTAATTCTAATCTGTTCTGCTTCTGCTTCGGCTTTGATTATCGTCTGCTCCTTTTTTATTCTTTCCTGCTCCAGAATATTTCTTTCAACCACTATTCTTTCTTCTGCTATCTGTTTCTCTTCCAGTACATTAAAATACTCCTG
Source organism: uncultured Actinomycetota bacterium (assembly GCA_964616545.1). Taxonomy (GTDB): domain Bacteria; phylum Actinomycetota; class Humimicrobiia; order Humimicrobiales; family Humimicrobiaceae; genus JAQVEM01. The sequence goes on along the minus strand of CAZTUA010000035.1, from coordinate 47,295 downwards.
GGTAAAATCTATTTTCCTTAAAAGAAACTGATCTAAAATTATTCCATTCGCTTCAAATCTTGGCCTCAGCTCATTCTCAAGTTCATCCTGAACCACAAAAACCTGTTCCGAGTAAAGCTGAAAGGCAGTGTATTTTTTTGGAATATTTCTGGCAAGCGAGCGTGCCTCTGCTTTTACTACCTTTTCTACCAGCTGGTCCATGTTGCCAATATTGTTCAGGACCCACTCTGCGTTTTTCCCGTCAATTGAGAACCTGATTGTATATTTTAGCTGTACCTGCTGCCCATCAGAAGAAGTGGTGTCAACAGAATAATCTGTGTAGTTTGCCTGGCTTGTTTCAGGATGGTCGCTGGTCTCATAGGTAACCTGCCTGGTAGAATAATTTACAGTATTCTGTATAAAAGGCACCTTAATATGGAGACCAGGTTCAAAAGTTACTCCAATGGTCCTGCCAAACTGGGTTAAAACCTGAACATTTCCTGCCTGTACAATCACAATGGTGTTAATAAGAATAACCAGCGCCACGATAAAGATAACTACACCTACTATAATCCTGGTTATTATTCTCGATGGTGTTTTCATCGGTGTTCTCATTATTTTCCTTTCTATCTATTATCAATAAATTTTCATTATAGTATACAATAACAGCGTCTCCTGTGAACAGGCCGCAATCTCTTAACTGTATTTTATACTGGAATATTTGATTTTATGGATATACTCTATCATAGTATTTTACAGGAAAAAGGGGTATCCCTGCCGATTTTTATTAATCCAGCTTATTGTATCTGTCAAGAAATATCTCAAGTGCCTTTTTTCTTTTCCCGAGTTCTGATGCCCAGCCTGAAAGTATTTCCGAACCTTCGGTTGTTATATAATAGATTTTTTTTGCCGGACCGCCTGTCCCGGTTTCCCATTTTGATTTAATAAATCCTTCTGACTCCAGAGCCTTTAAAGTCCTGTATACCGCACCCGGATCAGAATTCGCTTCTGTAAATCCAAGGCTGGAATATTTCTCAGTAAGCTCATACCCGTGGGAAGGTTTTTCTGCAAGAAGAAGGAGAAGGGCAGGAATCAGGAACCTGCTCATTCTCCCACCCCTGCATGAACATCTATAATCGTTGTTATTTTCATTATCACACATTGTAAATTCCTATCTTAATAAGATATTTTTTTACCTGAACAATTATCTTATCCTGCATCTCTAATTGCCTATTCTGTAATTTCATTATCCACTATTCCAGTTCTTTCAACCTTTTCTCAATCTCATTAATTTCTTCCTGAAGTTTCTGTTTATATTCTTTCAGAATCTCTACCTGTTTCTTCCTGGAAGGGAAAAAAGGTCGGAAATGAGAACGATGGTGCCTGAAAAACGGTGGAGCCTCTATTTCGCTGCAGCAGCAGGTTGCTGTTCCCTCGAACTGGCCATAGCTTTTTGTATCACACATAATTCTGCCTCCTTCCATTTATAATCACAGTATATTTAATTCTTTCAACTTATATTTATCTGTATCCCAAAAACCTTTACGCCACTGTCTGTTTTAAGCGATAGTTTTGCAGGCTCTGTTATCATACACATCCCGGAATTTATGACTTTTTTTTTAGAATTTACAGTCACTTCAGCTTCTCCTTCTATTACATAAAATATTACATAAGACGCCATCTCACACTCTGGTATTTCTTCATCCGCTGTAAGGTTGATTATTCTTGTTTTAAATTTGTCTTTATAATAGAAGACATTTTTTCCTCTCTCTTCATATGGAAAAGATTGAATTTTATTTAAGTCAAATATTCTCATTTTAATTCCCTTCTCCGGTTTTAATCATTTTTTTATCTGTAAATCCTATTATTTTTTCTATTATTATGCCCATTATTATTACAGATATAATTGTAAGGGTTAGTCTCAGGAGGGTGAATTCTATTCCCAGAAACTGGACCTCTACCAGTTCCTGCGGCAGTTTAATGCATGCCCACGCTGATACAAATATAATTATATTTGATATCCTGGCTCCCTTTTTCCGCAGGGCAACTGCCATCGGAAATGCTATATACAGCGGGCCGCTGGGAAGCATCCCGAGAACAAAAGAAATAAGAATTCCCTTAATGCCCGAAGCTTTTCCCATATACTTTACCACGAGCTCTTCCGGCACCCATACAGAAAAAAGCCCTACTATTACCATAACTGCGGGCAGCACCATGATAAGCTCCAGCAAATACTTCTTTGATACATTAAGCACCGGGCCTGATTTATCCGGAAAAATCAATAGAACAGCTGCAGATATTATTATAATTATCCCCATGATTATATAATCCCTGATGAGGGTCTTTTTAAATTTCATCATCTCTTTTGATTTATCCGCGCCTCTGTATTTCACAGTATCACCCCCATTATAACTGCAATTATCACTGCAAATATGAAACTGAATACATTTCTGAGTATTGTGATTTTTTTGCCCATCTCTCTTAGCTCAATAGGAAGCGTTATAACACCAACCATAGTAAGTGTGGTGATAAAAGCAGCTACAGACATTACCGATGCTCCTCCGTCCAGCAGAGAAGCAGCAAGCGGAAATGATATTAGTGCAGGTATAAATAAGATAGAACCCAGGACAGCGGTAATAATTATTCCCAGAAACCCTGCCTGCTCTCCTATAATCCTGGAGATTAAATCGGGAGGCAAAAATCCGAGTAAGAATCCAATAAATATTATTATAATAACCACCAGAGGGATAATTTTAATAAAAGTCTTGAGTGCTATTTTTAATGATTTTTTCGTTTTATTCCTATTTTTTACCAGAGAAAAAATAAACCATACAATTGCTATGAAGTTTATTATAATAACTGTTAAATAATTTTTTAAAAAATAACTCATTAAATCCCTATCTGTTCTAAAACCTGATTATTACCGCTAACAAACAGCCATCTTATTTATTCACTCGTTATTTAATTAAGTGATTAACTAAATATTTTTTGCTGGGTAAATAAAAACTCATTTTTAATCATAAATGTATTTTATCATATATATGTAAGTAACATATACCTTATAATAAGTCAATAGTTATTAAAATTTTTTTTATTTAATTTAAAGTCAAAAGTTAGGTTTTATTAAAATTAAAATTTTTTATTTACTATTGCTTGAGAATGAAAAATCAAAAAACTGCTATTTATTTCCCGGAATCTTTTTTACCATATTTTTCCCTTAACTTATTTAAAAGTTCTTTTGCCCGCTCAAGAGCTTCTTTTTCTTTATCGTCTTCCGGAACCGACCATGGCATCGTAATGCGCCATATAATAGCGGTAAAATTCAGATACGACTCCTTAACTTTAAAGAAACCAGGCATTAAATCCTTTTTTTAACCGGAAACCAATGCTTTGTCCTGCTGGCAATATTCACAAGAGTAAGCATTACAGGTACCTCTACCAGGACTCCCACAACCGTGGCCAGCGTAGCTCCCGACTGCATGCCGAAGAGGGATATGGCCACTGCTACCGAGAGTTCAAAAAAGTTGCTGGCACCAATCATGGCCCCGGGCGCTGCAACCCCGTGGGACAATTTCCATATTTTTGCCCACCCGTATGCTATTGCAAATATAAGGAATGTCTGTATGGTAAGGGGCACCGCAATAAGCAGTATGTGTATGGGATTGGCGAGTATGATTTCGCCCTGAAAAGAAAATATTATTATCAAAGTTAAAAGCAGCCCTATTATAGTTATGTGTTTAAATCTCTGGAGGAAAACATTTTCAAAATATTCAATACCTTTTCTTTTTATAATCAAAACACGGGAAATGTATCCGCCTGCAAATGGTATAACTACAAACAGCACCACTGATAGAAACAGGGTATCATAGGGCACAAATACATCAGTCAGGCCTAAAAGAAGGGCAACAATGGGGGTAAAGGCAAAAAGGATTATAAGGTCATTTACAGCAACCTGTACCAGTGTATAGGCAGGATCACCATCAGATAAATAGCTCCAGACAAAAACCATGGCAGTGCATGGTGCCGCACCTAAAAGAACAGCTCCTGCCAGATATTCAGTAGAAAGGGCTCCGGGTATGAATTTAGCAAATACAATTTTTAAAAAAAAGAATGCAATGGCATACATCGTAAAGGGTTTTATAAGCCAGTTCGTAATAGTGGTTACTGCAAGCCCTCTTGGTTTTTTGGTCGCCCCCACAATACTTGCAAAATCAATCTTTAACATCATAGGGTAAATCATAAGCCATATAAGTATGGCTACAGGTATGGATACACTGGCATACTCAAAGCGGCTCAATATTTCAGGTATTACAGGTAAAAATCTCCCGATAGCTACTCCTGCAGCAATACACAGAAGTACCCATAATGTTAAAAATTTTTCAAATAATGGTAATCCTCTTTTTCCCATCTCCCAGACCTTCCCGGACTATTTTTTTAATACATTCTCTATCTCTTCCACAGAGGGTATCTTCCCTGAAAATTTAATTTCCCCGTCTACAGCCAGTGCGGGTGTAACGGTTACGCCAAAATCAATTATTTTATTTATATCCGTAACCTTTTCAATATCTGCATCAATTCCAAGATTTTTTACAGATTCTACTGCATTGGCTTCAGTTTGCCTGCATTTAGGGCATCCCGAACCCAGAATTTGAATCTTCATAACATTTACTCCTTTCCTTTCAATTATCCTTTTGCTTTTTTAAAATTAAAATCAGTATAAGATTTCCAAGCTAACAAATATCCATATTAATATAAAAATATTAAGTAAAAAAATACCCGAAAGCCATTCCCGTAAAAGTTGCCATAACTATAACCAGGGCTGCATAAGCAAGTGTTTTTTTAACTCCCATAATTCTTCCGATTACAATCATATTGGGAAGGGACAGTGACGGACCGGCCAGAAGCAGCGTAAGCGCGGGTCCCTTACCCATGCCAAGCTCCATTAAGGCTTTTATTATGGGGACCTCCGTTAGTGTGGAAAAATACATAAGAGCCCCGAATACAGAAGCCACAAAATTTGCCCTTATGCTGTTTCCGCCCACCCAGGCTTCAACCACGCTCTGGGGAAGAAAATATTTTATAACCCCTGCTATAAACACACCGGCAAGAAGTATGGGAAATATCTGCCAGACCAGTTTTCCGGTTTCCTTCATCCAGTCTTTAAGCTCGGCCTTCCTGTAGCCAATAATCAATATTGCTATAAGAGCTGCAAGGGCTATCCCTGCGTATATCCACATCTTCGCCGCCCCGAATATGAGTATGGCAAGAAGGGAGATAAAAAATATTATGCTTATATATTTTGGCTTCTGGTAGGTGCCCTGGTCATATGCTTTAAATAACTCCTGACCCCCTTCCAGCTTTCTTCTTTCCTCTTTGAGCCAGATAGCGGACATAATGAGGCCTATTACTATTGAGAAGAGAATTGCTCCGATTGCCCTTGCAACACCAAGGTCATACCCGAGAAGTCTTGCGGTGTAGACAACAGCCAGAATATTTATTGCCGGGCCTGAATAAAGAAAAGCTATTGCCGGACCGAGACCGGCTCCTCTTTTCCTGATGCCTGCAAACAGAGGAAGAACCGTGCAGGAGCATACTGCAAGTATGGCTCCTGAAACAGAAGCAACGCCGTATGACAGCCATTTTTTTGCTTTCGGGCCAAAATACTTTAAAATTGCTCCTTTTGAAATAAAAACCGCAATGGCACCGGCAATAAAAAATGCAGGTATAAGGCATGTCAGAACATGTGCTGAAAGATACTCAAGGAGCCCGTACCATCCGCTTTTAATTGATTCAATAAATATCTCCATTTTAATTTTTCACTTCCTCTAAAAAATCAAGTATATGTTTTTCAATCTTATCCCTTGCCTCCCTGAACTTTTTCAGTATAGATTCATGACTTCCTCCGGCAAAAGAAGGATCCTCGATATCCCAGTGAATATATTCTGCCCTGCCCGGGAATAAGGGACATGATTCCCTGGCGTTTTCACAAACTGTAATTACATAATCAAAACTCTGTTTAACAAACTTTTGCACACTCTTTGATTCCTGACTGGATATATCAATTCCTTTTTCATACATAACTTTGACTGCAAGCGGATTTAATCCAGCAGGAGCAATGCCGGCACTTTTTACTACCCAGTCTTTCCTGTATTTTTTAAAGAAACCTTCTGCCATCTGGCTCCTGCAGGAATTGCCTGTGCATAAAATTAATACTCTTTTTTTCCTTTTTAAATTTGAGTCCATTTTGCTCAAAATCCCCCAATATATATTATTAACAACAATACTTGAAAATAATTTATTAATTAATACAGAATTCCCTGTCAAACTCCGCATAATTTTTTACGGTTGACCTTATTTACCCTGCTCCGGTCTTTTTTTACTTCAGTATCTCCCTTTATAACTTCAAAGATGCTCTCCAGTATCTGTTTTATCTTTATATCAGGATATGGATTTATGCTATAGTTAACCCATTTCCCATCTTTCCTGAAGGTAATCAATTCATTATTTTCAAGAATTTTTAAATGACTCGATATAGTAGGCTGGGAAAGCCCTATTATTTCCCTTATTTCACAGACGCATAAATCCTCCTTTTCACTAAGTAAACATAGAATCCTGATTCTGTTTTCATCGGCCAGTGCTTTTAAAACCTTTGTTATTTTATTTAAAGTACTCATCAAAACCTCCGGTGAATTACCTCCTTAAAATTTCCTCTATTAAATTTAACCAGAATAAATTATAATTACATATTTAAATATGTCAATATATTATTCTTGTATTATCACTATCGTTTTAAAAGAATTATTTGATTGCCTTATAAAAATTGCGCTTCTTCTTTTGAATTTTTTTTGACTTTTATAAAAAACTCGGATAATTTTATGCTTGATTGTTTTTAATTTAAATTTCTTAATAACCAGATTAATATGACCATTTTAAAAATAGAAAATTTGAGCCTGTCGTTTAACGGCAGTAATATACTTAATAACCTTAATATTGAATTATCGGAAAATAAAATACATGCAGTGGTCGGTCCAAATGGGTCCGGTAAAACTACTCTTGCTTCTGTAATCATGGGGCTTGAAGGATACAGGAATTTTGACGGAGATATATATTATAGGGGAAAATCCATAAAAGAGCTCGGCATATACGAAAGAGCAGGATTGGGAATAACTCTCGGGTGGCAGGAACCAGCGCGTTATGAAGGATTAAAGGTATCACAGTTTTTAGCCGCATCTTTAAAAAATAAGGATAAAAAAACTGTAATGCAGGCTATGGAAATAGTAGGAGTTGATTATTCTACTTATTATTCAAGAGCTCTTGATAAGAGTCTTTCAGGAGGGGAAAGGAAAAAAATAGAGCTTGTCTCAATACTCGTAATGCAGCCTGACCTTGTTATCCTGGATGAGCCAGATTCAGGAATTGATGTTGCTTCTCTTAAGAATATTTTCTCTTCTATAAAATATCTCCGGAAAAAAGGCTCAACTGTGGTTCTTATCACTCACAGTCCCGAAGTGCTGAAACAGGCAGAGGATGCTTATCTGCTGTGCTGCGGGACAATTATCGATAAAGGGAGTACGAAAAAGATAAAGGAGTATTTTGAAGGAAGATGTCTGCCGTGCCCCCATAAAAATATTCCTGAAATCTCAGACACAGACAGGTAAATATAAATTTTATTATTTATGCTAATTTAGCAATGTAGTTTTAGCCAAAATGGAAAAAGACATTTTACTTGATGCAGCAAATTTAAAAGACATTGTCCATGACCCCGATGTAGCAAGACTCGTTATAGACAGGGACAGGGTTATATCCTCAAATCTTGTTGAGGGAATAGAGGTTAAGCCCGTAGAAATAAAGGACGGGGTGAAGGTAAAGCTTACAGTAAAAGAAGGAATGGTTATCGGGAAGCCGGTTCATCTCTGCTTCGGGGTAACATCAGAGACTGCTGTGCAGAATATAATAATAGATGCTGAAATAAAGAAAAACGCTTCGGTTTCCCTCCTGGCACATTGTGTGTTCCCGGTAGCAAAAGATGTTCTTCATAATATGGAAGCAAAAATTCATGTGGGCGAAAATGCAAATTATACTTATCTTGAAAGACATATCCACAGCGACAGCGGCGGAATAAAAGTAACTCCCAAAACAAGAGTTGTCCTTGAAAAAAAAGCCAGGTTTAGAACGGAATTCGAGCTTATCAGAGGCAGGGTCGGATTAATTGATATAGATATCGAAACTATTTGCGGGCAGAGTTCTGTAATGGAAATGACAGCAAGAATAAACGGTACCGGAAAAGACAGCATAAAAATAAAAGAAACAGGCTACCTCGAGGGAGGTTACTCCAGAGGTGTTTTAACTTCAAGGGTTGCTTTAAGAGATAGTGCAAAAGCTGAGATTTTTAATAAGCTTATTGCATCTGGAGACCACTCGAGAGGTCACGTAGATTGCAAGGAAATAGTCCAGGATAAAGCAATAGCGAGTGCGGTTCCCATTGTTGAGGTGAGAAATCCAACCGCGCATGTGACACACGAAGCTTCAATAGGAAGCGTTGATTTAAAACAGCTTGAAACTCTTATGTCCAGGGGACTTTCAGAAGATAAAGCAGTTGATATGATAATAGAGGGGCTTCTCAGCTGATAAAATCAATTATTCCTGCGTAAAGATATCCTGAAAAATTTTTCTATTCTCTATCCTTTAAGAACCCCCAGCGGTCTGAGCCTGACTGCTTTCTTTGATATACCGGCATTATGGGCTATATCTACTACTTTGCTTACATCCTTATAGGCCTGCGGAGCCTCTTCTGCCAGCCCTGACATGCTTCCCGCCATAACCACTATTCCTTTGCTGTCAAAGAGGTCCTTTTTGAGTTCGCTTCCCTGAATACTCTTTTTCGCTTTTGTTCTGCTCATAAGCCTGCCCGCACCATGGCATGTGGAACCGAAACTCTCACTCATTGCTTCCTCCGTACCAAGAAGTATATATGAGTAGCGGCCCATATCCCCGGGAATTATAACGGGCTGGCCTATACTCCTGTACCTCTCCGGAATATCTTTATGTCCGGGCGGATAAGCCCTCGTGGCACCCTTTCTATGCACGCATACCCTGGCCGTCCCGCCGTTTATATCATGCTCCTCAATTTTTGCTATGTTATGCGACACATCATATATCGTACTTATGCCCAGCTTCTCCTGGGATTTCCCAAAAAATTTCTCAAAAGCTTCGCCTGCCCAGTGGCAGAGGCAGTGTCTGTTCACCATGGCATAGTTAACAGCACATATCATTGCCCCGTAATATCTTTTCCCCTCCGGGGAATTTATAGGAGCACATGCCAGCTGCCTGTCGGGCAGTTTTATTCCATATTTTGAGGCAGCCTGCTGCATCACTCTTATATAGTCGCTGCATACCTGGTGCCCGAACCCTCTTGAGCCTGAATGTATCATAATAGTTATCTGGTCTTTTCGAAGGCCCATAATCTCCGCCGCTCTCTCATCGTATATCTCGTCAACTGCCTGAATTTCCAGAAAATGATTTCCGGAACCGAGTGTTCCTACCTGATTTAGTCCCCTGTCGAGGGCAGTATTGCTGATAAAATCAGTAACAGCACCTTCCATGCATCCTTTTTCCTCTAACAAAAATTTTTCTTCCTCCCGGCCATAACCGTTCTTAATGGCCCAGCCTACTCCTTCCCCCAGCAGTCTGATTAACTTTTCTCTTGATAATTTAATTCTGCCTTTGCCGCCCACTCCCTTTGGAATTCTAAACGATAAAAGGCTCATTAAATCTTCCAGCCTGTCTTTAATGTCTGCAATATTCAGGTCTGTACGGAGCGTCCTTACCCCGCAGGATATATCAAACCCGACTCCGCCAGGCGATATAACGCCGTCTTCCTCTCCGAAAGCAGCAACTCCCCCTATGGGGAATCCATAGCCGTAATGTATATCCGGCATGGCAAAAGACGCCTTTATAATACCGGGAAGTGTCGCAACATTTATTACCTGCTCTATGGTTTTTTCACCAATTGCATGGTCAAGAAGCTCTTTGTCGCTAAAAATCACTCCCGGGACTCTCATCCCTGATTCTTCATTTTTCTCTATCTCCCATTTGTAATCACTTATTTTTTTGATTCCGTAATTGTTCATCGTGCACACCCCTTAATCAAACATCAAAAATAACCCTTCCCTTCCAGCCATAATTTTTTCCGCCTTCCTTTATTTTGAGCTCCTGATAGGTTGGTGCCTTAATAGCGGTTCTTATTTTATGCCTTGAAAGGTCTATTTTTTCTCCATAAATTTCTGCCTCCAGTATGGAGCCATTTCTCCTGATTTCGATTCTTGAAACTTTGAAATCAGAGAATAAAATTTCATCAACCTCATACAGATACAGCAGTTTTTCGAGCCATAACATTAATAAATCTTCATAAACAATGTTTTTACCGGATATTTTTACTTTCTTTTTTATCTGAGGTTTTAATTTGTTTAAATCATGCATAATGGAAAACATTCCAGCCGCCGCATTTTCAAATAATTCCTTTAGCGTATCCCCGTAAAATTCAATACCTGCATCTGAGAGGTGATCTATATAGTTAAATTTTTTACGCATTCCTTCTTTATTCATATCCGGTTATAACAATGCTATAAAACAGCTCAGGATTACAATTTTGATTAAATTATTCATAATCCCTGAAACCTTTAAAATAAATCTATCTCTTATTTTCTTTTAGGATGCAAACAACTTCCTTTTATATATTTTAACAGTAAATTTTAAAATTTATATTCTTATAAAATTTACCCTGGAAATATCCAGGTTAGTTTACGGGATTATATAATATAAAATGTTCTGGATAAAAATTATTTCTTTTTTATCTTATTTTGTTTAAAATAAACAAAAGCAATTGTTACTTTTTTTCATAGTCAATGTCTGAACCAGCAAAAAAGAAAAATAAAGAATCACTAAAAACTGGTAATTGCCCCGGATATAATAAATTTAATATATTCCATCACCGGCCTGCACCGGCCACAGTGAAAAAATAAAAAAATATTTTTCAAGGAGATAGACATGAATGATAAAAAAAGCACTTCTATACCTGTTATTAATATTCAGGGGCAGAATTGCACCGGCTGTGCAACTTCCACAATATGCTCTGAGTATCCTTCAATCAAAAATGTGCTTCTCCAGGATATAATTCCAGGATTTAAACTCGATTTTCTATTTCATCCTAATATAATGACCGCAAGCGGGAATCTTGCTATGGAAATACTCGAAAAATCCGCTGGAAAAAAGCATTATGTTCTGATTATAGACGGAGCCATACCAACTGATAAAAAAGGAATCTACTGCATTACCGGAGAAAAGGACGGCAGGAAGTATACCATGCTGGAAGAAACGCTGAGGCTTGCGCCGGGTGCAATGTTTGTAATAGCCCTTGGAACCTGCGCATCATTTGGAGGAATTGCTGCAGCAAATCCAAATCCAACCGGAGCAAAAAGTGTGGGAGAAGTTTTTTCGGCCAATGGTATCAAAACTCCACTTGTTAATATACCGGGCTGTCCTCCTCATCCGGACTGGTTATTCGGCACTATTGAAGAAATTCTTACAAAAGGTCTGGAAAATCTGGAACTGGACGATTTCAAGAGGCCAAAAATATATTATGGAAAGCTAATCCATGAGAATTGCCCGAACAGGGCCTACTTTGATGAAGGCAAGTTTGCCCAAAAACCGGGAGATGAAGGATGTCTTTATGAGCTTGGATGCAAGGGCCCGATAACCTATGCTGATTGCCCTAAAAGGCAGTGGAACGGGAGAACAAACTGGGTCATCGGGAGCGGCGCACCATGCAGCGGCTGTACATCGCCTGAATACCCCGACCTTCTGGGTGATTTCTATGAAAGAATTATAGACGTTGAGGTGCCGGTAAATGAAAAGAAGGCTAAAATCCAAAAAAAATAATTATTTAGGAAGGTGAAATTGTGAAAAAAATTGTAATACACCCCATAACCAGAATAGAAGGACATCTGAAAGTGGAAGCAATGGTGGATAATGGCGAGGTGAAAGATGCCAGTATAAGCGGAACCATGTTCAGGGGGATAGAAGTCATACTAAAAGGAAGAGATCCCCGGGATGCGGTTATGCTTACACAGAGAATATGCGGTGTATGTCCGGAACCGCATGCCATAGCCTCGGTTACTGCGGTGGAAGATTATGCCGGCCTCACTGATAAAGTTCCATCAAACGGAATTCTACTGAGAAATATTATACTGGGTACCAGAACTATTGCAGATCACATTTTACATTTCTATATCCTGAGCGGTCTGGATTATGTCGACCCTGCCAGGGTTATTGAATACAGCGGCACTGACAATAACCTGAATACATTAAAATATTTTCTGGAACAGGGAAATTCTTCACCGTTTCTGCCCAGGGATGACATAGATTATAAGTTTGACAGTGAGACTACCGGTTCTGTGGTGGGTCATTATCTTAAAGCTCTTGAAATCTACAGGAAGGCCCAGCAGGCAGCCACAATTTTTGGCGGAAAGTGGCCCCATGACGCCTCCATTATGGCAGGCGGGGTTTCCGGACAATTAACTGCTGACAGAATAACCGAATTTATATGGAGACTGGAAGAAATAGATGATTTTGTTAAAAATTGCTATTTACCGGATGTCATAGCTGTTGCCAGAACATACAGCGAATATCTTGAAATTGGAAAAGGCTGCGGTAATTTACTGGCTTATGATTCATATAAAACCAGAACAAACGGAGACTTTAATGACACCCTTTTTAAGGGAGGTCTTATAAATGACATTAACAATTACAGCGAAATTAATATTGATAATATAACTGAAGATGTAGCCCATAGCTGGTTTAATGACTCTGAGCCTCTGCACCCGGACAATGGTAAAACCGAGCCGGCATCAGACAAAGAAAAAGGATACAGCTGGATTAAATCTCCCAGATACAATGGTAAGGTATATGAAGTAGGACCCGTTGCAAGTATTCTTTCAACTTATCTGGGTAAAAAAGACCCTGGTGTTAAAAAAATTGTTGATGGTGCTCTATCGGAAACCGGAGGAGATATCTCCAGTTTTTACTCTGTAGCAGGAAGGCATCTTGCCAGGGTATTATCCGCTCATCTGCTGGCAGACCAGCTGTTAAAATGGGCAGTGCAGTTAAAGGCAGGAGAACCTGCAGCAGCTGAATATGACCCGCCGGATAACGGGAAGGGAGCGGGGCTGTGTGCGGCGCCAAGAGGCGCTCTCGGGCACTGGCTGAGTGTAGAGGAAGGCAGGATTTCAAATTACCAGGTAATAACCCCCACTGCCTGGAATGCATCGCCTAAAGATAAAAACGGGCAGCCTGGCCCTTATGAGCAGGCTCTAATGGGGCTTAAAATAAAAGAAAGTGAAAGTCCTATTGAAATTTTAAGAGTTATAAGGAGTTTCGATCCCTGTACCGCCTGTGCCGTTCACGTTGTAACGCCCAGGGGAAACACCGTTGGTAAGTACAGGGTAGTCTAAAAGCTTTATTTTTTTAGGAGGTTCGATGATATTAACAGAATTTAAGCCTGTAGAAGAAATACTATTAAAACTAAAAGATGAGAAAAAGATTTTTATTATGGGTTGCAGCGGATGTCCGGAAGGCGCAAAAACAGGCGGGAGAGAAGTACTGGCTGACATAAGAGAAAAACTTGGAAAAGAAGGAAAGACCGTAACCGGAATACTTGAAATAGATTTTCTCTGCCAGAAAGCATTAATACGTTCCCGCATTAAACCGTGGCTTGATGAGATAAAAGATGCAGATTCCGTACTCGTTTTTTCATGCGGTCTGGGCGTTCAGGCAACGGCAGCGGTACTGAACAAAGTCTGCCATCCGGCTTTAAACACAATAACATTCGGGGGGATAACAGGTATGTGGCAGGGTACCGAAAGATGCGATACATGCGGCGACTGCATACTGGATTATACCGGAGGAATATGTCCCTATACCGCATGCCCCAAAAAACTGGAAAATGGTGCATGTGCCGGACAGAGTAACGGAAAATGTGAAACGGACCCGGAAAGGGACTGCGGCTGGGAACTTATTTATAATAACCTGAAAAAAATGGGCAGACTTGATATATTAAATAAATTCATACCGCCGCGCGATTATTCTAAGATATTACCTTCAGCAGAATTAAGAAAAACAAGACTATGGGCTCTGGATGAAGAGGAGATGATATAAATATGGAAGAATCAGTTAAAATAATAGCAGAAGAATCAAAGTTTGAAAAGGCATTAAAAAATGGGAAGTTTACAGTAACTTCAGAGCTGGGCCCGTCCAAAGGAGCTGAAGTTGATGAGATCAAAGAAGCTGCAGAAATTCTGAGAGACATTACAGATGGAATAAATGTTACCGACCTTCAGAGTTCGGTAATGCGCCTGGGCTCACTTACAACCTGCCATTTTTTGAAAGAGTGGGGACTTGACCCCATATTCCAGGTTACCTGCCGGGATAGAAACAGGCTTGCTCTTCAATCAGACCTTATAAGTGCCTATGTTATGGGAATAAGAAATATTCTTGCTCTTACCGGTGACTATACCACCACGGGCGACCACCCCCAGGCAGAACCAGTGTTTGACCTTGATTCGGTTCAGCTTTTATGGGCAATTAAAACCCTGGAAGAAGGAAAAGACCTGACAGGCAATGAATTAACGCAGAAACCTTCTTTCTTTAAGGGTGCTGTCGTAAATCCAGGTGCTGACACAGAAGCATCTTATGAGCTCCAGATTATAAAGATGAAGAAAAAGATAGACCGGGGCGCCCAGTTCTTTCAGACCCAGGCTATATTTGATGCAGAAGTTTTTAAAAGATTTATGGACAGGATTCATAAAGAAAATATAGACGTACCCGTGCTTGCGGGCATAATTTTATTAAAATCCGAAAAAATGGCCAATTACATGAATAAATTTGTACCCGGCGTATTTGTACCGGAACCTATTGTAAAAAAAATGGAAGCAACAGAGGATAAAGTTTCTATGTGCGTTGATATTGCTTACAATCTTATAGAAGAAGTCAAACCCTACTGTGCGGGAGTTCATATCCAGGCCCTTGGATGGGAAAAGCATATTCCGGCAGTAGTTAAAGGTATAAAATAATCAAAGTGGGAGAATCGGAAAACATAAATACCGTTATACTGGGCACAGGCAATATATTGCTCGGAGATGAAGGAATAGGCGTACACATAGTAAAGAAACTCAGAGAAGAAAAGCTTCCTCCCGGTGTCCTGGCAATAGACGGCTCAACTGCAGGTTTCAGACTGCTGGGTATTTTTGAATCCTACAAAAATTGTAAGTTCATAATCATAGATGCATTAAAAATATCACATTCTTCTCGTAATAGTCCGGATTACAATACTGGCAATATTGAAAATAAAAAAAATATTCCTGTAAAAGGCGGTATTTATCTTATACCGCTGGATGAACTCTATGATATTATTGAGCCCGGGAACCCGGCCAGGGATTTCATTTCATTTCACCAGACAGAACTTACAGATGTATTAAAGTTATTCAGCCTTATATATAACACAAAAATTAAAGGATTTCTCATAGGCATAAATATCTTTAGTAATGACGAACCGGATAGCACCGCCGTATTTTCCATGGAATTATCAGAGGAAATAAAAAAAAAGATTCCTGAAATTATTGAACTGGCAAAAAAGCATATATGAGAATAAGTAAAATCCTGTAACAGACTTCCCTCATCCCCTGCCGGAAGATTTTTATCTCAGTAGGCAGTCCGGCTATAATGGAATAATACTACATACCCGGCATTCTTTATTGCTTTACAGCCGGCGCAATATAAAAGCCGCATTTAAAACAGCATGTATGAGAAAAATTATTTACGCCTGTATAGTCCCGCCAGCTGAGCTTTCGCTACAATATTCTCTTCCATCTTATGCTCAATTTCCGCTACCCGGGAAGAAATACCGAGGTCAAGAGTAGTGTCCAGCGCAAAAAGCTTAAAGAAATATCGATGGGTCCCGTAAGGAGGGCACGGTCCGCTGTATCCAGGCCTGCCCGAATCAGTCATTCCTTCAACAGCATTCTGCGGACAGCTGTTTTCCGGAATTTCCTTTATGCCCGGGCTAATATTCCATATTGTCCAGTGTACCCATGTTCCGCCCGGTGCATCAGGGTCATCAACAATTAAAACAAGACTTTCCGCATTTTCCGGTACATCACTTATAATTAAAGGAGGACTTACGTTTTCACCATCACAGGTATATTTTGGCGGGATTGATTCATTGTCTTTGAAAGAAGGACTTTCAATTTTCATTTTTTCATCCCCTTCATTAAATATTAATCTCATTCACGGTTATTAATGTTACCATTTTTTTATAATGATTTATAGTTTGACGGCCCTATCAGGATAATTCCTAAAATATATATTTTCTAACTTAGAACGCATCTTCTTCCTGCATGTTTTTTAATCAGATAAACTTCTATCAATTATTATCCTTTTACATCATAATAAACTCTTAAAACTCCATAATTCAAAATTTATAATAGACCGGGAATATGATAGAATTAAAAAAAGATTAATTTTAAAAAAGGAAAACGATGAATAAGGAATTGCTTGGAAAAATTGATGAAAAACTAAAAGAGACCAGATCTTTAAGGAATTTAAGCAGCAGGGACTTCAGATTTAAAAACTGGCATGCCAGCACTATAAATCTTTTAAAAATACTTCCCTCTGAATTCAGCAGTTATGTAAATGACTTTAAAAAACTAACATTTACCGATACTAAATATCACAGAGGCGCCAGACCTTTCAATCCTCTTGATGATACTAAATACTCGGAGGACCTTGATTCTGCTGTGGATATTCTAAAAAAAATAACTCTAGAAGAGAAGGAAAGTAAGTCAGTAAAAATATCCGGAGATAAAAAAGATAACGCTTCCAGAAAAGAAACTGCTGGCAAAAGTAAGAAGAAAGAGACAGCTTCTGCCATAAAAAGCAGTAAGGCCTCTATAAAGGAATCAGTTAAAAAATCGGTACAGAAAGAAAAAACTGCGCCGGCAAAAAAAACATCTTCACCGAAAAAATCTACAAAGACAGCAGCAAAAGGAAAAACTTCCAGGACCAAAAAATCCGGTTAAAGGAACTGGAGGAATTCTAAAAACACGGATATACTAAGTTTTAGTCTGTCCCTGATCTCTTTTTACCGGACTGACACGCTAACTTCTATCGGTGAGAGCAGGCCCTGCGCAAATTCATCCACGTATGCTTTCCATCCTTCATAGTCTGCAAACTGACCGCTCCTGTCCCAGCAGAAACCAGCCCAGTAGGATGCCGGGTTATTGGCCGGAACACGGGTCAGCATAAGATGATTAAGCTGGTCTTCTGTATATTTTTCAAAGAGGCCGGGGTCCACTATAGCGGCCAGACCCTGTTCTCCCGCATCCATTTCCATAGGCTCCCACTTTGTCAGCCACCCACGCTCTTCATTAGTATCTACATGCTCTCCTTCAACCTTTTTGAGACCGGCGCCAGTTACCAGTTCTATCTGCTTTTCAGGTTTGTAGATACTCTGATAGTGTGTCAGGTTCTGACCGGCATCCAGAGAAATACGCTTAACCTCAGAAACCATTACTCCGTTTACCTCAAACGGTTCGTAAATCAGTTCAAACATCACACGAATAGGTCCGTTTGCCAGGGGACGTGAGTCAATAAAATTTTTTGAGACCCAGAGTTTGTCCGCTGCCCAGAGACCATTACCACCGCATCCACGGCTTAGCCCGGCTGAGTAGAAATCTCCGCCTTCTCCTGTGTCTCCATGATAGTTATCCACCATATACCAGTCATTTATAACCAGGCGGGTTGTTCGTTTAGACCATATGTCCACTGTGCTGCTGGTCAAAGGGTATAGTACACACGTCTCCAGGGTTTTTCCGTAAATTCGGAGGGCTATTCGGTCATTTTCCCAGCAGAAATCGTCGCATCGTTCTCTCACGAAACGCCCATAAGCACGAAACTGATTCTTCTCATAAACTCTCTTATCACCTGCAGTTGCTGTGAAAGTACGGGTCTGTCCGGCACCAAAATCAGCCTGGAATATTAATTGTTCTGGAAAATAATCCCCGTCAGTATCTACTGCCTGGCAGAGTATTTCACTGCCGCTTTCGTCCTTAACGTGAATTTTTGTTAGATCTTCTTCTCCCAGTATCTCAAGTTCTTTTTTTGAAAGCTCGATAGTCTGTCCCGGCCGGTCAATATCCAGTCTGTTTGCAGCAGTTATTTCTACTACCCCATTACTCTCCGGGACATCTGTGTTTTTTTCTGACATGATTTTACCCCTTCTATTAAAAATGTTTATAATAACCTATAAATGTTTTTGCAGTTTAAAAAGTTTCATATAATGAAATTAAGTTTTACTATAAGAAATTTAAGATACCAGATTGTATTACTTTTGTCAAATACGCACCAGCATAAGTCATTGAAAAATTAAAAATTCTCACTTATTTTATGATTAAAGCTTAAACTATCATATTGATAGAGCAGATTGCTCTTCTGCTGGCGAAGAGCCGGAGAACCCATTATTAGCCGTAACAAGTACTGGAAAGATATTAAGATGGTGCCCCTGAGCAGTGCAAAGTCAAACTGTATTTTGAAGGAATTAGAGAAATTTAGATCAATTTTTAGCTAATAAGATGGCTAAATTAATTATGTTTTTTAAACTATTAATATTTTATCCATATGCGCTTCTTCCTATAATCCTACCTATTACAGGGTATCGTAATATAGTACAGAATATTAAGATATTCATTCTATTGACATTTTTTATATTGATACTTTTTGCTTTTTTGTAATTTGTTGATCTATCTATGCAATAGGTCTGGCTAAGACCGAAAACATGTTTTATAATTACCAATTATAGCTAGTATTATAAATGGAACATAGTCCTAAACAGGTCTTAATTTAAAAATAGAAAAGAATCATGAGCTATAATTTTTCACAATTAAACGATAAAGAATTTGAATATTTAGCTATTGATTTACTTTCCACTGCTTTAGGTAAACGAATTGAAAGGTTTAAGCCTGGAAAAGATGGTGGGGTAGATGGCCGATTTTATGTAGATAATGAAGAAGAAGTAATTCTCCAATGTAAACATTATCTAAAATCTGGATATTCCAAATTAATTTCTAAGCTAAAATCTGAAGAAGTGGAAAATGTAAAAAAACTTAAACCTAATAAATACATTTTTGTAACTTCACTACCTTTATCAAGGAATAATAAAAAAGAAATTAGAAAAATTTTTTCTCCATTTATTCATTTAGACAATGACATTTATGGAAAGGAAGATTTAAATGATTTGCTTTCCGTATATCCCAAAATAGAAGAAAAACATTTTAAGCTTTGGATTTCTAGCACAACAGTTCTTAGCAGAATTATCAATAATGCAATTAAGGGTAGGAGTGAATTTGAGATTGAACATATTAGAAATAGATCTAAAAAATATGTATATACTGCAAATCATGTTGAAGCTTTAAATATTTTAAAGAAAAACAATGTTCTTATTATTTCTGGCGAACCAGGAATTGGAAAAACAATATTAGCAGAAAATCTTAGCTTATATTATGTATCAAAAGATTACGAATTCATTGATATAGAAGAATCTCTTAGTGAAGCTGAAAGTGTGTATAGAAGAGGGAAAAAACAATTATTCTATTTTGACGATTTTCTAGGAAGTAATTATTTCGAAGCTATTGAAAATAAAAAAGATTCTCATATAGTGAAATTTATAAATAGAGTTAAAAATGATAAAACTAAAATTTTTATTCTAACAACTAGGACTAATATTTTAAATAGCGGTATTTTGTATAGTAGTATTTTTTCAATCAATAAAATTCAAAACAATGAATTTATTCTAACTATAGAAAAGTTAAATAAATTAGATAGAGCGAAGATACTCTATAATCATATTTGGTTCAGCAAATTAAATGAAGATTATATTGATAAAATTTATGAACAAAAAAGATATAAATTGATAATTAAACATAAAAACTTTAATCCTAGACTTATTGAATTTATCACAGATTCTGAGCGAATATCTGTCCAAGCAAAAGAATATTGGGATTATATTAATGCTACCCTAGAGGATCCAAAAGATATCTGGGATTATTGTTTTAAGAATCAAAATAATGCATATGTTCGAAATTTAGTAAATTTAACTGTATTTAATGGTGGTCAAATTTCAGAAGAAGAATTACAAAGAAGCTATATTGACATAATAAAAATTGAGGGTTTAGTAAATAACACACACACAGAGAAAGATTTTAATTCAATTTCTCAGTTGGCAGTTAACTCGTTTTTAAGCAGAAATAAAACATCTTCAGAGATAATATATTACTTGTTCAATCCATCCATAGCAGATTTTATTATAAATAAATACAATAAAGATAAAAATAAATTAACCAATATTTTTAAATCATTATATTCTATTAAATCTTTAGAACAATTAGTTTCTTTAGAAAAATTAGAAATAATTCAAAAAGAAATTTTTAAAGAAATATTGGAAAAGCTTTTTCTATACGCTTTCGAAAAAAATAAGGATTTAAACTATTCAATATACATATCCTATTTTTTTTACAGAGATAATGAAAAGAAAGATAAAATTATTTTGATATTAGACAATTTTTTAAAAAGTCCTATATCAATTAAAGAGTTTACAAGATTATTAAATCTTCTGATTATATTTAAAAATGAACTCAAAATTGAAAATTTTAACTTCTTGATTAAGACAATCAAAAATAGACGTTTGGAGGAAATGGAAATAAATGCTTTAATGGAATTTTTTAATAATTTTGATGTCCAAAATCAAGTTATATTAGACGTAATTTATGAAGAATTAGAATATTTTGTAAGTGATTTAGCAAATGATATTGCAAATGAAATGGATTTAGATCCATATATCGAATTTTATAAGAATTATGATGGTGATAGAGATTATGAGTTGGATACTACTGCTATAGAGAGATATATAAAAGATGCATTAAGTGTTTATATTCATGAAAACAATCCCAAAATTATAGATAAATTTAATATTGATATAGACGATATAATAAATCAAATAGATTTTAACGATAATGCCGAGGCATATATTAATTCCATACAAGATGACCATGATGATTATTACGCTGGTTATGGTGGTGGTTCTAATAGTTTTGGCAATGCAATCGATGATTTATTTGAACGAACATAAAATATTTTAATAAGAGTTTGGTTTCATCATTTTATTATTATACTAGAATAGTTCTATTAATTACCGACTAATAAAATGATATGAAAGCTAAATTTAAGGTTTGAACTTAGTACGATCTCTGAGAAGCGAGGATTCAAACCAGTAATAATATATATAAATATCTAATTAAGTATAAAAACAAGTATAATGGTGCCCGAGGCCGGAATCGAACCGGCACGAGGTAAAACCTCAACGGATTTTAAGTCCGTTGCGTCTACCAATTCCGCCACTCGGGCAGCCGATAAATTGCTGATTCATATTATCAAAAATTAATCAGGGTGTAAATAATTCCATCCAGAATGTCTTTTTCACTTACGTAAATAGATTCATGGTCAAGTAATCTTAAAATTTCGATGATAATCGCTGCTCCACCGATAATAATATCTGCTCTTTCCGGATTAAGTCCAATTACCTTTTTTCTTTCTTCAAGATTTACGCTGCATAAGGATTCATTGATTTCTATGATTCTTTTAAGACTTAATATATGGCCGTGTATTTTTTTACTATCGTATTCTTTTAACTTTAAGTCAATTGCAGCAAGGGTAGTTGCTGTTCCGGCAACACCGGTTATCAGCACAGGGCTTAATTTTTTTATATATCCTGCAACACTTTTAAGTTTTTCCTTAACATAATCCTGCATGCTGCCTGTCTTTTCCCTATCCGGTATACCGGGCGAATAAAGAAATTTTTCTGTTAAGCTTACGCATCCCATATCAATGCTTGCGGTAAACTCTATATTGCAATTTTTATCTCCCAGTATAAATTCGCTGCTCCCTCCGCCGACATCTATGACCAGAATTCTTGAGCCGGGTCCTGCTTTTATACCGGAAAAATTTAATTTAATATCCTTTACTGCACCGTAAAAACTCAAAAAAGCTTCTTCTTTTCCGCTTATCACATCAACTTTCATTCCAGTATCTTTCTCTACTGAAAATATAAAATCTTTTCTGTTAACAGCTTTTCTCAGCGCACTGGTTCCGATAACCCTGTATTTTTTCACATTATAGTTTCTGATATCACGTATATATCCATTAAGGACATTTAAGGTTTTTCTTGCAGAGTCATCTGAAATAGCGTTATTATTTATATCGAGGTCTCTTCCCAGACGCGTGATTTCCATTTTCCTTTCCAGGGTTCTGGGTTCATTGTTGCAGTAATCGGTTATGAGTAATCTTGTGGAGTTCGTGCCTATATCAATAGCTGCAAGTTTCATTTATAAATGTCTGCCTGCTTTTTAATCAGCGATTAATTTTTAATTTCATTATCATAGAATGCTTTTATATTTCCCCAGAGGTCAGATTCGGAATACACTTTCTCATCTGACGAAAGGTTTTTACTATTTACGGCGTCCTGCCGGGGAGTATCATCTTCTATAATCACCGAAACATTGACTTCGTCTTCCGCAGCCATATTGAATTGTTTCCTTGCTTCAATTTCTATGGCTTCTTCTCCGTAAAGGCTTTTTTCAAGAGCAAGGAGTTTGATATTTTCGTTTCTATACCAGTTTAATTTCTCTTCCAGTTCTATTACTTTTTCTCTTTTTTCTACAATATTTTTTATCTGATTCAGAGAAGTTAAGATAGTTATCACTATAAAAACCAAAAATATGACAATTATAATATTTATTTTAGCTTTTCTGGACAATCTACTGACAATTTTAATATTATCATTCATTTTTATATTTTTTGCTATAATTTTATTACTTTAATCCGGCTGCATTATTGTATTGTCATCTTTTAATCTTAAGTGCATCTACAAGATTTAATCCTTGTTTTTATGTAATTATAACATATGATGAAATAATACCAATATACGCAGGATTTTTAAGGTTTTATAAATTAAGCCGGAAAAAATAAAGCTGTTGTCTTTAATATTTAATTTTATTAAAATATCAGGTTATATGTTTTAAAAAAACTGTAATTTAATTTAAAAATGTAATGAAAGAGATACCTTTATTTTCCTCCAGGACACAAAATAAAATCGCCAGACAGGTGCTTCTTGGTTTTATTCTGGCCATACTAATAGGTTCGCTGCTGCTTTCTATTCCGCAAATGACACAGGGCGGAAAAATCAGTTATATAGATGCAGTCTTTACCTCAACTTCTGCAATCTGCGTAACCGGACTTATAGTCCAGGATACGCCCAACTATTTTACCGACCTGGGGAAAATTATATTACTTATTATGATACAGATTGGCGGACTTGGTATCATGACCATCGGTTCTATTTTTGGGCTGATCCTGGGAAGAAAGATACATATCAGGGATAAATTCTATATTAATACAAGTTTTGGTTCCAGGCAGCCTTTTAATGCTGCAAAATTTTTTATGGTCATTGCCGGAACTACTTTCATCATAGAATTTATCGGTTTTATTATTATGACTTTAATTTTTTATTTCGAGCATGCTTATACTATTAAGACATCCATGACCCTCAGTCTTTTTCACACTGTAAGTGCTTTTAACAATGCCGGATTTTCCTTATATTCAAACAGCCTGGAGAGTTTCACTTCAGATGTTTCACTTAACCTGATATTCATGGTTTTAATTATACTCGGAGGAATCGGCTTTCCCGTTATTTCCGAGATTATCGCCTTTAGAAAAACAAGGCATTTTTCACTGCACGCAAAAGTGGTATTGATAGCTACCGGTATTCTAATACTTGCTGGAGCGCTTGTATTCTTCATCCTTGAATTCAATAATGCCGATTCTATTAAAGATGAATCAATGCCAACCAGAGTCCTGGCGAGCTTTTTCCAGTCCGTTACTGCAAGAACAGCAGGCTTTAATACTACAAACATCGGAAAGCTGAATGCCGCCACTCTGTTCTTCCTTATTTTGATGATGTTCATAGGAGCATCACCGGGAGGTACCGGAGGTGGTATAAAAACCACTACATTTACCGTAGTTGCCGTAGCCGGAATAAGCTCACTTAGAGGTAGAAGCGAAGTCACACTGCTTAAAAGAAAACTGCCTTCAAGTCTAATATACAGGGCGCTGACTCTGACCGTTGTCGCTATAACTTTAATTATTATCTCAACTATAGGCATACTTGTATTCGAGAAATGCTCCTTAAAGGAAGCTCTTTTTGAAGTGATGTCTGCATTTGGAACAGTCGGATTAAGTACGGGAATAACACCATCACTTTCTGTAGCCGGTAAGATTATATTGATAGTGACAATGTTTATTGGTAGAATTGGAATCAGCACTTTATCTGTGGCCATTGCCATAAAAAGTGTTGTGGATAAAATGACATATCCGGAAGAAACAGTAACTATATAATAAAAAAAATGAAAAAACAATTTTTAGTAATAGGCCTGGGAAGATTCGGCGCAAGTGTTGCCAGTACGCTTACTGAAGCAGGACACAGCGTTGTTGGAATAGACCAGTCCGAAGATAGAATCCAGCGAGTCTCTGAAGAAATAGCTGATGTAATAAAATGTGATGCTACAGATGCGGACATACTTGAGTCCATGGGTATTTCGGATTATGAAGCAGTCATTGTATGTATCGGTGAAAAGTATATCCAGAATTCAATACTTGTAACTCTCCTGCTCAAGGAAAAAGGCGCAAAAAAAATAATTGCAAAAGCAGGCACCAGAACTCAGGGTAGAGTTCTTTCTAAAGTTGGCGCCGATAATATAGTGTATCCGGAAAAAGATATGGGTGAAAGAGTGGCAAGAAGTCTTACAAGTTCCAACATCATTGATTTTCTGCGTGTCAGTTCGGACATAAGCATAATTGAAATACCAACACCTAAAATGCTGGTTGGAAAGAATTTAATAGAGCTGAATCTAAGAAATAAATACGGAGTAACTATAATCAGTATAAAAGACAAAGATAATAAGATTATGTCCCCTCCCGATGTTAACTACAAATTCAGAAAAGACGATATACTTACACTAATCGGTGAAGATAGGCTACTCAAGAAATTGCGCTTCACTGAAGATTAATTATATTAAAAACCAGTACATACCATCTAAATTTCCACCAGAACTTTTATTCCACTTCCTTAACATTTATGAGATTGGTACTTCCAGGTTTGTTCAGTAAAACTCCTGCTGTAATCACCACTCTATCTCCTGCCTTTACATATTTAAGCTTCTTTGAAGCATTAACAGATTCATTAATCATGGTATCAATATTTCTGGCAGGTCTGGTTTTTACCGGAACCACGCCCCAGCTTATCATTAATTGCTTTATTACCCAATCATTGGAACTCGCTCCAACTATCATGCTTCTTGGCTTATTTTTTGAAACCTGCCTTGCAGTATGTCCCGATTCGGTTGAGGAAATAATAGCTTTTGCATTCAGGATTCTGGCAATTTCACAGGAAGCAAAACTTATTGCCCCTGCAATGCTATCCTGATTGGATTTTATTTTTTTATATCCAGCATTTCTGTTACGCATTAATAAATCGTAATCAAGAGAGCTTTCAGTTTTATTTATAATCCTTACCATCATTCCCAGTGATTCAAGGGGGTATTCTCCTATGGCTGTTTCACCTGAAAGCATTACAGCATCAGAACCATCTATAATTGCATTGGCAACGTCGCTGACCTCTGCTCTTGTCGGTCTGGGATTCCTCATCATCGAATCCAGCATCTGGGTAGCCGTAACTACCGGCTTACCGGCTCTGTTGGATTTTTTTATAATCTCTTTCTGCAGATAGGGAATATCTTCAGCATCTACCTCTATGCCCAGATCACCCCGCGCTACCATAATTGCATCTGAGGCAGTCAGTATATCATCAAGATTCTTTACCGCTTCATGCTTCTCAATTTTTGATATGACCATTATATGGCTCTTTTTATCAGATATCGCTTTCTTTATTATTTCCACATCACCTGAATTCCTTACAAAAGACTGGGCAATAAAATCTACTTCAAGTTTTAATCCCAGTTCCAGGAATTCCATATCCTTTTCAGTAATAGAATCTGTGCTTATTGTTATGCCCGGCAGATTAATTCCTTTATATGATTCAAGAATTCCTCCCGTTATAACCTCGCAGATGGCAAATTTTTTGGGCCTGTTAACTTCCTTTACCCTGCATTCAATTAAACCATCATTGATAAAAATCCTGCTGCCTTTTTTGATATCATCAACAAACCTGTCATATGCCACCCTGATTATACTGTGATTGCCTTCAGAACCAATATCGCAATCATCCACCGTTGTGAAGGCAACCTTTTGTTTTTTACACAGCCTTATTTTATTCTCCAGCCTGCCGATTCTGATTTTGGATCCCTGCAGGTCCAGCATTATTGCGGTATTTTTATTAAATTTCCGGGAAATTTTTCTTATTTTCCCTGCTATTTCTATAACTTCCTCCGGACCGCTATGGGAAGAATTTATTCGTGCTATATCCATTCCTCCTGTTATCATTCTTTTGAGGACTTTTTCTTCAATTGTAGCAGGACCGATTGTACATATTATTTTAGTTTTTCTCATGACAGTTCCTTTTTCGCAATTTCCCACAATTCATCTTTCTCTTTTAAAGATAATTCTTTAAAATTCAGATTATTTTCCCTTGCATATTTCTCCATAAAATCAAATCTTCTTATAAATTTTTTACTGGCTTCACACAAACTTTCTTCGCAGTCTATGCCAAGATGCCTGCCAAAATTCACAGTTGCAAAGAGAATGTCTCCGATTTCATCGGGAAGGCGCCTCTTCCTGCCTTCATTAAATTCCTCTTCAAGTTCGGCAAATTCCTCTTTCATTTTTTTCATTACATCAAACGCGTTATCCCAGTCAAACCCCAGCCTTGATGCCCTGTTCTGAATTTCATAAGCAAGGTGAAGCGAAGGCAATGATTTTGGTATTCCGCTGAATATTGAATCAGATTTTTTAGGCCCGTCTTTTCTTTCTTTTTTCTTTATTTCTTCCCAGTTTGCAAGTATTTCCTTACTGCTATTTAAAACCGTATCCCTGAATACATGCGGATGTCTTCTTACCAGTTTATTTATGATGCTCCTTATTACTTCATTTATATTAAATTTCTTATTATCAGCTGCAATCTGGCTGTGAAAGACAACCTGGAGGAGTAAGTCTCCAAGTTCCTCTCTCAACTCTTTAAAATCATTATTATCAATGCTTTCCACAACTTCATAGGTTTCCTCTATCAGATTTCTTTTAATACTCTTATGGTCCTGTTCTCTGTCCCACATACATCCGCCGGGAGACCTGAGCTTTTTCATTACATCCACAAGGATTGAAAAAAGCTTACCGGTATCATTTATTTTGTCTATATTATTTAAATCTTTTTTATTCAAAAGAAACTTTACTCACTTTCTGTTTCAACAGGAATTTCACTATCTACGTCTTCAGGGTTAATACTGCTTAGAGTACCTTCAACATCCGTAAGATATTCGATATCCGCCTCATCTATCAGAGAAAAAATAAAATCTTCCCATTTACTATTTTTATATAAACTTAAAAGATATGTGCTGATGGATTCTCTGACCTCATCGAAATCCTGTATATATTCTTCCCGGCAGTCATAAACTTTTATTATATGAAATCCAAATTCGGTTTCAATAATCTCACTTATCTCTCCTTCACCAAGCGAGAATAAAACCCTGTCAAATTCTTCTACCATCTGCCCTTCGCTTATATAGTCCAGGTTTCCGCCATTTTCACTGGTAGCTTCATCATCCGAGTACCTTTGTGCAAGTTCTTCAAAATCCCCGCCACTTTTCAGCTTCTCCTCTATCATTTCTATCTTCTCCATGGCTTCTATCCTGCCTTCTTCGCTTTCTGCAGAATTATCTTTTTTCCAGGGGAACATTGCAAGTATATGGCCCGCCTTTACACTGGCAGGAACCAGGAAAAAAGTTTCCTTATTGTCTTCGTAATACTGTTCTATCTCTTTATCAGTGACAATGACATCTTTGGTAACTCCCTCAAAAATTTTGGTTCTTATCAGCTGATTTCTTAATTCTCCCTCGAGAAATTGTCTGTCTATTCCATTTTCTTCCAGCTCTTTCTTGAAATCTTCTTCCGAGGGATAGGAGTCTATAATTGATTTTATCTGCTCTTCCACTTCATCGCCGGTTACAGCTATACCATTTTCTTCTGCATATTTTTCCAATAATTTTATCACGATAAGTGAATCAATTATGCTTGCCTGCATCTCACTTAATTGTTCTTCATCCAGAGCCGTTTCTTCGGTCGAACTCTGCCCCATAATAAAATCGATATAAACATCTACTTCTTTCTGTTTGACTTCTATTCCGTCTGCCCTGGCTACGGTCTTACTGCAGCCTGAAAACAGAAAAATAATTACTGCCAGTACGGCCAGGATGGTAAAGCTCCTTTTCAATCTCAACCTTCTTTCTTTTAATAAAATATTACATAACGCTTATTATATCATTTAGGCTGCTCAAGACTAAATCTAAATCAGTATTTTTATCAAATATTTTTATTATAACTCGCTTTAATTCAGGCTCGTATATTAAGTTTTTATTTATTTTACTTATTTTTATTACCATGTCCCCGGAGAGATTCACTTCCTTTAAGTAAATACCCTTATCTTTCGAAAAGACAAGTTTTTCTATTTTTGCTTTTCTTAGCAGGTATTTTATTTTTGCAATGTATACAAGATTATCCACTACGCGGGGTGCTTCCCTGTATCTATCCACCATATTCTCCCTGATTCTCTCTATTTCATCCAGGCTCTCCGCATTTCCCAGTATCCTGTAAATATTAACTCTATCTTTCTCGCTTCTAATGTAGTTTTTTGGTATATATGCGCTCACCGGCATATCTATCTGTATGTTTATATCTTCCTCGACTTCTATACCTTTAAGTTTTTCAATTTCTTCCTTTATTATCTGACAGTACATATCAAAGCCCACGCTGCTTATATGCCCGTGCTGTTTCGCTCCCAATATTTCTCCTGCTCCCCTTATTTCAAGGTCCCTCATTGCTATATTGTAGCCCGAGCCCAGACCAGTGTACTCTGTAAGTGTCTTAAGTCTCTGAAAAGCCTGGACACTCAGGTTCTTCCTGCCCGGATAGAAGAAATATGAATAGGCAATCTCTGAAGACCTCCCAACCCTTCCCCTCAGCTGATATAGCTGAGACAGGCCAAAAAGGTGCGAGTTTTCTACAATTAGTGTGTTTACGTTTCCGATATCCATTCCGGATTCTATTATTGAAGTAGTAAGCAGTATGTCATAATTTTTATTTATAAAATCTCTCATTATTTTTTCTATCCTGCTTCCTTCCATTTGACCATGAGTCAGGGCAATTCTTGCCCCGGGAACAAGGTGCTGAAGCCGGGTCTTTTTATTATCTATTCCGGATATCCTGTTATATACATAATACACCTGCCCTCCCCTGCCCAGTTCCCTTTCAACTGCCTTCCTTATAACGTTATAATCGGTTTCACCCACAAAAGTTTCTATCGGGTTTCTTCCTTCGGGATGAGTTTCAATCAACACCATGTCTCTTACACCGGTAAGGGACATATACAATGTTCTGGGAATTGGTGTGGCACTCAGGGTAAGTACATCGACACCGGTTTTTAACAATTTTA
This sequence comes from uncultured Actinomycetota bacterium, assembly GCA_964616545.1. GTDB lineage: Bacteria > Actinomycetota > Humimicrobiia > Humimicrobiales > Humimicrobiaceae > JAQVEM01. The sequence continues at coordinate 17,504 of CAZTUA010000035.1, read as the reverse complement.
TTTTCTCCTTGCTCTTAACGCCGAATCTCTGCTCCTCGTCTATAATCAACAGGCCGAGGGCTTCCGGTTTTATATCCTCCTGGAGAATACGATGGGTTCCTATTATCATATCTATCTTTCCTTCATTGAAGCTCTTTACAATCTCTTTTTGTTTTTTTCTGGTCCTGAACCTGCTCAGGACTTCCAGGATTACCGGGTAATCCTTATATCTCTCACTGAAAGTCTGATAATGCTGATCAGCAAGAATTGTGGTGGGAACCAGCATAAGGACCTGCTTTCCATTTTCTATTGATTTAAAAGCAGCTCTTATCGCTACTTCTGTTTTACCGAATCCTACATCTCCAATCACCAATATATCCATCGGCTTCGGCTGGCCCATGGCATCTTTTACATAATTGATTGCTTTAACCTGGTCGGGAGTTTCCCTGAATGGAAACAGGTCTTCTACCTCTTTCTGCCATGGACTATCTGCAGGAAATACATATCCGCTTTCGGAATTTCTCTCCGCGTATAATTTTGCGAGATCTATTGCAAATTTCTGTACCGATTTTCTCACTCTTTTTTTTGTGCTTTCCCACTGCCTTGAATTTAGAGGAGTTACCGCAGGTTTTTTAGCACCGATATAACGGCTCAGCCTGTCAGCCTGCCAGGTCGGAACATATAATTTATCGCTTCCGGCATATTCTATTAAAAAGTACTCTCTCTTGCAGCCGTCAACCTGTCTTGAAATAGTATCTATATATTTGCCTATTCCATGATTCTTATGTACCACATATTCACCGGGCCTGAAATATTTAAGGTCGCTATCCGGTAAAATTCTTCTTTCAGATATCTGATACTGCATCTGCTCGTAGATATCCAGCTCTCCGTATAACGAAATTCCATCGCTCTGGTATCCCCTGTACAGGCGCTTATTCAGTATGCTCGCTGTGCCAGACTGAAGCATATCGTATTCAGGGCTATTGCCTGTTCTATAGCTTTTATTTTCCGGATAAGCATACGATATTGAATTATTCAGCAGAAGCTCTTCAATTCTCTGCCTTCTTTCCTTCCCCTCTACAGATATAATAACTTTTCTCCGGTTTTTTAAATCACTTTTAACATTGCTTATAAAATCGGCTGAACTTCCGTAGCTTTTTTTCTGTCTGGTTATTTTATCCAGGTTAAACTCATAACAGGAAGAAGTTTCCTTACCAGTCGAGATTATGTTTAACTTACAGGGTATATCCTCTTTCTCGAGAAAGTCCTTTTTTACAAGAAAGTAATCCATAATAATCTCACTACTGGCTATAAGGGCATCCCTGTCTCTGTCAAAAAATCTTTTAAGAATATCAATATCGCTCCTCACTTTAAGATAAATCTCCACAGGGTCGCAGAGCACAATATAAAAATCAGGAGTGCTTTTCTTTAACAGATCAATAAAAGAAACTGCCCGGCTGTTCGGTCCGGTATTGCTTTCTTCTTTTATCTCCCAGGGATTTATATTCGGGAAAATGGATATGCTGCTCAACCATTTAACGGGTTTTTGATTTTTAACATCATAAAAAAATATCTTCTCGGCTTCATCTCCTATAAAGTCGATTCTTGCAGGATATCTACCCGTTATATCAAATATATCAACAACTCCTCCCCTTACACTAAATTCTCCAGTATCGTAAACCCTGCTAACTCTCTCGTAACCGCTTCCGGCCAGTGCTGATATTAGTCTCTCTCTGTTATATTCTTTTCCTGCAGATACTTTGATGCTATCCAGCTCTTTGATTCTTGAAGCAGGCATCAGGTTTAGCAGTGAATTACATGTAGCAATAATCATGGGCGGGCTGTGTAAGTTATTGATATTTAATAAATTTTTAATAACATTCAGCCTTTTTGTCAGATTTTTTGACCGGGTAATTTTATTTTTATAAAATATATCGTTTCCAGGGCCGGGGAAACTCATTGTTTCCATCTCAGGAGCGATACATTTTATTTCCTGCTCCAGCTCTGAGGTTCTTTCAGGTGTGGAGGTGACGACAAGGGCCGGCATGCTAATATATTTAAAAAAAGCGCTTATTACAAACGGCCATATATTTTCATCTGCAATCAGCGTATCGGGATATGTGTACTTTCCACGGTCATCCTCTGCATTATTTATCTTTTTATATTTTTCTATAAACTGCTGCCACTGCGCATCGCGCATAAAATTTTTTAAAAACATTTCCATCTCCGGTACTTTTAAAATGCTGCCAGCAACGATTATATAAAAAACTTAATAAAATTTCTTACCGGTAGTAATTATTTAAAAAAGCAGTTCTATTTTTTAAAAGTCCAGCAGACTAACAGTAAACTGTCTCTTGTTTAATTCTCTCGGGAAAACATTCTGAGAATCCAGAAGGCTGCGTATTAAAATAATTTCTAATTATATTCATTCATGGTATATTCAATACCTCTGACTATATAGCTCCTTATAATATCTACCGCTCTATGAATGGCGATCTCAACCTCTTCCTTTTCTTTTCTGCCAAATTCTTCAAGCACGTAATCTGCCGGATCCTGTCTTCCAGGAGGTCTTCCCACGCCAAACCGCAGCCTATCAAACTCGTAATTCCCCATTGCTGCTGCTATAGATTCCAGACCCCTGTGACCTGCTGTACTCCCGCCCTTTTTAAGTTTTAATCCGCCAAACTCAATATCAATATCATCATGGACAACAAGCATTGAATTTATCTGGTCCTTAAAAAATCTGTAACATGGCGCAACGGCACCGCCGCTCCGGTTCATGAATGTCAGCGGCTTTAGAATAATTATCTTATGATTATTGTAGGATGATTCTGCTACAAAAGAGTTAAATTTTCTGTAGCAACTCTTATTCTCAAGGCTGTCCACGAATTTTTCAACAATCTTAAAACCTATATTATGTCTTGTGGACTCGTATTCTTTGCCGGGATTTCCAAGACCAACAATTAAAATCATAGTAATTATTTTTCTTCCCCGGAACTTTTCTCCCCGGGCTGCTCTTCCTCTTCTTCAGGCTCTTCTTTGCCCTTGCCAATTACTTCAGGTTCAGCCATTTCTTCTTCAGCTTCTTCTTCCGGAGCCAGTTCTTCTTCTTTTAGCTGTGTAGGATGAATTATGGAAACAACCACTTCTTCGGGGTCGTTTAGTATTTTTATCTTATCTGAAATATCAATGTCCGAAACCCTGACCGCAGAACCCATATCAAGGTCCACAATATCGTATTCAATATAATCAGGGATATCAGCAGGCATGCATGAGATATGGAGCTCTCTCAGACCGTGCTGCAGAACACCGCCTTTCTCCTTAACGCCTATCGATATCTCTTCATTAAGAATATGGATGGGAACTGTGGTTTCAATTTCTTTTTCCATCTGTATTCTTAGAAAATCCAGATGCACAAATTTCCTGGTAATTGGATCTCTCTGGCATTCTTTTATCAATACCGCATCTTTCCGGCTCTTCTTCTCACCATTTATCTGCATATTGAAAATCACGCTGTATATATTTTTACCCTTCAGGAGGTCCTTTAGTTCTTTCTCTTTTACTTTAATGCTGACCGGTTCTTTTTTTAAACCATACAGGACTGCCGGCACAAAATCTTTGCTTCTCAGCCTCCTCGGGGCTTTATTCTTAATTTCTTTTTCGTTTCTTTTTTCTACCTGGATAACAATATTTTCCATTTATTTTTAGCACCTGCCTTTATTAAATAAATTAACTTAAACCAAATTCTCACCTTTAAACAATTCACTTACAGATTTGCAATGATAAACTTTTTTTATAGTTTTTGCAAGAAGAGGGGCTATGGAAAGAACTTTTATTTTGTCACACCTCTTTCTTATCGGGATAGTATTGGCAACAACTATCTCTTCTACCTTTGATTCTTTAAACTTTTCTATAATATTGCCGGAAAAGATAGGGTGGGTGGCACCGACATACACTTTCTTTGCGTCATGCCTGAATAGCATATCAATAGCTTTAAAAAGCGTTCCGCCTGTATCTATCATGTCATCAAATAATATGGCCTCTTTGCCCTCTACATCTCCTACTATATGCTCTATTTCAGCCATATTTGGAGCAGGTCTTCTTTTATCAAGTATTGCCAGCGGGAAATGAAGTCTTTTGGCAAAAATACTTGCTCTTTTCACCCCGCCAACGTCAGGACTTACCACCACGCCATTTTTTATATTTTTTTCGTTAAAATATTTGGCAATAATTGGTATAGCAGTTATATGATCCACAGGAACATCAAAAAATCCCTGGATTGTTGCAGAATGCAGGTCTACCAGAATGGCCCTGTTCATTCCTGCTATTGAAAGCAGGTCGGCGAATAATTTTGCTGTTATCGGTTCTCTTCCCTCTGCCTTCTTGTCCTGACGCGCATATCCATAGTGGGGTATCACAGCATTTATCATTCCAGCAGAAGCTCTCTTTAACGCATCTATCATTATCAACAGCTCCATTATATTATCATTTACCGGGTCACAGCACGTCTGTACCACAAAGACATCTGCCCCTCTTACACTTTCATCAAATTTTATGTAGATTTCGCCATTTTTAAATTTGGTCCTTGTAATTCTCCCCGGACTGATACCCAGTTCCTCAGCAATCCTGCCCGTAAGCTCCGGGTAAGACGAACCCGAAAAAAGCATCATCTTTTTATGTTCCAGAATTTTTTTCATATCCCCTGCCTTAAATTATTACTTCTTTTTATTTTTTTATTACCCATGCGTATATCTTATATCTTTTATACATATACCTGTTATATGCAATTTTTTTACGTTTTCCTGCTCCCGCGCCCTGCTTTCCACAAATCCGGAGCAATATTACTGCCTTTATTCAGGGTTTCTGCCACAATGGCTCCTTTCCCCATTTTTGCATTATTTTCCGTTGTGGTATCCGGTTCTATATAAACATAGGGTCCGATACTGTTATTATCGCCAATTCGGGAGCCCGTTATAATCGAGGCATTTATCCTGGAGCCCTCCCCTATCACCGAATCGGTAATCTGGCAGAAAGGACCTATAATAGAATTTTCCCTTATTATGGTTCTGCCCTTTATAAGGCATGAAGGTTCAATGGTTACATCCTTTTCTATTACTGCGGTGCTTTCAATATAGCATGATTCCGGATTCTTTATTGTGACCCCGTTTTTCATTAAATTTTCATTTATTCTCTTTTGCATTATACTCTCCAGCCTGGAGAGCTGAACCCTGTTGTTAACACCCGTAATTTCTACATAATCCGTGATTTCAAGACAGCTGACCTTATCGCCGCCTTTTACCAGAGTTTCAATAATATCCGTAAGATAATATTCATTCTGGACATTTTGCGTTTCAATTTTTTCAATATTATCAAATAAAGATTCTGTCTCAAAGCAGTAAATAGATGTGTTTACCTCATTTATTTTTCTTTCTCCGGCATCTGTATCTGCTTCTTCCACAATTCTTACTATATCGCCCTTTCCATCTTTTATTATCCTTCCGTATCCTCCGGGGTCCGGAACCACTGCAGTGACAAGGCTTGCCCTGCTGCCAGTTTTTTCTTTATTTTTTATCAGCTCTTTTAAAGTTTTAGAACTGATAAGCGGCGTGTCCGCAGAAAGAACGAGAGTATTTTTTGCCAGGCTGTCCCTGTTTTCTCTTACAGTATAGACAGCATGGGCAGTGCCAAGCTGGTCCTCCTGTACAACAGTATTGACTTCCGGAAAATTACTCTTTATATAGCTGCTTACAGACTCTTTTTTATAACCTGTGACTGTAAAAATATTTTTTGGGTTTAACTCTTTTATTGTGGATAATATATAATGAATCAACGGCCGCCCTAAAACAGGGTGAAGCACTTTAGGGATTTTTGATTTCATTCTCCTGCCTTTTCCGGCAGCCAGAACTATGACGCTTAAATCTTTAGAAAGCTCCATTTTTAATAGATTTTATCAAGAAACATATTTATTAAATACCACTTAAATTGTAACATAAAAAAAACATTTATCTAAGCACTACTCTACAAATTCTCCGCCCGTTATTTCTTTTGATATAATGTTGTAGCCAGGCCCGAAATACACCTCAATATGTATCAGATTATTGCATTTCTCCCCCAGTATTTCCTTCCTTAAAAAAAATTCTGCTCCTGCAGGTCCTTCGCCTTCAAAAAGCCTGGATATATCGCTTTCTCTTCTTACCTTCGCAGTAATCTCTTCACCGCACCTTTTACACCTGACAGTAAATGTAATAAAACCGGGCTCTGAACCTGCCGCTGATATCGTAAAGAATTTTTTCAGGCTTTCTAAAAATCCGTTCATATAGTTTCTCTCCCATTTTTAAAAATGTTTTATTCTAAAACCATTTTACCTCAACTGGCTTTTTTCTTTAAATAATTCTTATTTATGGACTTTCTATAAAAAATACAGCAGGTAAATAAGCAGCTAATTATAAAAACGGGGGTTCAATGTTTACGTGTACTGCCTCAGGTATGCTGCTGACTTCTTTCCAGCTCAATCAGGAATTTTTTCCCTTCCAGCCTGTCTCCTCCGCCAAATTCTCCAAAGTCGCCATTGCTCTTAATTACCCTGTGACATGGGATAATCAGCAATATGGGATTTTTCTTAAGGGCCGTACCTGCTGCCCTCCACGCTTTCTTAAAACCAGCAAGCTCTGCTACTTCTTTATAGCCTGCAGTCTTTCCACAGGGAATTGAAGCAGCAGCAGTCCATATTTTCTTTTGAAAGGCCGTACCGATTAAAAAATCAAATTTAAAGTTTATATTTTTTATTCTTCCATCAAGATATCCGGTTATTTTTTCTTCTATATCCCGGGATTTCCTGCTTTTTATCAGAGTTTTTTCAAGGGTATTGCGATTGTCTTCAATCTTTTTAATGACCTGGATAAAATATTCTTTGCCGGTTCCCAGAAATAAAACTATTACCTCTCCATCCCTTTTCTCCCACAGGCAGTAAAGCCTGCCTATTTTTGTCTGGAATTCAGTTCTATATATACACTCTGGCATCAGTACAAATATAAAAATCCTAAATTTATATCAGCCTCTTAAAATCTCTCCGGTCTAGCTGTTTAATTTAATGAAGTATTCTATCGACCTGTCATAGGTTCTTTCAGCCCTATCATCAAAGTAGCATGCTGGAAGCTCGCCCATTCTTCTGTGGTATGCTATGCATTCACAGCAGATACCCTTTCTCGAGCAGGGCTCATAAGTACAGTTACAGTTCTTTAAATTTTTTTCTTTGTTACATTCCATGCCTGTAATCCCCTTTCCGGAAAAATATATAAGATTTACTTTTTATATTCACATATTTGCATATTCTTATCAACCTTATTATCAGCCTGGCCGGCTGCAGGGGCTGTAAAATTATATTGAACTAACGCTCTCTAAAAAAGGCCGGCACCGGATTCCGGCACTCAGTACTCAATGCCCTTCCTTGCCTTTATCCCTTTGCTGAATGCATGCTTTATCTCTTTCATTTCCGTTACGGTATCAGCAATTTTTATGATTTCCGGATGGGCATTTCTTCCTGTCAGCACCACGCATAGTTTCTCCGGCCTGTTTTTTAGAAAATCCATAATATCCTCTATATCCAGGAGCCCGTAATCAATCATATTGTTTATCTCATCAAGTATGACCATATCATACTGTCCGGAGTTAATTTTACTGCATGCATACCTGAAGGATTCCACTGCTTTCCCGGACTCTTCTTCAGTGATCAGAGGTTTTCCGTTTTTGAATTTTATAAATCCTGTCCCGAGCCTTTCTATTTCAATAAGCGGCTTTAATTTTTCTATTATTCTAACCTCTCCTGATTTCCAGGGGCCCTTTATAAATTGCAGTATAAGAACCTTTAGATTATTTCCGGCTGCCCTCAGTGCAAGCCCCATTGCCGCCGTAGTTTTACCCTTGCCGCTGCCGGTATTTACAATTATCGGACCTTTCCCGGCTTTTCCGCCGGTGCTATTTAGAGAATTATCTGTTTTTTTTGATACCATTTTTTAAAACCCGGCCCATTCTTTTATTATCTCAATCCGTGTATCTTAAGGTTATTCATTTTATTAATTTGCTTTATTATAACCCGGATTCAGCAATTTTATAAAATATTTATAAACGGGTTTAATCACAGAAAATTTATTATTTCATCTTCCGATTTAACTGTAATCGCACCGCTTTCAATTATTTTACCGTAAAGCTCTATGGCCCTGCCTCCGGTATGATCCCTCAGGTTAACGCTTCTGTTATCAATTACTATTACTTTTTTCCCCAGCTTAACTGCTTCATATGCCGACATCAGATTTGGGAAATTGCCTGACCCGAACTCCACTCCCGGAAGTATTACCGCATCAGAAGATTTTATAAACTGGAGATTTTTATTCCGCGAATCGGCGCTTATCGGAGAAAATGGAGCTTCTGTCACATAGGGGATCCCGAGCATCCGGGCTGTATCCAAATCTGTATCAAGCGTATTTACCACTCCGCACGATACATTATAACCTCTGCTGTAGAGTAAATTAATTACCGGTGAGGCCGCGCCGCCTCCGCCTATTACATGAACCTTTAATGATTTACTTAACCTGTTATATTTCCCTTCTGTACTATTATCAGGATTAAAATCCGGGCTGACATAAAGCTTGCCGGTTACGGGATTCCTGCCCACAAAAACTTCACTTCCGAAGACAATCTTAATATTTTTCCTGCTTATTACATCCGGCACCGTGCCAAAATTAAAAATTCTTCCTTCTTTTAAGAGCATTATTTTTTTACTGTTCTGTATTGCAAGGTTTATATCATGAAAAATTCCGATTATGGTTTTATTTTCTTTTCTGTTCAGACTGAGAAACAGATTCATAAATTCAATCTGGAAATTGATATCCAGATGAGATGTAGGCTCGTCAAGGAGCAGCACCGGGCTGTCCTGCGCCAGAACCTGGGCTACTATTACCCGCTGTTTTTCTCCGCCCGAGAGTTCCGAAAACTTCCTTTTCGCAAAGGGCAATATTTTCGTTTTTTCCATGGCTTCACAGATCGCATCATAGTCTTCTTTTCTTTCTGTTCTAAACCTCGGAGTATAGGTATATCTTCCCATCATAACTATTTCCGATACTGTAAAATCAAAACCTGGATGGGTATACTGCGGCACAACCCCGATTATCTTTGCAGTATCATAAGAACTTAATTTTCTAATATCTCTTCCTCCAACCTCAATTACTCCGCTGTAGCCGTCCAGAACCCTGCTTATTAGATTTACCAGGGTGCTCTTGCCCGCTCCGTTAGGGCCCACAATTGAAATAAAGCCTCCCTGCTCAATGTCAAAGCTCAAATCGTCCAGTACTTTTCTGTGGTTGTAAGAAAAACTTAAGTTCTTAACCGAAAGTATATTTTTATCTTTTTTTATTTCACTCATATGATTTTTTATTAAATTATTTGTTTAATTTCAGTAAATCCCAGTAAAAATATGTCAGATTAAATTCAAAAGGCTTCTTTTTTTGTTTTTACCAGCAAATAAAGAAAAAAAGGAACACCAACAATAGAAGTTATGATCCCGACAGGAATTTCTCTTGGCATAAGAACCGTTCTTGCAACAGTATCAGATATGAGGAGAACAATTCCCCCCGCAACAGCTGACGCGGGATACAATATCTTATGATCCGGCCCCACTATAATTCTTAAGATATGCGGTGTCACAAGCCCAACAAATCCGATAATACCGCTCATTGACACAGCCACTGCTGCTATAAGAGAAGCCATTACAAGCAATATTTTTTTAATCCTTTCGGTCTGTACCCCCAGCTGGACCGCCCTTTCGTCCCCGAGTGATAGAATGTTTAGATCCCTCATAAAAAAACCCGAGGCAATGACCAGAATTGTAACCACAGGCGCCAGAATAAAAAAGCTGTTCCATGAAGCCGAAGTCAGTCTTCCCATAACCCAGAATACAATTTTTGCCATATCCTGGGCCTTAAAAATCATTATCATATAAGTCATCGCACTCAGCATGGCACTGAGTGCGATTCCTGATAAAAGCAGGGTAATAACCGATACCTTCCCCCTGATTCTGGCAATATTATAGACCAGGAATGTGACGGCCAGAGCTCCAGATAATGCAAAAACGGCAGTTGCGGAAATGCCTGCCAGACCGGCTCCGCTGATAAATACTAGTCCTATTGTCGCCCCAAACGCAGCTCCTGCCGATACGCCGATTACAAAAGGGTCTGCCATAGGATTCCTGAACAGGCCCTGGAAAATAACTCCCGAGCTTGCAAGCGCTATCCCGACAAATATGGACAACAATATCCGGGGAAGTCTTATCTGCGAAATAATAACAAAATCCTGATGCTGGATATGGCTGCTGTCTGCCAGGTGTTCAAGCCCCGGTATAAAACTCAGGATTATAAGGCCGGTATCCTTCAGGCTAATCCCTGCAGCACCCAATGAAGCAGCTATTATAACCAGCAGCATAAGGATTATAAGCAATGCAAATACGTATTTGAATGTTCTCTTTCCAGTTTCCATTGTACCCATAATAATATCTCTAAAAATTTATATAAACCAGAATGCAGATAAAATTTATCTATTCTATTATTTCAAATTCTCCAAAAATTTCGGGGTGAATTGCCTTTGACAGCATCTCCAGTGCCTTTATAGAATTCTGGCTCGGACGGGAAATTGGATTATCCGGTATGATATAAACCCTGCCTTCAATTACCGCAGTTATGCTTGAGAATCTGGCATCATCCATTATTACAGAAGAATCCGGCGCAAGGCTTTTGGGAGCAATTATAACATCCGGATTTCTTTCCATAAGAGTTTCCACGCTGTATTCCGGCCAGCCGCTCAGTTTGTCCTCCGCCAGTATGTTAACCCCGCCTGATTTTTCAATCAGGTCATTAATAAAAGTATCCATCCCGGCACTCATTAACGGTTCGTTCCAAACTTCGTAAAATACTTTAGGCCTATCTTCATCATCCAGGTCTTTAACCCTGTCGTATATCATCCCGACCTCTTCTTTTAACTCGCTTACAAGTTTTTCTCCCCTGTCCTCAAGGCCGATTAATTTGCTTATATTGGTTATCTCTGTGTAGACACCTTCAATTCCATCTATGTTGATTACCCTGTAAATCTCAATTCCAAGTTCTCTGATCTTATGGTAATCATCCTCTGAGCCCCCGGTTACAGCAATTAAAATATCAGGATTCAGCGCGGCTATTCTTTCGATGTTCAGCCCATAGGAATCTCCCGCACCCTCAAATCCTTCGGCCAGCGGGTCCCCGGCTTCTACACTGTAGCTATCAACCTCTATTACTCTGTCCATTGCATCAAGGCCGTTTATAATTTCAAGTGCGCTCGGTGCGATTACTATAATTTTCTCCGCTGGCGAGGTCAGCTCAATTGTGTTTCCGTCGGCGTCCACCACTGTCCGGGATTCTGACAGCGCTTCTGCCTCAACCCCGCTTTTGCACCCGGCAATAAATACCGGAATTGCTACAAGCAACAGAACAATAATTGGGACGAGGGTCTGTATAATTTTTCTTACTCTTGTTTTTGAGTCTGCTGTTGCCATTTCGTTCTCCTTTATTATTTTTTATAAAAAAAACTCCCGGTCTCTTCTGACGGGAGTTTTCCTTTTTAAAAATGAAAAATCTCCCTCTTTCTACCGAAGAGAGATAATTAAGAACTTTAATACAGGTCTCCTGGCTTAAGGGACTTTACTCTCCGCCTTCCCGGCATATTTCTGCCAGTGGCTTAATTGGAAAGTACACACCCTATTACAGTGGCGGGACCGCTCCAGATTTTAACTGGATTCCCTGATTGAAAATAGATTTCAAAAAAACATTTTAATTTTACAGATCTTAATATACTATATTTTATGTTTGGATTGCAACTATTTTAAAATAAATACCGGATAAGAGATTAAAACTGTATAAAAAACGCATGCATACGGGAATGAGTGAAACAAGCATGCAGGTATCCCGTTTATATTTATAAGGCACATAACATAATAGAATAAAAATAATAAATAAAAATGAAATAATAATTAGAATTTAATAATAAAACTGGTTTTATAAATTTATTCTCTTAAAAATGACCGAAGAATTATTATATAGGATACTATTAATTGCTGTTTTTGCCATTGCAGCAGTTATTTTTATTTCATTGTTCGTAACCACCGCACCGTACGGCCGTTATATCCGTAAAGGGTGGGGCATTACCATCCCTGCCAGATGGGGCTGGCTGTTAATGGAGTTTCCTGCTTTTTTAATAATGATTCTTATGTTTATATCCGGCAACAGGCATACCAGTCCGGTGGCAATAGTATTTCTTTTAATGTGGACCATCCATTATTTTCACAGAACTTTTGTTTATCCTTTTATAATTAAAGGAGGGAACAAAAAGTTTCCTGTGCTCCTTTTACTCTTTGCCATTACATTTAACTTAATAAACGGGTATATCAACGGTTTCTATCTTTTTTCTCTCTCGCCGGTTTATGAGCTGGGCTGGCTTGTGGATTTACGGTTTATTGCCGGTTTTATAATATTTCTATCCGGAATGATTATTAATATGCATTCGGATCACATTCTCAGAAGCCTGCGGAAATCCGGGGAAAACGGATATAAAATCCCCAGAGCAGGTTTTTTCAGATATATATCCTGTCCCAATTATTTTGGTGAAATAATAGAATGGATAGGATGGGCCGTTGCTACATGGTCTCTCCCCGGGCTTGCTTTTGCAGTGTTCACAATTTCCAATCTTGCTCCAAGGGCATTTTCAAACCACAGGTGGTACCGGGATAGTTTTCCTGATTATCCAGAGCATAGAAAAGCTCTTATTCCCTTTATTTATTAGCCACAGAATCTTGAGCTTACAACAGACTCACAAGAATTTATTCTCTTTTAGCCATTTATAAGCATCACTTATTGATTCCTTAACCGGTCTGGGGTTATATCCCAGCTCACGGCTCGCTTTCTCGTGGCTTATATATGAATTAGATTGCAGTGTATTTATGGAATAGATGGTAAACCGCGGAGTTCTGTTTGCCAGCTTATAATACAGAGGAGCAACAGCACCGGCGATTTTTACCAGCCAGATGGGAACTCTGTATCCGGGAACCTTTGCCCCGCATATTTCAGAAAGTGTTTCCAGTATCTCATCCAGAGTAATTCTTTCACCGGATAATATATAATACTGACCGCTTCTGCCCTTTTCCGCCGCCAGGATAATACCCTCTGCAACATCCCTGACATCAACAAAATCATAGGCACCGTTTATGGTCATTTTCATTTTATTGCGGGTAAAATCAATAAATGTCCGGGTTATAAGCGACCCTCTGAAATCATAAGGTCCCATAACACCGGTCGGACAAACCACTGTCGTATCAAGGCCATTACCGGCTGCTTTTATTACTTCCAGGCTGGCACGTGCTTTTGACCTGTCATATTCTCCCCTCCTGCTGTTCAGGTCAAATGGCATGCTCTCATCAATCATGGTTCCTCCTGGCGGTTCTTTTAAGGCATGTATGCTGCTTGCATAAACCAGCCGCCTTACCCCGCATTCCAGGCAGGTTTTTATAACATTTCTTGTACCTTCAAGAATATTTTTACGGATTAACTCTTTATCCCCCGGCATAATTGTTATTATACCCGCCAGGTGGTATACAGTTTCCGCACCCCTGAAAGCTTCCGTCAGAGAGTTTTTGTCAAGGACATCTCCGGTTACTTTCTCGACTTCAAGACCTTTAAGAGAAGAAATACTGGATGTACTGCGGACCAGAACTCTTACTTTTCTCCCTTTTTTAAGCAACTCTCTGGTCAGTACATTTCCAATACAGCCCGTCGCTCCCGTTACAACTTCCATAAATCAGTCTTTCCTGTACAGCTTTAGTATTTAAAATATTATATATGCCAGATATCAATATCCGGTAATTTATTTCAAATTATAAAAGGCATTCAGTCCGGAGTACTTTGCTTCACTGCCCAGGTCTTCTTCAATCCGGAGCAGCTGGTTATATTTACATACCCTGTCCGTTCTTGAAGGAGCTCCTGTTTTAATCTGGCCTGCATTTACTCCCACAACTATATCGGCAATTGTTGTATCTTCGGTTTCTCCAGAACGGTGCGAAACTACGGCTGTGTAACCGGCAGTTTTGGCCATCTCAATTGTATCAAATGTTTCTGAGAGGGTTCCTATCTGGTTCACTTTTATAAGAATAGAATTTGCAACTCCCATGTTCAGCCCTTTCTTAAGTCTTCTGGTGTTGGTAACAAAAAGGTCATCCCCTACAACCTGTACCTTTTTGCCAATTTTATCCGTTAGTTCTTTCCATCCTTCCCAATCTTCTTCGGCCATTCCATCCTCTATTGAGATTATAGGATATTTTTCTACCAGCCCTGCGTAATAGTCAGCCATCTCCGCTGAAGTCAGGACCCTGCCTTCTCCTTTAAGATTATATTTCCCCTTTTCGTAAAACTCGCTGGCTGCAGGGTCAAGGGCAATATACATATCTTTGCCCGGTACGAATCCGGCTTCTTCAATGGCCCTGATTATATATTTTATTGCATCTTCGTTGGAATTTAAGTCAGGCGCAAAACCACCCTCGTCACCAACTGAAGTGTTAAGACCATCCCCGCTTAGAACACTCCTGAGATTGTGAAATACTTCTGCACCCATCCTTAAAGCTTCGCTAAAAGCCGACGCGCCAAGCGGCATTATCATAAATTCCTGCAGGTCGACACTATTATCGGCATGTTTTCCCCCGTTAAGAATATTCATCATCGGAGACGGGAGCATATAAGCATTGATTCCGCCCAGATACTTGTAGAGAGGCAGGTCAAATGCGGCAGCAGAAGCCCCGGCCACCGAAAGCGATACCCCGAGTATGGCATTGGCGCCCAGTTTTGATTTGTTATCTGTTCCATCAAGGTCAATCATGGCCCTGTCTATTTCACGCTGGTAGATAGCATCCATTCCCTCCAGTTCGGAAGCGATGATAGAATTCACATTTTCTACCGCTTTCCGCGTGCCTTTTCCCATATAACGTTTCTTATCACCGTCTCTTAGCTCTACTGCTTCAAGCGTCCCCGTAGATGCGCCGGAAGGAACAGAAGCCCTTCCCATTGCGCCGCAATCAAGCATTGTCTCAACTTCAACAGTCGGGTTCCCTCTTGAATCCAGGATTTCCCGCGCGAAAATTCCAACAATTTCAGTACCGTTACTCATTATTACTCTTCCTTTCCTGTTGATAATAACCACTTGTTTTATTTTTATTTTTTATCCTTTATTATCAATACTGCCTGATCAATACAATAACACAGTAAAACTATTATATTAATATTTTTTATATTTTTAAATTGATTATTAAAATTAATGTTTGAAAACTAAAAAAAATCTGGTTAAATAGTATCCAGTCTGAAAGATTCCGGTTATAATTGTTCCGGATAAATTTTAAATATATATTATTATTTTTTAAAGATACCGAAGGTAAAAAATGATGTGCAGCTTGATGAATAGAAAATTCCATACTGGCAGTGCTGTCATTATTATCATTGCCATAGTGATTTTTTTATCTGGATTATCATCATGTAAAAATACCGGGGATGTTTCAGGCATAACTGATACATTTGAGGTTGCGAGGGGAGACATTATCCAGACCATTACTACCACCGGTTATGTTGACAGCATTGAAAAAATTGATTACTCTGTTACCGTTTCCGGAAAGGTCCTGCATGCTCTTGGCAGGGGTGATGATTTTAACAGAGGAGATGTGTTAATAGAGATAGACAACAGCAGGCAGGAGCTTCTCATTGAGCAGGCTGAAGAAAATTTAAAACTGGCCGAAAATTCCCTTGACCTTGCAAGGTTAAACTACCAGCAGGCACTTGATTCAAACCATATAGCATTGCAGCTGGCCGAAAACAGCTCCCGGCAGTCAGAGTTATCTACCCTCAGTGCGTTAACAGCACTGGAAAATGCAAATAATATGGCCGACAAGTCCAGAAAAAGTGCTGAGGTGGCACTGGAAAATGCAAAAAAAATACTCGCGGAAGCCAAAACCGAACCTTTGATTACCGATACCCAGATTGCCCAATACGAGACCAGCGTGGATTCTGCACAGGCCAGTTACGACTCAGCCGTGGCACAGAGCAGGTCATCAGCCGAATCTGCCAGAGTTGCTTATGAGCAGTCAATTCTTGGAGAATCTGCCACATACTGGTCAAATTTTTCAAGCACTCAATCTGCTGAAAGTCAGATTAAAGTAGCAGCCAGTAATATAGAACAGTCAGAGGCACAGCTAAGACTATCCGAAATTAATTTAGAGCTTGCCGCGCTGGAGATAGACGATAACATAATTTATGCGCCTTACGACGGTGTGGTGCTATCATCAGTCTATAAAAAAGGCCAGTATGCAAGTCCCGGAATAAATGCTATTTCTATAATAAGCGATGAATTTATAATTAAAGCCGATATAAATGAAATTGATGTTGTTGGCCTTGAAGTGGGACAGGATGTGAATATAACTCTTGACGCCTACTACGAAAATGAGTTCGGAGGCAAAATAATCAAAATATATCCAGTTCCCACCAATACCGCCGGGGTGGTTTCATTTGAGTTCCTGGTAGAGCCGGAAACAGAAAATATTCCCAGACTTATTTACGGTCTAACAGCGAGCCTGGATATAACCACATCAGGTGTAGAAGATGTCTTATATGTTCCCATAGAATCGGTATTTGAAGAAGATGGAAAAACGTATGTAGATCTTGTTACAGAAAATGGAGATATAGAAAAGGCAGAGGTTACCACCGGGACTTTTAATTATGATTTTATTGAAATAAAATCGGGTCTCAACGAAGGGGACAGCATCTTGATTTCACCGATTCATTATACTTCTGCAGGCATTATGGGATTTTAAATTAGTTTATAATATACAGGAGGACGGCAGCATCTCAGGGTTTAGCCAGTTAATTTAAGTCCCCGCTGAAACCATTAATAAGAAATTAAAAATATGGAAAATAATAATAATGATATAATAATTAAAACAGCCGCTATTGCAAAAATATACAGAATAGGAGATATCAGGGTTCATGCTTTAAGGGGAATAGACCTCGAAATCAAAAGAGGAGAATTTGTGGCAGTTATGGGCCCTTCCGGGTCCGGGAAATCAACTCTTATGAATATTATAGGATGCCTCGATGTGCCAACCTCCGGACGTTATTATCTTAACAATATGGATATAAGCAGATTAAACGACAATCAGCTCGCAAATATCAGAAACAGAGAAGTAGGGTTTGTTTTTCAGACATTCAATCTTCTTTCCAGAACAAATATTTACGGGAATGTCGAGCTTCCAATGATTTATTCTGTTGAAAGGTCTGGAAATAAAAAAAATAAAATACTCGATGCAATTGAATCCGTTGGGCTAAAAGAGCTGATAAAACACAAACCCAATGAGCTATCCGGCGGAGAAAAACAGAGAGTGGCAATTGCAAGGGCTCTTGATAATGAACCTTCTGTAATCC
>CAZTUA010000034.1:0-10112 GCA_964616545.1 uncultured Actinomycetota bacterium | reverse complement strand
CCCCTGTATCTATAGAAGGGTTGGGATAATGTATGAGATAAATATCTATATAATCGATCCCCAGTCTTTTCAGGCTCTGCCTGCAGGAATTTATAAGGTTGCTGTAACGGAGGTTTGAGGACCATACCTTGGTTGCTATTATAAGGTTTTCTCTATAAAAACCTCTTATGGCCTCGCCCACAAGTTCTTCGGTATACCCGCCTGCATAATACTCCGCTGTATCGATATGGGTTATGCCCATTTCAATTGCAGTCTTTATGGCAAAAATATCTGCCCTGTCATCATTGGCAGGGTTTCTTTCTTCCCTGCCTCCCACCGTCCAGGTCCCGAAACCAAATGCAGGAAGCTCGAAACCGTTTTTTAATTTCTTTTTTTCAATCTGCATGATGAATATAATAATAAATATAATACAAGCTCAATACAATAACTCAGTCAAACTTCTATATATTTAAATAAATTTTGCATAAAATCAATTTTCAAAAAACTTATAAATAAATATTAATTTTATATCATTAAAGCAGGTTTTTCTTTGAGAGTATTTCTGGAAGTACAGGAAGTGCATATAGCGGCAGATTGATAAGCCACCCCTCTTTTCTGTAATCTGACATGGACAAACGAATACTTTTTTCAGGTAAGTACTTTTCCTGTATATTTTAAGACTTTTTGCTCTAAGATTTTCTGATGCTTTTACTTCAACAGGAATAACTCTGCTTCCTATCTGTATAATAAAATCAGTCTCTGAAGTCCCAGTCTCTGCAGACCAATAAAATATTGGCATCATCCCTTCACACTTAAATTGTTGTAAAACATATTGTTCAGTTAAAGCTCCCTTAAATTCATTAAAAAAAGTGATAAAACACATAAATCAAAGGAAATTTTGTTATTCCAAACACATTTTTAAAAGGAACTTTTGTATACAACCTGGGGGCTAATATTGTCTTTTTAATTAAAAATGTGTCAAATCAAACAATATTAATACTAATTCTCTTTCCCAGGGCTCCTGCCACACGCACCAGTGTTGATAGTTTAATATCCTCTGCGTGATTTTCTATTCTTGAAATTGCACTCTTTTTGGTGCCGAGCTGCCGTGCAAGTTCTTCCTGCGTCTGCCCTGCAGATTCTCGGGCCTGCTTTAGCATTACACCAATTTTAAATTGCCTGTAACCCTCTTCAAAATTCCTGGAAAAATCTTTATCTTTTACTTTTCTTTTATTTACATACTTTTTTAAATCACTCATGTTTTTGCCTCCTTATAAAATCCTCCCTGTACGCCTCTGCACACTTTATTTCAGAAGCAGGTACTTTTCTTGTCTTCTTTAAAAAACCATGGGTCAGCACAATTACTGAATTACCCATAAAAAAACAAAATATTCTATACGAGTTTGAACTATATCTAACTCTACATTCCCATATTTCTTTTGTTCCTGAAAGCTTTTTAAAATATGTCGATGGAACAATATCAAGATCTTCTAATAAATTCAGGACCCAGATTACTTTTTTGCAATCTTTCCGGATAAGGAATCTAGAAAATCCTGAATAGGACATTTATTATCCCGGGTTCTGTAAAATATAATTGTTTTTTTCATAAATAATGTTAACTTTAATGTTAACTTTTGTCAAGAATATCCAGGATTATTTCCCTGGCTTTGTTTTTAACTACTATATGTTATTATACATATGTATAATAACATAAATATATTTTTATACAATTTAAATATGAAGTGATCTTGACTTTATTGCTCTAAGCTATGTGTCACTGATTATTAATAGAAAGACTTGCAAAAGTCTTTATTACAGTCCGCTTCTATCCGTAATTTTACAAATAATTTTTGCAGATTGATGCGTATTCAAGTATTTGAGCCACTGTTTCTCACGGTGTTCTTTCTCTTTTCAGCTCAATTACAACCGTGTTACCCTTTTTATCCAGGTCCAGTAAGTCTATAGCTTTCCACAGGTTATTCGTAACCTGCCTGCCTATTATAAGTACTTCCTCGTCTTCAAATATTGTATTGGGGGAATCTTCGATCCAGTCTTCGAGTATCTTCTCGATGCTATCTATTTTAAAATCTTCCTCTCTGTAAGATGTTAAACTGTTATTTTCTATTCTAAAAACTCTCATAATGTTTACTCCTGGCTCTTAAAACAGTTAACTAGTGCCTTTGTGGTATTATCTTCAATCTGCTTATCGTAAATTATATCTTTATCATCCCTGGATGAGGGGCCTCTGTAGTAATAAAAAATGTTCTTGTGTGGATCACTCATGATTTTTATTTAAATTATATTTATTTATGGATAAAATCAAAAAATATCTGATAATTTTTTAGCTCTCAGCATTAAATCAAACTTTGTATATCTTGGAGCCTGCGGTACTTTTTTCATCTTTTGAGATTGTATAACCTGATAGCTTTAAGGAAGAAGTTGATTTATTCGGGCTTTTAAGAGTTTTTGGCATTTTAGCAGTGCCATGGCTCCCTATTACATCAGCATAAACTATTCTAAAAATATTTTCATCCTCATTTGTAAATACTATAAGACAATCAGATTCACGGGCTATTCTTTTCGCAACATCCCTCTGAATAGCTCTATTTCTGTAAAGATTTGAAATTTTTAGTTTGCAATAGAAAATATTAAAAGTTTTATACTCATTAATGATATTAATACAATATATTTTCTCTTTTGATTTTTCTGAGGTTATAAGATTATCAACCCAGTTAAAATTATCATCACTGGAGTAATCAAAATTTAAATCAATAAATAGATCCTGAACGTCTTTTTTTGAATTTAAATTTTTTAGTTTCTCAAGAAGCTGGGCTTTATCCATGATTATTCAATAAAATAATAATATTTCGTAGTTGTATTATTTAAAACATAATAATACATCTTTTTAAAAAATTTTTAAATTATATATCCTCCAAATTATACTGAACAATATCATTTATGCTTTCATTATAAACTTTATCTTTAATATAAAGGCCATCATTTTTAAAAAAATAGCTACCCTTTTTTACCTTTTCCTTATTAATTTTCTTATTCAATAGCTATTAAATATTTATTTACTTATAATAAAAAATTTGTTTTAAAAAATTCCTTATATAATTTAAACTTTGCTGCTGCTCTATTTAATATTAACAGCAATTATAATATAATTAATAAAACCAATAATTTAGTACTTATTATATAAACTAAATATTACTAATAAGGTGGAGTAAAATGAAAAAAATATCCCTATATTTATTTGTACTATTAACTTTAGCAATCTTCTTTATAGAAGGGTGCAGTTTAGACTTAAAAGTTATTTTTAATGAATATGCCGATATAAGCAAAATAAAGCAAGAAACCATAGAGACCCTGGACAGATCTTCAGAACCCGACAGGGAACTTTTCAGCCAGTACTTTTCACTTATAAAGCTCGAAGAAACTACTCTTTCGCCAATTGGGGAAACTTGTTTAGAATGCGGATTTAACAAGAAACAAAACTTTGAATTTATTTATACGGTTTTTAATCCGGGAACCGGGGAATTTGTTAAGAGGTGCACCGGCTACGCATCTTCAGAAGGCTCAGATGGTATGGTTATGGAAGCCCTGGAATGGACATTCTTGAGCCCTGGAAGTTACGAGTACCGCATATACGTTGAAGATACCCTTGTCAAAGCAATACCTTTTGAGATTATATCCTATGTCAACTACTTCAGACAGCAGCTAGGGTTTAATTAACCGAATAAATTTAATAAAGTCTACCTGTGCTATAGAAAATCATAATCTATGCTTTTTTAGATTCTTAGCATGAACTGCTTACTAAAAATGAACTCCGTAACGATTAAATTCAGGATTTTAAAGGTTTTTTCCTGATTAATCCGACTATCATGCAGACAATACCCCAGAATGCAAATACCCCCTGAAAAATATTTACCTGCAAAAGCCCCGGGAAGCTTTAAATCCAAAGCTTTCAAAATATATATTTTTCATCAATTTATTGGGGCAGGCTGAATTCGATAAGTTCTGTTGTGTCTGAAAAATCCTGAGAAAATTCTGACATCTGCCCTATCCCTTTTATTAAGCCCTGCGAAGCAGATTTAACAGGACCGATATTTTCAACAAACCAGGTAGTGCCTGTCATATTATAAGTATAGAGCGGCATGGACATTCCGTGTGTCTTAAGAATAAAATCTGCTTCTAATGTGCTGTTCACTTTTAATGCTTCGAATGTTCCGATTGAAACAGTTACTTCTTCTTTACTCACAGCACTATAATTAGTAGTTGCAGAGAAGTCTAAGGCACCGTCATACTCCTGGACTTCCAGGGTTCCCGAGTATGTCTGGGACCAGGTGTCACCGACTGATATTGCAGAAGGTATGGTTATCCCGCTAACACTTGTATTGCCGACAATGGTTGCGCCTTCTCCCATAACTTTAAGAGCATCACCAAGTGGATTGCTAAAGTCTACCAGACCTTCAGGCAGGCATTCCCATTCATGTGTCTGGGTAGAGTCAGCAATAGAATATGTCACAGTAAAGCCCGCATCGCGCACATCTGTAATCGTGCTGGCATATGTTCCATTGCTGCTGCTGTATGTATATGAAATTCCCTCTACCACAGGATAGTAGGGATTGCCGCATGGGCTACTCAATATTTCATCCCAGTTGAAAGCCAGTGGGTCGGAATCTTTATCATCATCCCCGTTAAGGCCAGAGTCTTCATCGTTTTCCTGGTCTTTTACGGTATCCCCCGGACCAACAGGAGACATATCTGCGGGATTTCCAGTATTTATAGTATTGCCGGGGCCACTCTCGGTCCCGTCTTCATAAATTGCTGTCACATAGAAATCGTAATCACTATTTCCTATTGAGTCATTGTATTCCGTACCGGTGGTTCTTGTTACTTCCTCACCGTTTCTATACATCGCATACCGGGTAATTGTAAGCCCGGTATCAGGAGCTTCCCAGGCAAGATTAACCACCCTATCCTCTCCGCTTCCGGAGAATCCTGCAATATGAAGATTCTGTGGCGGTGGATATTCAGCTTCATTAAGTCCAGAATCCTGTTTGCAGGATGCAGCCAGCAGGATAAAGCTAAATATAAGAAGCATAACGGTAAATTTAGCAAAATAACCTTTATGCCAGATTGTTATATTTTTTATTTTTCTCATTATAGACAGCTCCTTTTATAGCTATATATCATTTTTAGAAATGAATATTTGATTTCAATCTTAGCATGCTTTATCTAAGCTAAGCGCCTTTAACATTTGCGGCCGTCAGGACAGAGCTTTTTTAGAGTAAAAGGCCACTCTGGCATTACTTAAGATAATTATTAATAAAGGATCTTTTTAAAATCAATCCCCTATCTCAATTTCTACTCTTCTGTTTAACCTGCCGGCTTCCTCACGGAAGTTTCCTTCTGCATCAACATCGGGGACTTTTAGTTCAGTATCTCCTTTGCCGTCAACAAAAAGCTCCCAGCCATCTGCGCCGTTATTTTCAGCCCAATTCTCAAACCAGTCTTTTACTGCAGTGGCCCTGTCAAGTGAGAGCTGCATATTAGAGGCTGCATCGCCCCTGCTGTCTGTATGTCCTATGAATGTTATCTTTGCTTCTTTAAGTGCTGCATGCAGTCCTAAAGCATATTCTTCAAGTACTTCATCTGCGCCGGCCTTTAGCTCTGAGCTTCCTGTGTCAAAGAGCACATCACCGGGTAGAGGTGGCGGTTCTTTCATATCTATTTCAGGCTCTTCAAGGGGCTCCGCACCGGGGAGGCGCCAGAATTCCAGAGGTCCGTCATTTCGAACCACAGCTAAATGGCCTCCGTCCGGGGTGAAGGTTAGGGCTCTTGTTCCGTCTGTAGTTCCTTCTAATGTTTGGTCAAGCGTATATAGAAGTGCCCCGGTTTCTACATCCCAGATAGTGGTTGCAAGATGAATAGATGCTACTGCAATAATGCTTCCATCCGGTGAGAAGGCAAGATCAAGGGGCATTTTTTCAAGTTCAAGATCTGCAATTTTCTCGGTACCGTCAACGGTCCACAGGCGCACCTTGTTATTAAAATCTTCTTTTATTATCCCTGCCATAATTTCTCCGTCTGGAGAAAATTTAAATGCATTCTTTGTACTTCCTACCAGGGTGTTTAAGTCAACTGTAGCAGTTATTTGCTCCTGCTTTACATCCCAGATATTAACCCTACCCTCATC
Source organism: uncultured Actinomycetota bacterium (assembly GCA_964616545.1). Taxonomy (GTDB): domain Bacteria; phylum Actinomycetota; class Humimicrobiia; order Humimicrobiales; family Humimicrobiaceae; genus JAQVEM01. Next base: position 3,931 of record CAZTUA010000034.1, on the reverse strand, counting down.
AGACCAGTGAACTGCTGCCAGTAGATTTCCATCAGGGTGATAATCAATAGCCCATATATAGCCCGGTTTGCCAGTCTCAGGTGCTTCAAGCTCGGCTACCTGCTCCCCGCTTTCAATATCCCAGATCCATACCAGTCCATTGCGGTTTGCAGTGGCAACATGTTTTCCATCTGGAGAAAATGACACACTGTTGTTATAGCCGCCATGTAGCTCGTGAAGCTCTGAACCATCAGTTGTATCTATAAGAGTTGCCCCATAAACTCCAAGTCCAACTCCCATTACCGATCCATCTGGAGAGAAATCTATATCGTCAACCGAATGTCGGTGTGTTGTAATTGCATCTATCAGCAAACCATCGTAAAGATAGTGAGTGTAAGTTGTAAGATAAGAACCAACTGTTAAAGTTTCACCATCAGGTGATACTGCTATAGACTCCAGTTTAAAATCAATGTCCTCATGCTCAAAAACCCAGACAAGTTCCGGCTCTTCATCAACTTCATCAACTTCCTCAACTGCAGCTTCTTCTGTCTCTTCGGCTTCTTCTGTTTCCTCTTCAATTTCCGTTTCGGTTGCTGCAGTTTCTTCAACTGATGGTTCTGAAGTTTTTTCAGGCTCCTCTGATCCGCAGGCTGGTAAAAAAGAAAGCACAATTGCAACAGCTAAAAAAGATATTATTATTTTTAAAATTTTCACTTCTCTCTCCTCCTTGAAAGTAAATATGAATGCTCGATTAAAAAAATTTTGGATAAATAAATATAAGCTTAAAAAATTATAAAAGATTATAGAATATGGTCATGATAAAAATAGTAAAGTGACCAATCTATAAATACTAAGATGACATTTTCGAAATGGTAAAATGGTAATAATTCCGTTCTTATTAAAACCTTTTATAGCCAAAGTATCAGTGCTGCCAGTCGATATTATATACTACGATAGACACAGTAAAAGTCTAAAACCTGCAGTGTTTTCAATTCGAACTTTTGCTGCTGCTAAAATTATCAGGTTTTTCAAAGAACAAAAATATTTATTTTGGAATAATAAATGAATTATAACATATTAGTTTTACTTTGGAAGTTACATTAAATCAAATAAAATTTTTTGAATATTAAATGATTAGTGTAAAAATTCTTTTTGATATGATTCAGATTTATTAAATGACAAAGTTTGAATGCAGTATAATTATTATATGGTTCATATTATTAGGTATTGGTAAATCATTTATTAAAAATTAAAAATGAGCTGACCAATTTTAAGTATATTTAAAATTGGTCATGACTATTTTAAAGAGTGTGTTAAATTGGTCATAATAGAAAATGAGAATATAAGCAAAATAAAGCAAGAAACCATAGAGACCCTGGATGATTCCGGGAAACCCGACAGGGAACTTTTCAGCCAGTACTTTTCACTTATAAAGCTCGAAGAAACTACTCTTTTGCCAATTGGGGAAACTAATTTAGAATGCGGATTTAACAAGAAACAAAACTTTGAATTTATTTATACGGTTTTTAATCTGATTTACATTTTTCCTGGTCGCTTCCTGATTAATCCGACTATTATGCAGAAGATACCCCAGAATGCAAATACCCCCAGGAAAATATTTACCTGCAAAAGCCCCATCTGCTCTTTTCCCGTGCTTATCCCACCAATATAATCCGGAATTCTCTGATAGAGAATATTTGCAAAAATTAGATTAACCATAACAAGAAAAACTATGAGGGCGCCAAGAATCACGAGCCACTTCTGAGGGTATTTCTTATAAAATAGGTAAAATACTGCCATGCCGGCAATCATAATCACAGCAGGTATTATTATAAAAATCATAGATTTTAATACTACACCCGTGATAATGATCCATAGAAGACTGCCCAGTATAGCTCCTAATGAACCCAGAAAAACACCCAGATTTTGACCTTTAGGCAGCATGGCACACCTTCCTCCAGCAATTCATTTGATGTTAATATTTATTTGCTTCTTCTTATTTATGTTCCCTCTGCAGCTAATAATTATACCTGGTAAAAGAAATTCTTCTTCCTCAGATCCTTTGTTTATCATTCCAGCTCTTTTTTAATAGCACTATAAAATTTATCCACTGCTTCCTTCTCAACCCAAGGCTTATGACCGCAATTTTCAAGGAGTATAAACCTAAAGTCACTTATAACCTTCTGGAGAGGTTCCTTTACGCCCTGATAGGGATGGGGGTCATAATCCCCGTGGATTGCCACCACAGGGCAGCTTATATTCTTACCTAATCTTAATAACTTACCACCTGCCCTTAATTTTTCCATATCATCCCAGACACTGCGAAAAACATCATACTGATATTCAACTACATCACTTTTAAAAGGCAGGGGATTATAAAGATCAGTCTTATACAATAATTTCTCAAGCTGCAGCATAATCATATCCCTGTTCCCGAAAGAGGGGTCGTTAAAGACTTCAAGTGTTTTCTTAAGCTTTGCCCCTTCTTCCCTTCCCAGACGTTCCATTCTTGTTTTCTTGATCTTACCGGCATATTTTTTTTGGAATACGCCGCTTGAAACAAGTATCAGTTTTTTGATAATTGCAGAATATTTTGTCGCAAAAATAAAACCGAGCATTGCCCCCCAGGACCACCCGATAATAGTTATCGGCTGGTTGGTGTTTTCTTCCAGGATATCATGCAGCTCCTGCACCTGACCCTGCAGAGATACCGCTTTTTGAAGCGGCTCCAGTACACCGGCAAGTGAAGAAAGCTCCTTAGCTACAGGGGACATTTCACCGCTTATGCCCGGACCTCCGTGAAGTACGGCTATTTTAAATGGGGGCTCACCATATTTTCTTAAATTTTCCATAATATATTATAAGAACATTTTATCATTTATATCCAGATGTATCATCAGCGCTTTTTCAACTTCTACTATTTTATCCCGGGGCAGAGCACCCACAGGTTTTAGCAACCTTAACTTATCAACTGTTCTTATCTGATTGCATTTTATTTTAGAATCAGAAGACAGCCCGGATTCAGTTCTCAGAATCATAACTTCAAAAGGATATATCTTTTCAATAGAAGATGTTATGGGTATTACAGTTACAGTAGAAGAAAATTCATTATTTCTGTTATTTGATATAACAAGCGCAGGCCTGGTTTTCCCAATCTCATGTCCTGCCGCCGGCTCCAATGATACAACCCATACTTCTCCTCTTTTTGGATAATCCTTCAATCAGGCCACCTTTCAACAGTGGCATCCTCCCATTCCTCATTCACTTTCCTATCAGGGCTGCACTCATTTCTATATCCTTCCGCAAGAAGCTCATCCAGTTTCTTTTTTTTATCCTTATCTATTTTCTCAATTATTGCTTCGGTGATAAATTTGCTTTTATTTCCGTAAACTTCTATCGCCTCGGCAACTCTTTCCGGTATGGTAATATTTAACCTTTTCATTTTAATTTTTTTAATTAGTTTGTTATTTTTTTAACACATTATCAATGCTCACTATAATACACTAAATTATACATGTCATTGTATATATAATCAATACATATAGGTTAATTACCTCCATAAAAAGATCTCCTCATATGCTTTTACTGTACCATTCTCATGGAAATTTTCTATCCCGCCCATGTATGCCGGAGGGAGAAGATAACAGCTACGATTGACACTAAGATATTTTCTTATTCCCTTTATTACTCTGTTATTACTGGTCATTGTAATTCTGGGTTATAAATATTATTCAGAAGATTCTAAAAACAACACCGGAGACAGTGATGCTAATAATAATTATAAGCAAAGTTCTGTAAAATTTACGGTTACTTATAAGCCATAATTGAACAAAACTTGAACACAAAGATTCTACCTGCGTCTCCTATCTAAAATTATTCTTATACATGCCCTTTAAATAAAAATCATTTTAATTATAAAAAAAAACAATATATCTTATAATCTAAAGTGATT
>CAZTUA010000033.1:0-45810 GCA_964616545.1 uncultured Actinomycetota bacterium | reverse complement strand
GGCTCGGTAACAGTAAGCGAGCGCGGGCAGATAGCTATCCCGGCAGGCGCCAGAAAGGATTTTAATATTAAAACCGGCGATAAGCTGCTTGTCTTTGGAGATATGGAAAGGGGGCTGGGAATAGCCACTTTTGATATTATGCAGAAAACAATGAAAGGTACTGCCGACCTTTTCCGCGAGATTGGCTCAACATTAGAAAACAAGAAAGAAAATAAATGAGAGGATTTAAAATGAATCCGGCAATAGAAATAAAAAACATTAAAAAATCTATCGGAAACAGGGAAATCTTAAAGGATATAAGCTTTTCTGTAGAAAAGAGTGATATTTTTGGTTATCTCGGTCCGAACGGTGCGGGAAAAACAACCACAATTAGAATACTTCTGGGGCTTCTCCGGTCAGATTCAGGCAGAATAGAGGTTCTTGGCCGGGATATTGACAAGAGTGAAACCCGCAATAAAATAGGCTTTGTTCTTGATTTAGACGGCCTCTACGATAACATGACTGCCGCAGAAAACCTTGTTTTTTACTCACGCATCTATGGGGTGCCGGGTGATGGTAAAAAAATTGCCCGTCTGGCAAAGACGGTAGGCCTTGCAGATAGAATTGATGATAAAGTGAGAACCTACTCCAGTGGAATGAGACAGAGACTTGCACTGGCAAGATCTATGGTGCATGACCCGGATGTCCTTATTCTTGATGAACCCACCTCGGGGGTTGACCCATCCGGACAGATAGAAATAAGACAGCTAATGATTAATATTGCGCGTAAAGAGAGCAAGACTATTTTTTTAAGCTCCCATAATCTTGATGAAGTTCAGAGGATCTGCAACCGGATAGCACTTATAGACGGGGGCGAGATAAAACTTTACGGTGAACTTGAAAACCTGCGCCGGGGAATGGGCAGAGGTGCAGTTGTAATTAGAACCGCAAACAATATTCCGGAATCGCTGCTTTCTGAGCTTGAAAACCTTCCCCATTTAGGATTACAGGAAAGTGCCGGACGGAATCTTATCCTTTCGCCTTTAAAAGGTACGGAAACTTCAGAAATAATAAGCTTTCTTGCCGGTCGTGGAATAAAAATTGAAGAAGTAAGAAAAAAAGAGGCATCGCTTGAAGAAATGTATGCTGGCATTTTAAAAAAGGCTGAGCCATCATGAGAAATATTTTTTTACTGGTTTCTACAAATATTAAAAATAATCTCCGTTCAAAAATTTTACTGCTTGTTTATATAATTATAGTAATAATATTCGTTCTCGGCATAACTGCGACCTTCTGTCTTGTAAGCATAGCCCCGGAAATTGCCAGAGAGTCACCGGATAGAACCGTACTGGAAATTTTTCTGGGTCTCATTATGTATTCCACATCCCTTATTACAGTTGGCTTAAGTTTAAATGCTTTTGCTTTCCAATCCATGACCCGGGAAAAGTCCCGCGGTATTATTGAATCGCTTCTGGCTACTCCGCTTAAGTCAAAAGACGTCTGGATAGCCAAAAGCATGGCTAATTTTATACCGGGATTGATTCTGGGCGAAATTCTTACGCTTACAGTCTTAATTGCTGTAAATTACATATATTTTATTCCTAAAATAGGTTTTCTCTTTAACCCATGGATAGCAATAAGCAGTTTTCTGGTTGCGCCCTTTATCTATCTCTGTCTTAGTTTAATTACCCACCTTATCGGCCTGACCGGAAAGCCTGCTAATGCCAATGTTATTGTACAGATTTTTTTGCCTGTTGTTGTGACACTTATGATTAATCTTACAGTCCATAATGTTCTTGATATTAATTCCTGGTCCTTTACCGCAGCTAACCTGGGATTGTCTGCTTTAATTATTATTGTTATTGTCTTTTTCCTGCGCCGTCTTACAAATGAAAGAATAGTCCTATCGGGTTAGGAGGTTAATTTGGGAAAAATAGGCATCGTTTTTCAAAGAGATTTTAAAGAACTCCGGCGGACCAGCGCATTCCTTATTATAGTCATTGCTTTCTCTATAGCTACTATTGCCGCTGTTTTAATCGCAAGTATTTTATTAAAAAGGCATACCTGGATTATGGAAACAGCTGCCAGGCCCATCCTTGAGATGATAATAAGTCTTATTGCCTTTTTTTTACCGCTATCTATCCTTATTACATTTATATGGGCATTTGCAAGTCTCCCAATAATCAAAGAAAAGGTCAACGGCAATATAACTTCTTTACTGGCTACCCCGCTTTCTCCGGGAGAAATATGGATAGGTAAAAGCCTTGCTATTTTCCTGCCCGGTTTTATCATTTCAACAATCTCAAATACGGTAGTTTTGCTTGCAATAAATTTTATTACAATCAGGCCGGCTGCAGGAAATTTTGTTTTACCCCTGCCTGCGCTTATTACAGGGTTTCTTATTAATCCTCTGCTCTTTTCCGGACTACTCTTTATAATTATTCTTTTAACCCTGGCAAATAATCCCGACCTGGCAATAGCTCCGGCTTTCATAGTTGGATTTGGCTTAATGATGGGAATCCCCCTGGGAGTAGCTGCCGGTGCTATCAATCTTGCTTCCTGGTCTTTTTCTATCTATTACCTTGGCGGTGCACTGGTTATCTGGGTGATTGTATGTTTTCTTTTACGGTTCCTCACAAAAGAGAATGTCATTCTTTCAAGCAGGGGAGAGTAAGTTTTTCTGCTTCAATCAATTATCAGGAAAGAAAAAAACCGAACAAAAAGTTTGCTTTAAAAAACTATTATTATACTCCGTAGTTGAGGTATTTTTTAGCTGCAGGATGTCTCAGTCTTCCCCACAGAATCGCCCCGATTATTGTACCTACCGGAACACTTAACATTGTAAGGACCAGTATTGCTCTGCCAAGCGGCACAGTGTACGGTTTTCTTCTTTTTATTCCCACAAGGGCAATAATTAATAGAGTAACAAATATAAGGCCTGTTATAATGCTGAGTATAAAAAACATGGTAAGTGTTCTAATTGGCACTACCTGCTCCATATTTATTCCCAGCTGCCAGTACATTTTGTAGAGGGACGGGAGAGAAAAAATATAAATGGTATTAAATATTACCCCTATTGCTGTTAATACAGCTGCAATCCAGAACCATATCCTGATACCGCCCAGCTGCTCATTTCCATCCCTGAGCTCCTCGCCGGTTAATTCAATCACTTTGCCCCTCCTTTTTAAATTTATAATAATTTATCTAAATTTATTAAAGTGTTACAGGGACCACACTTTGACTGCCGGGATTAATTATATAACTTTCTATATCTTAATTATAAGAATATTTTTATTGTACATTATTATTCCATAATCATTTAATTTATTCAAAAATAATCTTTAAAAGAGATGTTCTATCAATATTTTTATCCCTATGCCTATCAGTATAACTCCCCCGGCTATCTCAACATTATTTTTTAAAATTCTACCAACCTTATCTCCAATAAGATAACCTGAAACCGAAAACAAAAATGTAAATACCCCGATTATTGCTATTGATAAATACAGCGGAATATCCAGTAATGAAAAACTAATACCCACTGCCAGAGCATCTATGCTTGTAGCAATAGAAAGTATCAGAAGAGGCGGCAGGGCAACAAGGTTAATTTTTCTTTTTTCTCCCCTGCTCTTTACCGCTTCGTAAATCATTTTAATGCCAATAGCACAGAGAAGCCCGAATGCTACCCAGTGGTCCACTTTCTCTATTAAATTTTTAAAACCAGAACCGATATACCAGCCGATTAAAGGCATCAATGCCTGAAATGTCCCAAAGAAAAACCCCACTCGCAGCGCATTAAAAACTTTTTTCCTTACCGGCGCGTAACAGCCATCTCTATCAGTGCCAGCACCCCCGGCAATAGAAACAGCCAGACAGTCCATGGCCAGACCTGCCGATATAAAAATTATTTCAAGCATTTAACTTATCCTGGTCCGTAATTAAAAAATGGATTTTTATTTTAAACGATGTCGCAAGATAATAAAAGAAATTAGATAAAATAGCCAATTTAGAAGTATAATATATTTGACTGTTTATAATCATGTAAACAGGAAATAAAATTTATCCAGGGGGTAAAAATGGCAAGAAGGGTCTATTTCAGGGAAATTTATTTGTATATCGTATGCATCATTGCAATCATAATTTTTATAATTGGGGTAATTTCTGTTTATGACGGTACTGTAAACCACATAAAACCCGTAACATATATGAGCAAAGCCAGTATAGTAAGTATGTATTCAACCGAGAGGTATCCTGATTTACCCGGAGATGAAATAGAGCGCCTGGCCGAAGAGGAATTTAATACAGCTCTTCAGAGTGAAAAAGACAGGGCATTCAAGGATCTATTGAGAGGAGTACTTTTAATCATAATTGCAATTCCGCTGTTTGCTTTTCACTGGAGAAAAGCACAGGCAATGTGGCAGATGAATTTAGAAGAAAAAAATAGCGATTGATAATTATTGCCATGGATTAACCCGGATTAATCCGGGTTATCTTAAAATTACTTAAGACTATTTAAATAATCTTTCTATTTTCCCGCCATTAAAAAAATCGGGGGGAAGGTTCCGTCTTTTTATCATTGATTCAAACTCTCTATTTATCTCAATATGCAGTTCACCTTTTTTAATATAAAAAGAATCATTTATAAATTTAATCATTTCCCTTCCGAGTTTAATTTTCCAGTCAGAAAATGCTGGATCGTAAGTTAAAATGAAGGCAATTAACTTTCCAAAATCTTCTGAGAGATTGCCTTTTCTCCAATCTTCAAGGTCAATTCTGTAAAGAGCAGAGCCTGCTATAAAGTTTCTGAGATTAACATCACCAAATACGCAGTGATATCCGGTAATTTCTTTTGAAATGCTGTAAAAGTCATTTATCATTTTACAGGCAGCCGCCAGCGGATTCGTCCTGTCGGGTCTTATGTCTTTATTTCCTGTTTCCCGGGAAAGCAAATATTCAAGCAGGGTGCCGCCCCTTACAAAGTCAGTTATCAAAAAATTATCTCCGCTATAAAATATTCCGGGAACATATATTCCTGACTTACGTGTATTCTCTCCCAGGGCTCTTAGCATCAGGTGCTCCTTCTCTTTTCTATTTTTCTGCCTGTCTCCCCTGTACAACTTGATTATAAAATAATCAGGTCTTGTTCCTCTTTCGTTTCCGTACATGCATTTTAACTTATATAATCTGTTCTTCCGGCTGTATAGTTCTTCCTCTATTGTTATTTTTTCAATACAGTGTTCTTTTATAAGGTTACTGCCAAAAAGACCCGTTATGAATCTTTTATCATTCATATTATCTATCTTCGTCTATTGTTATTTCAATCTTTCCGGCTTCCCTGCAGCCTTTTAGATTTTTAACTATTGCTCTTATGCTATCCTTTAATATGTCCTGCACAAAAGGAACCATCCCTATCTTTCTCCCGTCAACATGGAGGCTTACCTTTGCTTTTGACAGAACGCAATCATCAAATTTTGAGAGGCCTTTAAGTATTCTTGCGCCAAGCTCCCTGCAGCTGTATCCGCATTCGCTGCAGCACTCTGGAGGAAAATCCGGCAGCATTCTGTAGACTTTCTGTTCAATGAAGTCAACCATCTTTTTTATATCCCCCGTTGAACTCATAACAGGAATCCCCCTGTAATCTCTGGTTTCATTTGATATCACACCCGAAATTAAAAAAGTTCTATTAAAGCATTCCTGTCCCCTGTTTTTTTCAATATCCTCAGGTGAAGCCGCGCAGATAATCACCGGGCAATTACAATCCCTGACTCCCTCCATAACTACATAATCCGTTTTGTAAAACTTTAAAATTTCAGGGATATCCAGCTTTTTCTTGTAAAGAATATCTGTTTCGTTACACCCCAGCGCGGTTACGGGTTCAGAACCTGCTTTCATATGCCTGAATGTATTTGTTCCCTCTTTGTCTATTGCAAAACCCTCATAGTGTATTTCTTTAACAGAGCCTACAGAATGACCTCTTCTCCTTAGCTCTCCCACAATATTCTCAATAGTAGTTGTTTTCCCTGATTTTGATAATCCAATTACCGAAAATAATTTCATAGTATCCTTCCTGGAAATTTAAATACATAATAAGTTATAAAAACTGACACAGTAAAAACCACAGATGCCGCTATTATAATATAGTCTTTTGCCGAAAATCTGAGTACCATATAGCTTGTTCTTGTCGGATACGCTCTGAAAGCCCTTGTTTCCATTGCCATTGAAAGAGTCTGTGCTTTTCTTATGGCTCCGGTTATTACCGGCATAAAAATGTAGGAGTATATTTGAATTCTTTTTCTTAAGGGAATCTTATCCATTTCAACGCCCCTTAGCTGAATTGCGATCATAGTGTCTCTAATTTCATTCCGGATAAGGGGGAGGAATCTGATTGCTACCGAGACCATGAATGCAATTTCGTACGGAATCCTTAGCTGAACCAGACCCTGGATGATCTCCCTGTAATTTGAGGTGGCTATTATGGCGGCAGAAATAACAATTATGGATACCCTCAGGAAAAATTCTGCACCTTTTAAAATTCCGCCAGTGGTAAGCATCGTAAAACCCCTTATAGCAAGAAGCGTATCCCCTCCCCGTAAAAATATACTCTGTATAACTACAATAATGAAAAAAAGATACCATAGTCTTTTAGTTGATCTGAGCGCCCTGATCAGGTCCGCCCCGGATAAAAATGCAAGCAGTACTGAGAGTAACAGAATTATGGCCAGAACAAAGACATGCTGGATAAACACGCCTGTTGTGGAAAGACACATGACTACTGCAAGTTTTGCCCTTATATCTGCTTTAGCCATTATCTTCCTCAAAAATCTCACCTCCGTACATTCTAAAAATTCTCCCCCGAAAATTTTTTACAAAAATATCGTCATGGCTTATAACCATCATGCCAACACCGCGTTTTAGAAGGTCCCCGAGTATTGACATAAGTATATCCACCCTTAGTGAGTCCAGGCCCGTTGTCGGCTCATCAAGTATTAAAAACCCGGGGTCATTTATCAGGATTCCCGCAATGGCAAGCCTCTGCTTCTCCCCGTAACTCAGGCAAAAAGTCGGGCTGTTCCGGTGGTGTTCAAGATGCAGAAGTTTTAAGATTTTATCTACTCTGTCTGCTATCACATCTTCATCGATATTTTTAATCCTTAAAGTGAAGGACAACTCCTCCATTACTGTCAGGGCAAAAATCTGTAACTCTGGATTCTGGAAAAGGTATCCTATTCTTCGCCCGATTTCACCGGGGTTCATTACAGCTGCATCGCGTCCCTCGATGCAAACTCTGCCGATTACAGGTTTTAATATACCCATAATCAGTTTGCCCAGAGTGGTCTTTCCACTACCATTGGGCCCCGTCACAGCAATAAAATCACCGCTGTTAATCTCTAATTCTGCTTTTTTGATTACGGGATTATTCCTTCTGTAGCCAAAAGACACATTATGTAATTTTATAAAAGCCAGACTCGTCACCATTACCCTTTATTTCATGGAATTCCTCTAATTTTCCCTCTTTTAAAAAATAAATATGATCCGCCACACCTGAATTCTCTAAGCTGTGGTCAATCATAATTACCGATTTGCCTGAATCCTTTAACATCCGGATTATATCCATAATTCTTTTTCTTCCTTCCCTGTCTATCTGCGAGAGGCTTTCATCCAGGATTAGAACTCCCGGGTTCATCGATAGAACAGAGGCAATTGCAACCAGCTGTTTTTCTCCACCCGAAAGATTCTCCGGATGTTCAAAACGGTATTTTTCCATATTTACAAGCTTCAGGCTCATCTCTATTCTTTTTGCTATTTCCTCGCGCTCAAGGCAGAGATTTTCCGGTCCGAAAGCAATCTCGTCTTCAACTGTTGGTGAAAAAAGCTGCATATCGTAATTCTGAAAGACCATACCGACACTGGTCGAGATAATGTTAAAATTCATTCTATCCACCGGTTTATTAAAGATAAGAACTTCTCCTTCAATAATCCCGTGATAGATATGCGGGATAATACCGCAGATACAGTAACAGAGAGTACTCTTGCCGCATCCGCTTGATCCTGCTATGGATATGACTTCGCCGGGTTTTATTTTAAGGCTTATGCCATTGAGTATATTATTTTTACTTTCTCCGTATCTGAAATGTAAATTATTTATCTCAATTGAACGCATATATTATGATTCTCTTATAGTTTTTTTATGGTTTACTTATAAATTTTTTATATTTTTCTTCTTATAGTTTTCCGGTAATCATCACTCCGGAACTGCTGCTTCGGGACTGACCTCCCGGGATTGCCGTTTCATTATTGTTACCGGCCCAGCTCTATCTCTACCACAAATTTGCACCACCGGTTGCTAAAAGGGTCCTTTCTCACTATTGCCTGGTAAGGACCGCTGCCTCCCGAATCCCCTGTACCCAGATATCTTCCATTTTCCATGTAAGCAATATAAATATTGTCTTTATCCCTGATTTCTTCAACATCAAAAGCCACTGTATATCCATCGACAGCTTTTACTGAAAATGTACTGTAATCGTCTATATCTATACCCATTTTTTCAAGAATGTCCCTCATTAAAACACCGGTATAATAGTTCTCTTCAGGTCCGGAATCGCTTGTATCCGCCACTGCTGTAAATTCTTTCTCACCGGCATTCTTTATAAAATCCATATCAACTCTGCCTATTTCACTGCCGTCAAACTTAACCAGTATGCTTTCTTCTTCTGCCAGTTGTTTTTTCCCTCCAATGTCACGCGCATTAAGATAAGCGAATACTGCAACAATAATTAAGAGTATTGCCAGTGTCGCTATTATCACGATATTCCTTTTTTTCATTTCTCCTCACTTCTTCAATTCACATTTTCAATATATATTTTTACCGTTTTTCTTCACTGCTATTCAGATTCAATCCCGGTATTTTTATTTTCATAAATCCCTTTATAAGCCCGTATGCAATCATTCCGCCCAGGCCGCCTGAAAGAGCCCCTCCGGCAACCACTAAAACCAGGGGGATTGCGGGCAGCCTGAAAAATACAAAATTGGTCAAAAAAGCTCCGGTTGAATTAGCTGCCATTCCTGCAAAAAAACAGGAAAAATTATTCCTTGCTTTCTGCCCTGTTATAAGAAGCATAATATCTATTGCAATTCCAGGAATAATATATGTTGCAAGTGTCATTATTCCATGCGTCCCCACTACTCCGGTTGCAATAACCAGTAATGCCTGAACGATTGCAGTAAGCGTTGCCGCCCCCCTTTTCCCGACCAGCCCTGCGCTGACCACAAGCCACATCATATAAAAGCCGCCCACAATTGTCCCTCCCGGTATAAAAAGAGGTCCCGTAATAATCTGTACAAGAATAACCATGACCGGCTTTACCGCCACTCCAATCGCCGCGCATATTGCTATTACTATCAGCTCAAACACCAGAAACTTTTTAAGAAATTTTTTCGGGCCTAACGTTTCTTTCAAAAAATAATCCTTTCAAATCACGGTAATGATAGTTTTTAGGACTATAAGTTTATTTTTTTAACAGCATCAGGACTTTACACTGTCTTTTTTTTACCGCCATATAAAAAATCTTCTTCCGTGCAGGAAGAAGATTTAAATCAACTGTAAATAATACAGTTTACCCTGAATTTAAATAACTCCTTTCCGCACCGGGAGGCATAGCCGTTACCAGCTATACCCTATCGGCCTGCAATCCTTAGCATCACCTATTAGGAGCTGCAGGCTCGGAGTTCTATTCTAATTTTTATTAATACAAAATATAAATTCCGCAGAAAACAAACTCTTTTATAAGTATTTTTATAATTTAATTTATATGCTTGTAATATAACCCGGCCGGCTTTTCTATTTTAATAAGTGTATCATCTACCGCCGGTGTCTTTAATTATCCAGAATATATAATACGAATATATCTTTTAAATTCTCCGCATACCCTCGTCAACAGCCATGCCAACCATGTCTTTAAAAAGTTCCGGATTCAGTGAGTATACTATTGCAAAGCATGTAACAAAAATTACCGCTGCCAGCCATTTAGTGTAACGGCCCCGTGTTCTCACGAAGAGAATAATAGCCAGAACAGCCATAATTACCGGCCCCACCATTTTAATATCACCTAGTGGAACTGCATAGCCTGCCACAACTTTTTCACTGGCCTCAAAAAAAGATGCAAGGTCAAAGTTAATATTGGCCACTATAAATATTATCTCCAGAACCAGCACTACAAGCAGTACCCATGACGCCCATACTGTTGAAGGTCCTTCAGTTCTGTAAACCTCGTAAATTGTAGCTGGAAGCAATAATATGACAATAATAAGAGGTCTTGACATTAATATGCCCACAATAATACCTATAAGCGCAATAATGGTTACAATTGTACAGATTAGAGTTGCATATTTTGTAGGTTTTGCCATTTATCCACCCTGCCTGTTAAAGATTTTAATAAAATTCTGTAAATGCCGGGAAATGGTATGGTATTTTTAATTATTTACGAATTATAGCAAATTAAAAATAGTGTTACTATAGAAAAAATTAAGCCGCGTAATAAATAAGAGAAGTCAATGGCTTGAATTTTAAACATAATGGTATTATAAATAGAACTGACGATAACCGGAATAACAGGGAATAATTCAAGTAATGATTGTAAGAATATTTGTAAAGATTTAAAAAAGGTGAAGATAATATGGATAACTGGGAATGTACGACCTGCGGATTTGTTTTTGACGCTAAAGTTGAAAATCCCGAATTTGGGCTGGAGCCCCCTTACGATTTTGAAAAACTGCCCGAGGATTGGGTTTGTCCCATCTGCGGAGCTTCAAAGTCAGAATTCAGGGTCTGCAAAAAATAAATATATTTTTATTCCTCTAAAAATATATTTTATATCTGCCTTTAACCGGATTTGCCTATAGCCCTCGATATCTTTTATCGTGTTTATTTTACCAGTCTTAAAAATCTGGAGTTTATTGCTACAATAATCGTACTCAGCGACATCAAAATAGCGCCGGCAGCAGGGCTTAAAAGAATCCCCAGGGGGAAGAGTACGCCGGCAGCCAGCGGTATTGCTATGGCATTATAGCCTGTGGCCCACCCAAGATTCTGCAGCATTTTCCTGTAAGTCGCCCTGGACAATCCAAGTATTGACACAGTATCCATAGGATTGCTTCTTATAAGTATTATATCTGCTGTTTCAACGGCTACATCCGTTCCGGCTCCTATGGCTATCCCTACATCTGCCTGTGCAAGTGCAGGAGCATCATTTATTCCATCGCCGGTCATAGCCACAACAAATCCCTCTGATTGGACTTCTTTTATCTTATTTATTTTATCCTGCGGAAGCACTCCGGCAAAATATTCTTCAATTCCCACTTCTCCGGCTACCCATTCTGCCACCTGCTTATTATCTCCTGTAAGCATCATTGGTTTTATTTTCATCTCTTTGAGTTTTTTTATTGCTTCTCTCGATTCTTCCCTTATTACATCCGCAAGTGCTATGGCTCCCGCGAGCAGGTTATCAACCAGCAAAAAAACTACAGTTTTCCCCTGCCGTGTGAGTTTATCTACGCTGCCGTCGTCTTCGAATTCTATTTTGTTTTCACTTAAATATCCGGGGCTTACCACTTTTACCTCTCTGCCATTCACCCTGGCTTTTACACCTTTCCCGGTCATTGATTCAAATCCCGTTACCTTATATCTCTTCTCTGTTGAAACGCCAATGGCTCCTGCAATTGGGTGCTCTGATTTTTCTTCAATAGAAGCGGCATACCTGAGTATTTCGTTTTTTTTAAAGTTCCGGGAGAAGCTAATCACATCCGTAACCCCGAATTCTCCTCTGGTAAGGGTTCCTGTTTTATCAAAAATTATCGCATCTATTTTTCTTGCCTTCTCAAAAGCTGCCCTGTTTCTTATAAGAAGACCATTTCTGGCTGAAATTGCCGTGGACACAGCCACTACCAGAGGTACGGCAAGACCCAGAGCATGCGGACAGGTAATAACCATGACCGTGACTGCACGCCCAAGTGAAAATGAAAAATCTTTATTTATAATAAAAAGCCATACTGCAAGGGTAATTGCACCTGCTGATATGGCAATTATGGTCAACCAGAAAGCAGCCCTGTCTGCAAGATTCTGGGTTCTTGATTTGCTTGCCTGTGCCTCGCGTACCAGTTTTATTACCCCGGATATGAAAGTCTCTTCACCGGTCTTTTTAACCTCAACTGTTACCGAGCCGCCGCCATTTATGGAGCCGCCGATAACCTCTTCACCCATCCCCCTGGAAACAGGCCTGGATTCACCGGTAAGCATAGCTTCGTTTACTGAAGTTTTCCCATCTATTATTATTCCATCAGCCGGGAATTTCTCTCCAGGCCTTACAAGTATTTTATCAGCTTTTTTAAGTTCTTCCGGACGGACATCTATTATTTTTTTGCCAGGAGCTAATTTATGGGCATACTGCGGCAGAAGCCTGGCAAGTTCCTCCAGCGCCCTTGAAGCTCCCATTACCGATTTCATTTCAATCCAGTGGCCGAGAAGCATAATGTCTATAAGTGTTGCTATTTCCCAGAAAAAGAATTCGCCCTCCAGCCCAAACACAACGGCACTGCTGTAAATATATGCTACGGAAACTGCAAGACCGATCAATGTCATCATTCCAGGCAGTTTTGATTTCAATTCACTGTATGCACCTTTTAAAAAAGGCCAGCCGCCGTAAAAAAATATTACAGTGGACAGTGCATAGAGAACATATCTGTCCCCGGGGAATTTTAAAACATCCTCCAGCTTTAGAAATCTCTGAATCAAATCAGACAGCAGCAGCACAGGGATGGTAATAATTATGGAAATAATAAAGCGCTTTTTAAAATCCGCGACCATATGCATGCGGTGGCCGTTCTTTTCATTGCGGTTATTATGCCCGTGGCGCATATCATGCTTTTTATGCATATTATGTTTTATATCATCGGGCTTATTCTTTAGCATATTTATACCTGTTTATATGTATATAATTATATTTCTTTTTAATTCCGCTGTCACATAAATATGGAAAAATTGGATGTATTTACCTGCATATTAAGGATAAGCCCGTTAAAAGTTAAATATATGCAGCTTTATTTTTAAACAAAGGAGTGTTTGGAAATATTTGACTATTTTACATAAATGCTACATTATTTTATATATTAATTTATTCAGTTGAAGTACAGAGCCATTAACCTGTAGCGAAGGGAGAAAATATGACTGACTCCGGTTATGCTATAATTGCCGAAAATCTTTATTACTCCTATGGCAACCTCGTTGCCGTGGATCACATTAACTTTAAGGTGTCCAGAGGTGAAATCCTGGGTTTTCTTGGTCCCAATGGCGCCGGTAAAACAACAACGATCAACATGCTTACGGGCCAGATTAAACCTAAAGACGGCCGTGCTGTTCTGCTGGGTATGGATGTTACCAGAAATGCAAAAAAGATAAAAGAACATATCGGGGTCTGCTTTGAAACAACAAACCTGTACGAACAGATGTCAGCTATTGAAAATTTAAACCTTTTTGCGCGTCTCTTTGGTATCAAGCAGTTTGATGCCTATCCGTTATTAAAGCAGGTTGGTCTTGAAGGGCGTGAAAAAAACCGCGTTGAGACCTATTCCAAGGGAATGAAACAGCGTCTTATGGTGGCAAGGTCAATAGTGAACCGGCCGGATATTTTATTTCTTGACGAACCCACCGCAGGACTTGACCCCACTTCGGCAAAGACAATTCATAATATTATTATGCAGGAGCGCAAGCGTGGAGCCACAGTATTCCTTACCACTCATGACATGATGGAAGCCGATAAACTTTCTGATAGAGTTGCTTTTATGAACCAGGGAAAAATTGTAGCTCTGGATACTCCCCTTAATCTCAAACGCCAGTACGGCAGGCGTGCGCTTAAAGCAAAGATACTTACCCGGAGCGGCAAACTCGAAGACCGTGAGATTTCTCTGGATAAAGAGGAAACGCCGGACAGCGTTAAGAAACTTTTTTCAAGTGAAAATGTTGTTACCATGCACAGCAGCGAAGCCACTCTTGAAGATATATTTATAAAGATTACGGGACGGGGTCTTGTCGGATGAACATGCGAACAGTAGGTATACTGGTTTCCAAGGATTTATCTCTATTCTTCAGGAAAAAAGTAATTGTATTCCTAACCTTTATCGCCCTTATTTTTTATCTTATTATCTATTTTGTTATGCCGGCTTCCGTAGACGATACTTTAAAGATAGGGCTATACTCGCCGGACCCGATTCCGATCTTTACCGAAATAGATGAAGAAGGCCTTGAAATGTCTTTTACAGAATCTGAAGAACTATTAAAAGAAAAAGTACTGGATGGCAGTTATACTGCAGGCATATCAATTCCAGCCGGTGCGATGCCGGAGTCCGATCCGGGCAGGAAACCCATAATAAATTTGTATTTTACTCCTGACTCACCACAGGAGATAAAGGACGCCATGGAGTTTTTTGTAAAAGAGATTGCATTTATGCAGACAGGACAGCCCCTGGTTTTCGATGTCTCAGAAGAGATACTGGGTCAGGATATGCTCGGAACAACCATACCTATCCGTGACCGCCTGCGTCCTCTGATAGCTATTTTTATCCTTATGATGGAAATTTTTGGTCTTACATATCTTATAAGCGAAGAGATAGAGCATCGTACAGCACATGCCCTGCTGATTACCCCTGTTACAGTTACAGATATTTTTATAGCCAAAAGTATTTCCGGCATAGGAATGGCATTTATACAGGCAGTTTTAGTTATGGCCATTGTGGGCGGTATGAACAGACAGCCCCTGATTATTCTGGTATCTCTTTTACTGGGAGCAGCTCTTGCTACGGGTGTCAGCTTTTTTATATCGGCCAGGGCAAGGGATTTCATGTCAGTACTATCATGGAGCTTTCCTGTTCTTATCATTCTTATAATTCCATCGTTTACCGTGCTTTTCCCCGGCGCAACTACCCGGTGGATAAAAATTATCCCTTCCTATTATCTTGTCGATACAGTGCACCGTGCCGCCAACTTCGGTTCCGGCTGGGGAGATATCTGGATTAATCTTTTAATACTTCTTGGTTTTACTTTAGTCATATTCTGGGGAGGTATTTTTGTATTGAGGAGGAAATTTCGATGAGTATCAGGCGTATTGGTGTGTTATTGAGTAAAGAGTTTCTATATGGTTCCAGGAGTTTTATAGTAATTTTTGCAATTGTGGCGCCGATTATTATTTCGATCATGATATCACTTATATTCGGTACCTGGCTCTCAGAAAAACCCGGACTGGGTATTCTTGATGAAGGTGAATCCCGGCTGGTTTCCATTCTTGATGAGCGGAGCTCAATAGACAGCTTTAAATACGATACACTCTCTGATATGAAACAGGCGGTTGAAAACGGGGCTGTAGATATTGGTATTGTAATACCTTCCGGTTTTGACAGTGCAGTCTTACAGGGAGAAAAAACAGAAGTCAGAGCCTTTATCTGGGGAGAAAGCACTGAAAAGAACCTTGCCATACTGGGAATAACGATAGCAAATGCGGTGCGGGAAATGACCGGACAGGAAGTTCCTGTTGAAATAGAAACAATTACCCTGGGCGAAGATGAGAGCATTCCGTGGAACGAGAGGCTTCTTCCCTTAATTGTACTCATGGCAGTATTTCTGGGCGGGCTCATGCTGCCGTCAACCTCTATAGTTGTAGAGAAAGAGAGAAAAACCATGCGGGCATTAATGACAACCCCGATATCGGCAGAAGATATTTTTCTGGCCAAGGGGATATTTGGTTTTATCCTGAGTTTTTTCATGGGCATGCTGATTCTTGTAATTAATAATGCTTTTGGTAACGAGCCGCTGCTCCTAATAATGGTACTTGCACTGGGAGCAGTAATGGCAGCCGGGTTTGGGGTGCTTCTCGGCATCTATGCAAAGGATGTCACTACCATTTTTACCATCTGGAAGTCTGCTGGAATTATACTTTTTGCTCCTGCTATTGTTTACATGTTTCCTGGAATTCCGCAGTGGGTTGGCAGGATATTCCCGACATATTATCTCACCCAGCCCATTGTCGAATTGAGCCTGGCAGGCAGTGGCTGGACTGATATCGCCACAAATATATTTATTTTGATTGCTATAGACATAGCTCTCATTATTATCTTATTGCTTTTATTAAGAAGAAAACAGTATGCCATAAGCGGTGAATGATAGCAGTGCATCCTGCTTCCAGCGATAATAAGAATATACCTTCAATATGTAATAGATAATAAATAATTTTTATTAATTCCTTTATCAGAGTTTATTTATATTATAAAAGCATATTTTCTGTAAATGATATTTAGTATCCTGCTCCACTTTTGTAAATAGAAAATAAAATATAGTTGAAATTTCTTAATTTTCAGTGTATACTTATTTTTCTGTATTTTGTAAATTTACTTATTAAGCAAAAAAGGAGTGAAAATTGCCAGAAAAAAATAATATTTGCAAAGAAAAGAAATTGTCTGAAAATAGCAAAAGATGCTGCAACATAGAATCCATAGTAACAATTGATGAAAGAGGACAGATGGTATTACCGAAAGAAATCAGAGAGAGAGCAAACATTGTGGCAGGTGATAAGCTGGCCGTTATTAGCATTAGAAAAAATGATAAATTCTGTTGTATTTCCTTAATAAAAGCTGAAAACCTTTCCGGAGCGATTTTAGATATGCTCGGCCCGTCAATGAAATAAAAAAAACTTTATTAAACGATATTATAAATAATATTTTTAGCACTACTGGAGGCTAAAAAATGAATCAAAATAATATAAAGAAAATGGTAAGAAAAAGCTATAGCAGGATAGTAAAACAAAATAGCAGCTGCTGCGGTTCAGATGCTGACCGGAGCTGCTGCGGAAATAACAAATTTTCTAAAATAAGTAAAAGTATAGGATATGCGGATGAAGACATAAAAGAAGTTCCTGAAGGATCAAACCTTGGCCTGGGCTGTGGAAATCCTGTTGCTCTGGCATTACTTAAGAAAGGAGAAACTGTATTAGACCTTGGCTCTGGACCTGGATTTGACTGTTTTTTGGCTGCAAATCAGGTGGGCAAAAAAGGTAAAGTTATAGGCGTGGATATGACCCGGGAAATGCTTGATAAAGCAAGAGAAAATGCCCTGAAAGGTGATTACAAAAATGTGGAATTCAGGCTGGGAGAAATCGATAATCTTCCGGTTGCAGATAATTACGTAGATATAATTATATCCAATTGTGTTATTAACCTCGCCCCCGATAAAAAAAGGGTATTTGATGAAGCTTACAGGGTAATTAAGCCAGGCGGCAGGATTATGATTTCCGATATGGTTCTACTCAGAAAGCTTAACCTCCCTGAAGCGTTAATTAATATCCTGGATTCTCACGGCAGCTGCATCACCAGAGCTATGATGAAAGAAGAATATACCGATACCATAAAAGACGCAGGATTTGTAAATGTAAAAATAATTGAAGAAGTCAGGTCTTCTTTTGACTTTGATGAAGATGATCCAGAAATAAAAGAGATAATTAAAAATTTAAATCTGGGACCTGAATATGCACTCAAAATAAAAAAGGATAATAAAGACTCAATTGCCAGCATCAGAGTTTATGGAGAAAAATCCTGAGCGTGAAATAAAAAATGGCGTAAATTCTTATTGACTTTTTTAAAATCTTATAACAGAATTTAAGTTTCATTCTCTTATATTTCTATAATAATATTAATTAAGGGTTAAGTTTTCTAAGAGGAGCCATAATTTGCGTTCAATCATTGATTCATTTAAAAAACATGAAGAATTTATCCCAAAGCTTCTTGCTATTGCAACGCCTATAGTGCTGCAGAACTTTCTTACATCCACGCTGAATTTTCTTGATGTCTTTATGGTCGGCCAGCTTGGTGAAGGAGAAGTTGCCGCAGTTGGTATCGGCAACCAGGTATATTTTCTATTTATAATGTTTGTATTCAGTATAGCCACCGGGACCGCTGTTTTTACTGCACAGTACTGGGGCAAAAAAGATATTAAGAACATACACTCATATCTGGGAATAGGCATTACTTTTTCGCTGATAATTTCAGCCATCTTTACAGTAGTTATTCTCATGTTCCCCGGTGCCCTGGTAAGATTGTTCAACACTGACCCTGAAGTTATTAAACTTGGTGCAGAATATATAAGGATAGTTGCATTCAGCCTTATTATGACTTCGATATCCATAGTTTATGCTACAATACTTCGAAGCACCGAGCATGTAAAGTTCCCGATGGTTGCTAGCTTTATAGGGCTGGTTTTAAACACGCTGTTGAATTATATACTTATCTTTGGAAAATTTGGTTTTCCCGAATTGAAGGTACAGGGAGCGGCAATCGCCACACTTATAGCAAGGGGTGCTGAATTCTCTGTTACAGTTGGCTTTACCTACCTGAGAAAGTATCCTGCAGCTGCTGCCCTGAGAAACCTCTTTAAATTTACAAAAGAAATGATGAAAAATTTTTTAAAAATATGGCTCCCGATTATGGGCCAGAGCGTGGGATGGGCGCTGGGATACAGCATGTACAGTGTAATATACGGACATATCAGTACCGGAGCGCTTGCAGCCTACAATATAGCCTGCTCTATTGAGCGTATAAGTCTTACAATATTTATGGGTCTTGGAAGCGCCTGTGCTATTATGGTTGGAAATAGGATCGGTGCAAATGAAGAATACAAGGCAAGGGATTATTCAAAAAATTTCCTTTCACTGTCGATTGCGCTTTCAAGTGTAATTGCCATAATCCTTATAATAGTCAGGGGATATATAGTAAATTTCTATAACCTCCCCGAACAGAGCAGCCTCTATCTTTACCATCTGCTTCTGGTAATGGCACTTATAATGCTGGCAAGGGTGATGAACATCATATTCCAGAATGGAATCTTAAGGGCAGGCGGCGATACGCTTTTTAGCATGGTGGTTGAGCTTGGAGGTATATGGATTGTCGGGATTCCGCTGGCAGCAATAGCGGCGTTTGTTTTCAAACTGCCGGTATATTATGTTATGGCCATAGCTGCAACAGAAGAATTTGTAAAGATGATAGCCGGTTTTTACCGTTTTCTTTCGAATAAATGGATTCATAATTTAACAAAAAGACCCGTAGAAACCGAAATTGTATAAAAAATAATTAATTTAAATTATGGAAAGGTTTAGAATTAAGATAAGGTGATATTATGAAAAGGGAAACATCATCATATGAAAGAGTGCTGTATTATATGGGTAATGCAACCCTTATGTCTTTTGCCTTCCGCATAAAAGTAAATGGTAATATATCAAAAAATGAGTTAGAGAGCGCTCTTGCAAAGGTTCAAAAAAAACATCCACTTGCATGTGTAAGGGTTGAGATGATATCTGATAGGAAACAATTTATTACAACAGAAAATGTGCCGGAAATACCGCTGTATGAATCTAATGCAGAAAAAGCCGGCTGGAAAACAATCGTCAAAACAGGATTGCGCAGGCGCTTTGATATTTTTAA
Source organism: uncultured Actinomycetota bacterium (assembly GCA_964616545.1). GTDB lineage: Bacteria > Actinomycetota > Humimicrobiia > Humimicrobiales > Humimicrobiaceae > JAQVEM01. Next base: position 26,322 of record CAZTUA010000033.1, on the reverse strand, counting down.
GGGCCCCATGATAAGAGTTTTTCTCATCCATAATAAAGATATCTCGGATATTATATTTATATTCCACCATGCGATATGTGACGGGCTCTCTGCGGTTGTTTTTCTGGAGGACCTTCTTTCATTTCTGGCAGACCCGGGCCTGCCTGTAAATCCATATGCGGATGCACCGGGACTCACGGAATTAATTAAAAAAGATATCGTTGATACGATAGAGGAGAAAGGATTACCTGACTGGATTAAGAATATGGAAATTCCCCAATTGAAACCTCGCAAAGAGGAACCCCCGCCCAGACCCGACTTTGCTATTCATGACTGGTCCTTTGAAGAAGAGCAAGCAAATAAAATAACATCATTCGCAAAAGAAAATAATGTTTCCGTGCATGCGGTTCTGGGTGCCGTGTTGCTTAGAGCCTTTTCACTGAAACTAAAGAAGAAAAACGGTTTTAAAGGGGTGCTTCAGAGCCCGGTAAGCTTCAGGCCTTTTATGGTTGATGAGGCAGAAGGTTATTTTGGCCTATTTAACGGGATTTTAACGGCCGATGTTGACTGCAGCCCGGATAGGACAATTTCCGAAATGACCCTTGAAATATATACAAAGCTAAAGTCTCAGTTAAATAATTATGAGCCCCTGAACGGTTATTATTTTTATGGCAAATATTTTCTTAAAAATGTTGAAGACCCTGAATTATTCTATGCTAACAGGACAAATGAGCCCATAAATTATGATTTTTCACTTTCCAATCTGGGTAGAATCCAGATGCAGAAGAAATACGGTAATTACAGGATTGAAGAGATTTACGGGCCCATTTTCAGTGCCATAAAAGGTGAGGTTGTATTTAGTGTAACCACCCATCAGGGAAAGATGTTTTTTACCTGTATTTATGATAGAGAATGCTTCGATTATGCTGCCGGCAGCAGCATAATACAGAAAGCAATTGATATTTTTAAGGAATTACCGGATAAGTAAATATTTATCCATATAAATCTATACTGACGCAAAAAATTGAAGCAGGTATCTTGCAGCCTCCAGTGGCCGGTCAACATGAACTATATGACTTGCTTTTTCCAGATACTCTATGGCACACTTTTTTATTCTTTCTTTTAGATAATCCGCCTTTTCTTCCGTTATAAAACCTTCGAGCTCCGGGTTGCCCCGCAATATAAACACCGGGCAGTTTATGCCTGAAAGAAGCTCGTCCAGGTTAAATCCGTCAAAAACACTTCCGTCAAGTACAGCTTCAATGGTTCCTGCATCCAGCTGGCTAAGGTCCTCTGCTCTCTTTCCTGCAAGGACTCCTGTTTCCTTTATGTTTTTGCTGATTGAATCAATATCCCTGTACCGGGTACATACATCAAGGCAGCCATTGAAATATTTACGGAACTCACCATCATCAAGTTTATCCCTGAAGATAAACGGTTCAATAAGGCCGATACCTTTACATCTGTCAGGATATTTTGAAGCAATGTACAGGGATACTGCAGCTCCCAGCGAATGCCCCACCAGCAATACAGGTTCATCAAAGAGCTCCGTCAGAAAAGATTTTATATCATTTGTATAATCTATAATTTTGTAGCTTCCGGCCCTGTTTGATTTCCCATGTCCCCTTAAATCAGGAGCGTAAATTGTATAATAGGGGTATAGAAACGGAATCAGCGCCAGATATGACTGCCACCGGTCACTTAACCCGTGTAAAAGAACTACCGGTGTTCCATTATTTTCACTTTTGACATAATGCAGCCTGATATTATTAAAAACAAATTGATTTTCTTTCAGCATTGTTCCGGCTCCGTTTAAAATATTAAATTTATCATAGAAATATTTTATTAAGTCTATCCCGATTCAAACTTATTGTATATATTTATTTTTATTATATTTTTACTACATTTTTTGGTTTTAATCATCATTTTATTTCCAATTTATTTCTTTATTAATCCTGCATAAAATATATAATATATAAAATAGCTCAATTACAAATATATCAAAAAACTTAATATGAATGATATAATTTCAGCTGACATACAGTACTTTTTAACTGAGTTTCTTAAACTTTTACCATTCTTCGTTCCGCTGATTATAATTCAATACGGATTGATGATTTTTGCCCTGGTTCAGGCTATACGAAGCGATGTCGTCTACCTTCCAAAATGGGGCTGGATTCTAATCATTGTCCTGGTTAATATTATAGGTCCGGTTATCTTCCTTATAGCAGGCAGAAAGAAAGAAACAGAAAATGATTGAAGTAGAAGGTCTGAAAAAGAATTACGGCCGCCTGGAAGCTTTAAAATCCATAAGTTTTAAAGTAGAAAAAGGCTCGGTGTTTGGATTTATCGGGCGTAATGGCGCCGGTAAAACAACCACAATGAATATCTTAACGGGGCTTTTGGGCTATGATGAAGGTAAAATATTTATAAAAGGCAAAGATTTTTTAAAGAACAGGCAGGAACTTATAAAATCAATCGGGTATTTACCGGAAACCCCCTCTTTTTATGACTATATGGATTCCTTTGAGTATTTAAACTTTATCGGAAAAATTGCCGGGTGTGATGAAAGAAATTTAAATACTATAGTTATTAAACTGCTTGAAATGGTTAAATTAAAAAGACAGGGGAAAAGGCGCATCGGAGGATACTCAAGGGGTATGAAACAGAGGCTGGCACTTGCGGTAGCATTTATGAATAATCCGGAAATTCTTTTTCTTGATGAACCTGCTTCTGCTCTGGATCCCGGGGGAAGAATGGAAATGCTCGAGCTTATTGAAGAGCTTAAAGATGAAAAAATTACAATTTTTCTGTCCACGCATATTTTAAACGATGCAGAAAGGGTCTGCGATAAGATATGCATCATAGATGAGGGAAAAATACTCCTGAATGAAAATTTATCCCGGTTATACAAAACTTACATACAGCCCATTTTTGATGTTGAATTCGAAGATATACCCCCCGGCAAAATTGAACAATTAAAAAATATTGACTGGGTTGATAATATTAAAATGGACGGACAAAGAGTAAGTTTCTATGTTAAAGACATTGATTTTGCCAAAAAGGAAATACTGAAAGAGATTGCAAAACTCAATACCGCTGTATTAAGTTATCGGTTAAGAAAAAGCACGCTTGAAGATATTTTTATGAGAATGGTAGGCAAAAGTGAACTCGTTTAAAGCTTATTTTAAGAAAGAAATACTGGAAGCTGCAAGAACCAGCAAATACCTTATCCTTTTCATAGGACCTGTTTTCTGGGCCCTGCTTAATCCGCTGACATTAAAACTTCTGCCGGTAATACTTAAAAATTATCTCCCGGTTGAACTTATTACCATGTTTTCTACTTTTACACGTGACAGTGCTTTTGAGAGTTTCCTTGGTGACCTGTTTCAGATAGGAACACTTTTTATTGTACTTTCCCTGATGGGATTATTCTCTAACGAGATACATGTAAAAAAACTTGTCTTCCCGTATTCAAGAGGGGTAAATCCTTCCGGAATTGTTTTTGCAAAATATATTCATTATCTTGTTACAATTTCGCTTTTTATATTGATAGCTTTTTTAACCAATTATTTTTATATTACAAGGCTCTTCAGCGGCGGGATACTGACAATCACCATTGTTTTAAAATCATCACTGCTGTTCATATTTTATTACTGGGTGCTTTTATCCATACTAATATTTTTTAGCAGTATTTTAAAAAGAGGCCTGATTGCAGGAATTATAGTCCTTGTGCTCGCCTTTGACATGAGTATATTAAATCAATTTGAAACCATAAGAGCTTATTTTCCCAACTACCTTATCTTTAAAGCATCAGATATCCTGAATATTTTTGATAATTCTCTTATCCTTACCGGTATAGTCTCTATCTCTATAATTATTCTGTTTATCTCTCTTTCAATACGCCGCATGAAGAAAATTGATATTGCATGACTTATAAAATTTATTAACCGGCCAATTACCTGTCAATCAATAAATTTTGCATACACATCACCGCTAAAAGCAGTTTTTTCAGGTATGGATACAAGAATATCCGATATTTCTGATGCATCAACCCACTCATCCAGAGCCATAACCATGGATTCTCCAAATGAATAATTAAACCGGGCATTACCGATTTCAGAAAGATGCTTTACGGATTCTATTGTTGAGTCAATAAGCTTTGAAGTTGGCGTAAATTCAAAAGAAATCATGTCAACAGTCCTGGAAAGGCCTCTGATAACCTGATTTTCAAATCCTTCAACATCCACCTTGCATATTGCAGGATTACCGTATTCTTCAATTAATTTATCCAGGGTGGTAACCGGAACCGTAACATTTCTGTTCCACTGGAAGGCCGATGTAGATGTGAAAAACATATCGCTTTTCTTTACAGAGTCTATCCATTCTTCAGACATGGATGAAACAGTATGTGAATTGCTTAGTATTAGATTACCCCTGCCTTCCTCCTGGCCAAGCGCCTTATGAATCAGAAACACATTTTTATTGTTGCCGTATTTCTTGAGCAGTTTACGCATGCAGTTATCCTGCGGTTCAACAGCTACAACAGTAGCTCCGAGTTCAAGAAAAACCCCGGTTCTATTACCTATATTAGCGCCTACGTCAAAACACAGATCTCCCCTGCTTACAAACTGAGAGTAAAATCTTACTAACTTCCGTCTACTTAAAATATTTGATATGGCAAGAACCGCTGTATACACAATATTATAAAGCCCGGTAGCCCTGAGCATTTTAACAAAAACATTCAGTGCCTTTATTGGTATTAAACCTGTTTTGGTGCAGCTTTTCTTGCTGTTATTTCTTAATTTAATTTTCTTTACGTAATTCATAAATCTTATCTTTTTATAATTCCTTTCATTAATTTCTTTTCGTGGGATTTTTCCGGATATCACAATTCCTTTTCTGCAGGCTTATAACATTATTGCAGCCTTTAAAACCTGAAACCTTAATAAGCAGAATTATACAATCAGATGAGTATATAATTAAATATAAATATAATACTGGATATAGTCGACAGTTATTTACGGTAAATTGTTACCCGCCCTTATATTATATATAATTTCAAAGAATAATTAGCAGACAAAAGAAAAAGCTGCGATAAATGGATTTAATATCTTTGCCTTTCTTTTATCTGCTAATTTAACAACATTTTCTGTATATCTGTGATTAAGAATTCTGATTACCGATTATTCACTTTGTCTCTAATATCTGCGGAATTCTCTTTTTGGTCTTTCCCTTCTTGGACGTGCTTCATCAACCTTTAGAGTTCGTCCGCTGAATTCACTACCATCAAGCTCATCTTTTGCTTTTTCTGCCTCGGATGGGTCAGACATCTCAACAAATCCAAAACCTTTGCCCGGGATTATGTCAATCTGATTGACTTTACCGAATTTAGAGAAAAGTTCTTCCAGCTGCTCATTAGTAGCAGCATAATCAAGATTCCCTACGTACAGTTTACTACCTTGCATTTTTTCTAGCCTCCTTTTTTTTATTTCTTTAAGTCTAATAACATTTACCTCTGAAGCTAGAAGCAAGATATTTGCTCTATCACTACGAAGAAACATTATTAAACACAGGAACGTTAAGAATTATAACTTTTTTTGCAAAATATAGCCACAATTATATTTTTGGGATTAAATAGCCTCTTAATAAGATATCGCCTGATTCATTTATTCAGGGCCGGTGCCGGGAAAATTTATATTTTTTTATATTGAATTATTACAGTAATTATCTTACTATTTTAAATCAGGGTACATTCTATTCATTCTAAATGTCAACAAATTAAACTCAATGTAAATGAATATATATTCTTATAAAATCCTTGAAAAAAAAGTAATCATAAAGATCAACAGGAGAATCTGCGAAACTCCGGAGGAACTATTATCCAGCAACCTGTTCTCCGAGATTATTAGAAGATGTATAAAAAATCTATCCCGTAGAGACTCCGTCCTGCTTGGCATTTTTGGGAAAAAAGAAATAAAAGAATATGATATAAAGCTGCTTGTTGAGGCATTGAAATGCCTGTGCACAATGTCTGCTGAACTGTTGCCCGGTGCTGTGAAAGGGTCCGGAATGTTTTTTAAAAACAGAGCCCTGTTCAACGATTTCGTTGAGTATCTATATAATTACTGGAGAAGTTTTGATAGATTTTTGATATGTAGCTCCGAAATAGATGAAATAGATAAGCGCCCCTACAGGACTTTTAATGAAACTATAGAAAAATTAACACACCTGGTCAGGCAGACTTACCGGGATATTCAGGAAAATATTACCGGAACCCACCCAAGAGTTTACAGACAGGTCAGGGCAGGTTCTGAAATAGCAGCTATAGCCCGGGATATGAAAATACCACTGCCAGAAATTATTCCGGATATAATGAAGGATATACCCATAATACGCCAGTTACTTTTATATCCCCCTCTTGTTCTTAATCCTCCCATGAATAAAAGAACGGGTCAGTTTGAAAAAATTAACAGAAATCCGCTGGATTCTATTGATATAAATCCGGGTGAATGGCTGTGTTATCCTGCTAAAGTGGGAAAACTGATTATTCTTGTTTATTTCCATAATAAATTTTTCGAACTCGGTTTTTCATTATGTAATTTATTTGAACTGGCAGACGACAGCGAATTAAAAAAGAAACCGGATGCAATTTATGCTTTCGGAGTCCCCGGCAGCCAGCTGGATAAAATGGGTAAATTTCCAACTGTTTTTTACGATGACATGGAGAACAATATACTTATTGCAGCAGTTCCAGGCAGAGATGAATTTGGATATTTCGGATATTTAAAAAAGATGGTGCTAACACTTCATAATATAAAAATCATGAAAAAAGGTAAATTCCCATTTCACGGTGCACTTATTAAAATAATGTTAAAAGGGGGCAAAGAGGCAACTGTCTTACTCATCGGTGATACCGGAGCAGGGAAATCGGAAACTCTGGAAGCTTTTAGAGTGCTCGGAGAAAATCTTGTAAGGGATCTTATAATAATTGCCGATGATATGGGCTGCCTGGAAATAGACAAAAATGAAAATATAATAGGATACGGTAGTGAAATAGGTGCATTTCTGAGATTAGATGACCTGCAGCCTGGATACGCATTCGGGCAGATGGATAGAGCTATAATAATGAGCCCGAATTTAACCAATTCAAGGATTATCATCCCTGTTAACTCATTTGAAAATATAATAAAAGGGCATAATATAAATCTTGTATTATATGCCAATAACTATGAAGAAATAGATAAAGAACATCCGGTTATTGAAAAATTTTCCACGCCCCGGGAAGCACTAAAAACCTTTACCAGAGGAACGGTAATGAGTAAAGGAACCACTACCTCTGTTGGATTAACACATTCTTACTTTGCCAATATTTTTGGTCCCCCGCAATACAGGGAGATACACGACAGGCTTGCAGAAAAATATTTTAATGCCTTTTTTAAAAAGGGGATATTTGTGGGGCAAATAAGAACAAGACTCGGTATAGCCGGATACGAAATTAAAGGTCCCGAAGAAGCCGCAAGAGAATTATTAAAAACAATAAACAGGAGTTTTTAAAATGAACAGTAAAAAAAAGATTAAAAAAATGATAAAAAAGAAGATAAAAAGTACTGGATTCAAATGACTGCAGTAGCATGGGCCGTTACGCTGGTTGTCAGTTTCTTTGTTCCGGCTCCTGCTTTTTTTGTACTGCTGGTATTGTGGGCAACCGGAAAAATCCAGGTTAAGGACTAAAATACATATCCTGGCAGCCCGGGATAATAATGCCTCTTGAACGGACAATGTGGCATATATCATCTTTCCTTTATTTATATGCAAAATTTATTTATATACATCATTTCTCCTCAGGTTAGATTAAGAGTTAATATAATTGAATGACAGTACGCAAAAAACCACATGAGAATATAACTGAACAATAATAATAGAAAAGTCACTCTATTGACTAATCAATTAATTCTGCTATAATTTTTTACACAAACTTAATAACATTAAGTAAGTAAGTCATATTAAATCGTATTAAATCATATGAAAAGTACACTTAATTTTTTAAACACTGCTAATCCGAGATTGCAGCATATTATCAATACATCAATAATTTTCAATTATATCCTCGCTAAGAACCCGACTTCCAGAGCCGAGATTTCCAAGAATCTGGGAATAAGCGCACCAGCTGTTTCCAGGGTAATAGAAAAACTTTTAAAGAAAGGATATGTGGTTGAAACAGAAAGAGTCAAAACTAAAATGGGTAAAAGGCCTACCCCTCTTATAATCAATAAAAATAAATTCTTTGTTGTGGGAATAGACCTGGGAAAAGAAAGATTAAAGATGGCCCTTGTAAATCTCGCTGGCCAGGTAGTTGAGAAATTTACAGGTTCTGTAATCTCAAAAGATAAAAAAGCTGTAGAAAGAACTGTTTTGGAAGTAAAAGAGTTTATAAAGAAATATGCCGGACATAAAAATAAAGATACCCATAATATTGAAGCTGTTTGCATAGGTGTACCGGCTGCTATTGATATAAAAAAAGAGAGAGTCGTTAGCACCAGTCACTACAGAGACTGGGAATGGAAAGACTTTAATTTGAAAAATATCCTGACTGCTGAATTCGATATACCGGTATTTGTAGAAAATGATGCCAATTTATCTGCTATAGGGGAAAAACACTATGGAGAAGGGCGAAAATATAGCAACATAGTGTATGTGGAGATAAGCAGCGGAATCGGAGCCGGAATTATTATCGACAATAGGCTTATCAAGGGCTCCGGTGGCACCGCAGGTGAGATAGGTTTTACCATATCAAGTTCTAAAAAATTAGATTTTAGAATAAAGGATAAAGGGTTCCTTGAGAAACATTCATCGGTAAGAAATATCAGAGGAAGAGCCATAGAAGAAATTAAAAAAGGTAAAAAAACTATAATTACCGATATAGCAAAAAATGATATTGAAAGAATAACCCCTTATATTGTTTGTGAAGCAGCAACCAGAGGCGATATGCTGGCAAATGACATCATAACCAATATGGTAGAGATACTATCTGTGGGGATAATTAATCTAATCTTAATTATGAATCCTCAGTTAGTGGTTCTGGGCGGCGATTTTTTTAATTTACCCGAAGTAAGTAAATTATTTATAAAACCTATTACAGAAAAAGTCAGGAGATATGTACCCTTTGTTATCCCCGAAATCAGGGTGTCTTCACTCGGTGACGAAACATGTATTAGGGGTGCTTCATTTAATGCAATTGAGTCTATGCTTGTAAAAGAGTTTCCATACAGGATGGAGCAGGATATTTTATCCTGAATATTTTTATAACATTTAATTGTAAAAGAAGGAAAAGGAGGTATATGTAATAGTATTAATATACCCGTAAATGCAAAGGAGGTGGTATTTATGCATCAATGGCGGGGTTTGTCTTTATCAATCAATTACATAAAGAATAAATCCCGGTAGGTAATTTTTTGTTAACTATGGAAATGTATAACGCAAAAGGAGATTAAAATGAAAAAAATACTAATTTCGTTACTTTCAGTAATTTTTATAGCATCCATACTTTTTATGGGAGTTGGCTGTAAGGAAGCCGCTGAAGAACCAGCAGCTGAAGAACCAGCAGCAGAAGAACCTGCAGCTGAAGAGCCTGCAGCTGAAGAGCCTGCAGCTGAAGAACCAGCGGTAGAAATTACCGGTTCTGTCGGTATCGTTCTCCCCACCAAAGAAGAACCAAGATGGATACAGGACGAAGCAAGATTCAATGATTTACTTACCGAAGCCGGTTATGATGTAGAGATTCTATTCAGCGAATCCTCTTCTGCCAAGGAAAGAGAAAATGTTGAATCTCTTGTTACCAAAGGCATAGAGGTTCTGATTATATGCCCGCATGACAGTAGTGCAGCAGCAGCTGCTGCTAAAGAAGCCAGAGATGCTGACGTAAAAGTTCTCTCATATGACCGTCTTATAACAGATACCGATGCTGTTGATTACTATGTAACCTTTGACAGCGTTTCAGTTGGAGAAGCTCAGGGACAGTATCTTGTTGACAAAGCTTCAGGTTCCGATAACCCACTTTACCTGTATGCCGGAGCCGCTACAGACAACAATGCTTTCCTCTTCTTTGAAGGTGCATGGAACGTTCTTCAGCCAAAAATTGCTGATGGTACATTCAGAATAATAAATTCAAGCAAAGCTGTTGAGCTTCAGGATAAAGCTACACTTACACGTGACGAAATGGGCGAGATTATCGGCCAGGTTACTACCGAATGGGATTTCGACACAGCAAAAAGTCTTGCTGAATCTCACCTGACTGTTGCTTCTGCCGCCGATAAAGGTGATGTATTTATCCTCGCACCCAATGATGGTACTGCCCGTGCTATAGCTGATGCATTTTCAGCTGATAGCGATGTTTCAAGTTATGTAGTTACCGGTCAGGATGCTGAAAAAGCTTCAATACAGTATATAATCGATGGCAAACAGTCTATGACGGTCTTGAAAGACGTCCGTACACTCGTTAGCGACGCCATTAACGCAGCCATAGCTTATCTTGAAGGTGGAGCTCCCGAACAGACCACTACTTATGATAATGGTGTTATTGATGTTCCTGCAAAACCATCAGAAGTTATTGCTGTTGACAAGGACAACGTTGTAGAAGCTATATTTGACTCCGGTTACTGGGATGCCAGTGAATTTACTGGATTAGATTAACCGGGAAATAAGCTTTTAACCCTGTAACGGGTTAGCTTAATAAGACAGGAACAGCACTGGACATTTTCCGGTGCTGTTCCTGGAAAATATCCTGATGATTGCAAAAAATATCAATATAATTTTTTAAAGATAATTTTTTTATTATTAGAGACTTTTTATTTCTCTTAAACATTGAAAATTTTTAGTTTTTTCAGTACAGTTATATCTGTCTTTTAGAAGGGGGGAATTTATGGCAGAAGACACTCCTATCGTAGAAATGCGAAATATCAGGAAAAATTTCGGCGGTGTTCAGGCTTTACGCGGAGTAGACCTCAAGCTGCAACGTAATGAGGTGCTGGGACTGGTCGGTGATAACGCCGCCGGTAAATCAACTCTTATGAAGATTCTCAGCGGAGCCTATACCCCTGATGGAGGAGAAATCTTTATTGAGGGCAGGAAAGTAGAAATTTCAAATCCCTGGAATGCACGTAAGCTTGGTATTGAGATGGTATATCAGGACCTTGCCCTTGCTGACAATCTTGACGTATCAGCCAATGTTTTTCTGGGACGTGAAGTGGCCAGCACAAAACTTGGCCCTATAAGTGTGATGAATAAACACCACATGGAAGTTGAAACACAGCGCCTTCTGGACCGTCTCAAAATTGATATCTCATCTGTGCGCTTAAAAGTAGAAAGACTATCCGGCGGTCAGCGTCAGGCTATAGCGATTGCCCGCGCAACTGCTTTTGATAATAAGGTTACTATTATGGACGAACCTACAGCTGCTCTCAGTGTGGCAGCCATTGGAAAAGTACTGGATCTTGTTCAAAATTTAAAGAGACAGGGCAATTCAATTATCATTATCAGCCATAGGCTTGAAGACATTTACCGCGTATGTGACCGTATGATGATACTGCGCCATGGACGCAGGGTCTGTGAGCGTTCTGTTGTCGGTGAACTTGATAAGTTCCGTGAAGAAGTAGTGGCTTATATTATTGGCGCCCGGGATGATTTTGCAGAGAAAGGAGCTAATTAATGCAACAGCAACAAAATAAACTTCAGACTTCGTTTGGCTCAAATGTAAAGGAATTATTTCTGCATAATATCCGTGAATTCGGTATGTATATAGCTCTACTGGCCATTATGATTACTTTCAGTATCACAACTAAAGGTGTTTTTATCTCATCCAGAAACATCAGTAACCTGATAAATCAAACAGGTTATATAGCAGTGCTGGCAGTTGGTATGACCCTGGTGATTATTATACGTCATATTGACCTTTCGGTCGGGTATCTATCTGGATTCCTCGGCGCAGTAGTAGCAATCGCAATGGTTTTCTGGAAATTGCCTGTTTTCACATCTATTCCTCTTGTAATGTGTTTTGGAATTATAGCAGGCCTTCTCACCGGTTTTCTGGTGGCACAGATGAAAATCCCTGCTTTTGTAGCAACGCTTGCCGGCTGGCTTGGCTATAGAGGAGCATTACAGCTTGCAACCATGAGTACCGGTACCATAGTTATCTCCAACGATACATTCAATGCCATAGGCAATGGTTATATACCTGATATTCCCGGCCTTAATTTTTTGCCGGGCGTGCATAAAGTAACTCTTATTCTGGGAATTTTTGCTATCATTTTTTTTAATATAAGAGCAATCAGAAGCAGAGCAGCAACCAGAGCTTATAATTTTAAAGTATTGCCGCTTAATTTGTTTATTCCCGGGCTTGTATTTATATCAGCTTTAGTTGGAGGCATCACCTGGATACTTTCAGGATACAGAGGACTATCATGGACGGCAGTAGTTGTATTGATTGTTGTCTTAATATACAACTTCATAATGTCGCAGACTTTTCTCGGAAGGCATATTTATGCTGTCGGCGGAAATCCCGAGGCAGCTGAGTTAAGCGGTATCAGTGTAAAGAAAATAACATATACAGTTTTTGCTTCAATGGGGATGCTTGCTGCTTTATCAGGTATTCTTTTTGCTTCCAGGCTGCAGTCAGCAACGACTCAGGCTGGACAACTTTTTGAACTGGATGCAATTGCGGCAGCTTTTGTCGGCGGCGCCTCAGCAACCGGAGGGATTGGCAAGGTTACAGGTTCCATAGTAGGTGCTTTTGTTATGATGTCGCTGACAAGCGGTATGAATCTTATGGGCATTGATATAGCATACCAGTATATTGTCAGGGCTCTTGTACTTGCAGTCGCAGTTGTATTTGATGTTGCAACACGCAGAAGAGAAAAATAATATTTTTATAATTTCTTATTACTTTATAAACTTATATGTAGCCAGCAGGAATTTTAGGGAATTAAAAAGCACAAATCTGGTTTCCCAGGAAACCAGATTTGTTTTCTAATTTATTTTTACCATATATTTATTAGATATTCCGGTTAAAAATAATCTTATCATAGTAAACAATTTTCAACTTAAAACGTCTTATTAAAATACCGGCGTATATATGATAAAGTTATACCCGTACTGGAAATAAAATTTTAATTATCTATTATGGAAATTCTGGATATCATAAGAATCATAGGGGTGGTGATGCTCTGTTATCTTATAGGGGCAATACCTTTCTGCAATATTATCGCAAAAATCCACAGCAAAAAAGATTTAAGAGAAATCGGAGATGAAAATCCGGGCGGATGGAACCTGGTATTTAATATATCAAAATACTGGGGAGCGGTTGGAATTATATTAGATTTGTTAAAAGGTTTTTTGCCTTATTTTCTTATCCTGAGAATTACCGGGATGGAAGCTGTAGCTATAATCGCCGGGTGTGCCGCTGTAGCCGGGCATAATTATTCTCCTTACTTAAAACTATCCGGAGGCAAAGGACTTGCAGCCACAATGGGATTTCTTCTCGCCATCAACCCTTTTACAATTCTGGCATTTGCCGCAGGCATGCTGCTATCATTATTTTTAATCAGAAATATGATATGGTCAGTAGCTATCTCAATTGCTTTTTCCGGAATATTTTTATATTTACTCAGAGGAACCCCGCTCTATCTTTTTACGATAGTTTTACTTTTAATAATCATCATTCCCAGATATATCAACCGGTCTATTTCATTTGGAAATAATTTTAAATTTAGAAAAGAGAAAACTTTAAAAGACCTGTTTACACCAAAGATAAGATGATATATACCGGGTAGTTATTTGTAGTTATCTCTGGTAATAATTAATTCTTTTTCGTTTCTGACATCATATATCCTGCCCTTCCAGTTTACGCCCGTTCCAATCATTGTCGTAAGTATCGAGTTTACAGCAATAATTATAAGGTAGACAATAGAAACTGGATGCAGCAGTATATCCACAGCCTTGCATTTAAATCTTATAGAAAGAACTATTTTGGTAATCAGAATAATAACTATCTGCAGCACTATTAACTCCAGCATCAATACCGGCCATCTAAAAATTATTCCAAGGGGAAGCATTATAAAAGGAAACAGGAATACCGCAGATATAAGAATTATAGCAGCTGATATCATTGGTATTTTAAAATCAAAAGCTGCAAACAGTACCTTTGAATATCCCCTTACCACTTCCATAAAACTCCTGTACATCCTGCAATATAAGTTATTCCGGCCATCAAATATCATAAATCTGTATCCGTGTTTTTTCACCTGTTTTGATAACTTAATATCTTCCAGCACTTCACTTTTAACGGATTTATGCCCCTCAATTTTTTTATATACTTCCTTTTTAAAAAACATGAACTGTCCGATGGCTGTGCAGAAAAAGGCATTTCTTGATTTTCTTATAAGATAAAGAGGCAGAAAACACAGAATTATATAATTACCAAAGGGCACCATCATCCTCTCGTGCATTGTGACCATTATCTGCTTTGCAAATACTGAAAGAGCTCCCAGTTCATATTTCAAAAGGCAGGCCAGAGCACTGGATATGGAATCGGGAAAGTGAAGAGTATCCGCATCTGTAAATAGCAGATAATCTCCCCTGGCGTATCCGGAAAGCTGGTAACAGGCATAGTTCTTGCCCATCCACCCTTTCTTAAGCTTCTCTCCGGTAAAAAGCTTAATTCTATTGTCTTTCCCCGAAAGTTCCTTTACTATTCCTGCTGTATTATCACTTGAGTTATCATCCAGCACCAGTATCTCAATATTTTCATAGTCCTGCTTTATAAGCGACAATAAACATCTTCTAATATTTTTTTCTTCATTTCTTGCAGGAATAAGCACTGATATAAGAGGGTTCTTTTTAATAATATGTTGCGGCAGCTTAAATCTGGATGTCTCTTTAAAAAAGAGATTATTCAAAAGATAATTTAGCAGTATCAATAAAAGAACTGCAGTAATTGCATACTGGTATAATAAAAATATATCCATTTTTTTTATTTAAAAGTAATGCGGCCTATAATTATATCATAATTATGAAACCATTTTTACTAATATTCTGGCATTATAAATAGCATAAGCTTCTGCATCATTGTTAAAGTAGACGTAATTTTTTATATTTTTATTCAAATTTTTTTTAATTAATACGGCAACTTTTTCAAGCTCCTCTTCAGGATAACAGGAATTGTAAAGAGCATCCGGGCCATGCATTCTTATATAGCATATATCTGTTGTAATTCTTTCTACATACGGGAATTCCGGAGAGGATGAAATTACAACAGCGCATCCGGAATTTTCAAGTAGCTTATATATGTCTCCGGTAAACCAGCTTTTATCCCTGAATTCAAATGCGTACCTGTAATCCTGCGGGAGTATTTCCAGAAAATTTTTAAGTTTTAATTTATCTTTTTTTAAATTAGGGGGAAGCTGAAATAAAAATATCCCCAGTTTTTCTCCCAGCCCTTTTGACACATTAAATAACCGCTCAAGGGGCTCCTGGCAGTCTGCAAGCCTTTTTATATGAGTAATATATCTGGAAGCTTTTACGGAAAATATAAAATTTTTTCCGGTATTTTTCTTCCAGTTAATGAAAGTGTTCTCTTTCGGCAAATGGTAAAAACTGCTGTTTATTTCAACACTATCAAACTCTTTTGAATAATGGGAAAGCCATTTATTTTTCTTTATTCCTTCAGGATAGAACTTCCCTGCCCAGTGTTTATAGCTCCATCCGGAGGTACCGATATGAATTAAAGTATCATTCATTTTATTTTTATGGAAAAAATTACATGGTATACCATCCTGTTATTAACATAATAAAGTAACTCAGGTTAAAATAATACAGCAAAATTATTATCACTAGAGAAAAAGTTTTAGAATTTTCTCCTTAAATGGTCCTCTGTTATGGCCTGATTAAGACAGCTAGCTTCTAAAACCTGCATCAGTAAGCATATAATTTTCCATATGGACGGAGGGAGTATGGAATGAGCTTTACAAAATCATTGCCGTCAACCGGTATTATGACCTTATCTGAATTGAAGTAATTATTATATTTATCAATATATTTATTTAAGATACATATATCGTTACTATCCAGATCAACTTTTTTTACCTCTTTCCCGAGTTTATGGGTTCTTATATTTCCCCTTATATAAATCTTACCTCCGTGCATGCCTGTCCCTGTATAGTTTCCCGTAATATCCTCATTCTTACCAAACGGAAATATCACCCTTTTCCTGCAGTGCAAACCTAGAATAATGATAATGCCGCCTGCCATGTATTCTCCCAGAAAATCGCCTGCGCTGCCACCTATTACCATTACCGGTATTCTCTCCCTGTATTCTTTCATGTGGATACCCCCTCTGAATCCGGTATTTTTTTCCACATATATTTCGCCGCCTCTCATAGAATAACCCGGGATGTCTCCTGAATCACCGTGTATTATAATCTTTCCCGAATTCATTGTGTTCCCGATCCCATCCTGGCCATTGCCAAAAACTTCAATTACGGGCCCGTCCATAAAAGCGCCGAGGTCATTACCGGGTATCCCATATATATTTATCCTGCCATTGCCCTTAAGGCCGTCACCAATATACCTGTGTCCCAGCACATTCTGTATAATTACTTCTCTATTATTGCAGCCGGTTTTTAAAAACTCTTTTATTTTTAAATTCAATTCTTTATACACGAGATTGGATGCATCAAGCATTAACTTCATATTTCTATTCCTTCCCCCGATACAAGGTGCTTTTTATAATCGACAGGTAAATTTACTATTCCAAAATCCTCACGTGAAATATTATCTTTCACACCGTTTACATCTATTTCATTCTGGATAAGCCCGGCATAAATCCCCGCTCTCTCTATGTTTCCTACCATAATCAATCCGATTATTTTATTATTCCTTATTACCACTTTTTTATATGTATTTTTTTCCGGATTAAAATCTTTATAGATTTCAAAAATTTTACATTCTTTTTCATCTATACCGGCCAATCCCATGGATATGGTAGGTATTCCAAGTATTTCTACTGAATTCATAAAAAATCCGCCACTGTATTTTTTGTCTCCGCCGGCCATGTTTATTCCGGCTATGGTGCCCTGTTTTACGGCAAGAGGCCAGATAGCTATATTTCTTTTCCTTTCAGATAAAATGTCTGTAGCTTCAGCCACATCTCCGGCAGCATATATATTTTTTACTGATGTACACATATGGCTGTTCACAATGATCCCTCTGTTTATCTCAGGTGCTCCGTTTTTTATAAAACCCGTATTTGGAACAACTCCGATGGCTATTACAAGCATCCTGCATTCTATCCTTTTCCCATCCTTTAGCCTGCAGCCGGAAATCTTTTTATTGGTCATAAAAATTTCTTCGATAGTATTATTTTTATAAATGTTGCTGCCCCTGTCTGTAATTCTTTTTTCTATAATATCCGAAGCCTGCCTGTCAAAGGTTGCCGAAAGTATTCTGTCTGCAATTTCAATTATATTAACAGTCATTCCCATCTTTAAAAATGCCTCGGCTGATTTTAATCCTATCAATCCCCCGCCGAGTATGGATATTTCTGTTATATTATTTTCCCCTATGAAATCTTTTATTTTAAAGGCATCGCTTAGCGTGGTCAGGGTAAAAATTCCTTCAGTTTCGCCATAGTTTCCACTGTTTATATAAGTGGAAGAATCATCTGCTTTACCGCTTTTACTATTATCTGTATTATTACAAACAGCTTTAATTTCAGGAATAATAGGCCTGCCGCCTCCTGCAATAAGAAGTTTCCCGAATTCATACCTCAGGCCATCACCGCAGGTCAGGAACATCTTTTTTGTATCAACAGATTTAACCACTGTACCCTGCCTGATGTCTATATTGTTATTTCTGTAAAAATTATTACTCTTAAAATGAATCTTATCGGCACTTACGGCACCTTCAAGAAAATAGGTTATCAGAGGTTTTGAATAATTCCTGTATTTTTCCTCCGAAAATATTAAAATTTTTCCGGTTTTATCCAGTTCTCTTATGCTTTCGGCAGCAGCAAGACCTGCGGCTGAATTTCCTATAATAGCATAATCAACTGTTTCTTTTATCCGGTTAATATGATTTTTAGTTTCCATCACTGGTTCTCACTTTCCTTGAACTGTTTTTCTTTTTCAAGGTATTTTAATGCTTCATTGGGGCAATTTTTAACGCATACAGGTATATTCTCGTCAACACATAAATCGCATTTTGAGGCAACTTTTCTGCCGGATACGTCCCTTTTTATAACGCCATAAGGACATACCATTATGCAGCTCCAGCAACCTACACATTTATCCTCATCACATATCACAGCACCTGTATTTTTATTCTTCTGCATGGCCCCTGATATACACGCATCAACGCAGGGTGCATCTTCACAGTGCCTGCATTGTATGGCAAATGAGTTGTGCCCAATTTCTTCTACCAGGACACGTGAAAGTATGTCAGATTTTTCTTCCCTGAATGCTTTTATAATTTTCTTGCTTTTAGAGTGCTTCACCTGACAGTATATCTCGCAAAGTCTGCAGCCTATGCAATACTCTTCCTGGATATAAATTTTTTTCATTTTATTATCACCACGCTTCTCCCGCATGTTTTATTCCGAGAATTGCAAGTTCTCTCTCGCTTAACCCCACGCCTCTTAAATGTTCTCTATTCCCTTTGAGGCTTTCAATGGCATTGATGCCGGCACCGCCGAGCATTTCCTTTATTTCCAGCGACCATCCCCTTAAGAGATTTACAAGCCTTCTTGTTCCAATTTCAGGGTTCAGCCTTCTGGTAAGATATGGGTCCTGGGTGGCAATTCCCCAGTTACACTTACCCGTATAACACTTCTGGCACAGGTGGCACCCCATGGCAACCAGAGCAGCAGTTCCTATATACACCGCATCCGCACCGAGCGCTATTGCTTTTACAACATCTGCACTTGACCTTATGCTTCCAGCGGCAATTATAGATGCTCTGTGCCTTATTCCTTCCTCCCGCAGTTTTTCGTCAACAGAAGCAATGGCAAGTTCTATGGGTATCCCTACATTATCTCTTATAACCTGTGGCGCCGCACCTGTACCGCCCCTCAGTCCGTCTATACTTATAAAGTCAGCACCTGCTCTTACGATGCCGCTGGCAATAGGCGCAATGTTGTGAACTGCCGAAACTTTCACTCCTACAGGCTTCATCCAGTCAGTAGCTTCTTTTAAGGCATGAATCAACTGTGCAAGATCCTCTATAGAGTAAATGTCATGATGCGGGGCGGGTGATATTGCATCAGTTCCTTCCGGTATCATTCTTGTATCCGATATATCCCCGGTCACTTTTTCTCCAGGCAGATGCCCGCCAATTCCCGGCTTTGCTCCCTGGCCGATTTTAATTTCTACTGCTGAACCCCTTTTTAGATAATCAACATCTACTCCGTATCTTCCTGAAGCAACCTGAACAATAGTGTTCTTGTTATATTCATAGAGATCCCTGTGAAGGCCTCCTTCACCGGTATTGTAATATGTACCGGATCTGGAAGCTGCAGCAGCAAGGGACCTGCAGGCATTAAGACTTATAGAACCGTAAGACATTGCCGAAAACATTATAGGTGTTGAAAGCTCCAGCTGGGGATATAATTCTGTTTTTAGTTTTACGCTTCCGGTACCCTGATTTTGCGATATTTCAAATTCAGGATTATCTGGTTTTCTTCCAATAAATGTTTTTATCTCCATTGGCTCCCTCAGAGGGTCAATGGAAGGATTTGTAACCTGGGATGCATTAAAAAGAATCCTGTCCCAGTAGACGGTATACGGTCTGCTGCACCCCATTGCAGTAAGAATTACTCCGCCGGAATCAGCCTGTCTGTATATATTTCTTAAATGCTCCGCTGTCCAGTTATAATTTGTCCTGAACCGTGATTTTATCTCCTTAATTTTTATAGCACCCGTCGGGCACAGGCTTTCACACCTGTGGCAGCCCACACATTTAAGATTTTCGCTATATATAATATCCTGCTCCTCATCATACTCATGCACATCATTAGAACACTGCCTTACACATACCTGGCAGGATATACATTTTTCTGCGTCTCTTTCTATCTCAAATTCAGGTTGATTTAATTTTAAAGCCATTTTTAATCATCCAGCTCTCTTTTTTTACAGTAAAATTACCGGCATGTAAGTTTTTCGCTCTTCTTTTTATAAATGCTATTATTTATCCAGCCTTTTCCATTCACTTCTTTGCCACTATTTTTTTCTTTTCCCTTTCTCCTTATTTTCCCAATTACAGGCTCGCCTCCATCCGGCTGCCATATGTGGTCCGGGCATGGACAAACCTTCCTGATTGGAGCTTCTTCGCTGGAAATATAGAGGTATTCGTCTTTTCTTGCTGCTACAAGGGGCCTTAACTTTATCCTGTCATTCAGGGCATATATATAATTGCTGTTCCCGGCTATTATACTGAAAGGACCATTAAGCAGAGCATTTCCATATATTATCCTCAGCGTTTTTAACGATTCTCTGTTATCTCCGCTCATTCTATCTATATCTTCCCAGAGAGGTGCAGCTAATATTAAATGAACCATTTTCGGATCTATTTTTTGCTTTCTAACTAAAAGGTCCAGTAAATATGTTATAACTTCAGTATCTGTAGAAAGGGTGCACTCATAGCCATAGCTTATGGCAAATCTTTTATTGGCCCCGTATGATGAAATCTCTCCATTATGCACAACCGACCAGTCTAAAAGTCCAAACGGGTGCGCTCCTCCCCACCACCCGGCACTATTTGTGGGAAACCTTCCGTGAGAAGTCCACAGATACCCTTTATACTCATCAAGCTTAAAAAAATCTCCAATATCCTCTGGATATCCCACGCCTTTAAAAATTCCCATATTCTTCCCGCTGGATATTATATAGGCCCCTCTAATATCACTGTTTATATGCATGACAAAATTTACCGTGCCGTCATCTTCTTCTCCGCCAGCTGTTTCCGCTGTATCTACTGCTCCAGGGTTTACGTCACCCATCCCGTGAACCAGAAATTCATTTTTTGGCTTTAAAAAATACCGGTAAATTAATGGAGGATTTACAATCCCGGGTGTTTTCCTGGTGGGAATTTCCTCACCCAGAAGAACCTTAAAGTTTAATTCAATTTCCTTTTCAGTCTGTTTTTTTGCCTCAATATCATCATAAAATATATGGAATACCCTATCCTCTGCAAATCCGGGATAAATTCCATAAGCTGCAAATCCTCCGCCCAGGCCATTGGATCTCTCGTGCATAAGTGAAATACCATCCATTATCATTCCGCCGCTAAATCTATCTCCCGATTCGTTTATAACGCCAAATACAGCACAGCCTGAAGGAATTCTAAATTGCGAAAAATATTCTTTTGTATCTTTTTTTATTGCACTCATATCAAAAAACTTAACCATTTATATATATTTTTACAGCCATCCGAATAAAATAAAATTTTTCCAAAAATAAAAGCCTTTTTAAAACATCTCTGTCTTAAAAAGGCTTCTTTACCTTTAATTTCTGCCTGTACTTCTCTATACAGACGGAAACATATTTAATTTTATACCAAGAATAATACCAGTATCCCGGTATTTGTCAATTATTTTTACTCCGGCAACATCCCCGAAACAGTTTTTTCTGACATTATTTATACGCTGATTTCATATCTTCAAGCGTCAGTGGCCTGTAATCTCCTGCATGGCCCGCAGTCCCAAAATCAATCATTTTGCTCTTAACAGTCTGATAAACTGCTTCCCTTGCAGCACCAAAATAAGACCTGGGGTCAAAAGCGTCAGGATTTTCACTTAAATATTTCCTTACGGCACCGGTCATGGCAAGTCTTCCATCAGTATCAACATTAATCTTCCTGATTCCTCTTTTTATGGCTTCCTTAATACTTTCTATGGGGACACCCATTGTCTTTTCCAGCCTGCCGCCATATTCATTTATAATTTCAATCAACTCCTGCGGAACCGAAGATGAACCATGCATAACCAGTGGTAATCCAGGAACCCTGTTTACCACTTCATTTATAATATCCAGTGCCAGTTTCGGTTCTGCCTTAAACTTATATGCTCCGTGGCTCGTTCCTATAGCAAGTGCAAGTGCATCAACACCGGTAAGTTCTACAAATTTTACTGCTTCATCAGGGTCAGTCAGCATAACTTTTCCCGAGCCGACACCATCCTCTATGCCGCCGAGTGTTCCGAGTTCACCCTCAACAGATACCCCGAAACTATGTGCATACTCAACAACATCTCTTGTAACTGAAACATTTTCATCAAAGGTTGTGGGTGTTTTTGAGTCCTCTTTTAATGACCCGTCTATCATAACAGAAGTAAATCCCAGCTCTATTGCCTGCCTGCATGTTTCAAGACTGTTACCGTGGTCAAGATGTAATACTATAGGTATATCCGGATTATCCTCAACCGCAGCAGCGGCAAGATATTTAATATATGCCATATTGGTATATTTTAAAGCCCCTCTGCTGGCCTGTATTATCACAGGTGACCCTGTTTCACTTGCAGCCTTCATTATACCCTGTATCTGCTCCATGTTATTAACGTTATAAGCCCCTACTCCATAATTACCTTTTATGGCTTCATCCAGTACTTGTTTCATTGGTACTAACGGCATTTGTCCTCCTTGCATGTATTTGATTTTCAATTATAAATAACTTTTTGCTTTTTAATTATGCCCCTATCGTCTTTGCAAAATTTTAATAATTATACCACCGTACAATTTATTTTTTTAGAGTTATTTTTCCTGGTCACAATACAATGAACCGAAATTTATTCTTTCTTCATTTCATGTGATAGAATTATGGCTTCAGCTATTTCTCTCATTGATTTTCGGTTATCCATGGCGAACTTCTGAATTTTTCTAAAGGCTTCCTCTTCGCTGAGGTTATGCTCTCTCATCAGTATTCCTTTTGCTCGTTCTACTGCTTTTCTTGTCTCGAGCTCCTCCTTTACAACCCTGGTTTCCACTACCAGGCGGTAGTTCTCGATTACTATAGCAGCCTGGTCTGCAACTGTCTTTAAAATATTTACTTCATAATCACTGAAACTGTGCGGCTCGGAAGTATATATATTCAGCACCCCTATCACTTTCCCTTTCACATGAAGGGGAACTGAAAGAAGCGATGCAAGACCTTCCTTACGGGCTATCTCCCTGTATTTGTATTTTTTATCCTCCAGTATGTTATATACGGCTATGGGTTTGTTCTCAAGAGCAACCCTCCCGGCGATACCCTCCCCGGGCTTTAAAGGATTCTTATCAATATATTCCTTGCTGATACTCTGTGTGGCTTTTATAACCAGCTCGTTCTTTTTAGAATCCAGCAGCATAAGCGAACATATCTTGGAGCCCATTGCTTCCGCCGTAACCGTCACTATCAGTTTCAGGATATCTTCCAGATATAAATCGGAAGTTATCGCCTCACTTATCCTGGATAAAGCTTCGATAATATCCTCTGTGTTATCTATGTTTTCATTAATATTATTCATTATTTAGATATCAGGCACTCAATACATATTCTAAAATCACAAAAATCTTTAAAGACTTAATATATTATATATAAGTTGAAGAATTGAATAAAGTATATAATCAATAAATCTGGTAAATGCTACTTCTACCATAGTTGCCAGTGTGTTTTACGGTATTTACAAAAACCCGTAATCTAGATAAAATCCTTAAGGTGCAATAAGTAATGATAATGTGGCGCATTCGTCTAGCGGTCAGGACGTAGCCCTCTCACGGCTAAAACAGGGGTTCGATTCCCCTATGCGCTACCAGTAAAATTTCCTGATACCGGCAGCCAGTTAATGCGTATCAAAATAATTCCTTTTTATTATCCTGTTCCCTATTAAAACTATCTCTTCTATAATGAAATTTGGATGAAAAAAAATAATAAGAATAAAGGAAAGCTATCTTCTGTCATTATTGCGATGATATTACGGGTAACAGTGCCTTATCTTATTTCCTGCAGCAGTAGTTCTCTATCTGATGAACCACTCACTGAATTTATTTATTATGCAGATGAATATGGCCTTCCGACAGAATATCTAAAACTAATAAACGAAAAGGTCAGTTTAAAATACAGGGTAAGACCTGCATATTCAAACAGTACAATTTATCTTACGGATTCATTTGATGATAAAGGTAATTTTATACAGTTCTGCGATATGGACAGTTTTGAAATATCCAGTGTTTATCATGAGAGTTTTCATGCCTATGCAGACCTTATAATAAAGAAGGGCATCTGCTCCCTTGAAGAACAGGAGAGCTTTGAAAAGATAATGGAAGATTCCCTGGATTATTATAAAGAAACATCCGATGGTAGAAAAATTCTTTGGAGTAATTACAGGAGACAGTCTTCCGAGGAAGCTATGGCCATGCATATAACTAATCTGATAAAGTATAAAATAGTATATGAAAAGATAGCTGAAAGAATAGCAAGCGATTACATTTATGGCCTGATAGATAACGAGCAGATGGAAAGGAAACTTACAGCAGCAAATATAAAGTGGAAAGATATTCTTGATGGAGTCAGGTCACGGGGCTACTATAATAAGAGTTTTTTAAGATGGAAATTACCTCACATTATTGATGCTAAAAATCACATATCATACAGCGAAAAAGAATTTGTTGCAAAATATATCCTCCCGGGAATAGATGACGAAATAAAAAAACCCCCGCTCACTGAATTTATAAAAGAATGTAAAAAAAATAACCTCCCTTTCGCCTATCTTATAGATATCAATAAAAACCATTTATGGGAAGAGGATTTTACAACAGATTCCTTTGGGCAATTAAGCGCTGAAGAAACCGGACAGATTTATGAGAAAGCCTTTGATATTTACCGGGAAAAAATACTCATTAGAGATTCTTGTTCAAGACAGAGTGAGAATGAAGCTTTTTCTGAAATAATGGATTTATCCCTTAAATGGTATTCCGGCTCAGCAAAAAATGCAGATAATATTTACCAGATTGCCGGGGATGCTGCAGAAATTTATATCGGTGAAATTATCAAACAGAAAGTATCATGGCAAAAGTTTGCTTTCAGACAGCAGGCATACGAAGATGATTTTAATAAGGAAGAATTAGAGGAATTAAAAAAATCCTGGATAGAAGCTGTGGAAGGCCGGAATATCTATGGTTCTTATACTGAAGGCAGCAATACTTACAGAGCATCAAATGCCATGTCTCTAAAAGAGAAAGAATTTATTTTAAACTTTATACTTGCCGGCATAAACATTTCTGATGATATAAATTGTTACCCTTATTCACTTCCCTATGTGGAACCTTTACCTGCTGAAGAAGAAATATTTGCAGAAAGTCAGGCCGGTGCATATCTGCTTCCGTGATATGCCTGTTGGAATATTATTTTAATAATACTTATTTTTTTCTGCCTCTGCCATTATTTTCTTTAGCTTTATTGTCTTTCCTTTTGTCTGCGCCGTTACCTCTGTTTTCTTTTGCATTACTGTTCTCAATTATGGCATTTTCTTCGTTTCCGCCCTCCTGATTCTCCAGATCAGTATCGTTGTTATTATCTTCATCAGCACCATCATCTTTATTATCACCGCTAGAATTATTTATTTTGCCTTCTAAATAGTCAACTGCTTCCTGTGCTTTAAGTATTGATTTTGAACTTGACTCCAGGGCATGCTGAAGTGCCGGTATAGAAGGATGCATGGGATCCCTGGATGCCATCTTTTCAATTACTCTCTGTAAAACCTCTATATGTTTGGATCGCATTGCAAGAACATGCCTTAGACGAGCAAGCCTGCCGCCTTCGTCTGGATGCTCTTCACTTTCAAATTCAAATTCATCCTTTGAGGCCCCGCATACGGGACACACCCAATCATCGGGTAAGTCTTCAAAACCTGTACCAGACTCCTCATTGGCTTCTGCGTTATCATT
The DNA here is from genome assembly GCA_964616545.1 of uncultured Actinomycetota bacterium. GTDB lineage: Bacteria > Actinomycetota > Humimicrobiia > Humimicrobiales > Humimicrobiaceae > JAQVEM01. The sequence goes on along the minus strand of CAZTUA010000033.1, from coordinate 382 downwards.
TTCAGGATCGTAAACGTAACCGCATTTTCCGCAAACCCATTTTTCTATTTTATTCTCTTCCTCATCTCCCTCTTCGTTAGACCCGTCTTCTCCGTCTGATTCATCTTCTTCGTCCTGCTCTTCTTCGCCGTTTTCATTATAAATCAAAGTTTCTGTATCTGACGGATAATCCGGGTATGTAAAACCTGATAAAAATAAAATTGAGGTTAAAAACATCGTAAGCAAGGTTCCCGTAAATATTTTTTTGAGAGTAATTTTTCTCATGATAAACCTCTTAAAATTATTTATATTTGTTAATTAATTATAATAACAAATATACATATATTATTCAATATATGTTATAAAATTTTTATATATAACTTTATTATAATCCGGATATGTT
>CAZTUA010000032.1:0-101060 GCA_964616545.1 uncultured Actinomycetota bacterium | reverse complement strand
AGGAAGGCCAGAGATTTGCCATACGTGAAGGCGGAAGGACCATTGGAGCGGGTAGTGTTACAAAGATTATTGAGTAGGCAGTGGAAAAGAAGGGTTATAAAAAGCAGGAGGAAAAATAATAATGGCAGGTAAATTAGGTCAGAAAATTAGAATAAAATTAAAAGCTTATGATAATGAAATAATAGACCGTTCGGCAAAAAAAATAGTGGAGGCCGTCGAAAATTCCGGTGCAAGGGTTTCTGGCCCGGTTCCGCTGCCCAATAAAAAGAATGTATACTGTGTTATAAGGTCTCCGCATGTAAATAAGGATTCAAGGGAACATTTTGAAATAAGGACGCATAAAAGACTTATAGATATTATAGACCCCACTCCCAAAACGGTGGACCTGCTGATGAGGTTAAGTTTGCCTGCAGGTGTGGGTATAGAAATAAAGTCCTGAGTAATAAAAAAAATGTTTTACGGAAAGTAGCGTAAAGATGGTAAATGCGATATATGGTAAAAAACTGGGATGCACCCAGATATTTAATGAAAAGGGGAATGCCCTGTATGTAACGGCGATAGAAGCCGAGCAGTGCGTGGTGGTCCAGGTTAAAGATGAACAAAAGGATGGTTATAATGCCCTGAAAATAGGGTTTGGTGAGATTAAGGATAAGAAAGCCACAAAACCCCATAAAGGTGTATTTGCCAGAAACAGGGTGGATTTAAAAAAGTATTTAAGAGAGATCAGGGTAGATGAATTTGACAGGGAATACAAACCCGGAGACAGCCTTGACCTTAAAATTTTTAAAATAGGAGATAAAGTAAAGATAACCGGTAATAATAAGGGCAGGGGATTTGCCGGTGTAATAAAGAGGCACGGTTTTCACCGGGGAAGAATGACACATGGTTCTCATGCTCACAGAATAACGGGTTCGGTTGGAATGTGTGCCACGCCGTCGAGAATAATGAAAGGGAAAAAGATGCCCGGCAGGATGGGTAACAAAAAAGTTACAATCCGGGGCTCTGAGATAGTTGATATTATTGAAGACCAGAATTTAATTTTAGTTAAAGGCAGTGTTCCCGGTGCAAAGGGCAGCCTTATATTTTTAAAGAAAGTTTAATAGATTAAAGTTTCCGAGGAGAACATGATGGGTAGTCTGAGTGTTGTAGATACCGAAGGCAAAGAATTAGAAAAAATTAGCATACCGGACAAACTGGTAAAGAAGGAAATAAATTCCGAGGTGCTGTACCATGAAGTCAAAAGATACCTTGCTTCATTGAGAGCCGGTACACATAAAACCAAAGACAGGAGCGAGGTACGTGGCGGGGGTAGAAAACCCTGGAGACAGAAAGGTACGGGGAACGCCCGGGCAGGTTCAATAAGGTCTCCAATATGGAAAGGCGGAGGAGTGGTTTTTGGCCCGAAGCCGAGGAATTATTCTTTTAAATTGAATAAAAAAGTGATAAAACAGTCAAGATTAATGGCGCTGTCGGAAAAATTTAAAGATAAAAAAATTATTGTGCTGGATAAAATAGAGTTTGAGACCCCTGGAACCAGAAAAGCAGCAGAAATACTTCAGAAACTTAATCTGTATGGCAGCAGGGTGTTAATTGTTTTTGATAATCTGGATAATAATGAAGTAAAATCTTTTAGAAATATAGGCAATGTTATGGTGGAAAGCGCAAGGGGATTGAATGCTTATATCATGCTGACAGCAGATTACATAGTGTTTACAAAAAGTTCGCTGAATAATTTTATAGAGAGGTCTAAGTAATGGAAGATCCAAGGGATATAATACTCTCTCCGGTGGTATCGGAAAAAAGTTATGCCGGAGTTCAGAATAAAAGATACTCTTTTTTTGTTGATATAAGGGCAAAAAAGAGTGAGATAAAAAAAGCTATTGAAGATATATTCAAAGTCAAAGTTTTAAAGATAAGTACCATAAATATTAAACCAAAGCCGAAGAGACTCGGCAGGTCGGTGGGTACGAGTTCCCGCAGGAAGAGAGCTGTGGTTACTTTGAGTAAAAAAGACAAGATTGATTTTTTTGAGTCGGTCTGATTTTATCTGGAGGTATGAAAGTTGGCTGTTAAAAAATATAAACCTACTTCTCCCGGTAGAAGATCTGGGACAGTTTCGGATTTTTCGGTTTTAACTAAAAAAAGGCCCGAGAAATCACTTACCAGGTCTTTTAAAAAAGGTGCCGGAAGAAATAATAAAGGCAGAATTACAAGAAGGCACAGCGGCGGGGGACATAAAAGATTATACAGGGTTATAGATTATAAGAGATTAAGGGACGGAATTCCAGCCCGTGTGGAAGCGATTGAGTACGACCCGAACAGAAGTGCCAGAATTGCTCTGCTCAGTTACAGGGATGGCAGGAAAAGCTATATAATAGCACCTCTAAAACTGAAGGTCGGAGATATTTTAATGTCCGGAGAAAAAGTGGATATCAAACCGGGCAATGCAATGCCGCTAAAGAATATACCTGTTGGCACGATAATTCACAACATAGAGCTAAAAGAAGGAAAAGGAGCAGAACTGGCAAGATCGGCAGGAGCAGACGCTCAGCTTCTTGCAAAGGAAGGAAAATATGCCAGTATCAAGCTTCCTTCTGGCGAGGTAAGGCTTGTCGGAGTAAATTGCAGGGCATGCATAGGACAGGTTGGCAACACTACCCATGAAATAATTAACCTGGGCAAGGCGGGAAGAAAAAGATGGCTGGGGATAAGGCCAACGGTAAGAGGAACGGCAATGAATCCCATAGACCACCCGCATGGCGGCGGAGAAGGTAAAAATAAGAGTTCGGGAAGAAATCCTGTTACTCCATGGGGTAAACCGACACTGGGGTATAGGACCCGGAAGAAAAATAGTAAAACTGATAAGTACATAATCAGGAGAAGGAATAAATAGATTAATTAATTTATATATTTAGAGGAGGAACAGAGTGTCAAGGTCTCTAAAAAAAGGACCTTTTATAGAAGAAAAGTTATTGCAGAGAATAACTGAGCTAAATGAGTCAGGAGAGAAAAAAATAATAAAAACCTGGTCACGAAGTTCAACTATTTTCCCTGAGATGGTCGGCCATACCATAGCTGTTTATGATGGAAGAAGACATATTCCGGTTTTTATATCGGAATCAATGGTCGGGCATAAACTCGGGGAGTTTGCACCGACAAGATCTATAAGGCCGCATGTTTTTAAGGGAAAAAGTGAGAAGGTTACTACCGTTAAGAAATAAACATTCACAGCGGTAAAAAAGGAGGATAAAGGTTTGGAAGCAAAGGCTGTCGAAAAATATATAAGAATATCGCCAAGAAAAATTAAATATGTTGTAGACATGATAAAGTCAAAACCGGTAGAAGATGCAATAGATGTATTGTCTCTAACTCCCAAAAGGGCGGCAGTCGTAGTAAAAAAAGCAATACAGAGTGCTGTTGCGAATGCAACGGAAAACCATAAAATGAAAGAAGAAGATCTGTTTATTTCAAAGATACTGGTAAATGAAGGGCCGACACTTAAAAGGTTCAAACCAAGAGCCAGGGGCAGGGCCACAAGGATAAGAAAGAGGACTGCGCACCTATCGGTTTATGTATCTGATGGAAAAGAGAAGGAGGATTAAGGATGGGTCAGAAAGTAAATCCTAACGGTCTGAGAATTGGAATTAATAAAAGCTGGCAATCCAGGTGGTTTGCCTCAAGAGATTATGCTCGGCTGCTTAAAGAAGATATTATTATAAGAAAAATAATAGAAGAACAGCTGGGAAATGCAGGGATTTCAAAAATTGAAATAGAAAGAACAGAAGAAGAAGTAAAGGTTGACATGTATACTTCAAAGCCGGGAATTGTTATAGGAAGAAGAGGCGCAACCATTAATGATATCAGGGATTTAATAGAAAAAGGAACCGGAAGCATTATTCAGTTGAATATTATGGAAATTAAAAAGCCTGAACTCGTTGCTAAATTAGTGGCAGAAGGGATTGCCTCGCAGCTGGAGGGACGGGTTAGTTTTAGAAAAGCCATGAAAAAAGCTGTATCACTATGCATGAAAGCAGGCGCAAAGGGCATAAGAGTCCAGTGCGCTGGAAGACTGGGCGGAGCAGAGATGGCCAGAACCGAGTGGTACAGGGAAGGCAGGGTTCCCCTTCATACATTAAGGGCAGATATTGATTATGGATTTGCAGAAGCAAATACAACATTCGGTAAAATCGGAGTTAAGGTATGGATATACATGGGTGATATTATACTGGACGAAGAAGAAATAAAAAAAGAAAAGCAAACCAGAAAAGAAAATAAAGCAGAAGAAAAGGTAAAGGGTTAGGAGAATTTTATGGCTGCGATGTTAATGCCAAAAAGAGTTAAATATAGAAAAGTTCAGAGAGGTAAAATGAAGGGCAGAGCAAAAGGCGGCGCCAGGCTTTCTTATGGAGAATACGGTCTTCAGGCACTTGAATCCGGATGGCTGACGAGTCGTCAGCTGGAAGCTGCAAGAGTGGCTCTGACAAGGTATATAAAAAGGGGTGGAAAAGTATGGATAAATGTTTTTCCCCATAAGCCGGTAACCAAAAAACCTGCCGAGACACGTATGGGCGGAGGCAAGGGTGCTCCAGAAAACTGGGTAGCCGTAGTTAAACCCGGTAAAATGTTATTTGAAATCTCGGGCGTAGACGAGGAAACTGCCAGAGAAGCAATCAGGCTGGCTTCAAATAAGTTGTCAATAAAAACAAAATTTGTTTACGAAGAACTTTAAGCGAGTGAATAAGAAATGAAGATAAATGAATTAAAGGAACAGACTAAAGAAGAACTGGAAACGAAACTTGGAGAAATTAAAAAAACTCTTTTTAATTTAAAGTTTCAGAAAGCTACAGGGCAGCTAGAAAGTCCTGTAAAAATAAGAAACTTAAGAAAAGATATCGCCAGAATAGAAACTTTGCTTAGAGAAAAAGAACTGAATAAGAAAAATACCGGTGACATTAAAAAAACCAGTAAGAATGTTAAGAAAATAAAGTTAGGGAAAGCAAGAATAAAGAAATAAAGGGGGATTTTTGGAAAAAGGAAAAGTAAAAATAAGAACGGGCACCGTAGTAAGCGACAGAATGGATAAAACCGTTGTTGTAGCGGTAGAATCTTATTATAAGCACCCTTTATATAAGAAAATTTTAAAAAAAGTGAAGAAATTTAAAGTTCATGACCCGGAAAGCAGCTGCAAAATGGGTGATGTAGTTAAAATTTCTGAGACCAGGCCTCTCAGCAAGACCAAACGCTGGCGGCTGGTAGAAGTAGTCAAAAAAGCTGAATAAAGAAGGATTTAGAAATGATTCAAGCTGAAAGCAGTGTTAATGTAGCCGATAATACAGGAGCACGTGAAATTAAATGTATAAAAGTGCTGGGCGGCTCAAGGAGAAGATACGCACGTGTCGGTGATATATTTGTTGCTGCAGTAAAAGAAGCAAACCCCGGAGGAGTAGTTAAAAAAAGCGATGTTATAAGGGCCGTACTTGTAAGGTCTAAGAAGACTTTAAGAAGGGCCGACGGTTCTTATATAAGATTTGATGATAATGCAGCAGTGATTATTGATGCACAGAATAACCCGAGGGGAACAAGAATATTCGGACCGGTAGCAAGAGAGCTCAGGGATAAAAACTTTATGAAGATAATTTCGCTTGCGCCGGAAGTAATTTAGTTTATTAAGTGAAGAGGCTTAAAAAATGTTAAAGATAAAGAAAAACGATAAGGTAGAGATAACAAAAGGAAAAGATAGAGGGAAAACTGGCAAGGTACTGCGAATAGAGGCTGCCAGAAACAGATTATATGTTGAAGGTATCAATACCATAAAAAAGCATACAAGACAGAAAGACCAGAACAAGCCCGGCGGTATTCTTAAAAAAGAAGGACCTGTGATGATTTCTAATGTTAAACTTATATGCCCTAACTGTAATAAAGCAACAAGGGTAGGTTTTGATGTTAAAGAATCGGGCGTAAAAGTAAGAATATGCAGGAAATGTAAACAGCAAATTTAAAATACCCGGGTGATTATAAATGAAACCTAGATTAAAAGAAAAATATATAAAAGAAATTGTTCCGGAGATGTTAAAGGAATATAAGTTTAAAAATATTATGGAAGTTCCGCGTGTAGAGAAGATTTGCATTAATATGGGTGTTGGCTCTGCGACGCAGAATATAAAAGAATTAGAATCTGCAAGCCAGGAACTGGCTGTTATAACGGGTCAAAAACCTGTTATAACAAAGGCAAAGAAATCGATTGCGGGCTTTAAAGTCAGGGAAGGAAATCCAATCGGATGCATGGTTACATTAAGAGGAAGCAGAATGTATGAGTTTCTGGATAGATTGTTAAATGTAGCGGTTCCAAGAATCAGAGATTTCAGGGGTCTTTCCAGAAAAAGTTTTGATGGTCAGGGTAATTATACTATTGGAATAAAGGAGCAGCTGATTTTCCCGGAAGTGAGCTATGATAGTATTTTAAGTGTTAAAGGTATGAATATAACAATAAATACAACTGCAAAAAGTAATGGGGAAGCACTATCTTTGCTGGAGAAATTTGGATTTCCATTTAAGAAATAGAAAATTTTTAAATTTTAAGGAGATATATATTGGCTAAAAAAGCACTTAAAGAGAAACAAAGAAAAGAACCTAAGTACAAAACAAGAAGGTATAACAGATGTTTCAGGTGCGGCAGGCCCAGAGGTTATTTTAGAAGATTCGGGTTATGCAGGATATGCCTTAGAGAAATGGCACATGAGGGAAAAATTCCTGGGCTAACCAAGTCCAGCTGGTAAAAGGAGGATTTATGTCGGGTGTTACTGATCCTATTTCAGATATGTTAACAAGGATACGGAATGGCTGTATCGCCAGGATGGATAGTGTAAATATACCGTATTCAAAATTTAAAGCGGAGATAGCCAGGTTACTGGATAAAGAAGGCTATATAAAAAGCCATGAAATCCGTAAAGATGAAGGTGTTGGCGGTACGATTAAAATATATTTAAAGTATAGCAAGACTAAGGAAAGCAGTATAAGCGGGCTTAAGAGAATAAGTAAACCGGGACTCAGGGTTTATGTTCAAAAGAATGAAATACCGAAGGTACTTGGTGGATTGGGAACGGTTATACTGTCTACGTCAAAAGGTGTGCTTACAGATAAAGAAGCAAAAAAACAGCAGACCGGCGGAGAAGTAATATGCTTTATATGGTAGAGAGGTGAATTAGGTGTCAAGAATAGGAAAAAAACCTGTTGATATACCGGATGGTGTAGAGGTTAAAATAGATGATGATATTATCAATGTGAAAAGTAAAGCGGGAGAGCTTTCTTTAAGGTTTGATAAATCATCTGTTAAATTAAATATAGAAGATAAAAGATTGATTGTCTCTCCTATTTCAGACAGCATTGAGAGCAGAACCAGATACGGGCTCTACAGGAGTCTTATCAATAATATGGTTACTGGTGTATCGGAAGGTTTTAGTAAAACACTAAAAATAGTCGGAGTGGGTTACAGGGCAGCTAAAAAAGGCGAAAAACTGGAGGTGCTGGCGGGTTATTCAAATCCGGTAATAATAGAGCCTCCGGAAGGGATAGTTTTTGATGTACCCGACAATACAACCATAATGGTCAAAGGAATAGATAAACAGGCAGTCGGACAGGTGGCTGCAAAGGTCAGGAGTATAAGGGAACCCGAGCCATATAAGGGCAAGGGCATAAAATATGAGGATGAAGTTATAAAAAGAAAAGTTGGAAAAGCAGCAATAACTACTACCACCTAATTTTTTTTACAGGAGTTCTAATGAAAAGCAAAGTTGAAAGAAAAGATAAAAGCCTTAGAAGAAAACTGAGAAACAGTAAAAGGGTTAAAAGCAGAAGCAGCCGCCCGAGACTTGTTGTTTACCGCAGTAATAAACATATTTACGGCCAGATAGTGGATGAGGTTACCGGCACTGCAATAGCGGGCATATCAAGTAAAAAAATTGGAATAAAAAAAGAGGATAAAGGAAAAATAGATATAAGTTTCAGAACCGGAGAAGCCCTGGCGGGAATTGCAAAGAAGAAAAAAATAAACGAAGTTGTTTTTGATAGAGGAAGTTATAAATACCATGGCAGGGTAAAAGCCCTGGCCGAGGGTGCAAGGAAAGGCGGATTGAAATTTTAACCTTATTTCCAAGGAGGATTTTTAGTGACTGAACTTTCTAAAGATACAGAATTAGCTGAAAAAGTGATAAAAATAAACAGAGTTGCCAAAGTAGTAAAGGGCGGCAGGAGATTTAGCTTCAGCGCTCTGGTTGCAGTAGGCGATATGAATGGCATGGTGGGAGTTGGTTTTGGAAAGGCCAATGAGGTATCCACCGCAATTCAAAAAGGCATTAATAATGCGAAAAAGAATATGTTTAAAGTACCGCTGATTGACGGGACAATACCCTACCAGATAGACGGCCGTTTTGGAGCAGGTCATGTTTTTATGAAACCGGCTTCACAGGGAAAGGGCGTAATAGCAGGAGGGCCAGTGAGAATAATTATGGAGCTTGCAGGAGTAAAAGACATTCTCACAAAGTCACTGGGAAGCGCCAATGCTTTAAATATAGTTAATGCGACTGTAGAAGGTTTAAAAAGGCTTAAATTACCCGGGCAGATAGAAACTTTAAGAGAAACGGTCCGGGAAGAAAGTTAATAACAAAAATTAATTGATATTATTAATCAATATAATTCCGGGAGGAGAAAATAGTGAAGCTCTGTGATATAGGGTCTCCTGAATCTATAAAAAAGAGAAAAAGAGTAGGCAGGGGAAATGGTTCCGGGCATGGGACCACAAGTGGAAGAGGAACCAAAGGCCAGCTTTCGAGATCCGGAGGCAAGACCAGAATAGGGTTTGAAGGCGGACAGATGCCACTTCAGAGAAGATTGCCGCATCTAAAAGGTTTTAAAAATACCCGAAAGAAGGTAAATAATCCGGTGAATATAGCGCAGCTGGAAAGGTTTAAGGACGGCAGTGTTATTGATTATGATTTACTAGAAAAAAATGGATTGATAACAAAAAAATCCAATCCCGTAAAAATACTGGGCAATGGGAAACTGGCGAAAAAACTAACTGTCAGGGCTAATTCTTTTAGCAAGACCGCAGTAAGCAAAATTGAAAAAGCTGGCGGAAAAGCAGAGGTGGTTTAATGTTAAGGGCCATCATAAATGCCTTCAGGATAAAAGAAATCCGGAACAGAATATTTTTTACGATTGGTATTTTAGCCCTTTATAGATTTGGTGCGAATATAACTCTGCCCGGTGTTGATGCCGCCAGAATTCTTGAGCAGGTAGAAACCGGAATAATGGGTATGATGGACCTGTTTTCCGGGGGAGCGCTGGGGAATTTTGCAGTATTCTCTCTCGGCATTATGCCCTACATAACGGCTACTATTGTGTTACAGCTTCTTCAGGTGGTAATCCCCAAATTGGAACAGCTGTCAAAAGAAGGGGAAGTGGGAAGAAGAAAGATAAACCAGATAGCAAGATATATGACAGTAGGTCTTGCACTGATGCAGTCTACCGCAATGGTATTTTTCTTCAGGAATTTTGGAGCTATACCTGTATTTGATTTTATGCATGTCAGCCTGATTATTATAACATTAACTGCGGGAACGACTTTAATCATGTGGCTGGGGGAATTAATAAATATTCACGGAATAGGAAACGGAATATCACTGCTTATTTTTGCCAATATTATTTCAAGAATACCGGGTCAATTTATAAGCTTATTCAGGCTCAGGGGCACAAATTATTTCTTTCTTGCGCTTTTTATTATTATGGCCATTGCTGTAATAGTTGCTGTAATACTTATTCAGCAGGGTGAAAGAAAAATTCCGGTTCAATATGCAAAGAGAGTCGTGGGCAGGAAGGTTTTCGGAGGACAGAGCACTTATATACCTCTCAAGGTTAATCAATCTGGTGTAATGCCTATAATAATTGCCATATCGGTATTACTTTTCCCCTCAACAATTGCACAGTTTATACCTGTAGGATGGATTCAATCAATAGCTAATGCTCTGAGTCCCAGCATAGAGGGCAGGATAAATCCGATTTATGCCATTACGTATACTGTTCTTATCATTATATTTGCGTATTTCTATACTGCGATTACCTTTAATCCTCTGGATACTGCGGACAATTTGAGGAGATACGGGGGATTCATACCGGGGCTAAGACCGGGAAAAAACACTTCTGATTATTTAACCAATGTTTTAAACAGAATAACACTCCCCGGAGCAATATTTCTGGCAATCATTGCACTTCTACCTGAAATATTAATTGAATATATGGGTATACCTTTTAAGTTTGGAGGTACATCAATAATTATTGCAGTGGGGGTTTCACTGGATACCATGAGGCAGCTTGAATCCCAGCTTACAATGAGAGACTATGAAGGATTTTTAAAATGAGAATAATATTGCTGGGAGCACCCGGTGCCGGGAAAGGAACACAGGCAAAAGCAATTTCAGAGAAATTTGATATACCGCATGTTTCAACCGGAGATATTTTAAGATATGAAATTAAGAGCGGCACCAGGCTGGGGAAAGAGGTATCAAAATTTGTTGAGAGCGGCAGACTGGTTCCGGATGAATTTATAATTGAAATAATAAGAAACAGGATAAACAGCGGAAAGCTAAAAAACGGGTTTCTTATGGACGGTTTCCCCAGAAATTTAAATCAGGCAAAACTGTTTTCAAAAATGCTGGATGAGGTAGGCATTAAACTGGATAAAGTAATTAATATAATGGTCAGCGAAGATGAGATCATTAATAGATTAAGCAGCAGGAGAGTATGCAGCGGTTGCAAAAGCATATTTAGCTCAGGCAACCAGGAGGAAACAGGAAAATGTCCAAAATGCGGTGCCGATTTGCTGAAAAGGAAAGATGATGATACGGAAATTATTAAACACAGACTGGAAGTATATGAATCCGAAACGAGACCTCTTATCGATTTTTATTCCAGTAAAGGATTGCTTGCAAATATTGATGGTTCCGGTAAAGCCGAAGAGGTTACAGAAAGGATATTAAAAATTTTATGATAATATGCAAGTCGGCAGATGAGATCAGGATTATGGGGGAAGCGGGTAAAATTGTTGCAAGAGTTTTTTTGAAAATTGAAGAAATAATAAAACCCGGTATCACCACTGATTATTTAGATAAAGTAACCGAAGAAGTTATAATCAGTGAAAATGCCGTTCCTGCTTTTAAGGGTTATGTTGGAAAATTTGGTAAAAAGCCTTTTCCCGGCAGTATCTGCGCATCTGTTAATGAACAGGTAGTCCATGGAATTCCCGGCAGGAGAGTCATAAAGGATGGAGATCTGGTTTCCATAGATACCGGTGTTAAGTTTAAAGGATTTTACGGAGACGCAACAAGAACTTATAAAATTGGAAGAGTAAGTAAAGTTGCCGATAAACTATGGAATGCTACAAGAGAGGCGCTGGATATGGGAATAGAGAAATGCAGGGCAGGCAATAGATTATCGGATATATCTAACGCAATTGAAAAAAGAGCTGTAAAAAGCAGTTTCTCGGTAGTGAAAGATTTTGTGGGTCACGGAATTGGCAGGGAAATGCATGAGGACCCTCAGATATTAAATTACGGACCTCCGGGGCAGGGACCGGTTTTAAAAGAAGGCATGGTTCTGGCCATAGAACCAATGTTAAACCAGGGAAGCAGTGATGTTATGATATTAAATGATGACTGGACTGTTACGACAGGGGATGGAAAACTCTCGTGTCATTTTGAAGATACGGTTGCCATATGCAGTGATGGTCCTGTAATATTGACAAGAATCTGAGGGATAAAGTATTGAAATATTAAAAATATTGTAGACATGCTAAAAATTTTTTGGTAGTCTACTTATTTGCGCTATTTTTTATTTTAAAATATTGATTCGGGGGTTAAAAATTTCTAAAAAAGAAAGTGTAATAGAAGCTGAAGGAACTATTCTAGAAGCACTTCCAAATGCTATGTTTAAAGTTGAGCTTGATAACGGCCATAAAGTACTGGCTCATATTTCCGGTAAGATGAGGATGCATTATATAAAAATTTTACCGGGCGATAAAGTCAAAGTTGAAATATCGCCTTATGATTTAAGCAGAGGAAGAATTATTTTCAGGAAGAAATAATTCATAATCGGCCTTACAGAATAAGCCCGGAATTTTATAAATAGCGGAAGATGGAGAAAGATAAGACTAAAAGAGGTAGGAAAAATGAAAGTAAAGCCATCAGTTAAAAAGATGTGTAAAAATTGTAAAGTCATAAAAAGAGAAGGAAAAGTTATTATTATTTGCAAAAATCCGCGTCACAAGCAAAGACAGGGTTAAGGAGGTTTTAATTGGTAAGGATTTCAGGTGTAGACATACCAAATGACAAACATATTTGTATAGCTTTGACTTATATATTTGGAGTCGGAAGATCAACAGCCGGGAAAATACTCAGAGAACTGGATATTGATAAAAAAATGAAGGCCAAAGATCTAAGTGAGGATGAGATAATAAAGATAAGAGAGTATATAGAAAATAATTATACTATTGAGGGAGATCTGAGGAGAGAAGTAAATCAGAACATAAAAAGATTAATAGAAGTGAATTCTTACAGAGGTATCAGGCATAAGAGAGGACTGCCGGTTAGGGGACAGAGAACCCATACTAATGCCAGAACCAGAAAAGGTAAAAAAAGAAGTGTTGGAATAAGAAAGGGAAAACCCTGATAAAATTTAAGGGAGGTAAATTTGGCGAAGAAAACCACTGGTAAAAGAAGAATAAAAAGTAAAGAGAGAAAGAATATACCGCATGGAATTGCGCATATTCAATCTACTTTTAATAACACGATTGTAAATATTACTGATTTAGATGGCAATACTATTGCCTGGGGCAGTGCTGGAGGCCAGGGTTTTAAAGGTTCCAAGAAAAGCACACCTTTTGCTGCACAGATAACTGCAACAGCAGTGGCAAAAACTGCAAAAGATCATGGAGTTGCCAGAGTAGATGTGAGAGTTAAGGGTGTTGGTTCAGGAAGGGAAACTGCTGTAAGGTCTCTTCAGGCAGCCGGACTGGAAATTGGAAACATAATAGATGTAACACCGGTGCCTCATAATGGCTGCAGGCCGCCCAAGAGAAGAAGAGTTTAAAAAGTTTAAAATAAGGAGTAATTATAAATATGTCTACAGGAAAAGAACCTGCCTGCAAGCAGTGTAGAAGAGAAAAAGAGAAGTTATTTTTAAAGGGTCAGAGATGTTTTACTGACAAATGTGTTTTAGAAAAAAAACCTTATGTTCCAGGCCAGAGAGCTAAAAGAAGGCTTATGGAGACCGAGTATTACAACCAGTTAAGGGAAAAGCAAAAAGCAAAAAGGTACTACGGATTACTGGAACGCCAGTTTAGAAATTATTATAAAAAAGCAGTAAAGAAAAAAGGAATTACCGGAGAGAATCTGCTCCTGTTCCTGGAAACGAGACTTGATAGCATTCTTTATATGATGGGACTTGCTACTTCAAGGGCACAGGCAAAACAGCTGATTACCCACGGTCACATTACCGTTAATGGGAAAAAGGTGGATAAGCCCTCATATCAGTTAAAAGAAGGAGATGAAGTGAGTGTTGCTGAATCCAGCAAGGAGATAGCACCTGTAGTTGGAGCGAGAGAGAGCGGAGCAAGTCTTACTATACCGGAATATCTTGAAGTCGACCTGGATAACCTGAAAGGGAAACTTCTAAGATACCCGGGGCGTGACGAGATAAAGGCGCCTGTTAATGAACAGGTAATAGTAGAGCTTTATTCTAAGTAATATGAATATTCTATTGAATTTTCTTTTTAGGAGGTAGGTATAAATTGCTAAAAATGCATAAACCCAATGTTAGCATCAAACATAAAGATGATTTTTCGGGTAAATTTATTATAGAACCCCTGGAACGGGGTTTCGGGCACACTCTGGGTAATTCGATAAGAAGGGTGCTGCTCTCGTCCATAGAGGGTGTTGGAATAACAAGAGTAAGAGTTGACGGAATTATGCATGAGTTCTCAACTCTGGAAGGAATGAAAGAAGATATGCTGGAATTTGTTGCTAACCTGAAAGGTGTTGTTTTCAGAATGGAAGACGATGAGCCAGTATTGCTGAAGCTTGAAAAAAAGGGGCCGGCAACAGTTACTGCTTCGGATATAAAACTTGCAGGTGATGTGGAAATAGTGAATCCGGATGAATATATCTGTACACTTGCGAAGAAGGGAAAGCTTGCGGCAGAAATACGGATCGAAAAAGATAAAGGTTATAGAACTGCCGAAGAAAATGCAGTGGAAGGTGAACCAATAGGAGTAATACCGGTTGATACAATGTTTTCACCGGTAAAAATTGTTTATTTCAAGGTTGAAAATACAAGAGTCGGTCAGATGACCAACTTTGATAAGCTTTCAGTCAATATAAAAACAAATGGCAGTGTTAAGCCAGAGGATGCTTTAAGCCAGGCATCCAAAATTATAAATGATTACATGGCGCTCCTGATAGATCTTTCCGATAAGAAAAATAAAGACGAATTGATTTTTGAAGAAATTGAGGAGGAAGACACAAAGCAGGAGTATCCTTCTATTGAAGAACTGGAACTTTCTGTAAGGGCATATAACTGCTTGAAGAGAGAAGGAATTAACTCTGTTGAAAAATTGCTGGAGTACAGCGAGGATGAACTACTGGATATAAGGAATTTTGGCCAGAAATCTATCCAGGAAGTAAAAGATAAAATAAAAGAGCTTGGGCTATCTTTTAAGCAAAAATAACGGGCAGGAGAAGTAAAGTATGGTAATACCGAAAAAAGGCAGGAGACTGGGCGGAAGCAGCAATCACCAGAAAGCGATTATGAGGAATCTAGCTATTTCGCTATTTAATAGCGGAAAGATTATAACTACTTCGGCAAAAGCGAGATATGTAAGAAGTTTTGTTGATAAATTAATAACAATAGCCAGGAAGGATAACCTGGCTGCCAGAAGGAATTGTATAAGATTACTGGGTAATACTGAGGCCGTACAGAAATTATTTAATGAGATAACTCCGGGAATGTATGAGAGGTCAAGCGGGTTTACAAGAATTGTAAAATATAAAAATAGAACCGGTGACGGAGCTCAACTTGTAATAATGGAGCTGCTTAAAAAATAAAGCAGGATTACTGTTATTTTGAAAAGTATAAATTTAAACTGCATAATATGGTGAATAACTATATGGCTGTTGTGGAATATGACGGGACCAATTATAGTGGATTCCAGATACAGCCGGGTGGCATTAATACTATACAGGGGCAGTTAACCGGGGTTCTTTCAAAAATACTAAATGAAGAAGTTAATTTTAAATATGCGGGGAGAACCGATGCAGGGGTACATGCCAGAAATCAGGTAGTGAATTTTAATACTGCCTCAGAACTGGACATTTACAGAATCCAGTGGTCTGTTAATAGCCTGCTTCCTGATGATATAGTTATTAAAAAAATTAACAAAGTAAGCAATTCTTTTGATGCGAGAAGGGATGCAGTTTTAAGAGAATATAGTTACTATGTAGTAAATAAAGAATATCAGAGCGTTTTTTTGAAAAAATACAGTATTCTGGTGAATAAAAAGTTAGACATAAAGCTTATGAAAAAGGCGGCGAAGATGTTTATCGGAACAAAAGACTTCGGGTCCTTTTGTAATCCGGAATGTCTGAAAGGCAATACGATAAGGAAAGTATGTAGATTTTCGGTAGACAGAGAGACTGATGGCTTAATTGTTTTTAAAATAGCGGCCAATTCTTTTTTATATAATATGGTTAGAATTATAATAGGAACTATAATGGAAGTAGGAAGCGGGCAGAGAGAGCCGGCAGGCATAAGAGAAGCTTTAAAAAAAAGGGATAGAAATCTAACCGGGAGAATAGTACCGGCAAAGGGACTTTTTCTTACTGGAGTTGAGTATTTAGGTAATAGGAGGAATTATGGTAAATGTAGGGCTGAAAACATTTAACTTAAAAAAAGAAGAAATTGAAAGAAAATGGTATTTAATTGATGCAAAAGATAAAAACCTTGGAAGACTGTGCACGGAAATAGCAAAAATTTTAAGAGGCAAAAATAAACCAGCTTTTACACCGCACCTGGATTGCGGCGATTTTGTGATTGTTATAAATGCGGATAAAATAAAAGTCACGGGTAATAAGCTGGAAGATAAAAAATATTACAGGCATTCCGGGTATGTGGGCAATCTTAAGGTTACAAATCTGAAAAAAAAGATGGAGCAGTCACCTGAATTTGTAATAAGGAATGCAGTAAAAGGAATGTTGCCGCACAACATCCTGGGCAGGAAAATTTTAAAAAAATTAAAAATTTATAAAGGCGAAAAAAATATACATAGTGCTCAGAAACCTCAAAAACTAGATTTATAAAAAGGAGAAGCAATTTGACTGAACAAGCAATTTATGACGCAACCGGAAAGAGAAAAGAATCGATAGCAAGGGTAAGGTTATTCCCCGGGGAAGGGAAAATCACGGTAAATTCAAGGGATTTTAAAGAGTATTTCAAAAGAGAATCTCTTATAACCATCATTATGGAACCTTTTAAGGTTACAAATACAGAAAACGCTTATGATGTTATTGCTGATTTATCAGGAGGGGGAATGTCGGGACAGGCAGGAGCACTGCGCCATGGTATTTCCAGGGCGCTTCTGGAAGTAAATCAAGAATTCAGGACCATACTTAAAAGAGAGGGGTTTTTAACCCGGGATTCAAGAATAAAAGAGAGGAAAAAGTATGGCCTAAAAAAAGCCAGAAAAAGACCCCAGTTCTCCAAGAGATAATAATCTTTTCTTAATGAGCTATCCCTGTTTAAAAATATACCTTGATAAAATATTTCATAATAGCAGTATTGTTAGAAAGCGGTATTCTGAGTCCGGTATTTCTGTTGTCGGTGTTACCAAATGCGTACTGGGAGATATAGAGATAGCGGAGACGATGAAAAATTCCGGAATTGAAATTCTTGGGGACAGCCGTCTGAGAAACCTTGAGAGATTAAGAAATTTTTACGGCAGGAAGCAGACTCTTATAATGCTGCGGAGCCCCATGCCGGATGAAGTTGAGAGACTGGTTGAGGTCTGCGACATTAGCTTAAATACCCGGTTAGAAACAATAAAGTTAATTGATGATGCCTGCAGGAGAAAGAAAATAAAACACCGGGTAATAGTAATGGTTGAAACAGATGATGACAGGGAAGGCCTTCTTCCTGAAAATGTTACCGGTTTCTGTGTTCAACTGGTAAAAAACTACAGGTTCGTTGAATTGTATGGGCTGGGAACAAATGCAAGATGTATTACAAAAAATGGACCCTCTCCTGAAAGCTTAAAGATTCTTATTGACCTGCACCGGAAAGTTAAAAAAGCTACCGGGGCAGATATACCGGTCGTATCGGGCGGAAATTCAAGCAGCTGGAACTTAATCGAGAAAGATCTGGTTCCGGGAGGAATCAACCAGGTAAGAATAGGAGAGGCTATACTTATGGGTCAGGAAACGGTTAATTACAGGCCTATAAGAGGAGCCCATACAGACACGTTCATTCTGGAGGCACAGACAATAGAGGTTAAAAAGAAAAATAACAGGGTATATAAAATTATTGTGGCTCTGGGTCTGCAGGATGTGAGAAGTGAAAACATCCTCTGCTGCGAATCAGGTTTATACATTGCCGGCCAGAGCAGCGACCACACAATTCTGGGAATAAAGGAAAATGTGCCACGTATGGATAAAAACGGCTTTTTAAAATTGAAATCTGGCAGTATAATTTCTTTTAAGCCAGATTATTTCGGTGTATTATCCTGCATGACTTCTCCTTTTGTTAAAAAAAAGTATATCGGGGGAGAAAATAGGATTATTTAAAAATAAAGGTTTTTTAAGGAGTATTTAAATGTTAAAACCAGAAAATTTTTTTGACCTTGGCCGGACCCGGTTTAGTGACCTTTTTAGCGATAGTGAATATGTATGGGATGCATTAAAGGAAATTAAAAAATATATAGATGAGCATATTGAACCAAATGTCTCGAATTTAAGAAAGAATGGAGCAGTTATTAATAGAACAGCTGTTTTATATAATAATGAGATTATTGAATCAGGCTTTGATACAGGCATATTAAAAAAGAAACCCGTGATAAAAAAAGACGGAAAGGTTCTGGAAGGTGCGAGCATAATATATTCAGGGGCGGTTTTAATGGACGACAGGATATATATTGGCAGAGGAACAGTAATAGAGCCCGGCGCGTTGATAAAAGGGCCCGCAATAATAGGCGATAACACAGAAGTGCGGCAGGGAGCCTATCTTAGAGGCAACACGCTTGTAGGCAATGATTGTGTAGTGGGCCATACGACAGAGTTGAAATCCTGTGCTATGCTCGGGGGAAGCAAAGCGGGACATTTTGCATATATTGGCGATAGTATCCTGGGAAGGGTAAATCTGGGCGCCGGGACAAAGCTTGCAAATCTAAAAATGGTCGAATCAAATATTGTTATTTATATAAAAGAGAAAAAATATAATACTGATTTAAGAAAATTTGGAGCAATACTTGGAGATGGAGTTGAAACAGGCTGCAATAGTGTTACTTCTCCTGGAACTCTTCTTGGCAAAGATGTACTTTTGTACCCAAATACAACTGCAAAAGGATATTATCCTCCAAAAACTATAATAAAATTAAGACAGACTCAGGAATTACACCAGAGAATATAAGCATACAGGATAAATGATTTAACCGGTAAAAAAGAAATTTTCTAAAGGAGGTAAAGATATGGGCAAACTATTCGGAACTGACGGGATAAGAGGAGTTGCGAATGAATATCCGATTACTCCGGATATGGTCATGCAGATCGGTCAGGCTACTGCACATATATTAAAGAGGAGAAAGCACTGTTCAAGAATTGTAATCGGTAAAGATACAAGGCTCTCGGGTTACATGATAGAAAGCTCGCTGGTCTCGGGTATCTGTTCAATGGGGACCGATGTAATACTTGTAGGGCCGGTGCCTACACCCGGCATTGCTTTTTTAACCATCAATCTGGATGCAGACGCGGGAATAGTCATTTCTGCATCACATAATCCGTATCAGGATAACGGAATCAAGATATTTTCAAAAAATGGCTATAAGCTCTCTGATGAGGAAGAAATAGAGATTGAAGAACTTGTGCTTTCAAGAAGACTTCCCAACCTTCTGACAGATTCAGAAAATCTGGGAAAGGTATCCCGGGAAGAAGATGCAAGCGGGAGATATATTGTGTTTCTTAAAAATTCGTTTCCCAAAGGCCTTGACCTTGAGGGAATGAAAATTGTATTGGATTGTGCAAATGGTGCTACATATAAAGTGGCCCCGACATTGTTTAAGGAAATGAGAGCAGATGTTATTTCTTTAAATGTATCTCCAAATGGCTGTAATATTAATCTGGATTGCGGTGCGCTTTACCCGGAAAAGCTTGCAAAAAAGGTGGTTGAAACCAGTGCCGACATAGGGCTTGCTTTTGACGGAGATGGCGACAGGTTAATAGCAATAGACGAGAAGGGTAATATAATAAACGGCGACAGAATAATAGCAATATGTGCAAAAAGATTAAAAGACGAAAATATATTAAAAAATAACACAGTAGTTACAACGGTAATGAGCAATCTGGGGCTTTCCATTGCATTGGAAAATCTGGGCATAAAGAATGTTGCGACAAAAGTCGGTGACAGATATGTACTTGAGGAAATGATGAAAAATGACTGCATACTTGGAGGAGAAGACTCAGGGCATGTAATTTTTAGAGAATACCACACAACCGGTGATGGAATATTAACAGCGCTGCAGCTTCTGTCGGTTATACAAAAGGAAAAGAAGTCGCTTTTTGAGCTGTCAAAAATTATGAAGACTTTTCCGCAGGTTTTAATAAATGTGAAAGTTAAAAGGAAAGCGCCTCTTGAAGAGATACCTGAATTAAAGAGAGTAATATCTGAAGTTGAAAAAGAACTTGCAGATAAGGGAAGAGTGCTTGTAAGGTATTCGGGCACTCAGTCTATATGCAGGGTAATGCTTGAAGGTCCCGATAAAGGGGAAACTGAAAGACTTGCAGAAAAAATAGCCCGGGTCGTTGAGGAAAAATTAAATTAAGAACCTCCCTTAAAAATAGTACAAACTGCCAGTTAAAAATGAACTGAATTAAATTATCAGAATAATAGATTACGCCGGCTGTAAATTTTAAAGGAACCGGTATGTTTCAAATCTGAAATGTATAAAATTATAAAACTTTTAGAGAGGACCGGGCCATTAACCGGGAAAGAGATGAGTAAACAATCCGGGATGGACGAACTTTCCCTATGGCGCATCTGCAACAAATCAGATGAAATTATTTTAAAAACAGTCGGTAAAAGATTTTTAAGGCTTGACAGTCGCATTAAAGGATATGCAAGACTTTCACCTTCAATCAAGCGTGAATTTCTTACCTATACCGTAGCCGGGCTAAAAAAAGATTCAGGAGAAATAAAGAGAAAAGCCAGCTCCATTTATCAGGAAATCAAAAAAATAAGCAGGCAAAAATTGGAACTGGCCCGGGAGGTAATAAAAAAAATAGTTACTGAACAGGAAAAACCGGAAATCTTATCCGGATGTACATGTTTTATAATCGCCGGTGATATAGTTTATGGGATGGCTCATGCAGAACCAAGGCCCGAGACATCAATAAATGAGATTGTAAAAGGTTCAGATCTTGATATTATAGTGGTAACGGAAAACCTGCCCCGGAAAATTTTAGAAGACCTTGACAGGTCCATCTATCAGCAAAAATATTATCTAATCAAAAGCCCATCTTACCGGGAAGAGATAGACTACATTATAAAAGATATTCAGAAGGTAAGGGTTCAGCTAAGCTTTAATAATTTTAAATTTATGGTCGCATCAAAAATTTTATATGAGGGAAAATTTCTTTATGGCAGCACTGAAATTTTTAAAAAAATAAAAAAAATGCTTTCGGAAAGAAAGATTCCCGAAAAGCTTCTTGCACTTGAAAAAGAAGCAATAACAGGCAGGGAAAATGCAGAATCCTATCTTCTTGAAAGCAGCAGCGCGCTTCCGGAAGAGGAGTGCATGAAACTCTTCTATACAAAACAGGAAAAAGAAGAAATTTTTTAAAGATAATAAGCTCTGTTTATTTTAATCTGCCGGTATAATCTTTATTTTATAAAATTCTGTACAACACCGGGATTACACGGCCAGCCCGGAAGCAGCATCTTTATCAAGCACAACGGTGGCCTTCCCTTTGAAAATCTGTATCGCCGATGCGGGAACCTGAGGCGTTACAGGACCCTGCAGCGCTTCCGCGATAGCTTTTGATTTATTCTTACCGCAGGCAAGCATAAGTAATTGCCTTGCTTCAAGAATGGTTGCCATGCCCATGGTTATTGCAGAGTGCGGCATATCTTCTCTTTTTATTTTTGCCTTCTTATAAAAACTTTCATAATTATCATTTAAGGTTTGCTCCGTAAGCGGTATGACCCTTGTCCTGGAAGATAAAGAAGATCCGGGCTCATTGAATGCCCAGTGCCCGTTTCTGCCTATTCCAAGAAGCTGCAGGTCTATCCCTCCGGCCTTTTTTATCATGTCCTCGTACGACTGGCAGAATCTTTCAGGTTCTTCTGAAAGGCCGTCAGGTATATGTATGTTTTCTTTTTTTATATTTATATGTTTGAAAAGCTCTTCATGCATGAACCTTGCGTAACTCTGGTCGATAGCATAGGGTTTATCAGTTTCTATTCCTATTCCAAGGTACTCGTCAAGGTTAAAAGTTTTTACCCGGGAAAAATCCAGGCCCTCTCTGTGCATTTTAATAAGCTCCCTGTAAGTCCCCAGGGGCGTACTCCCGGTTGCAAGTCCGAGGACAGAAGAGGGTTTTAACTTTATCTGATTTGCTATAATCTCTGCAGCAAACCTGCTCATTTGCTCATAACTGTCTTTTATTATAATATCTATGGGTGCCTCCTTTAAAAATTTAATAAAAAAATATTTTTGACTATTATCACTGCTTTTTAAAATTTTGTACAGCAAACCGGCTTATTAAATTCTTTATTTTCACCTTTTTATAAAGCTTCTGTTATAATATTTCAATGTTGCTTATATGATTATATATATGATTTTTAGATTATTGAATCTATAATTAGAAAAACCACGTCTGGCAGAGAAAAATAAATAACCGGGGGTATATTAATGTGTGGAATTATTGCATACACAGGAAGCAAAAAATGCAAAAGTATTCTGATAAACGGGCTCAAAAGGCTAGAGTACAGAGGCTATGATTCTGCGGGTATTGCTATTCTAATTTCAGATACAGGCGAAACCGGGTCTTTAGAAAACCAGAAAATATGCGTTGTAAAAGAAGCAGGGAAAATAAATATACTCAGAAAAGAAGCAGATAATTTAAAAAAAGACGGTAACTGCGGTATAGGACATACAAGGTGGGCAACACATGGTGAACCGACGAAAGTAAATGCCCATCCCCATACAGCCGATAAAGGGAGAATTGCTGTCGTACATAACGGCATAATAGAAAATTACGCGGAACTAAAAGAAGAACTCGTGAAGGAAGGACATAAATTTGTTTCTGGAACCGATACAGAAGTACTGCCGCATCTGCTGGAAAAATATAATAAGGGCGACCTGCTTAAGGCAATGCAGAAAGCGATAAAAAAAATAAAGGGTTCAGGAGCTATTGTAGCGATTTCCGGTTATAATCCCGGTGAACTTATAGGAGCCAGAGTATTCAGCCCCTTAATTGTGGGAGTATCAGAAGAAGGTAATTTTTTTGCTTCGGATATACCGGCGGTTCTGGAACATACCCGTAATTTCATAGTGATAAATGATTACGAAACTGTAAGGCTCACAAAAGATAAAATAGAAATTTACAGTGCAGAAGGGGAGCTGATTGAAAGAGAACCTTTTAAAGTCGGCTGGGATGCTGTAAATGCTGAAAAAAGCGGTTATGAAGATTTTATGCTTAAAGAAATATTTGAACAGCCTTACGGCGTCAGAGAAACAATGAGGGGCAGGCTGACAAACGGAAAGCTGCATTTTGATGAGCTGGGCCTCTCGCCAGAGCGGATTAAAAAATTAAAAAAAGTTCAAATAATCGCGTGCGGGACGTCTTACCATGCTGCATTAATAGGAAAACAGGTTATAGAAAGATGGGCAGGAATTCCTGTTGAAGTAGATTTTTCTTCGGAGTACAGATACCGGAACCCGCTTGTTGGAAAAGATTGTTTATTTATTGCAATAACACAGTCTGGAGAGACAGTAGATACTCTTGCTGCAATAAGGGAGGCAAAATCAAAAGGAGCAAGGCTGGCAGCAATTACAAATGTTGTGGGGAGTACAGTTTCAAGGGAAGCTGATTCAGTGATATATACACATGCAGGTCCTGAAATAGGAGTCTGCGCCACGAAAACTTTTACCGCTCAAATTATAATAATGTATCTTATAGGTCTGTATCTTGCCAGAGGAAAGGGCAATATAAGAAAAAACGAATTTCAAAAAGTAGTTAATGAACTGGAAGCCATACCGGAAAAAATACAGGACATACTGAACGATGCAGGTAAAATAAAAATAATTGCGGACCATACATATAAGTACACCTGCTTTTTATTTCTGGGAAGAATTTTCGGGCTTCCTGCTGCACTTGAAGGTGCGCTGAAGCTAAAGGAAATTTCATATATTCATGCAGAAGGTTATCCGGCAGGAGAAATGAAGCATGGCCCGATAGCGCTAACCGATGAAAAAACGGTAGTGGTGGGAATAATGCCCCGCGACTCTGTATATGAAAAGATATTAAGCAATATACAGGAAGTAAAGACAAGAAAGGCTACTATTTTCTCCATAATAAGCAGGGAAGATAAAAATACTAAAAAATATGCAGATTATGTCTTCAGCGTTCCCGGAACTCTTGAAGAGCTTTATGCTATTTTAAATATTATTCCCATCCAGCTGTATTCATATTATATAGCAAAAAATCTGAACAGAAATGTCGACCAGCCGAGGAATCTTGCAAAAAGTGTTACTGTGGAGTAAATATTCATGGAGATATATGGTATTGGTACTGATATAATTGAAGTTGAAAGAATAAAATCTGCAATAAAAAATAATTCCGGTTTTCTAAAAAGGGTTTATACGGAAAATGAAATAAATTATTGCAACAGTAAAAATATAGTTAGATTCCAGAGTTTCGCGGCCCGTTTTGCGGCAAAGGAAGCAGTTGCTAAATCGCTGGCTGAAGGAGTCAGTAAAAATATATCCTTAAAAGAGATAGAACTGTCAAATATGAATACCGGTGCTCCTTTTATAAAGCTATATGGGAAAACAGAGGAGTTTAGCAAAAAGCTTAAAATTAAAGAAATAAAAGTATCGGTATCGGCTACGGATAATTTCGCAGTTGCCTATGCTGTAGCAATAATATAGTTTATAATTTATAGTCAGAGAATTATAGTTTTAAAAATATATAAATTTAAACTGAATAACCTAAAAGAATGGAATTAAAAAGAATACTAAAAGGAAGCAGAATAGCCGAAATTGATAAAAAAGCAATAAGTGACGGGATAGATTCCAGATTGCTCATGAAAAATGCAGGCAGCGGTGTATCAAGGACGGTCATAACTGATTTTGAGGGTATGGAGCTTAAAAGGGCTGCAAGGGGTGTTGTTATCTGCGGAAGCGGAAACAACGGCGGAGATGGATTTGTGGCTGCCGGTGATTTACTTGATTATGGAATGGACATAACAGTCTTTCATGCATCTCCTGTAAAAAAATTTAGTTCAGACAGTCTGTATTATTTTAAGAAGCTTGAAAAAAACAGAAAAGATAATATTTATTATCTGGGATCGGAAGACTATAAAACAGCCCTTTTTTTCCACAAAGAATTAAGGAAAGCTGATTTTGTTGTGGACGCTATATTCGGAACGGGTCTTCACGGCAAGGATGTATACGGACCTTCAAAGAAAGTGATTGAAATTATAAACACAGTCCGGGTAAAAAATAAAAGCCTGAAAATATATTCAGTAGATATACCTTCCGGCATTGATTCTGATGATGGGAAAATTCTTGGCGTAGCAGTAAAGGCGGATAAAACCATAACTTTTGGCTGTAAAAAAATAGGACTTGTAAACTATCCGGGTGCAGATTTTGTGGGCGAAGTTCTAATTATTGATATAGGCATTCCCGGGAAATATTTCGAGGGCTATGAGCATATTTTTGAACCTGACCTTCAATGGGTGGCCGAAAATATACCCGTAAAGGAGCCCTGGACTTATAAGTATAGAGTTGGAAACTTACTGGTAATAGCTGGTTCTGCCGGGTTTACGGGTGCAGCTTCAATGACTTGTATGAGTGCTTTAAGAGCCGGAGCCGGAGTGGTAACTCTTGTGTGCCCGCGTGAGTTAAATGAAATTTTTGAAGGAAGACTTACTGAAGTCATTACATACCCTGTCGGGCAGACGGAAAATCTATCTTTGCATGCAAATAGTTTAAGTGAAATACTGGAATTAAGTGATAGATTCAGTGCGCTGGCGATAGGCCCGGGGCTTTCAAGAGACGAAAGTACAATACAGCTGGTAAGGGAAATATTGAAAAGCATAGATAAACCTGTGGTGCTTGATGCTGATGGCCTTTATGCTCTTTACTGTGACGGTAATACTGATAGTATGGAAAATTTTAATCTTGAAAATGTCATAATAACTCCTCATGCAGGAGAGATGTCGTTAATAATGGGCAGGGGGGTAATCCCGTTAGAAGATAGAATCAGTATAAATCAGGAAGCTGCAGAAAAATATAAATTAACATCTGTGCTCAAAGGCGCAAGGACCATAATTTCGGATTATAATGATAGAACTTTTATTAATCCCACGGGGAACTGGGGGCTGGCAACGGCAGGCACGGGTGATATACTGACGGGCATTATCGGTTCATTGCTGTGCCAGGGAATGGGACTGATGGAAAGTGCCGTATGCGGTGCCTATATTCACGGTCTGGCAGCGGATATTATGGTAAAAGAAACCAGCAGAACGTCACTTATAGCAACAGACCTTCTGGAGGGAATAAAAAAAGTTTTTCTGAAAATAGAGAAAATAAAATATTAAAAATATTTTATTTTTTAAAAATAAAAAATATAAATACTAAAGAATGGAGCAAAAATGCCGGAGCTTTTAGCAAGAGATATTATGGTAAAGAAGGTTATCACGATAAATAAAAATAAATCGGTGGAAAAACTTTCTAAACTGCTTGTAAAAAATAAAATAAGCGGGGTCCCGGTGGTGGATGATGACGGAAAACTTGCAGGAATTGCAACTGAAGGCGACCTGCTTGTAAAAGATTCAGACCTTCATTTCCCGCGATATTTTAAGCTGTTTGATAGTATTATATATCTTGAAAGCCTGAATAAATTCAAGAGAAATCTTAAAAAATATCTGGGGACGAAAGTGGAAGATATTATGACCACTGAAGTGCGGACGGTAAATAAAGATACGCCTGTCAGTGAAGTTGCAAATATAATGATTAAATATAATATTAACAGAGTTCCTGTCCTGGATGATAAGGGAGAACTGGCGGGAATAATTACCAGAGCAGATATTGTAAAATCAATGGTTTAAAAATTAATTTATCTATTATGAGAATAATATGAACCAGAAATCCATAATTGACAGAAGGTTTGCCTGGACTGAAATAAATCTAAATAATCTGAACCATAATCTTAAAATAATTAAATCATATGCAGCTTCAGAAAATGTAAAGATAATGGCTGTAGTTAAGGCCGATGCCTATGGACACGGCGCGGAGGAGATTTCAAAAGAGGCGGTAAAAAACGGAGCAGACTCACTGGGAGTGGCGCTTGTCGAGGAGGGGACAGAATTAAGAAAATCCGGAATTACTGTGCCAATCTATGTCCTGGGTGAAAGCTCGCCGGAAGCAGCGGCAGAAGCTATAAAAAATGATCTCATTCTGGGTATAAACTCATATGAATCCGCCAGGTTTATTTCAGAAGAATGCAGCAGAATTAACAGGAAAACAGAAGTTAACATTAATGTGGATACCGGAATGAACAGGGTGGGGATAAATTATATTGAAGCCCCCGGGGAGATTTTAAAGATTGCGGGACTTCCATATTTAAAGATTAGAGGTATTTCAACACATTTTGCCTGTGCCAGCATTAAAAATGACCCATATACGCAATTACAGTGGGACAGGTTCGATAAAACTGTCAGAAAGATAAAAGATTATAAAATACAGGCCGAGTGCTTTCATTGTGCCAATAGTGCTGCATTTTTTAGATATAAAAATATGCATCTTGATATGGTTAGAATAGGAGTCTCCCTGTACGGACTTAATCCCTATGATATAGATTATGCTGGATGGCTTGATTCAGTAGCATGCAGGGCTGTATCTGATTTGAGGCCCCTGCTCTGTCTCAAAACAAAAATATCTTTTATAAAGAATGTCCCGAAAGGCTGTCCCATTTCTTATTGCGGCACCTTTATAACCGGAAGGGACAGTATAATTGCAACTGTTCCTGTAGGTTATGCCGATGGGTACTCCAGGTTATTGTCCAATAAAGCGAGTGTTTTAATAAACGGAATATATGCTCCTGCAGTTGGAAATATTACAATGGACCAGTTTATGATAGATATTACAGATATTGTCACAGATGGTATTGTCAAAGTTGGAGATGAGGTAATATTAATAGGGAAATCGGGTAAAAACAGAATTGCTGCAGAAGATATAGCAGAATTAATTGGTACCATTAATTATGAAGCGGTGTGCATGCTAAAAAACAGAGTTCCGAGAATATATATAAAATAAAAGAAAAGGCAGGATAACAAATACGGTAAAATTTTTTATATAAATATATAATCAAAGGAAATGCAATGAAGTCTAAAATAAAGAATAATACAATTTTTCTGGTATTAAAAGTACTCCTGACTGCGGTATTTTTACTGGCAGCAGTAGTTACAATAAGCGGCTGTGCATGCCCGTTATTTTCAGCAGTTGAAAGAATTACCGGAATTCAGGTAAAAGCAGGTGAAAATATTGATGAAAGCTTTGTAGAGGGCGAGCTTGTGTATACTGACTCTGTAGCTCTATTCCAGGCCACTGGTGATATCAACAGTATAATAGAGCTGGGAAGCAGATACGGGGTTGCATTATCTGAAAAGGATATGAGAGTGCTGGATGAGCTGCCGCCGGATATAAAAGAAAATGTAATAAATCAGGAGATAGTCGCAACTGTTTATTCAACTGCAGATGACAAAACCGAAGTCCTGGATTTTTTTGATTCGATCGGTGGAAAATGGGACATCCATAAAATAGAGGATCAGGGACAGGCTGCTGATGGAAAACAGCCCGTTATAGTGGTTGCTTCAGGTGAAAATGAATTGCATACATTAATACTGGCCGGGACAGATAATAATACTTTTTTAATATTTATGAATATTGATATGGCAGCACTTATGGAAAAGGGTAAATAATCTTTTCCAGGTAAGGCGGATTTGTTTTTAATATTATTTGATTTACACAGGGAAAATCAGATAAAATACTAAAATATGTTAAATATAAGGGTTATTATTTAAAAAGCCTTATGGGAAACAAAGCTTTAATTTACAGATTGCTCCTGCCGGTTCTTATAGTTACTTTTATAATTTCAGGATGTGCAGGTGTAAGCGGGGAAGTAATTTCTTTTGCTGACAGCGCAGCAGAAAATATCCTGTCTGCATTAAATAGCCGGGATTATATAAATTTTAAAAAAGACCTGAGTGATGAAATGACGAAAGCGTTTACGGAAGAAGAGTTCATGAAATTTACTTCCTATCTGGAGAGCACCATAGGAAAGTACGGGGCTGGTTCAAAGAAATTTTCCGGTTCAGCAGTTAGAAATGATGGAATTGTGATTATTTATGAAGCTGACTACACAGGAGAAGCAGGCAGTGTGACGGTCACCCTGGCAATACGTGAAGCTGATGGGGAAAAATACGAAATATCGGGTCTCTGGTTTAACTCCGCCCTGTTAAGAGAAAACCCCTATCAGTAGAGCTGTTATTAAATAATATATTTTAAAAAGCAGGAGAGAGAGCTATGGAAGATAAAAAAAATAACGGAGAAAAGATCAAATACTGCCAGAATTGCGGCAGCCCGATTGATAAGGAAGCAGTAGTGTGCCCCAAATGCGGGGTAATGATAAAAAGTATAACCCGGGAAAAGGCTGAAGAAGAAAAAAGGCCGTCTCCAATGGCTATAATTTCACTTGTTGCCGGTATTATGAGCCTGCCGTGCGGGTTTTTATGGGGTACGGGTATTTTGTTTGCAATTGCGGCCGTTGTTCTGGGCATACTGGATTTAAAAAATATAAATGCCGGGAAATCTGAATCCATAGGGAAGGGTTTTGATATTGCCGGCATAGTCTGCGGCGGGGTAGGTATATTAATATTTATAGGCATTATTATAGCTGTTGTTGCAGGAATTGCCCTGAATTATTAATCTTCAGGCATTTTAAAAGAACATTTTATTATAACATAGTAAGGAGTTAGAAAAGTGAATGATAAAGCTGTTGTGGAAAAGAAAGAAATATTTTGTGTAAACTGCGGTAAAAAGATAGATATAAATGCTGCAGTCTGTCCCTATTGCGGTGTGGTAGTTAAGGGAGGGGCTCTTGATAAGCCGGCAGTTGCAAAAGATAAGACAGTGGCTCTTCTGCTGGCAATTTTTCTTGCATTCTGGACATGGATTTACACCTATGAAAAGGATGCCTGGAAATTCTGGTTGAATCTTGCCCTTTCAATAGTTACTTTTGGAATATGGGGGATTGGCGCCTGGATATGGGCAATTATTGATGTAGCCACCAAACCGGACTCTTATTATATCAACTACCCAAACGAATAATCTATAAGGATAGATAAATAAATGGAGGAATAATGAAAAAAATATTTTTACGGGCTTATCTGCTGCTGCTCGGAGCGGTAGCGGTACTTTCTACTGGCTGTACCGGGGAAGAAGTTACGGGAGGTGCTATTGGCATTGCAGCTGTTCCGTTTGTTGCATTCGGGATCTGTTTTTCAGTTATTATGATGTTACTGGGTCTCTTTTTCCTGGTAATATGGATTATTGCACTTATTGACTGCGCAAAGAGAAAGCCTGACGAATTTCCACCCGGAACAGGCGGGGAAAATGCAAAAACAATGTGGCTTGTAATTTTAATTGTAACATTTTTTGTTACCCAGCTAAATGGAATAGCAGCAATTGTGTATTACTTTCTTGTAATGAAAAAAATGCCCCGGAAGGAATAATTTAAAACAGATTTTTTAAAACTGTTAACGCTGTTTTCCTCAGGATTTTTTCTTTGAGGTAAATTCACTTATAAAATTTGATATTGATGGAGGAATAATCTCTTTTTGTTTTAGCATGTTCATTATGTTATTGGCACCTATTCTTTTTATGAAGTAACCAGCAACTGCTCCTATAACCGCACCGCCAATTACATAATTCAGGACTGTCTTATCAAATTTTTTTTCTGCACTCATTGAATACTGACCTCCAAAAAAAATTATTAAATCTTGATATCTAAAATTTTGAATAAGCCGGAAATTACAGTATTCATAAGACCATATCCGGCTGCATATATTTTCTTTTGTAAACTATGATACTAAAATATCAATAATAAAAAAACAAAAAAATTTTTAAAATTACAAAACAGGTAAGAAAAATTTTTATCCTTTTCTATGTATAGCCGGTATGGTTCAGTCAATTTCCGGCGGAGGATACCGGAAATGCCCCACGACTTTATATTCCATGAGCACGTCAACTTCGCTTATCTCCCCGAATTCGCTGGAGATCATTATAACAAGCGGGACTCCACTGTCATTGTTATGGGGAGAGATGAAACCGCCAAGGTCTGCGTAAGGATTGTCTTCGTCAAATTGGAAATAAACAATATCTCCAGGCTGCCATAGGAAACTATTATTCTCATCATTTAAATCATATTCATGGGGAAGCGTTGTTAAGGCATTGCGTTTGAAAAATTGTTCCTGGAAGAAGACATCCCGGAAATCAATATACTTTATCGGGGTATTTCTGCCTTTTATATCCAGAGGGTAGTCTTCTTTATGGTTTAGCATATCTTCATGTATCAGCTCCATAAGGTCATAACCGCATTCCTTTAAAGTTACAGATATTACATCGGTGGAGATCCATATATTATCAGAAGGATAACCTGTATCAGGGTAAACCTGATATCCGTATTCAATGTCACTGTCAGACAGTTCCAGGATTTTTAAAACAATATCTTTCTGGACATCCGTTAAAATCTGGCTGGCTGTCTGGTTTTCTTCAGATTCCTCCAGAGAATCTTCTCCGGCAGGATAAGTACCGCTCTCGTCCGGGGGCTCCGGCTCAGTTATTTCGTAAGCAGAGTCAAAGATAAGTTCAGAAACAGGATATTTTACTACAGACGTAAAAAGATTGTCAGGAAGTTTAATTATCTTATCCTTATAGCAGGATCTTAGACCAAGCAGCTGAAGCAATGATATTATTATAATAATATATATAAAATATCTGTAGCTGATATTTCTTTTAAGTTGTCTCTTTCTAATCTTATATTCCATCTTAAGATATATTATATTAAAAATAAAATAAATTTAAGAGGACAAGCCCATTTTGGGCAAAAATTATTGCTTAATTATTAAAATTTATTAAAAATTAAAAAATACTGTATAAATTTAATAGATATGGGAAAATAGAAAATATAAAAATAATAAATGGTTGGGACCGATAGACAGGAGGTAAGGCAAATGCCCATCAAACAATTGACTGTTTTTCTTGAGAACCAGGCAGGAGGTCTTTTAGATGTAACAAGGATATTAAAGGAACAGGATATAAATTTAGAAGGGTTTTCAACGACCGAAGCAAGAGATTACGGGATATTGAGATTGATAGTATCGGATACGGAAACTGCCCACCAGGCATTGAAGAAAGCTGGTTTTACAACTCATTTAATGGATGTAATCTGTATAGAATTGAAAGACAGGCCGGGTGAACTTTATAAGCTTCTTGATATCCTTGCAAGTGAGGGGATAGGCATTGATTACATATATTTAATTGCAGATACAAAAATAGTTCTCAATGTGGCAGATATAAACGAAACTGAAGAAGTATTGCGTAAGAATAATGCAAAACTCTGCGGGTAATAACCGCTGTTTTTTTATAATTTATAATCTAAGAAGTTTTTTAATCTTTAAACTTAAAAGTACAAAAGAAGCACTTCCGTGAATTTCACCATTCCTTAAGTTTTACTTGACCGATTACACTTTTATTTATAGAATACTACTAATACAATAATATATATAGTATATATATTATTAATATTACTAATACCAGGAGACCAGCATGAGGATTTCTACAAGAACCCGGTACGGTTTAAGGCTGATGGTGGAAATAGCCGCCAGTTCCGGCAGACGCTCGATTTACTTAAAAGAGATTGCCAGAAATATTGATGTATCAGAAAAATACCTCAGCCAGATAATTATACCGCTTAAGGGAAAGGGTCTGGTAAACAATTATGGAGGCGCCCACAGCGGATATGTTCTCGGGAAACATTCTTCTGAAATTAAATTAAAAGAGATTGTGGAGATACTGGAAGGTGATTTGAATTTAGTTGATTGTGTAAGTAATAATTCTGTCTGTATTAAATCGCAAACCTGTATAACCAGGGATATCTGGGTTAAACTGGGAGAAAAAATCTCAGGGTTTCTAAATTCTCTTACTCTCGAGGATCTTGTAAGAATGCAGAAAGAAAAAACGGGAGACATGATTATGTATGGAATATGATTTTAATAAAATAAGGTTTTTAACGGATTTAAAACCGCTGCTTCATTTTAGCTATTTTTTTAAATATTTAATCCGGGCTGGAAGGAGATAAACAATCATGAGTGAAATAGATTCAAAATTAAAGTTAGATACGCTTCTGCTTCATGGGGGACAGATACCGGATCCTGCAACCGGTGCCAGAGCTGTGCCTATTTACCAGACTACATCTTATCAGTTTAAAGACGCCGGTCATGCGGCAAATCTTTTTGCGTTAAAAGAATCCGGTAATATTTACAGTAGAATAATGAATCCCACAAATGATATACTCGAAAAAAGAATGGCCGCAATTGAAGGAGCAGCCGGCGCTCTTGCTGTTGCAAGCGGCCAGGCTGCGGAAACGATAGCGATTCTAAATATAGCACAGGCTGGCGATGAGATAGTTTCAGCAGATAGCCTGTATGGCGGAACCTATACTCTGTTTAATAACACTCTCAGGCGCATGGGGATTGATGTAAAATTTGCACAATCCGGGGATTTAGGTAGTTTCAGAAAAGCAATTACAAGCAGAACGAAGGCAATTTATACCGAATCAATAGGTAATCCGAAATTAAATGTCGCTGACTTGGGAGCGCTTGCTGAAATTGCTCATGATAATGGAGTTCCACTTATAGTAGACAATACTGTTACCCCATACCTTTTAAAGCCAGTTAATTTTGGTGCGGATATTGTGATTTATTCGGCCACCAAATTTATAGGGGGGCACGGTACTTCAATAGGGGGCATAATTGTCGACTCGGGAAAATTTGACTGGACAAATGGCAAATTTCCATTGATTGCTGATCCGGATCCCAGTTATCACGGGATGAATTTTGTAAAAGAATTCAGGCAATATGGAAATATTGCCTATATAGTCAGGGCAAGAGTTAATCTTCTAAGAGATCTTGGTCCATGTCTTTCTCCTTTTAATTCATTTTTATTCCTGCAGGGATTGGAGACTTTGCACTTAAGGATGATAAGGCATTCGGAGAATGCACTTAAAGTTGCAGAATTTCTTAATGCTCATAAAAAAGTTTCCTGGGTAAATTACCCGGGCCTGGAATCCAGTCCGGAGAAAGAACTGGCTGATAAATATTTGCCCGGAGGGGCAGGCGCTCTTGTAGGATTTGGAGTAAAGGGCGGGTTGGAATCAGGGAAGAAGTTCATTAATTCGTTAAAATTAATATCTCATCTGGCAAATATCGGTGATGCAAAAACGCTTGCCATTCATCCTGCTTCTACGACCCATCAGCAGCTTTCAGAAGAGGAACAAAAGTCGGCAGGTGTTACTCCTGACTATATAAGGCTTTCAATCGGTATTGAGGATATAGATGACATCATCTCTGATATTGCGCAGGCACTGGATTAAAAAGCAGACAGGTAAATTGAAATTAAGGAGGTTAGATTATGGGTAAAATCTTTAATGACATAACTGAAACAATAGGCCGCACGCCTCTTGTCAGGATAAATAAACTATCAGAAGGAAAAAGTGCTGCGGTATTTGCAAAGCTGGAATCATTTAATCCCCTTTCAAGTGTAAAGGACAGGATCGGGATTGCGATGATTAAAGTAGCAGAGAATGAAGGCCTGATAAACAAAGATACGACAGTAGTAGAGCCGACAAGCGGAAATACCGGTATTGCACTCGCCTTTGTCTGTGCGGCAAAAGGATACAGGCTAATCCTAACCATGCCGGATACAATGAGTCTGGAACGAAGAAAGCTTCTTACTATATTTGGAGCGGAGCTTGTTCTTACGGATGGTTCAAAAGGAATGAGAGGAGCTGTAGAGGAAGCAGAAAAAATTCAAAAGAATATTAAAAACAGTTTTATGCCGCAGCAATTTGATAATGCCGCGAATCCAGAAATACACCGTAAAACTACTGCCGAAGAGATATGGGCCGATACTGACGGCAGTGTGGATATATTTGTTGCCGGAGTAGGCACCGGCGGGACTATTACCGGTGTGGGGGAGTTTTTAAAAGAAAAAAAATCTTCGGTTAAAATAGTGGCGGTTGAACCTGCCGGCTCTCCTGTTCTCTCAAGGGGCAATCCGGGACCTCATAAAATTCAGGGTATCGGGGCCGGATTTATTCCGGAAATATTAAATACTTCTATTATTGATGAAATTATCCAGGTTTCAGACGAAGATGCAGGCATTATGGCACGAAAGATAATAAGAGAAGAAGGAATCCTTGCGGGCATATCAAGCGGTGCAGCAATGCATGCAGCAATAAAAGTAGCCCGGCTCAGGGAATCGGAAAATAAAAATATCGTCGTCATTTTACCGGATACAGGGGAAAGATATATTTCCACATGGCTGTTTGATGATAAATAATTTTTATTATTCTTGATTTTATAAATAATAGATTAATTCCAGGTGAAAAATATGAAGAGTGAAGCAGAAATAATTGAAACAGAATATTATAATTTTGCCTGCCCCCCTGAGGAGATAATACTGGAATCGGGAAAAAAATTAGGTCCTGTAACAATTGCCTATGAAACATACGGCAGACTGAATAAAAATAAAAATAACGCGATTATGGTTTTACACGCCCTTTCTGGTGACGCTCATGCAGCGGGATTTCACAGGGGAGATAAAAAACCGGGGTGGTGGAGCGATATGATTGGCCCCGGCAGGGCTTTTGATACCACAAAATATTTTGTTTTATGTTCCAATGTCATCGGCGGATGCAGAGGAAGCACCGGCCCTTCTTCTATAAACGAAAAAACCGGAAAACCCTACGGCCTTGATTTTCCGATAATTACAATTGCGGATATGATCAATGCACAGAAGTATTTAATTGATTACCTGGGAATAGAAAAACTGCTGTGTGTTGCTGGAGGGTCAATGGGCGGAATGCAGGTTATTCAGTGGGTTGCCTCATATCCGGAAAGGATCTTATCAGCAATTCCAATGGCCACGGCATTAAAACACTCACCCCAGCAAATTGCATTCAACGAAGTGGGGAGGCAGGCCGTAATGTCTGATCCCGCATGGCGGGGAGGTAAGTATTACGGTAAGGGCCTGCCCGAAAGAGGGCTTGCCCTGGCAAGGATGATCGGACACATAACGTATATGAGTGATGAGTCAATGGAGAGAAAATTTTCAAGAAAATTAAAAAATGGTAAAAACGGTATTTACAATTTTTCTTTTAAACCCGAGTTTGAGGTTGAAGGCTACTTGCATTACAGAGGTGATAATTTTGTAAAGAGATTTGACGCCAACTCATATCTTTATATGACAAAAGCCATAGACTATTTTGACCTTTCTGATGGTGATAAACTAATTCCGCAGAGTAGCGAACCGGATATTAAATTTCTTGTAGTGTCATTTAAATCCGACTGGCTTTATCCATCTTATCAGTCCAGGGAAATTGTTAAAATATTGAAGGCAAAACACCTTGATGTTACTTATTGTGAAATAAATTCAAATTACGGACATGATGCGTTTCTTCTTGAGTTTGAGGAAGAAACGCGACTGATAAAACATTTTCTAAGCAGAGTATATAATTATGCAGAAAAATGACAGGAACATAAGACCGGATTTTAAAATAATTTTTAAAATTGTGGAAGAAGGTTCGAGAGTTCTGGACCTCGGTTGCGGGGATGGGGAACTTCTGTATCTTCTGACTGCCAGGAAAAGAGTGAAAGCGCAGGGAATAGAATTAAGTGAAGAAGCAATTTATGAGTGTGTGGAAAAGGGGTTGAGCGTATTTCATGGAGATATTGAAGGCGGCCTGGGGGAATATCCTGATAAGTCTTTTGATTATGTCATTTTAAACAAGAGTATGCAGGAAACAGGGAAAATAGAATTTGTCCTGCATGAATCCTTAAGGGTGGGAAGGAAGGTAATAGTAGGTTTCCCTAATTTTGCCCATATAAGGTCACGTTTTGATCTTTTTTTCAAAGGGAAAGCCCCTGTTACACCGTCTCTGCCTTACAGCTGGTATGAATCCCCGAATGTGCATTTCCTGAGCATAAAAGATTTTATAGATTACTGTAAGAAAAAAAGAATTAAAATATTAAAAGCTTATTATTTAGAGGGAAATAAGACTGTAAGATATTTCCCAAATCTCCTTGCCCTGGAAGCAATTATCCTTATAAGTAAATCCTGAATAAAATAAATAAAAATAATAAAAATACGAATAAGAATTTTTATTATTTTGTTTAATCTGGCAGCTGACTTTACTTTTCCCCGGTAAGATAAATTTCTGTAAAATACAAAAATTAATCATGCAGCGCGCTTACCGGCAGTATTGACAATTATCAAGGTATATATAATAATATATCTATAAATATATATTTATATATTAGCTAGCCCTGAAATCTAAGGCAATAATAGAGATTTAATATATTAAATTCTATAAAGAGTGAACGGAGGCTTAGAAAGTGGCAAAAATATTATTATCAATTCCTGACGAAATACTTGAAAAAATTGATAAATACAAAAGCAGAAAAAAAATAAAAAGGAACAGGTTTATCATTGATGCCGTTGAAAATTATTTCGTTTCTTTGTTGGAGCAGGAATATATGGAAAGAAAGAAAAAAGCAGTAGAAAGCATGAAGAAAACCAGTGAAGAAATAATGGGTCTGGGAATAAAAAGCTGGGATCCTGTAGCAGAAATCAGAAAATTCAGGGATACGCATGCTGACGAATTGCTGGAGATGTGGAAGGAAGAATAAAATGGGGAATTATCCAGATTTCAATAGTAAAGAAATAAATTATACTGAGTATTTTATAAAAGAAGCAATAAAAAAAAGATATGTGCTGGATACATCCGTTGTGGCAAAATGGTATTACAAAAAAGATGAAAGTGATCTTGAAAATGCATCGGTTATTTATAATCTTCTAAAATCTGAAAATAATATTTTTTTTGCACCTGACCTGATCCTTTATGAATTGTTAAATATTTACAGGACAAAGGCAGAGCTGGATAATGAAAAAATCAACAGGATTATTCTGGAGCTCTATGATTTGATAGTCATACTGGGAGTCAGTAAAAATATATTTTTAAAAGCATTCTTAAATTCCAGAAAACTAAATATTTCCTTCTATGACAGTATTTATCTGTCCTTATCAGAGAATCTTGATGCCATATTAGTAACTGCAGATAAAAAATTATTTGAATCTGTAAAAGAAACGGGCAAAAGTGTTTTAATGCTTTCTGATTTTTTAAAATGATTTACTCGGCTAGCTGTAGGATTTATTGTTGAATTTTTAGGTTTAAAGGCTCATTCTTCATATAACATCAGGTAGAAATAATAATTACCCATTACTTTTTTTACATATTCCCTTGTCTGCTCGTAAGTGATACTTTCAATGAATTCATCAATATCCATATCTCCTCTATCGGAAACCCAGCCACTCATTCTGCCGGGCCCGCCGTTATATGCTCCTGCACAGTAAATTTTATTCTGGCCGAAATTGTCAAGCTGCTGTCTCAGGTAAAAGGTACCCATTTTGATATTTATATCAGGATCCGTAAGCATATCTACGTTATAATCAGAGATTCCTATCTGTCCGGCAATACCCGCTCCTGTTTCAGGCATAATCTGCATAAGCCCCCGGGCTCCTGCATAGGAAACAGCGTCGGGCATAAAGTTACTTTCCTGCCTGATTACAGCCAGTATAAAACAGGGGTCAATATTATAATTATCGCTATGGCTTTTGATTTCTTCTCTGTAACCATAGGGATAATAAAGATAATAGAGGTAGTCAATATAAGTTCCATCAAGTTCGGATTTTAGTTTTCTGAGATTTTTACCTATCATGTTTATTGAGTTTGAGTAGTTGCCCGACTTAAGATAGAGAGTTGCAATTTCAAGAATTCTTGAGGGATTTTCTTCAATTTCTATCGCCCCGGCCTCTATTTCAAGCGATGCACTGTTTGAAAAACCCAGTTTGAGGAATTCAATTGCTTTGCTTATGTGGCCAATAGTACCATCCTCACGGATAGAATCGTAACTTTCCTCTTCCAGGATAGAATATACATCCGGTATGATATCTGCAACTTCTGGATTTTGGGGATTAAGGTCATTGTTTATTCTGTTGATTTCTAAGGGTGAATTCATATTTTTAAGCATTTCTGCGGCTGCAAAGGTATAGTAAGAATAAGAACTCAAATTTACAATTTTCCTGTATAGGTCCATAGCGCTGCTATTTTCTCCCAGCTTCTGGCAGGATTTCGCCTGCCAGAATAATCCCTTTTCTTCCAGAGAAGTTCCTGCATATGAGGATGCATAACCTGAAAATGTCGTTTTTGCAGAGCTGTAATCACCTGCCCTGTATTGTATCAGGCCCAGCTCCCATAACGCATCGGAAAGCTTATCTCCGGATGGATATTCCGAGGGTACTCTTTTAAAATAAGCGGCAGCATTTGCAAAATCTCCCCTTAAAGAATATATCCTCCCTATTCTATAAAGTGCATCATCGCTAAAATTACTTGAAGGGAAAAGATTTACAAGCCTCTGGTAATAGGATATTGCATCATCGGTCATGTTAAGATTCGTAAGCGCCATTCCTGTATAATACAGGCTGTCATCAGCCACAGAACCCGAGGGTGCCTTTTCATATGACTGTGCAAGGTAATTTCCGGCCCGGGCATAATCACGGAGCCTGTAGTGGCACATGCCTATTTTAAAAAGTGTCCTGCTGTGTAGTTCCTGTGACAGGGTATTTATATAATCTTCCTGCAATAATTTATTGTATTCATCCATAGCGCCGTGATATTGATAAGCACCAAAGAAAATTTCCCCTCTGCTATAGATCTGATTTGCTCCGGGGACAAACGGTTCTATAAGCGGGTCTTCATCTGCAAGCCGGCATAAATTCTCCCATGAGGGTTCTGAATATTCACTTAAGGGATATTTTAACCATATTTCTTTATAATTTTTAAAAGCTTCTTCTTTTTTATCGTTGTTTTCCTGGCATGAAGCCAGCTGAAATAAACAATATGGCATATATGCAGAATCAGGGAAATCGGTCCGGAACTGCTCGTATTCACTCTCTGCGGTTGAATAATCTTCTTTTATGTAAAATATATCGGCATATTCAATACCGGCTTTTTCTGCCCATATGCTATCAGGATAGTTCCTTATGAGTTTGAAATAGTACTCCTCTGACTGGTAATATTTTTCCTGCATGAGGAGGCTTTTTGCCAGATAGTAAAAAATATGGTCCTGGATAATAATATAATCGTCTTTTATTTTATTCAGGTAATATTCTGCAACAATGTATTGTTGGTCTTCATAATAATTTATGGCCTGTGTAAAATAAGATCTTAATTCTTTGATATCAGCATCTCCGGTAATTGCAGAAGGAATACCGGATGCCTCTTCATCTGCGGCAGCATCATCTGTATCTGTATCTTCCACAGGCAGGTCACCGGCATCACTCTCAGCATCATCAGGTGATTTTCCATTATCAGGTTCGGTTACAGTTTTTTCTCCAAACTTTTTCCCAAATAATTCAAAATTTATATTGCTGCATGCCTGAACGGTGAGGAGTAGAAGGCAAACAGATATCACGGATGATATATAAATAAAAGTTCTTATTTTTTTATTGTCCATAAAGTTAATAACAGGCTGTAAAACCCAGTAAAGTTTTACCTTATAATGGTACAATTATAAATAAAATAAATAATTAAGTCACTCATGGCAGAGGATAATAAAAAATGAAGGCTGCAATATGGATATTTGAAGTATAACTAATAATAATACTAAAATAGAACTGCAAAGTGATATAATCATTATTATAATTATATTCTTTAAGAGATAAAAGGAGATTGCATAAAATTTGAGTATCTTTGGAAGAAAAAGAAAAGTTGGACTGGCATTAAGCGGGGGTGCCGCAAGAGGTCTTTCGCATGTAGGCGTCCTTGAGGTAATCGAGGGTCTGGGAATAAGACCGGATGCAATAGCAGGTACAAGCATGGGCGCCATTATTGGCGCATTTTATTGTTCGGGCATAACTCTTGAAGAAATAAAATCCTATGTAAAGTCAATGAACTGGAAAAGTTTCCTGCTTTTCTCTGATATTGTAGTATCGCGAACCGGAATTATAAACGGAAAGAAAGTTGAGGAAGTACTGGAAAAATTCCTTGGGAAAAAGACTTTCAGCAGCTGCCGGATACCGTTCTGCTGTGTTGCAGTGGACCTGGTTAAGAGAGAGAGAGTAATTTTATCGGAAGGAAAATTAATTGATGCAGTAAGGGCTTCTATTTCTATCCCCGGCTTTTTTTCTACGGTATACATGGATGGCAGGATTCTTGTTGACGGAGGGCTGATAGAGCCGCTCCCAACCGAAGCTATCAAAACAATGAATATTAACTTTACGATAGCCTCATCAGTTAAATTTGAAAAAGACAGGGATAAATATAAAAAATTTTTACCTGAAGATTTTAATTGCCGCAAAGGCGATAATGGAGACCCTTCAAACGTGTCCAAAAATACTGTCAGAGCTTCAGGAAATAAAATATTCAAATTTAAAAAGAAATCAGAACCTCTAAAAGATAATCTTGAATTACTATCAGTAAAGGGGGTTCTTGATACCAGCTTTAATATAATGCATAGAGAGCTTATAAAAAGTTATATTAAAAACGCGGATATATTAATAGAACCTGAAGTTGGAGACTTTGGATTCTTTGATTTAATGCACGGAAGCCAGATTATTCAGAGAGGCAGAGAAGCTGCCAGGGAAAAAATTCCCGAGATTAGGAAAAAACTGGGGTTATAAAATAACTGCATTTAACTAAAATATATTCCGTGTCCTGCATAAAATACGAAATAAAAGTCATATCTAATAGTATTCCGGAGGCGGTAACTGTTAATTTAACCCATTTTTAGGCAGCTTCCTGATCCTGGCTGCCTTGAAGTATCGGGAAGAATCTGTTAAACTAAAAAGCACTTTTAATTAAATGGGCATTTTAAAAAATCCTTGTTTAAATGAGTCAGTTACGCATGTACATTATTGGGGTGATTTTAAAAATGGGCGGACTTGCTGGAATTATTAGTTCTGAAAAAAATAAAAAAAACAGGAAAAAAGTAGATATACTTCTGGAAAAAATTTCACACAGGGGCAAAAAAAGAAAAATTTATAGTGTTTGCGGAAGTTATATTGGAATTAACACTAATTACAGGCTGAATAACACAGTTGAGGGCAGAGTAATTCTGCTTGACGGGAAAATTTATAACCTGGATAAGCTGTTTTTAAAGTATAATATTAAAGATGGTGGAACTAAAGATAATAAATTAATTTCCGGTACCGAAAAAATAAATATTTTATTTGA
This sequence comes from uncultured Actinomycetota bacterium, assembly GCA_964616545.1. Taxonomy (GTDB): domain Bacteria; phylum Actinomycetota; class Humimicrobiia; order Humimicrobiales; family Humimicrobiaceae; genus JAQVEM01. Next base: position 58,896 of record CAZTUA010000032.1, on the reverse strand, counting down.
TATCGCAGGGAAAAACATATTTAAAGAATTCAGGGGTTCCTTTGTTCTTATCTTAGCTGATTCAAATGGAGATATATATATTATCAGGGATGTAATCGGCAGAAAACCCCTTTACTATTTAAAAGATAGAGAAGATTTAATGTTTGCCTCGGAGATTAAGTCACTGATTAACTCTGGAACAGACATCAGGGAATTGCCCCCCGGCTCCTGCATGTTGAATTCTGATAATCCGGAAACAATTAAAAAGATTGATAACGGGGATTTCTCACTGCTGGAAGATGAGGCAGATAAAAAACTGGAAGAGGAGCTAAAGGACCAGCTGCTAAAATCAGTAGATAGGAGGATATCCGGCAATTATCTAAAATTTGGAGTCTGGCTTAGCGGCGGACTTGATTCAAGTATCATAGCGGCGCTGCTTAAAGAGTTTACGGATAAAGTGTATACATACTCGGTGGGATTTGAAAATTCACCTGACCTGTTATCAGCAAGAAAAGTTGCAGATTACCTGGGAACAAAACATACAGAATACAGGCTGGATGCAGATGAATTGTTTTTCAGTATCCCAAGAGTGATATACTGTCTGGAATCATTTGATGCCCCGCTGGTTAGAAGTTCGCTGGGCAATATGATTGTTTCAAAAATATCATCTGATTCTGATGTTGTATTCTCTGGTGAAGGGGGAGATGAGCTTTTTGCCGGGTACAATTATTTCCTGGAGTTCAATTCTTCAAAATTAATCCAGCAGGAGCTAATAAAATCTATAAACAGTCTTCATAATACTGCACTGCAGAGGGTTGATAGGACTGCAAATGCTTACAGTGTAAATACAAAACTGCCCATACTGGATGACGGTCTTCTTGATTTTGTTCTGAGAATATCTCCGGAAATGAAGGTACGGAAAGATAAAAATACAGGGAAATATATACTGAGAAAAGTAGCCTCCGGATATCTGCCGGAAGATATTACCTGGAGAGCAAAAGATAAATTCTGGGAGGGCTCCGGGATAGAAAATACCCTTGAAAGAAAAATTGAAGACACGATAACAGATAAAGAGTTTGAGAAAATAAGAGAACTTCCCGGAAATGTGAAGTTAAGAAATAAAGAAGAAGTTTACTATTATAAAATATTTAAAGATTGCTTTTCTGATATAGATTTTAATAATGTTATAGCTCTTACACAGGATTTTAACCAGGCATGAATAAATTAAATTATGCTTCCTGAGCTCCCTTTTTTAACCTTTAACCGTAAAGTAGTATAATAAAAGCACAGATCATCTCTGTTTAAAATTATCATTATATCTGAATGAAAGGAAGGGTATAAATTATGGATAGGATCCGTATGGGTATAATAGGGCCCGGTATCATATGGGAAAGGGTGCATAAGAATATTTTAAAAAAATTTGAAAAAAATTTTGAAATAGCAGCTTTTTGTGCAAGGAGTGAGAAGAGTAGAAATAAGGTAAAGAAAGAGTATCCAGATCTGCCTTTTTATACCGATTATAAGGAACTGGTAAGAGAGCCGGTTATTGATGCAGTGCTCGTAATGACTCCGATACCGATGAATCCTGTTGTCGCAAAGGAAGCCCTTAATGCCGGGAAAGATGTGTTTACCGAAAAGCCAATGGCCACGAATGTCAGGGATGCTGAAGAGCTTATAAAAAAGGAAAAAGAAAGCGGGAAGAAGATTTATGTTCTCGAGCAATATGTTTACAGGAAATTTACCGATGAAATGATAAAAATAATAAATTCCGGCAGGCTCGGGGATATACTCATGTTCGAAAGAGCTTTACATGATTATATAGGCTACAGAGAGGGTGATAACTTAAATTACGGGAATACGGATTGGAGAATGAATGCGCAGTATCCTCTCGGTATGCTTCTGGATGGGGGCATTCACGAAATTTCAATGCTTACAAAAATTTTCGGCAAACCTATCACAGTTTTTGCTGCAGGAGCCAGGCACAGGGAGCAGTCTTATGGTGATTATGACTATGAGTCTATGGTTTTTGAATACAGCAATAAATTGATCGGTAATTTTTCTAACTCATATTATCTGAACGGAGACCGGAATTACCTGGTTGCAAGGGGAACAAAAGGCCTTGCTTTTTATGATGAAGATAAAAAAATCGTAGTGGAAGAAAATAACGGCGAAAAAGATATAATAGAGATAAAGGAAACGGACCCGTATTATAAAATGTGGGAAGATTTTGTTGATTGCCTTGAAAAACAATCGAGACCTTACTATACATCGGAAGTGGCGCTTTACGATCTCAGGATTCTGGAAGCGGTGAATAAATCCCTTAAAGAATCAGTAAAGGCCAGGATTTAGCAATAAGAAACATACAGATACCTTACAATCTAAAAATAAGCTGTGCTATATAAAAATAGATCAGCAGCCCCAGAGAGTCAACCACCGTGGTAAGGAGCGGGCTGCTTATAACTGCCGGGTCAAGTTTTAACCTGGTAAGAAATATTGGAAGCAATGCACCGATAAGATTGGCTACCATTATTATACTAAATGTTGAAAGCCCGAGGGTTAACGCCAGCTGAATGCCCTCCTTGAATATAAAGCTTCTCAGGAAAAAAATTCCTCCGATAGATACGCCAAGCAGAAGGCCCGTAACAAGCTCTTTCCTTATAACAGAAAACCATTTGCGCAGTGTAAGGTCGCCTGTTGATATGGCGCGGATAATGAGGGTCGCGGACTGTGTTGAAGTGTTACCTCCTGTGCCTATCAGGACAGGTATGAAGAAAGAAAGGGCAATAACCGACTCAATGGTAAGCCGGAAATGGGACACTATCGTAGAAGAAATAAATCCTGTTAGCAGAAGTATTGCAAGCCATATGACTCTTTTACTGTAAAGTACAAACGGTGATGCAGTAGTATAGTTTATTCCAACCGGGGAAACGGCGGCGCCTTTATGAAAATCCTCGGTTGTCTCTTCTTCCAGTATATCCAGTATATCATCAATTGTCACTATGCCCATAAGTACGCCTTCCCTGTCCACTACAGGAAGAGCTACAAGGTTGTATTTTTTTATTTTTCTTGCTGCTTCTTCCTGGTCCTCATATGCAGATATAGAAATAAATTTATAATCCATAATTGATTCAATACTATCTTTAGGATTGGCCAGGATAAATTTTCTGATAGGCAGGCTGTCAATCAGGTGCCATTTATTATCAACAACATAAATCATATTTACGGTTTCGGCATCTTTTCCGAGCTCCCTTATATGGGCCAGTGCCTTTTCTATTGTCCATTTTGATTTTACCGCGATATATTCCGGGGTCATTATCCTTCCGACACTCTCTTCGGAATAACAGAGCAGACTCAGGGCCTCTTTTCGTTCGGCAGATGGTAAAATATTCAATAGTTTTTGTGTGATGTTTCCGGGAAGGTCGCCGAATATTTCTGTTCTATCATCGGGGGGAAGCTCCAGGATAAGCTGTTTTACCTTTTTGTTGCCAATATTTTTTAAAATGGACTCCTGCTCATCCAGTTCGAGCTCGGAAAAAACTTTTGCTGCTTTCTCATTGGAGAGAAGGCGGAATAGGAGTAACTCAGTTTCACTGCCGGCATTTTCAAATATATAGGCAATATCCGAAGGAGGAAGCTCTGCAAGTATTTTTTTTATTTCTTTCCAGTCTTTTTTTTCAACAAGCTCGTTGATTTTTTCAACTATTTCATATTCTTCGTAACTTAACATTAAAGATTCCTCCTTTCCCATACAAAAATATATAAAAGTCTATCATAAACGGTATACAGGGATAAATTTGCTAAATTTATTAAATAAAAAAGCTGCCGCAAATAAAATAGTAGAAATATATGCCTGGCTATATCCGGCTATTACCGGTTTTATGGAAGGTTCAGAAAAAAGAGCGGTGATAATTGCACCTGACGATTTGCAGAATGTAAATTTGTGCATTATAACCTCCATTCTATCTTTTTTAAAAATGGAGGTTATAAACTCAATTTTAAATTTCAGTAAAATAAAGGCTTACACGCCTTTTTTTTACCTCCGTTTTTAAAAAAGGTAAATTAATCAGTAACTTTTGCCGTTGTCCTGGTTCTTTATCCAAGGCATAACCTCTTTATATTTACGATTAACCACACCAAATTGCTTTAATTATAAAACTATTTATCATTATTACAACACTTAAAGCCCATTTTATCCCACAAAGTTTTAATAATGTCTTTAAAAAAGCAATTATTTAAGTGTTAGATATCCTCTTTAAATTCCATGGAAAAATCAGCTGCCGGAGCAGAATGTGTGAGAGCCCCGACGGAAATTATATCGACTCCTGTTCTGCATATTTCTTCAAGGTTATCAAGATTAATATTTCCAGAAGCTTCGACAGTGCAGGAGCCGCCCTTTTTCTTTTTTATTATTTCAACTGCCTTTTTCATTTCAGCCGGATCCATATTATCGAGCATTATAATATCTGCGTCTGCTGCTATTGCATCGTCAAGCTGCCTGAAATCTCTGACCTCAACTTCAATTTCTGTATTTGAGGGAGCATTTGCCCTGATGCCATCAATGGCTTCCAGAACGCCTCCAGCTGCAGTTATATGATTGTCTTTGATAAGTACACTGTCAAAGAGCCCAAAACGGTGATTACACCCGCCCCCGCACAGCACTGCATATTTTTCAATTTTGCGGAGAAGAGGTTTTGTTTTTCTTGTATCCTTAATTTTTACTCCGTACGGGCCGGCAATATCAACAAATTTAGCCGTAAGCGTGGCAATTCCTGACATATGCTGGATAAAATTAAGGCATGTTCTTTCAGCCTTTAAAATTGATAGGGCAGGGCCCTCTATATTGCAGATTTTATCTTTATATTTAAGGATATCACCGTCTTTTTTTAGTTTTTCAACTATTATGCTGTTATCAATTTCTTCAAGAGTAAAAACCGCGATATCAAGACCGCTTAGAACAGCACCGCCGGCTTCCTTGCAAATAATATAAGAGGAAGAAGCCTTACCCCGAGGAATGAGATACTGTGATGTAATATCACCGGTGCCATTTAAATCCTCTGATATGGCTCCTTTTATGATATCTATAACTTCGCTTTTAAAAATTCTATTTTTCATTATTTTCAGGGACCTCAGACATCTTTAAAATATACTTTATTCTGTTTTAGTATTATATGTTTTTTCCAATTTTTGTCATCCTTTTCAGGGAAGTCATTTCTTTGATGTGTCCCCCTGCTTTCTTCCCTGAGAATAGCTGCCTTGATTATAAGGCCGGCTACAGTTAGCATATTTACAAATTCAAGAGTGTTTTTATTCTTTTTGTTGTAAAGGTAATCACATTTTATATATTCATTAATGAATTTAGCTGCTTCTTTTAATCTTTTTGCATCTCTTAAGATGCCTACTTTTTTGGTCATAATACTTCTTAACCTTAAAATAAGACTATCTATATCCTGAGTGTTATTCCCGGATTTATCTGATTTTCTTTTTTCAACTGAATTCAAAATCATGTTTATACTTTCTATTGCATCATTTTCATTTTGCTGTTCTCTCTGGAGAAGATTCTGCTCTATGTCTTTAAAAATTTTCCAGCCGTATACCAGTCCCTCCATAAGGGAATTACTGGCAAGCCTGTTAGCTCCATGTGCACCCGTGGCGGCTGCTTCCCCGCAGCTGTAGAGCCCCTTTATGTTTGTTCTTCCGCTGTAATCAGTTTTAATGCCGCCGTTAAGGTAATGCTCGGCCGGAGAAACTTTGATCAGGTCCTTTTTTAGATTCAGGCCGTTTTCTCTGAGTTTTGAGACTATGTTGGGGAAACGTACCTTAAGATGGCTCTCCGGTATATGCGTGGCATCGAGATAAACATAATCGGTACCGCACTCATCCATTACATTTATCATTTCTTTTACAACTATATCCCGGGGAGCAAGCTCTGCGTCCGGGTGCGCGCCAACCATAAATCTGTTACTGTTGCAATCGCGGAGATATGCGCCTTCTCCCCTTAAAGCTTCGCTTATTAAAAAGAGTCCCGAATCCTTTGTTTTAAAGACTGTGGGATGAAATTGAATAAATTCTATGTCCATAATATCTGCACCGGCTCTATAAGCCATTGCAATGCCATCACCGGTTGAGATTGACGGATTTGTGGAAAGGTTATAGATCTGCCCTATTCCCCCGCTGGCAATAACAACATTTGGGGATGGATGTATTTCAACCCTGCCTGTATCTATATCCATATCCATAATTCCGGCACACCTGTTTTTATAAACAAGTGTGTCCAGAACAAAATGCTCCGGGAAAAATTTAATCTGCCTTAATTTTTTTGAGTAAGAAACCAGCTTTTTTTCAAGTTCTTCACCTGTAGCATCTCCTCCGGCATGAAGAATTCTCGGAAAGCTGTGTCCTCCCTCCAGGGTAAGGCTGATTTCACCTTCTGAAATATCAAAATTGGTCCCTATTTCTACAAGGTCTCCTATCATCTCCGGTGCGGTTTTGACCAGAATTTTTACTGCTTTAGGGTCACATAACCCCTGGCCTGCAGTTAAGGTATCCTCATAGTGGGTCTTCCAGTAGTCAGGTTTTTTTATGGCAGCGGCGATACCGCCCTGGGCAAACCATGTGGTTGAGTCGGAAAGAGAACTCTTGGTAAAAACTTTTATATTATAATTTCCTGCCAGCCTGATTGCGGTAGAAAGACCTGCAATTCCACTGCCTATAATAATGCAATCGGAGCATTTATGAATCTTATGTGCTGATGATGGGTTTATTAGATATTTGTGCAACATGTTTATTTTACGGCTATCATTCTATCGATAGCTGTTCTTGCCTTCCTGGCTATTTTATCCGGCACCCTCACTTCGTATTTTTCATCTTCAAGCGACCAGAGAACCTTTTCTAAATTTATGTACTTCATATCAGGGCATAAGGCATTGCTGGTTGCGGGATAAAAAATTTTACCCGGATTTTCTTTTTTTAATCTGTGTATTATCCCGATTTCGGTTCCTATTATAAAAATCTTTTTTCTGCTCTTTTTCACATATCTCAGCATTCCTCCGGTTGAGGCAACCTTATCGGCAATATCTATCACATCCGGCGTGCATTCGGGATGTACAATAACTACAGCCTCAAGATGCTCTTTTTTGAGCCGGATAATGTCTTTTACATTGATCATAACATGAGTCGGACAGTATCCGTTCCACAGAATAAGTTCTCTCCCTGTCTGTTTTTGTACATAACTTCCCAGATATTTATCGGGTATGAATATTATTTTCTTACCACGGGGAATAGATTTTACAACATTTACTGCATTGGAAGAAGTACAGCATATATCACTCAGAGCCTTTACTTCAGCAGAAGAATTGACATAGCATACAACTTTTGCGCCTGGGTTTTTATCCTTTAGCTTTTTTAGCCGGTCAGCGTTTATCATATCTGCCATCAGGCACCCGCTCTTCATATCGGGGAGGAGAACCTTTTTTTCAGGGGATAGTATTTTTGCTGTTTCGGCCATAAAATGAACTCCGCAGAATACTATGATTTTTTTCTCTGTTTTAGATGCCTCAACACTCAGCTGAAAAGAGTCTCCTGTAAAATCTGCAATATCCTGAACCTCGCCAATCTGGTAATTATGCGCCAGTATAACGGCATCTTTTTCTTCTCTGAGATCAATTATTCTATTTATAATTTCTATATTTGAGTTCATATTCTCTAAATCAATGATATATCAAATGCCTCTGTTATTTTAAAACAACATCTATAAAATTAAAACAGACACTTTATCCGGCGCTAAATATAATATGGATGCTGTTTCATATTTATTTACTTATTCATTAAGATTCTTTCAGGAGGAAAATAATAAAATCTATGGAGTGAAAGATTTATTTATTTTTCTTTTAATGTTATTATTTCAAATTCAGATAACGTTAATTATAAATAATAACTAAATTTTTATTTACGGTGATAATTAATTGAAGCTGATTGTAAGCGAAAAAGAAATAGCCGCCAGAAGAATTGCTAAAATACTTGCCGGGGATGGGATAAATGAAGATAAAGTATACGGAATCCCCGTATATCATTTTAAGCTTAACGGTGAGGATTACAGCGTTATCGGGCTCAGGGGCCATATACTAAAGGTAGACTATCCAAAAGAATATTCAAACTGGTTTAAAGTAAACCCGATAGAGCTTATTGATGCTGAGATAGAAAAAGTTCCCATACATAAGAAGATAGTCCAGGCGCTTAAAAAGGTTTCATCTGATGCAGACGAGATTATAATAGCCACTGACTATGATAGAGAGGGAGAGCTTATCGGATATGATGCGATGCAAATGGTGAAGGAAAATAATGCAATTGCTCCCGCAAAGAGGGCAAAATTCTCTGCAATTACTCCCAGGGATATAAGCCAGGCATTTTCAAAACCAGGTAAAATTGATTTAAACCTTGCTTTTGCAGGAAGGGCAAGGCAGGATATAGACCTGATATGGGGCGCTACACTCACCCGTTTTATATCTCTTGCAACCTATCAGGTTAAAGACAAATTTCTATCAGTGGGCAGGGTACAGACGCCCACCCTCGGCCTTATTGTTGATAGAGAGATGGAGATAAAATCATTTATTCCTACTCCTTACTGGGTAATAAACGTTAAACTAAAAACGGAATCGGGAGAGGAATTTGAAGCCAGCCACAGGACAAAAAAATTCTCGAAAAAAGAAAACGCTGCAGCTGCGTTTGAAAGGCTGGGTGACAGGGGAGTCGTTGTTAAGACAAAAGAAAAGATAAGAGATGTCAGGCCCCCTGCTCCTCTGAATACAACAGCTCTTATAATGAGTGGAAACTCAATCGGGTTTACAGCCTCAAAAACAGTAAATCTTGCCGAAAATCTCTACATGAATGGTTACATAAGCTACCCCAGGACTGACAATACAGTTTATCCTTCATCCATTGATTTAAAGGAAATTGTAAAAGTTCTCGGTACAGCGGGCGTGTATCGTGAAATGTCTGAAAGGGTACTGGCCCAGAAGAGCATAACAGCAAGCCGGGGCAAGAAAAGGTCCACGGACCATCCGCCTATCCATCCTACATCAATTGCGGAAAAAAATAACCTGTCCGGTGATGAATGGAAACTCTATGATTTAATTGTAAGAAGGTTTATATGCACCCTTCTTCCAGCAGCAAAGATTAAAAATATTACTGCATATATTGATATAGACGGAGAGCCTTTTATTGCAAGTGGCTCCAATACAGTAGATGCAAACTGGATAAAATTTTATCCGTATTACAGGTACAGAGATATATATATTCCCCCGCTTGATGAGAATCAGGCACTTGCGGTTACATCAAAAGACCTCCTTGATAAGGAAACAAAGCCGCCTGCCAGATATACTCAGGGGAAACTGGTTGAAAAGATGGAGGAACTTGGACTCGGAACGAAAGCCACGCGACATACAATTATACAGAGTTTAATACAGAGAGGTTATGTAAATGGAAATCCCCTGCGTCCTTCCGAGAAAGCTGTTGCTGTGATAAAAATGCTAAAAAAACATGCCGAGAAAATATCATCTCCCGATATGACTTCGGAACTCGAGATATACATGGATGGTATTGTAAGCGGGGATGAGGCAAAAGATGATGTTGTGGATAGGTCCAGAAAGATGCTGAAGGATGTTATGGACAATCTTCAAAATGAGAAGGATGAAATATCCCAGGAAATAAAAAAAGGAATAAAAGAAGATTTAATCGTGGGCAGGTGCCCGGACGAGAATTGTAACGGAAATTTAATTGTAAGGACTTCAAGAAAAACAAAGAAAAGGTTTGTCGGATGCAACGCCTACCCGGAATGCAGAACTACATTTTCTCTTCCGCAGAAAGGTTTGCTGATTACAACAAGAGAAGAATGCAAACACTGTGGATACCCCATGGTCAAAATTATAAATAAGGGAAGGAAGCCCTGGGATTTATGCATAAATCCTGACTGTCCCGGAAAAGATGAAAAATATAAAAATTACAAAAATAACAGAGGAAATAAGAAAGCTTCTGATTAAAGCAAGTTTTAATCTTCCTGACGACATTCTGGAAGCGGTAAAAGATGCCCTTAAAATAGAGGAAAGCCACAGGGCTGTAGAAATCCTAAATCTTATTCTGGAAAATGCAAAAATTGCCCGGGAACAGAAACTGCCGCTCTGTCAGGATTGCGGACTGGTCTACATTGATATAAACATCGGGAGAGATATCTGTATCGAAGAAAGCGGCTCTCTGAATGATTTATTGAACCAGACAGTGGCGGAAACCTATAACAGTAATTATCTCAGAAAGTCGGTTGTTTCTGACCCTCTATTTGAAAGAAAAAATACATCGGGGAATATACCGGCAATAATTCACACTGCATTTATGGAAGGAACATCTCTTGAACTGAGAGTATGTTTAAAGGGGGGAGGCAGCGAAAACTGCTCCTATCTCTACATGCTCAATCCTTCAGCCGGCGAGGATGAAATAGTAAAAATTATTTTAGAACGGGTGAGGGGAAATATTACCGGCTGCTGCCCGCCGGCGGTAATAGGGATAGGAATTGGCGGTTCATCTTCAGAAGTTACCCGCCTTGCAAGGGTTGCAGCCTTCAGAAATCTTAAAGATAGAAATCCTGATAAAAGATACAGGGAAATGGAAGAAAAAATATTAAATGCAGTAAATGAAACAGGCATAGGTCCACAGGGTCTGGGCGGGAGAACGACTGCTCTGGCATGTAATATAGAGTATGCTCCCTGCCACATGGCATCCCTGCCTCTGGCAGTATTTTTCGGGTGTCACTCCACAAGAAGGGCTGATTCAAAAATATCTCCGCCGTAAATATCACAGGCGACGTAGAGCGGCAGATTCTCTATCTGGATTTTATAAATGGCTTCGGGCCCAAGGTCCTTATAGGCAACAGCTTCTATGCCTTTTACCTTTGTTGAGAGGTATGCAGAAATACCCCCTGTAAGAACCAGGTAAACCGATTTATACTTTTTTAAAAGTTCTATTATTTTATCGCTTCTTCTGCCCTTCCCTATCATGGCTTTGAGGCCTTCCTTTAAAAGCGGTTCGGTTAAATCATCCATCCGGCTGCTGGTGGTTGGCCCTATACTTCCACTTCTTTTACCCGGCGGAGCCGGAGACGGGCCCACGTAAAATATGGTGCCATTTTTTAAATTGACGGGCAGCTCTTTATTAAGAGCAAGGGTTTCAACAATTCTTTTATGGGCTGCATCTCTTGCCCCGAGAATAGTACCGCTTAAATAAATTTTATCACCGGCTTTAAGTTTTTTTATTTTTTCTTCTGTAAGCGGTGAAGATAATCTGAAGGTGCTGTAAACGTCTCTTCTCATGTTCATACAATCTTCTTAATTCCAATAAATTTATCAGGCATCGTTACATTAATCATCATTATTAAAATATCTGTCTCTTTTAAAGTAATTATCATAAGTATAGAGAGGTTTTCCGCGCGGACGCTGTTTCCTGCTTCTTCTTGAACTAAAAATAATTATAATAATTATAAAGATTATAAATAGAATTATGATACCCAGAATCACAATTAAAAAATAAGTTAAAAATTTTGTTTTCTGTCCTTCTATAAACATATTTTTTTCCTCGCCGTATTTGATGTTCCATATTGCAATATTATTGTCCCCTATTATATCTGCATTATGTCCGGTTATTTTAACAGGGAACTTCACCTGATATGTTATGCCTAAAATATCGCTGTCCGCTTTTGCCAGGTCATCAATACGGTTATAATCAGAATTTGTATCCATAGAAGAAAGAAGGATGTCGTCTATTTTCATATCTATATAATCTTCAAAGAAAAAATCACTGTAGAAAAAATAATCAACTTTTTCAAATTTGGCATAAAATCTTTCAGGGGGATTTTCGGAAAAATCATCGATAGAAACATGCTGGAGAAAATTTATATCTTCAAAATCAACGGTAGAGGTAAAATGAGTATATTCCCCTTCGTCAAAAGTCTTTAGCTCTCCTTCCGGCATGCTTTCAAGTACCCTGTTGTAGAGAGACTGGTCCTCTCCCAGGATAATATCACTTTTCTGCAGATATTCTGTTTTTATTGCTACTTCAATAGTCCTGGTTCCTGAATAATCTGCGTTTAACTGTGTGTAGACATCAATTAAAGTCTGGTCGCAGGAAGTTATAAGCAGAGTAAAGAAAACGGATAAGATAAGAAACGCTAAAATTTTAAAATATTTTATTTTTACCATAATCTCTTTAACATATTCATAGGTAATTTTAGCATAATGAAAATTAATATTGTACAGTAAGTTGGAGTTACGTTAAAAGAAAGTTCAGGCACAGATTAATGCCCGGACAAAATGAAACATTTTCTATTCAATTGACGTTTATAACTAATGTGCTAGCATATAATTTTAATTATTATGGTTTATTTTTCTGGGAAAAACAGTTAAAGTTGCAGCACTTTTTAGAGTTAAACTTCTTAAGAATATAAACACCTTAATTGATTTAGAAAGGGTAGATAGATAAATGACGGAATTGTATATAGGTTACGATATAGGGTCAATAAGCATTAACAGGGCAGTTATTAATGAAAAAAAAGAAATAATAGAAGTGCTTCCTTACACAAGGCACTTTGGCGAGCCGGTAAAAGTATTAAAAAAGGATATAGGACTGATATCCGGGAGCGCGTATAGAGATAAAATAAGCAGTATAAGTGTTACAGGTTCGGGTGGTAAGGAAATTGCCTCAATATCAGGTTTCGAGTTTATTAACGAGATTGAAGCAATAATCAATTCAGTAAAATTCTTATACCCCGATACGAAGACAGTTATTGAAATCGGCGGCCAGGACTCCAAGTTTATCGACCTTGCATATGGTGATTATGCAATGAATGAGCTCTGTGCGGCCGGTACCGGCTCTTTTCTTGACCAGCAGGCTTCAAGGTTTGGCCTGACTATAGAAGAATTTGTGAAACTTGCGCTAAAATCAAAAAACCCTTCCACTATTGCCGGGAGATGCAGCGTATTTGCCAAATCGGACATGATTCATCTGCAGCAGGAAGCAGCAAGCGATGAAGATATAATACTTGGGCTGTGCTATGCAATGGCCCGCAGCTTTAAATCCGGAATCGTTAAAGGAAAGAAATTTATACCGCCCATAGTTTTTTGCGGCGGAGTATCCTTTAATAAGGCAATGATTAAAGCTTTTGAAGATATATTGAGTGAAAAATTAATAATACCGGAGAACAGGGCATCTATGGGAGCCATAGGCGTCGCTTTAAGCTCTGCATTGAAACATACAGTAAAGAAGACGGATATTTCACATCTGGAAGACCTGCTTGATGAATATCTTAAAAATTTTAAATATAAAAAGGAGACATTTGAGCCCCTGAGCATAGAGGGACAGAAACTGCCCACAGGAAAAGTGCAGGAGTACGAATCTGGAAGAGAAAAAATTGATGCATATATTGGAATTGATGTCGGCTCTATCAGCACCAATGTGGTTGCGGTAGATAAAGATAAAAAACTTATTGAAAAAGTTTATCTGAGGACTGCCGGAAGGCCCATTGAGGCTGTGCGGAAGGGTATCAGAATAATAGGAGAAAAAGTTGGAAATAAAATAAATGTTAAGGGCGCGGGAACCACAGGCTCGGGAAGATACTTAATAGGCGATTTCGTAGGAGCAGATGTAGTAATAAATGAAATATCTGCCCAGGCAAGAGCAGCAGCAGATATTGACAGCTCGGTTGATACAATTTTTGAAATTGGCGGGCAGGATTCAAAATACATATCACTCGAAAATGGTGTGGTTGTTGATTTTGAAATGAACAAAGTCTGCGCGGCCGGAACAGGTTCATTTCTTGAAGAACAGGCTGAAAGGTTTGATATTAAAATAGAGGATTTTGGTGATATTGCACTTAAGGCAAAGAACCCGCTCAATCTCGGAGAACGCTGCACGGTTTTTATGGAAACAAATGTTTATTCCCATTACCAGAAGGGAGCATGCATTGAGGATATTCTTGCCGGTCTTGCATATTCAATTGTTATGAATTATATAAACCTGGTTGTTGGAAGAAAAAAAATAGGTAAAAAAATATTCTTCCAGGGCGCGGTTGCTTTTAATAAATCAGTTATTGCCGCATTTAGAAATTATCTGGGTAAAGAAATAATTGTGCCTGAGAATCATGAAGTTACAGGCGCGATAGGAACAGCTATTACAGTGCTTGAAAGCTCTCCTGGTAAAACGAAGTTCAGAGGATTTGAAAATATATCAAAAGTTAATTACACTCACAGTTCTTTTGAATGCAGGGGATGCCCGAACAGGTGTGAAATAAAAAAGGTATCCATAAAAGGCCAGCCGCCGCTATTTTACGGGGGCAGATGTGAAAAATATGAAAAAGGAAAATCTGTAAAAAAAGATATACCGGACTACTTTGAGGAGCGGGAGAATTTTCTTCTGAATTCATATAAGCTTAAGGATAACACCGGGGCAAAAAAAATCGGTATTCCTTATTCTATGCTCACCCATGAATTTTATCCATTCTGGAGCGCTTTCTTTTCTGAGCTGGGTTTTGATTTTATTCTGTCTGATAGAACCAATAAAAAGATAATCAATGACGGGCTCCAGCATTCTGTGGCAGAAACATGCTTTCCAATGAAAACTATGCTTGGCCATGTACAGAATCTGCTGGAAAAAGGGGTTGATTACTTATTCCTGCCGACTACCAGGGATATGCCCACCAAAGAAAATAACATTAAAGGAGAGCGGACCGGAAGCTATCCATGTCCCTTTATACAGGGTACCTGGTCATTTGTAAAATCATCTATAGATACGGGGAATACAAAAATACTGTCTCCTATTTTTAATTTCAGCTACGAAGAGTATATAAAGGAAAAACAGCTTACCGGCCTTGGCAGGGAACTCGGAAAGGATAAAAAGTCAATAAAACGGGCAATAAAAGAAGCCTACTCTGCCCAGAATAAATTTTACCGGTCAATTAAGAACAGGGGGAATGAAATACTGTCCGGCCTAAAAGATGATGAAATTTTAATCGTGGTAACCAGCAGGTCATATAACAGCTGCGACAGGGCAATAAGCATGGATGTACCCAAAAAATTAAGAGAGCTCGGATTTAAGGTAATTCCTCTTGATTATCTTCCTGTTGATTCTGTTGATATTTCAAAACAATGGCCAAACCTGTACTGGGAATTTGGTGACAGAATAATGAGCGCTGCTAAAATAATTAATGGCGACACAAGACTATATGCAGTATATATTACCAATTTTGGATGCGGCCCAGATTCTTTCATTTGCCAGTATTTTGAAAGAGAAATGGCAAAACCCTTTTTAAAGCTTGAGGTAGACGAACACTCAGCGGGAGCGGGAGTAATAACAAGATGCGAGGCTTTCATAGATTCTCTGATGAATACCAGGAAAAGGAAAGACTTTTTACCGGAGGAGACCAGACCGGTTAAAGAAGATACTGTTTTCCGTAAAAGCGAGGGCAGAAAAATATACATTCCCTATATGGGGGATGGCGCGATAGTCTTAAAACATGCCTTCAGGTCTGCGGGTATTGATGCGGAAATGCTGTATTCAGATGATGAAACGCTCAGGCTTGGCAGAAGATATACGCTGGGCAAAGAGTGCTACCCGTTTGTTATAACAACCGGGGATATTATTAAAACATTAAAATATAATGACCCGAAAAAATCAGCTTTTCTGATGGCTCAGACGTACGGTCCCTGCAGATTCGGCCAATATAATAAAATGCAGAAAATAATAATTAAAGAGCTGGGTTATGATGATGTCCCAATAATTGCCCCGGGAGCTCCGGAGGGCAACCAGTTCTACAGGGAATATGACATGGAGGGATTGAAGGGAATTATACTTGTCATAAAAGGAATGTTCGGCATCTTTACCGTGGACTATCTCAATAAAATGCTCCGTAAAACACGGCCCTATGAAATTGAAAAAGGTAAGACAGATGAAATTTATCAGAAGTATATAGCAGATGTCTGCAGGTCCGTGGAGAACGATTCTTTAACCAGAACTCTGGATAGGATGGTTAATATTCTCGGTAAGGCAAGAAAAGATTTTGAGAAAATACCGGTTAGGGATGAGGATAAGCCCCTTGTTGGGATAGTTGGTGAAATATTTGTAAGAAACCATGCCTACAGTAATAATGAAATCATAAGAGAAGTCGAGGCGCTGGGCGGAGAAGTGGAAATTCCTCCTTTTGGAGAATGGCCATTTCATACTACTTCAACAAGAAAGATAGATATAACGACAAAACAAACAGACCTTTATTATAAAATTGCAAAATCATTCGGAATGAATGGTAACAGCAGCGGGGATAATAAAAAATACAGGAGCCAGCTGGCCGGATTGATAGGCGATTTTATGAGAGGAACCAGGTATTATATGTCAAACAGGGCAATAGATAAATTTCTGCGTTATACCCACAGGAGGCTTGAGAAACCATTAAAGGGTTTCCTGAGAGAAGATAAAGAAGCAGATATTTATGAGATATGGGATAATGCCGAGCCTTATATAATAAAATGGTTTGGTGAAGCAGCTTTAAGCATTGGGAAATCTTTGGACTGGATCAAAAATGGTGCCGATGGAATTATAAATGTACTGCCATTTACCTGCATCCCCGGAAATATAGTTAACGCCGTCTCCAAAAGAGTCAGAGAGAAATACAGGGTACCCTGGCTGAACCTTGCCTTTGATGGTCTGGAACAGGGGACAACGGAAACACGCCTTGAGGCTTTCATGTACCAGGCAGGACAGTACATGAAAAAGAAAAAAGAATAAAAAAATTATCTTCCTTTTTAAAACATAAATTGCAGCAGCAAATATTTTAAGGTTATATTCTCCATTAAACTTTCTTTCAGCAAAAGATACCGCCTCTGCAAGCCCCCGGAGGGATTTATCCTGATTCCGGGTTAAACGGGAGTAAATATATAAGAGATTGACGACTTTAATTTAAAATAGTATTATTTCTTTCTGGTAAAGAAATAACTATAAAAAATAAAAATTTATTATGGAGAAATTTCCAAAATTTTTAAAAACGGCAAGTTCGGGCCTGCAGTATGAAATAAATACTTCAATAATATTTAACTATATCCGTGAAAATGGGCCGATAACGAGGATAAAAATATCCAATGATTTAAAAATTAGCCCCTCTGCAGTATCAAGGGCAATAGATAAACTGATAAAAGAGGGTTATATTATTGAAGGCGGAAAGGTAAAAACAAAAGGCGGGAAAAGGCCCACACTTATCAAGGTCAAACCGGATAGGGGCTACGTCATAGGGATAGACATGGCAAAGGAAAAAATAAAATTTGTCCTGGCAAATTTTAACGGAGAGGTGGTTGATATATTCAGGGGTTTTAAAATTACAGATGATAAAGATATAGCGCTAAAAGTTGTAAAAGAAATCGATAAAATTATGGCAAAGCACAGGAAATATTATGGGATAGAGAAGAATGAATTAAAAGCTATATGTATTGGCATACCTGCTGATATTGACAGTGAAAGCGGAAAAATAATAAACGCTCCTTTGTACAGGAACTGGAAGGATATAAATTTCAGACAGGTTATTGAAAAAGAATTTAATATTCCTGTTTATATAGAAAACGATGTCAATCTTTCTGCCATAGGAGAAAATCACTATGGCGAAGGCAAGAATTTTAAGGACCTCATATTTGTTGAAATAAGCAATGGCATAGGAGCAGGCATAATCACCAATAACCATCTGTTTAGAGGCTCTTTTGGGTCGGCCGGCGAAATTGGGTTTACTATAATTAATACCCGTAATCTGGGTTTTAAGTTAAAAAATAAGGGTTTTCTGGAAGAGTTTGCATCGGTGCATAGCATAAAACAGAAAGCAGTAAAAGAAGTTAAAAACGGTAAAAAAACAATGATTGCTGAAATTGCAAATAACGACATCGGTAAAATAGAATCCCGCACTGTTTTTGAAGCAGCAATGCAGGGAGATAAAACTGCAAATAGTATTATAAAAGGGATGGCTGATATACTTTCCATCGGAATTATAAATTTAATTTTAATTTTAAATCCGCAGTGCATTGTTATAGGCGGGGATATATGTAATCTTCCTGACGTGGATAAATTAATTCTGGAACCAATTGATAAGAAAGTTAAAAATTCGATACCGTTTGAAATCCCTAAAATAGAACTATCTTCTCTTGGAGAAGATGCCGGGATACTGGGAGCTTCATACAATGCTATAGACTCACTGCTGATGGATACGTTTCCATATAAAATTGAGGAAGGAATAGTTTCCTTAAAATAAGAATTTTTTAAAAGAGGATAGAAGAAAGGAGAAATAGTCTTGGATTATATTCTGGGTGTTGACGGCGGTGCAACAAAGACGTTTGTTCAGATAACAGATACATCGGGAAAAGTGATTTCCGAAAGCAACTATGGCTCAAGCAATTTTAAAAGCGTGGGAATAGATGCTGCCCGGGAAAATATTGGCGAGGCAGTACTTAAAGCAATAAAAAAAATAAAAATCCCTGATAAGTTTAAATTTAGATATGCCTGTTTTGGACTGGCCGGCAATGATTCTGCAATGGATAATGATACATACCGGAAAATTATATTTGAAAGTGATATCAGCGATTATCTTGACCCTGCCTCAACTCTTATATGCAATGATACAAAGGTGGGCCTTGCCGCAGGCAGCAGTAGTAAAAACCGCATAATAATTATATGCGGCACGGGCTCTAATTGTTTTGGCATAAATGAAGAGGGAAAAGAAGTAAAGGTTAACGGATGGGATTATATTCTCAGCGATGAGGGAAGCGGCTATGAAATAGGATTAAAAGCGCTTAAAGCTGTCGTAAGGGCATATGATGGGAGAGGGGAGAAAACTCTTCTATCCCGGACAATAATGGAGGACCTTAAATTGAAGAGCATAAGCGAACTTGTGAGCTGGACTTATGGAAATACTTTTTTTAAGAATAAAATTGCTTCGCTTGCCAGAACAGTATGCAGAACGGCAGAGGAAGGGGACGAAATGTCCGGAAAAATTCTCAAAGAGGCGGCGCTGGAAGCGGTCAATTCGGTAAGTGTTGCGGCTGAAAAGCTTGGCTTTGCAGACAGGGAATTTGACCTGGTTTTTGTCGGAAACGTATTTAAATGTAAGAAATATTTTAAATCAATAGTAATGAAAGAAATAAAAAACAAATTCAGGATGGTTAATTTTGTGCCGCTTATGGAAAAACCTGTCCAGGGCGCCATAAAACTGGCTATTGAAAACCTGTAGCAGGTTTTTATCTCTGCTATTGTAATTTTATATTGTTATTTATAAACTCTTAAGATATCTAACCTCCGGTAATATATTTCCTTTTAGTTTTAAATTTCCCATTATTAAGATATTATTATTTTAAGGATATTATTTTTTGAAACGTCCTTTTAGGCAGTTTAAAATAAAATACAGAGTATCGGATATAAGGGGAAACAAATTACAACGGCGCTTCTATAAAGGTAAGATTCGTTATGAAAAAAGGATTATTTATAACTTTTGAAGGACTTGACGGCTCTGGAAAAACTACCCAGATAAAACTTTTAAATGACTATCTTAAAAGAAGGGGTTTTGATGTAGTTCTTACCATAGAGCCCGGGGGAACGGAAATAGGTAGAAAAATCAGGAAGATTCTTTTAGTTAAAGAGAACCTGGATATATCACATAAAACCGAAACCTTTCTTTTTCTGGCTTCCCGGGCGGAATTAACATCTAAAGTTATTGTCCCGGCTTTAAATGAGGGCAGGATTGTTATCTGCGACAGGTTTTTTGATTCAACACTTGTTTACCAGGGAATAGCAAGGGGGCTGGGCGTAAAGGAAATTTTAGATATGAGTCTCTGGGCCACAGGCGGAATCGTACCTGATGTAACTTTTTTACTTTCAATAAAAGCAGTAAGAGGGGATAAGAGAATTGATAGGGCAAATAGAAAAAAGGACAGGATCGAGATGGAAGAGAATGATTTTAAAGAAAAAATTTACAGAGGGTATCTTGACATTGCCAGAAAGAACAGAGAAAGATTCGTGGTAATTGACGGGGAAAAAAGTATCGGGAGTATTTTTGAGGAAATAAAGGATAACGTTTGTATGCGTCTTGAAAATAAGAGATGAAAGCACTGCAAAATTTCGATTTTTTGATCGATGATGATATAAATCAATCAAATATAAGGTCGCTTTCGAGGATGGTAGAAAGCGGCAGCATTTCACATGCGTATCTTTTTTACGGAAATAACATAGAACTTCTCTTAAGAATTGCACTGGAATTCTCTGCCTCAATAAACTGCGAGAACAATGGATGCGGAAAGTGTCTCATCTGTAAAAATACGATTAAAGGCGTATATCCGGATGTCCTTATTGTAGAACCCGGAGGCAACATAATGAGAATAGAAGAAATAGCAAAACTGCAGAGATTTATGGGACTGACCTCATATAATCCCGGTAAAAAAATATGCATCATAAAAGAAAGCGAGCTTATGAATCAGGAAGCCGCCAACAGGCTTCTTAAAACCCTTGAGGACCCTCCGGGTGATAGCAGCATATTCATATTGCTTACAGAGGATATATCTGTAATGTTACCCACGGTTGTATCGAGATGTCTTGTATACGGCTGGAATTTCAGGTTTGAGGAGAAGGGTGTGGGTAAAAGTGATTTTGAAGTTATGGATAAATACCTGGATGAAGGCATAAGAAATATACTGGCAGGCGGCGAGCAGGGAGGCAAAGCTACTCTTATATCCCTGGACCTGACATTAAAAATAACTGAGATACTAAAAAAAATGGAAGCTGCTTTTAAATCGGACCTGGAAAAAGAATTAGATGAAATCAGAAAGAATGATTTTGATAAGGTTTATATGAATAAATATATTGAGGTTTTAAAATCAAAACACAGAAGAAAACTGGGTAAATTTCATAATTTAGCTATAAGTAGAATTTTTGATATAATATCTGCCTGGCTTGAAGATATTGTCGTGGCCAGTTCAGGTGCAGGAGAAGAAAGCCTTAATTATAAAAAGAATTACTCTTTTATAAGTAAAAATGTTAAAAATGTTAAAATAGAAAAGATTTTTAAATTAATGAAATTGATTGAGGAGAACAGGAGCTATCTCAATTATTCGATAAATTCGGAGCTGGCTCTGGATAATATTTTCCTTCAATTTCAGGATATATACAACTAAGAGGTGAAATTGTGTCTTTGATTATAGGAGTGATATTTAGAAAAAACGATACCGTGCATTATTATGATCCTGCGGGTATCAAGCTGGATGTCGGGGATAAAGTAATCTGCAACATGGATGATGGAGCAAAAGAAATCTGCGAGGTTGTTGTCCCGCAGGTTGACATAAGTGAAAGCGATATTATCACCCCCCTGAATAGAGTGGTAAGAAAAGCAACCTACTATGACCTTTCCGTTGATGAGTTAAACCGCGATAAAGAGAAAAAAGGATTTGAAAAATTCAACCAGCTGGCCAAAAAGTACAAGCTTAAAATGAAGCTGGTAAATGTGCATGTAATGTTTGATAAAAGCAAAATGATATTTTATTTTACTTCGGAAAAAAGGGTTGATTTCCGGGAGATGGTTAAGGAGCTTGCAACTTATTTTAAAATGAGGATAGAGCTGCGGCAGATTGGCGTGAGGGACGAGGCAAAAATAGTGGGAGGCCTGGGCCCGTGCGGGAGAAATCTCTGCTGCAAGAGCTTTTTAACTGATTTTGAGTCAATTTCCATAAAAATGGCAAAGGACCAGAATCTTCCATTAAACCCATTTAAAATATCGGGCATATGCGGAAGGCTGATGTGCTGCCTTAAGTATGAATACGATTCTTATAAGGAATTCATAGAGAAAGCTCCTGAGAGGGGGATAAAAGTAAAATGCAGTCTTGGCTCCGGCGGTGTATGCGGGTACGAGCCCCTGAGGAATTCTATAATTGTGGAATTTGACAGCGAAACAAGAAAGTCTATCCCTCTTTCGGAAGTCGAGGTTACAAAAGAGAGGGTGAAAATAAGGGGCGATGATGAAAGTTGCGATAACGGAAATGATGAAAATCTTGAAATGAAAGATGAAGACGGTCAATAATAACGGATGTTTTAATTAATTGCCGATGTAGCTCAATTGGTAGAGCGGCTCATTCGTAATGAGCAGGTTACCGGTTCAAGTCCGGTCGTCGGCTCCAGTGAAAGTTGAGAGAGCAGCCATTGATAATAAGCATTCTGAGAGAAAAAATCTATAATTACATTAAAGATCTTGTAAAAGATAAGAAAGGGTTGAGTAATCTTGCCGTTGAAGAACCGAAAAATGAAGAATTTGGCGACCTTTCAACAAATGCATCGATGTTGCTTGCCCCGCTTTTGAAAGAAAACCCTTTAGAGATTGCCGAAAAACTAAAAAGAGAAGTTATTTCCAGGTTTAAACAGGTAGAGAATGCAAGTATTGCAAAGCCGGGATTTATTAATTTTAACCTTAAGGATAGTTTCATAAAGGAAGCGCTTAATGAAATAATAGAGAAAGAGGAAAAGTACGGCTTCAATGATAGCGGCAGGGGATCCAGCATACAGCTGGAATACGTCAGTTCAAACCCCACCGGCAGCCTTCATATAGGGCACGGGAGATGGGGAGCGCTGGGAGACAGCCTCGCAAATATATACGATGCCTGCGGGTATAATGTATCCAGAGAGTATTATGTTAATGATTACGGTACGCAGGCAGAAAAATTCAGTGAATGTGCGGAGTGTATTTACTTAAAACATTTCGGAGGGAGTGCTTCTTATCCTGAAGAAGGATATCCCGAAAAGACAGTATCAGCAGCAGTTAAAAGATTGATAGACAATGAAAAAGACAGATTTATTATAGTAAAAAACGGGAGAAAAGAAGTAGACAGGGAGCCGTTCAGAAAAGAAATTATCAGGACAATGGTTTTACATATATGCAGAACACTGGAATTAATGGGCGTGGAATACGACAGGTGGTTTTATGAAAGCAGTCTGTTTGAAAATTCAAACTTCCAGAATGTGCTCACGGACCTTGAAAGCAGGGACCTGATTTACAAAAAAGACGGGGCAGTCTGGTTTAGAACTTCCCTTTATACAGATGACGAGGACAGAGTTGTAATCAGGAAGGACGGCAGCCCTTCATATTTTGCTTCGGATATACTGTATCTGCTGAATAAGGTAAAAAGAGGCTATGACAGGCTGTTTTACATTCTGGGAGCTGACCATCATGGTTATGTGGATAGACTGAAAGCAGCAGGCAGGGCTCTGGGGCTGGAAGAAGATAAAATAGTTGTAATAATAGGGCAGCTTGTAAGAATAGTGGATAAAGGACAGGCTCTGAAAATGTCCAGACGGAAAGGGCAGCTCTATAATTTGAGGGACCTGATAGAGGAAGTGGGAAAAGATGCAGTAAGATATTTTTTCAGTATGAGCTCATTTGACACCCCCATGGATTTTGATATAGGCCTTGCAAAACAAAAATCAAATCAGAATCCTGTGTTCTATGTCCAGTATGCCCACGCAAGGATTGAGAGCATTATTAAAAAGATAGAGGAAACCGGCAGGAGAAACGGGGATTTAAAGGGTTTTTCAGCTGTTAATTTTTTATCTGATAGAGTAGATACATCAAAGCTGGTATTTAAGAGCAAAAGTGAGAGGAATCTGGCAAAGATAATGATTTTATACCCTGATGCAGTATATGCGGCTTGCAGGAACAATGCTCCGCATCTTGTAACCGGGTATTTATACAGGCTGGCGGCTGAATTTCATTATTTTTATAATAATTTCAGGGTTATAGATGAGGCCGGGGATAACGCAGAAGTTGATATGGATAGATTCACTTTAATTATGCTGGCAAGGCAGGTGCTGCGAAATGCTCTGAAGCTTCTAAATGTCAGCGCCCCGGAGAAAATGTAATTCAGGGGACGGTAATAAAATTATACCTTGATTAATATTTAATTAAATAATTTAATTAGTTTTACAGCACAGGCAGTATTTCTGACGCGCATGCTGATATTGCGGATTTGCCGCACTGCGGGAAAATGTTTAACTAACAGAAGGAAAGGACAGGATTAATGATACTCCCGGTAACTTCGGAGACTAACAGCAGGGGGCACCTTGTAATTGGCGGGAATGATGTGGCGGAGTTAAAGGAAAAGTATGGAACACCACTGTATATTGTTGATATTGCCACAATAAAAAAACAGTGCCGCGAGTACAGGAAGAATTTTAAATTTCCGGATCTCGAGGCTGATATTATTTATGCCTCCAAGGCATTTATATGCACGGCGATGTGCCAGCTTATGGAAAAAGAGGGTCATGGCCTGGATGTATCTACAGGCGGAGAACTTTTTATTGCGCTGAACAGCGGGTTTCCAGCAGAAAAAATCTATTTCCATGGCAATAATAAATCTGCTGATGAAATACGGTACGGACTGGAAAGCGGAGTCGGGCATTTTATGGTGGATAACTTTGCGGAGCTTGAAACACTGGGGAAATTATACAGCCGTAATGATAAAAAACAAAAAATTATGTTAAGGGTCAATCCCGGAATAAAGGCAGACACTCATGAGTATATCCAGACCGGAAAGCTGGATTCCAAATTTGGATTTGGAATCCATAACGGGGAAGCCCTTGAGGCGGTAAAAAGAGCAGGACAAAACACTGGATTTGAACTTACCGGCATCCACGCCCACATAGGATCACAGATATTCAATATATCGTGTTATGAAAAATTGATAGAAGCTATGATAAAATTCATAAAGGAGGCCAGGGACAGGCTGGATATATCAATACCCGGCATAGATATAGGCGGGGGTCTGGGAATAAAATATATCCCCGGTGACAGGCCGGCATCTATAGAGGATTTTGCCAGGACGGTTTATAACGCAGTTATAAAATATCGTAATAAATTTAATATAAGAATAGACAGGTTATATGTTGAACCGGGAAGGTCCATTATCGGGAATGCAGGCGTGACCATGTATGAAGCAGGCCTGGTTAAGGAGACCGGCGGTTCCAGAAAATATATTATGGTAGATGGGGGCATGTCCGACAACATAAGGCCGATGCTGTATAAGGCAAAGTACAGCGCTTATGTTGCAAACAGAATGGGAGACTGTGCAGATAGCGCGAGTGCCGGTAAAATGAATTATACAATAGCAGGCAAACATTGTGAAAGCGGGGACGTGATAATAAGCGACATAAAATTACCACCTGTAACGGGCGGCGATTTTATAGTCGTGGCAACAACAGGCGCCTACTGTTATTCCATGTCAAATAATTACAACAGCCAGCCAAAAAACGCAGTGGTTGCCGTAGAAGACGGCAATAGCTGGGTCTGGGTAAAAAGACAGACTTATAAAGAACTTGTGATGGGAGATGTAAATTTATATGAAAAATGAAAACAAGAAAATAAATGCAAATAAAAAATCCGGCGGTTTTAATGTAGATAATAAGGATAAGAAGAAAAGCAACGATAATATTAATATTGGAATGATAGGTTTCGGATATATTGCCGGGGGTGTTTTTTCACTCCTGCAAAACCAGAAAAAATATATTTTTAGAAAAATTAAGAAAAATATTAATATTGTAAGAATTGCCGAAAAAGATAAAAAGAAAATAGAGAATTCCTTTTTAAGAGAATTCAAAGATATAAAAGTAACTGCAGACGCACGCGATGTTACAGATGATGAAAATATTGATATTGTTGTAGAACTTATCGGCGGTATAAAGCCGGCTTATGATTATATCAGCAGAGCGCTGAAATCAGGAAAATACGTTGTGACCGCAAATAAAGACCTGATAGCAAACAGGGGCGGGGAGCTTCTGGAAGCAGCTGCCCGGAACAATGTGGATGTACTTTTTGAAGCAAGCGTGGGGGGTGGGATACCCATTATAGGACCCCTTAAATCCTCGCTTGCCTCCAATAATATAAACAAGGTTGTTGGAATTGTTAACGGGACTACAAATTATATACTTACACGGATGGAAAAGGAAAATCTATCATTTGAAGATGCCCTGAGGAAAGCGCAGGAACTGGGATATGCGGAAAAAGTGAATCCATCATCGGATATTGAAGGTTATGATGCTGCCTGCAAGCTGGCAATACTGGCATCCATAGCATTTAATTCACGGGTAAGGGTAGATGATGTATACAGGGAAGGAATAACCGGAATATCGCCGGCTGATATTAAAAATGCCCTGGATATGGGTTACAGGATAAAACTCCTGGCTATCGGCACAGAAGAAGATGGCCGGATAAATGTAAGAGTTCATCCGGCACTGATTCCGGTAAACCATATACTTGCCTCTATTGATGATACTTTTAATGCTGTCTATGTTTACGGTAATTATGCCGGCGAAATAATGAGCTATGGAAGAGGCGCCGGAGATATGCCCACAGCAAGCTCAGTGGTAGGGGACATTATAAAGATTGCCAGGAACTTTGACCGCGGAAAGAAAGGAATAATATACGGGTGCAGCTGTTTTGAAAATAAAAAGTTGAAATCGATAGATGGAGCCATAAACAAATTTTATATTCTGATGGATGTTGCTGACAGGCCGGGCGTTCTGGCAAAAATAGCCAGGATATTCGGATCTAACGAGGTAAGTATTAATTCAATGATACAGAAGCAGGCCGGTAAAGAAGGAAGCGCAAGACTAATATTTATTACCCATGAGGTGGTTAATAAAAACCTGTATAAATCTATAAGGGAGATATCAAAACTTGATATCGTGAACAGGGTGTTGAGTATAATCAGAGTTGAAGACCTGAAATAAAAACCCTGGACTTTAATTTATAAATGGAGGGGAACAGCACTGAATGTATTACAGAAATACAAGGGGTGCCGGCGGTAAAATAAAATCTTCCCTGGCGATTGTAAGAGGTATTGCCCCCGGCGGAGGTCTCTATGTACCGGAAAAAATACCCCGGATTGACCGGAATTTTAAAGAAATTAGCGGGGCTGAATACAGCAATGCAGCGCTATATGTAATGAGTAAGTTTTTAACTGATTTTTCCGGAGAAGAACTCAAATACTGCATAGAGAATGCTTATGATAAGAAATATGACAACCCGCTGATAGCTCCGCTTGTAGAAAAATGCGGAGTTTTTTTTCTTGAACTCTTCCATGGTCCAACTCTTGCCTTTAAGGATATTGCCCTGTCTGTGCTGCCGCATCTTTTAAGGATAGCTGCAGCCAGAAACGGTATAAGTAAGGATATAGTTATACTTACCGCCACTTCTGGTGACACCGGGAAAGCTGCACTTGAGGGATTTAAAAACGTAGAGGGAACCAGAATAATCGTATTTTTTCCCGAGAACGGTGTGAGCAGAGTGCAAAAACGAGATATGATAACACAGGAAGGCGAGAATACTTATGTAGTTGCAGTTAAGGGAAATTTTGATGATACCCAGAGGGGCGTAAAAGAGATTTTTTCTGACAGTGATTACAATGAGTCTGCAGACAGGTCAGGATATATATTCTCTTCGGCAAATTCAATAAACATTGGAAGACTGGTACCGCAGATAACTTATTATATCTATGCTTATCTTACACTTATAAAATCAGGCAAAGTAAGCCCGGGAGAAGCAATAAATATAACGGTTCCCACAGGGAATTTTGGAAATATCCTGGCGGCGTATTATTCAAAAAAAATGGGTCTTCCGGTAAAAAGACTTATATGCGCCTCCAATGAGAATAATGTGCTGTATGATTTTATAAGAACCGGTATATACAACAGGGAAAGAGAGCTGATTGTAACAAGTTCGCCGGCTATGGATATTCTGGTTTCAAGCAATCTCGAGCGCCTGCTTTATGATATCTCGGATAATAACCCGGAAATAATAGATAATCTTATGAATGATCTCAATAAAAAAGGACAGTTCAAAATAAACAGCAGAATGAAGGACAGAATGTCAGATTTTTACGGAGGGTTTGCCACGGATATAGAGACGGCGGAGACCATTAAATATGTATTTAAAAAACATGGCTATCTTATGGACACACATACTGCTGTGGGATTCAATGTATACCAGAAATACTTAAAAGAAACCGGGGATGCAGCGAAGGCAATAATAGTCTCAACTGCGAGCCCGTTTAAATTCCCGGGAAGTGTGACCGGAGCCCTGGACAAAAAATATGCCGGGATGGATGAATTTTCACTTATTGATGTCCTGTCTAAAATTTCGGGTTTAAAAACTCCGGAAACGATAAAAAATCTTAAAGAAAAGAAAATTATTCACACTGCGGTCTGTGAAACCGGCGGGATGAAAGATACCATATCCAGTATACTTGGCCTGTAGTGCAGATAAAAATATAGAGGTGGATATAAAGATGATGAAAAAAACGGCTCTTCTGGATAGAGCGCAATAATTATTATTTAGATTATTATTTAAATCTGGAAATAAAGGTTATATGAAATACATAATAATACTTATAGACGGAGTAGCAGACTACAGGCTGGAGGAGCTCGGCAATAAAACTCCTCTTGAATCTGCACGGACGCCTTCCCTGGACAGCCTTGCCGCTAAAAGTGAAATGGGTATTGCAAAGACTGTCCCTGACGGGATGGCTCCGGGGAGTGATACTGCCAATTTATCTGTTCTGGGCTATGACCCTGCCAGGTATTATACAGGGCGCTCGCCCCTTGAGGCAGTGAGTCTGGGCGTCAGCCTTGCCGGAGATGATGTGTCATTCAGGTGCAATCTTGTTACATTATCCGAAGAGAATAATTATCCGGACAGAGTCATGATAGATTACAGTGCGGGTGAAATTACTACAGAGGAGTCAAAAGTACTGATTGAATGTGCCGGCAGCAAGCTTCATACAGAAAAAATAAAGTTTTATCCGGGTGTAAGCTACAGGCATCTGATTGTGTGGAGTGGCGGTCCTGATAAGAATATTCTAACACCGCCGCATGACATATCGGGCAGGAAAATATCCGGATATCTCCCTTCTGGTCCTGGAAGCGGAGTGCTTCTGGATATGATGGAAAAAAGTACCGGTATTTTAAGCAAACATCCGGTGAATAAAGAAAGAATCAGAAAGGGATTGAGGCCGGCAAATTCAATATGGGTATGGGGAGAGGGGAAAAAACCCGGACTGGACAGTTTTTATGAGAAATATAAGCTTAAAGGTTCAATAATATCAGCCGTTGACCTGATAAAAGGCATTGGCATTCTTGCAGGACTTAAACCCCTTAATGTAAGGGGTGCAACGGGTACAATAAATACAGATTTTAAAGGGAAAGCAGATGCTGCACTAAAAGAGCTCGAAAGCGGCATGGACTTTGTGTACATACATCTTGAGGCCACGGATGAGTGCAGCCACCAGGGAAGCGCTCCGGACAAGGTAAGAGCAATTGAAATAATTGACAGAAAAGTTGTAGGCCCCATTAAAGATGCCATGGATAAATCTGGATTTGATTACAGGATAATGGTGCTTCCTGACCACTATACACCTGTATCCGTAAAGACACATACTTCCGAGCCGGTCCCTTTTATGATTTATGACAGCAGCGGGCATATTAATAATAACCGGAGAATGCCCGGCGAGCAGCGTAGATTCAGTGAAATCTCTGCAAAAAAAACAGGCCTGTTTTTTAAGGAAGGCTATAAGCTTCTGGATTACTTCTTTGGCAGCACGTAATTTATAGAAATTATTTGAAGCTATTTTATAATTATTATATTATTGCTAGGTAGGTCTGGGTTTTTTAATATCGTAAGATTTAAGGAGAAATATTTTGGCAAAGTGGAGCACGGGCAAGATAGTCGGCATCACTTTATTATGCATATTTGTACTGTTTATGTTTTCCGGCGGCTGTTTTGTTATGGGGCTTATGGGAAGGGGCCCTGGAGGAGCATCTTACAGTATTGGTGATTCAATTTATGAAATAAGGCTTGAGGGAGTAATTTCAGCCGATAAATATTCCGGTATTTTAAGCGGGGGAACGGTAACTCCCGAAGAAATAATAGAGCAGCTGGATGAGGCAGAAAAGAATCCCAGCGTAAAGGCAATTCTAATCAGGGTTAACAGCCCGGGCGGAAGCGCTGCAGCTTCCCAGGAAATATTTGAGGAAATTAAAAGGGCGGAAAAACCTGTTGTGGTATCTGTAAGTGATATGTGTGCTTCCGGGGCATATTATGTGTCAAGTGCGGCTGACAGGATAATCGCCAACCGCTCTTCATCAGTGGGAAGCATCGGCGTAATAATGCAGATTACAAATTACGAAGAGCTGTATGAAAAACTGGGAATAAAATACACAACAATAAAACAGGGCGAGTACAAAGATGTAGGCAGTACTGACAGGCCGCTTACAGACGAAGAAATAAAATTATTCGAAGCCCAGCTTGAAGAAGTTTACTGGCAGTTTATCTCAGATGTTGCAGAAGCCAGAGATATGGATATAAAAGAAGTCGAGGAACTGGCCACAGGATGGGTCTTTCTGGGAACAGAAGCTCTTGAGCTGGGGCTCATTGACGGAATAGGAAACTATAAAGATGCAATAGGTGTTGCTGCGGAGATTGGAGGAATAACTGGAGAGCCCGATATAATAAAAAGAGAGATAAGCTATTCTATTATGGACCTCCTCCTGGGATTTTTTATTAATTCAAAGATTATCAGGGAGGGTTCCAGCGGCATATTCATGAGAAACTGATACCGGGCGAGCCGTTTTTGTACAATAGAAATTTTTTTATTATAATTTATGACCTTTAATTTATATTTAAGAAAATGATTGAAAATATTATTAATCAAATAAAAGAAACTGAAGAAAAGGCAAAGGAAATACTGGCTTCATCAAAAAAGGAATCCAAGGAAATTACCGGGCAGGCTTATAAAGAGGCAGAAAAAATTGTAAAAGATGCTGAGGATGAGGTAAAGGCCATGATTGCAGAGGCAGAAAAAAAAGCAAAAAAAGAGGCATCTGATAAAGCAAAGCAGATGGAAAAAGATTATGGTAAGAAAAAGGAAGAAATAGACAGTATTTTTAAATCTAAGCGCGGGAAGGCTATTGAGAAAATTACCCAGAGGATAATAGGTTAATGGCAGTTGCTAAATTAAGTAAACTTTTTATTATTTCACATAAATCTGATACAGAATCGGTTTTAAAGAAATTACAGAAAACCTCAATCCCTATCGAGATAAGGCCATACACGGAGGAAATTGACCTTGAAATACCCGATTCCGGTATTGACAGGGAACATAACGTGAGGGTTGAAAAAGCTCTCGAAATCATTGCCTCGGTTAAAGAAAAAAAGCTAAAAAAAGCAATATCCCGTGCCGGTAAGCTGGCAATCAGGAGAAATGAATATGACAGGATTTTGAAAAGTGAAAATTTTGAAGAGATAGTTGATACTATACTGGATATTGAAAATGAAATAGAAATTCTTGATGAAAAAATTTCTGATGCCAGACCAAAGATTCACCAGCTGGAAGTATGGTCCTGTTACAGGGGCAACCTTGAAGACATAGGCGAAACTGCGGATTATACAATTAAGCTGGGGATAATAAAACATGAAGGCCGGGAGTGCACAGAAGTAATAAAGGAGCTGGATGAGCATAAAATCTCCTGTGAAAAATTAGCTGAAGACGGAGACATTGTTTATGTGATTCTTGCCTATCATAGACAGTTTAAAAAAGAAGCAGAAGAATATTTGAGCGGCATTTCATTTGAGGAATCAGCAATAGCTGATTGCAGCGGGACAATTGACGAGAACTTAAATAAAATCAAAAAAAACATTGATTTTTACAGGGAAAGAAAGGAACGCCTCCAGTCCGAGCTGGAAAAGATATCCGGTTCATACGAGAGGCCGCTGATGGTTTATTTTGACTATCTTGAAAACAATCTTGAAATTGAAGAGGCTATAAAAACAGGATTTTCCACGGATGCTGTCTCATTTCATACTGCGTGGGTAAAAAATTCGGATAAGAAAAAAATAATTTCTAAAATAGGAGATTTTAATTCCACAAAAGTTATAGAAGTTCAACCGGGAGAAGGTGAAAATATTCCCATAATTCTTGACAATAAGCCGTTATTCGCCCCTTTTGAAGTAATAGTCAATCTATATGGAGTTCCCCGGTATTTTGAGATAGACCCGACACCTTTTATCTCACTGTTCTTTGCAATGTTTTTCGGGCTCTGTCTTACAGATGCAGGATACGGAATAGTGATTTCGCTGCTTGCCCTGGTTTTTGCATTTAAAATAAAAAATCTAAGAAAATTCCTTATGATTATTTTTGCCGGAGCAATTTTTGCCGTGCTTGCAGGAGCAGTCTTTAACGGATGGTTCGGGGACCTGCCGGCTTATCTGGGCATCGGGAGTTTATTTGAAAGATTCGCAATCCTGGGGGACCCGGTTAAATCCAATGAAGGTGCAATGAACTTTTTCAGGCTTGCGCTTGTCCTTGGAGTTGTTCATGTTATTTTTGGGCTTTTTATTAAGTTTTTCGAAAATATAAAAAACAGAAACTGGGAGGGCGCATTTCTTGATGGCCTGCCCTGGATAATTATCGTTATTCCGCTTGTAGTAATTTTATTATCCTCTCAGATGGCAGTGGATATGAATCTTATAACCAATCCCCTCTTCCCTTCAGGAATAATAAAAGTTCTTATCTGGCCTGTGATAGCAGGGGCGCTAATGATTATATTATTCGGGGCCAGGCATGAAAAGAACTGGGGATTCAGGCTATTTATGGGATTTCTTAACCTCACCATAGTTAACGGGCTTACATCGTATCTTGGTGATTTTCTTTCATATATAAGGCTGATGGCTCTCGGGCTTGTAACGGCAGGCATCGGGGTTGCCATCAACACAATAGCATTTCAGCTCCTTTCAGTTCCGGTTGCCGGAATTTTACTTTTAATTATAATGCTTGTATTCGGGCATTTATTTAATATAGCAATAAGTCTCCTGAGCGGTTTTGTTCATACACTCAGGCTGCACTATGTTGAGTTCTTCCCTAAATTTTACGTAGGCGGGGGAAGGCCATTTAAAGATTTAAAAGATGAACATAAATATGTAACAATAATCGAGTAGTATTAGGAGGGAAAATGTCAGATTTATCACTCGGTATAGTGATGGCAATGTTCGGCGCAGGCCTGGCAGTTATAATGGCCGGAATAGGTTCAATTGTAGGAATAGGATATCCTGCAAGGGCAGCTACCGGGGTTCTTTCTGAAGATCCTAAAAGATTTGGAAGCCTGTTTCTGCTTGTGGTGCTCCCGGGGACCCAGGGATTCTATGGATTTGTCGCCACGTTTCTGCTGATTGGAAATATTTCCAATGTAGAGACAACGGCTCAGGGTATGCAGCTCTTTCTTGCTGCGCTGCCCATAGCATTTACAGGGCTTTTTTCGGGGATACATCAGGGGAAAGTATGTGCCGCCGGCGTAAATCTTGTAGCCAAAAAACCCGGGGAAGTTATGAAAGGAGTTATTTACGCTGCAATGGTAGAGACCTATGCTGTGCTGGGACTTCTTATAACTTTCTTCCTTAATAACCTGATTGAATTTTAATAGGTGAATGAATATGTCAGAATTGGATAATGTTTCCAGGAAAGTACTGGACGATGCCAGAAAAGAGAAAGAGCGCAGCATGGATGAAGCCAGGAAGAAAGCTGCGGATATAATAGACAGGGCAAAGCAGAGAGCCGGGGAGGTAAAAAAAGACGGCAGGCTTAAAGCCTCGCAGAAACACAGAGAAGTTTTAAATATTGAGTTATCTAAAATCAAATCGGAGATGGACCGGGAGATACTCATGCATAAAATTAAGCTTGTCGATGATGTAATAGAAGAGGCGAAGAAAAAACTTCTGGCCATGGACAGGAAAGATTATAAAAAATTCCTCATAAAGAGCCTGAAATCACTGGATATAGACGGCGGTTTTTATCAGATTGGAACAGAAGAAAAGAATATTGACGGGAAGATGGTTGAATCCATTGCAGACTTAAAAAAAGCAGAGGGAAAAGCCGATTTTAAAAAAGGAATTAAGGTCGTAAGCGGGAAAGCAGAATATAATATATCTCCCGATATTTTAATTGATTCGGATATAGATGATATAAGGATGGAAGCAGCACGGTATTTATTTGGCAATGATAAGGAGAAGTAACAGTTGAGACTTCGGGATTATGACATAGAAGACGATAGTTTTTATCTTTTCGCATGTGCTGAGCTAAAAACCAGGGAGGCCGAATTCCTGGATAAGAGCAGGATTGACAGGATGCTCAGAGGCGGCGGACTGGATGAATTTATAAGGGTGTTAAGGGATACGGTGTATTCGGGCTACACAGGTGAGATTGAAAGCCAGGCCAGCTTTGAACCGGTTATAAACGGAGAGTATAAAAAAATAGCCGGGTTTCTGGCCGGCAGGCTAAAGTCCGGTCATGAACCGGCCGGGGAACTTTTATTTTTTGAGGAAAATCTTCACAATATAAAAACTGTTGTAAAATCAATTATTACGGATACAGACCTGGAAAGTCTTCATATCCCTGTATATCATTCTTACGGGAAGCTCAGAAATGCCATTGAAACCGGCAGGCATGAGGACATGAGCCGGCCGTTTTCTGCCACCCTTGAATTTGCAGAGGGGGCAATAAAAAGGCAAAAAGATATCCGGGTTCTGGAATTTGAAATTGAAAAATTTTATTTGAATGAAATATTTGGCTCCGTAAAGAAAATAAACAGCAGGTTTATCATGGATTATCTTAAATCTGTTATAGACATACTTAACATAAAGAATATTTACAGAAGCAAGCATATTAAAGGAGACCTGGATTTTGGTTACTTCCTGCATGATAATGGCTTCCTTCCGGTAGAATTCATGATGAAATTCAAAGATGAGAGCCCTGACTTTTTTATAAAAAAAATAGAGCAGTCCCCTTATGCAGATATAGCAATAAAAGGAGCCCATATTTTGAGTTCGCAGGATTCATTCGCGACCTTTGAGAAGGAAGAGATAATTTTTTATTCTGATATGTTTGAGCCGCTAAAATATACGGTTTCCAATGTTGAGAAGGTTTTCCAATTCTTTCTGAGAAAAAAAATTGAACTGAAGAATTTAAATATTATTTTTACAGGCAGTCTTTATGGTATAAACTTTGAAAAAATAAAAAGCAGGATAGAGGTTTAAATGGCAGTAAAAATAGCTGCGTTCGGTGAAAAGGATATAATGCTTATATTCAAGGCAGCGGGAATAGATGTCTTTCCTCTTGAAGATAAATCGGGGGAAATAAAAGAGGCAGCAAAAAAGTTAAAGCAGCTTGCAGATAGCGGCTACGGGATTATTTTTATCACAGAAACGCTGGCGGTAAAACTGGACAGTGCTATTAGAGAGTACGAGAACAGCTTCCAGCCTTCCATAGTGGTTATTCCCGGGCCGGGCAAAAGAAATGATTATGCAATGAAAAATTTAAGGAGAACAATAATAAAAGCTGTTGGAGCAGATATATTGTCAGGTAAAGAGAGTATACAGGAGTAAATAAATGAGTAATTTAGGTAAAATAGTCAAGGTAACGGGCCCACTTGTAGTTGCGGAGAATATGTATGGCTGCAAAATGTATGATATCGTCCATGTTTCTGATAAAAGATTAATGGGCGAGATAATAGAATTGAACGAAGATCTTGCCTCCATTCAGGTATATGAAGAAACCGAGGGAATAGGTGTGGGGGAACCCGTGTATCCTGGCGGAGAGCCTCTGGCTGTTGAGCTCGGGCCGGGTGTAATTGAATCAATA
Source organism: uncultured Actinomycetota bacterium (assembly GCA_964616545.1). GTDB lineage: Bacteria > Actinomycetota > Humimicrobiia > Humimicrobiales > Humimicrobiaceae > JAQVEM01. The sequence continues at coordinate 23,149 of CAZTUA010000032.1, read as the reverse complement.
TATGACGGAATCCAGAGGCCTCTTGATGAAATATATAGAAAAACGGGTGATTACATTGCAAGGGGAGTAACCGCAGTTGCTCTGGATAGGGAGCGAAAATGGAAATTCGAGCCAATGGCAAAACAGGGGGATAAAGTCAGTCACGGAGATTTTCTCGGTTACGTTAATGAAACAGAGATAGTAAAACACTATATTATGGTGCCCGAAGGCGTAAGCGGTGAAGTAAAATCAATCCGGAAGGGAGATTTTACAGTTGAGGATACTGTTGCTGTCATAAAAGGCGAGAACGGTGATAAAGAAGTAACCATGATGCAGAAGTGGCCGGTAAGAAAACCCAGACCCTACCTGAATAAATTAAGCCCGGAAGTGCCTTTATTCACGGGACAGAGAATTATAGATATGCTGTTCCCGATTGCGAAGGGAGGCACTGCGTGTGTCCCGGGACCATTTGGTTCCGGAAAGACCGTAATCCAGCACCAGCTTGCAAAGTGGGTTGAAGCGGGTGTGATTGTTTATATAGGCTGCGGTGAAAGAGGGAACGAAATGACGGATGTCCTGATGGAATTCCCCGAGCTTATCGACCCTAAATCGGGTGTGCCTCTTATGAAAAGAACGGTTCTTATCGCCAATACATCAAACATGCCCGTTGCAGCAAGAGAAGCATCGGTATATACAGGGATAACAATAGCAGAGTATTTCAGGGATATGGGATATTCAGTTGCCCTGATGGCTGACTCAACATCAAGGTGGGCTGAGGCAATGAGGGAAATATCGGGTAGACTTGAAGAGATGCCCGGAGAAGAAGGATATCCTGCATATCTTGGTGCAAGGCTCGCGTCTTTTTATGAAAGAGCCGGCATAGTAAATTGCATGGAAACCGCAAAAAAGAGAACAGGCGCACTATCTGTTATAGGAGCGGTATCACCGCCGGGAGGAGATCTCTCGGACCCTGTGGTACAGGCCACTTTAAGAGTGGTAAAAGTTTTCTGGTCCCTTGAGGCGCATCTTGCATACAGCAGGCAATTTCCGGCAATATCATGGCTGAATTCCTATTCTCTTTATATTGATAATATAAGGGATTATATCAAAGAAAACGTCCATGAGGACTACCTTGATATGCGGGCGGAAGCCATGAGAATTCTTGAAAAAGAATCTGAACTGGAAGAAATTGTAAGGCTTGTTGGAATTGATGCTCTCTCAGGTCCGGACAGGCTGATTCTTCTTGTGGCCAGGATCATAAGGGAAGATTTTCTTCACCAGGTTGCTTTTCATGAAGTGGATACTTATTCTTCAATAGAAAAACAGTACAAGATGATTAGCATAATAATATATTTCTATAATCAGGCTGCCAGCTATCTGAGGATGAATGCAGACATTAAGGCAATAGAGAATATGAAAGTTAAAGAAAAAATAGCAAGAATGAAATACGTAAAAGATGAAGATATAGATAACATTGATAAAATCAAAGAAGACATAGACAAAGAATTTTCTTCAATAATAGAGGAGTAAAGATGTTAAAAGAATATAAAAGCATTACCAGTATTTCAGGCCCCCTGCTTCATGTAGAGGGCGTGGAAGGTGTCAAGTATGAAGAAATGGTTGACATAAGGCTTGATGACGGAAGCATGAGGAACGGCAGAGTGCTTGAAGTTAACAGAGATAATGCACTCGTGCAGGTATTTGAGGGTACATCCGGAATAGATTCCCGGAACACCAGGGTCAGGTTTCTGGGAAGAGGCACTCATGTTTATCTTTCTTCCGATATACTGGGTAAAGTTTTTACCGGGCTCGGCAGGCCAAAAACAGAAAAAGATAAGATTATTCCAGAGAAAAGCAGCGATATTAACGGTGCGCCGATTAATCCATATGCAAGGGATTACCCCAACGAATTTATACAGACCGGCATATCTTCAATAGATGGCCTTAACACTCTTGTAAGGGGGCAGAAGCTTCCGATATTCTCGGGTTCCGGCCTTCCCCATAACAGGATTGCAGCTCAAATCGCAAGACAGGCCGCAGTTCTTTCGGATAAAGAAGAATTTGCTGTGGTTTTTGTGGCAATTGGAATCACATTTGAAGAATCTGAATATTTTATAAAGGATTTTAAAAAAACCGGGGCCATAAACAGAGCGGTGCTTGTTCTAAATCTTGCCAATGACCCGGCAATTGAAAGGGTTGCCACACCAAGGGCAGGCCTTACCTTTGCAGAATATCTTGCCTTTGAAAAGGACATGCATGTGCTGGTTATTCTGACCGATATGACCAATTACTGTGAGGCTTTAAAAGAAATATCGGCTGCAAGGAAGGAGATTCCCGGAAGAAGAGGCTATCCTGGATACCTGTATACTGATCTTTCTACAATATATGAAAGAGCCGGCAGAATTAAGGGGAAGAAGGGCTCAATAACACAGATTCCAATACTTACAATGCCGGAGGATGATAAAACGCATCCAATTCCCGACCTTACAGGGTATATAACAGAAGGCCAGATTATCCTATCAAGGTCTCTTCACAAGAAAAAAATCTCTCCGCCTGTGGATGTGCTGCCATCGCTTTCAAGGCTTAAAGACAAAGGGATAGGAAAGGGTAAAACAAGAGAGGATCATGCAGACATATTCAACCAGCTATATGCGGCATACGCAAGAGGGAAAGAAGTAGAAGAACTGGCTGTAATTCTCGGGGAAGCGGCACTGACCGATATGGACAAGCTTTATTTAAGATTCACGGAAAAATTTGAGGAAGAATATGTTTCTCAGGATGAGTACGAGAACAGGACAATAGAACAGACACTGGACCTGGGGTGGAAGCTCTTAAGCGTATTCCCGAGAGAGGAATTGAAAAGGATAGGAACAGAATTTCTGGATAAATATCTAAATAAATTTAAAAACGACGAAGATAGCGGCGGGGATAATTAAATGCTTTTAAATGTTAATCCTACAAGAATGGAGCTCCTCAGGCTGAGAAGAAGGCTTAGTCTTGCACGCAGGGGCCATAAGCTCCTTAAAGACAAGAGAGATGAACTCATGAGGCAATGGCTCGGGGTTATTGACGAAGTTAAGGAGCTGCGCTTTTCGATAGAAAAAGAATTTCAGTCCATACTGGAGAGGTTCGTAATGGCAAAAGCCGGCGCTGGTTCCCGCCAGACGGAACAGGAGCTGCTGCTTCCGTCAAAGGAAATATCTATTTCGGTCGAAAAGAAAAATGTAATGAGCGTCCGTATACCTGTGTACACGAAGCAAATAAGCGGCAGCATTATTCCATACGGGTATATAAATACGTCAGGGGAGATGGATATCGCCCTTAAAAGCTTTGAAAGATTCATAGACAATCTCCTCAATCTTGCCGAAAAAGAGAAAATGCTGCAGCTCATGGCTATAGAGATTGAAGAAACGAGAAGAAGAGTTAATGCCCTGGAATACAAGCTAATTCCTGCCATAGAAGAAACCATAAAATTTATAACCATGAAACTTGATGAAAGCGAGCGTTCCAATACTGTACGGCTCATGAGGGTCAAAGAGATTGTAAGAAGCCACTGATTATTTTAAGACTCCTTAATTATTTAATCTTTTGAGTAAACCGGAAAATCCCCTGTAAGATTTCTGACTTTTTTAGCTATTTCTTTAAGCTTCGTATTGTTATCCCTGTTTTTAAGAGCAGATGAAATAAGTTCGCCGATTCTATACATTTCTTCTGTTCCCATTCCCTGCGTGGTAACTGCAGGTGTGCCTATTCTTATTCCGCTCGCTATTGTGGGCCTTTGCTTATCAAAGGGGATTACGTTTTTATTGACTATTATTCCCACAGAAGTCAGTGCCCCAACTGCTTCAAAGCCGGTCATCTTTTTATTTGTCAGGTCTACCAGGAATAAATGATTGTCTGTTCCGCCTGATACAATTCTAAAGCCGTCATTTTTCATATACTCGCACAGAGCTTTAGAATTCTCAATTATGCGTCTGCTGTAATCTTTAAACGAGTCTTCCAGTGCTTCCCTGAATGCCACTGCTTTGGCTGCGATTATGTGCATGAGAGGGCCGCCCTGGACACCGGGGAAAACCGACCTGTCAATAAGTTCGGCGTATTTCTTATCTGCTATAATAAGGCCGCCTCTGGGCCCTCTTATGGTCTTATGGGTGGTTGCTGTGGTAAAGTCAGCCACTTTTACAGAATCCGGATGATAGCCGCTTACCATAAGTCCGGCAATATGTGCAGTGTCAGCAAGAAAATATGCGCCCGCTTCATCTGCTATTTCTCTAAATTTTTTAAAATCAATTATCCTGGAGTAGGAGCTGGCTCCCGCTACAATAAGTTTTGGCTTTACGGTTACGGCAATTTTTCTGATGTTTTCGTAATCAAGCATTTCCGTTTCGGGATCCACGTTATATGTGTGTATCTCGTAATACCGGCCGCTCAGGTTCTGCTTGTGTCCGTGAGAAAGATGCCCCCCGTCCCTTAAATTCATGCTTAGTATTTTATCTCCGCAGTCAAGGATGCCAAGGAAAACGGCAAGATTCGCGCTTACCCCGCTGTGCGGCTGGACGTTACTATAGTCAGAACCGAACAGCCTGTTAGCCCTGTCTATGGCCAGCTGTTCTGCCTCGTCAACATTCTCGCACCCTGCGTAATATCTCAGCCCGGGATAGCCCTCGGCATATTTATTGGTAAGAGGCGAGCCCATTGTCCTTATAACCTCACGGGAAGTAAAATTTTCAGAAGCTATAAGAATAATCTGGCTCCTTTGCCGTTCTATTTCTTTTTTTATAATCTTTTTAATCTCTATATCTTCATCTGTACTCAGGGTATGATTTTTATGTTTACTTGAATCAGTCATTACAGGAAAATTTCCTTTCTTCTATTTTTTTTATTTTATTGATTCTTTTAATATGACGCTCTTCGTCGGTCGTAGGAGTGCTTATAAAGGTTTTTGCTATTTCAATGCATTTTCCGAGTGATAAAAATCTTGCCCCCAGGCTCAGTACATTGGCGCTGTTATGGGTCCTCGCTACTTCTGCGGTTTCGGTGCTCCAGCATACTGCCGAACGTATACCCTTTATTTTATTTGATGCTATACCCATGCCAATACCGGAACCGCATATTAGTATTCCAATGTCTGCCTTACCGCAGGCTACCATTTTAGAGGCTTTTTCTGCAAAGTCAGGATAGTCTGAGCTTTTGCTGCTGTCTGTACCGACATCCTTTACGCTGTGCCCCATTGATTTTATAACTTCGATTAAACCGGACTTATAATAAAAACCGGCATGGTCCGCTCCTATAACTATTTTCATTACCTTTCCTTCCCCTGTGTCAATATTAATAAAATTTTAAAAATTAACTGCTTATAATTTAAAAAAATAAAAACTCCGTATATTATATTCCAATTAAAAAGATAATCAAAAAATATCCGCTTTTTTATTTATTTTTTTCTAAAACGGCTCCGAGAACGTCTTTAAAATTTACCTTTCCTTCCCTTACAAGTACAGGGCAGTCGCCCTCCATGCTGACAATAGTTGATTCTACTCCGGGCAAACTGGACCGGCACTCTACAATAAGGTCAACATTCTTTTTTATTGTAAGGGGTATTTCATCTATGCTTCCGGGAAGTGTTTTCACTCCCGAAACGGTGGCGCTTGTAGATACAATAGGACCGCAGATATCTATTATATCCCTTAAAAATTCTGGTTCTGCCATCCTGACAGCAATAGTGTGCCTGCTGCTGGTAATAAAACTTTTAAGGTTTTTTCTTTTATTAAAAATTAAAGTGAGAGATTCCGGTTTTTTAATATTCCAAAATTTATCTATTATATACCTGGCTGCAGCGTTTATCCGGGAGGTAAAGATTTTAAGATCTTCAGGATTGGAAATCAGTATTATAAACGGCATATCTGTGCTTCTTTTTTTAATTCTATGAATCCGCTCTAATGCATTCTTATCATCGTATTTGCAGCTTATACCATATATCGTGGCAGTGGGAAGAATTACCAGCCTTCCTTCCGAGATAAATCTGGCAATTGTTTTAACCGTGGAAGGCTCACCGGCCTTATTAAGATTATTAATTTTAATTGTATCCATAAGGCAATGTATAATTTTTTTTAGTATATAATATTTTACCGGCAAAGAAAATCTATATAAAGCTGCTGCCATCGGGAACATTACCCCGAATAACCTGTATGACTGTATTAAAATACTTGGCATTTTTTAAAATAAGATTTAGTATATTTCTAAAGAACATTAAATTTTTTTAATTTATTTTTTTAGATATTAAAATGATAATAACACGCCCGACATGGGATGAATATTTTGCATCGATAACAAGGCAGGTGGCAACCAGGTCCACGTGCCTCAGAAGAAAAGTCGGCGCAATAATTGTTAAGAATAAAAGAATTCTTACAACCGGTTATAACGGAGCTCCGATGGGAGTACGGAATTGCCTGGAGATAGGTACCTGCCTGAGAGAAGAACTTGGCATACCTTCAGGTGAGAGGCATGAAATCTGCCGCGGTCTCCACGCAGAGCAAAATGCAATCCTGCAGGCTGCTTACCACGGAGTACAGATAAAAGATTCTGCTATTTATACAACAAACCATCCCTGTGTTATGTGCGCCAAGATGATAATAAACTGCGGAATCAGAAAGATATATTATTTTGAGGATTATCCCGACAAATTATCTTCAGAACTGCTGGCTGAGGCGGAGATTGAGCTGGTAAAGCTGGATTTTTAAATCCCCGTGCTCTATTTAAATCGTTATCTTACCTTAAAACATACCGGAGATTAATCGAAGGTATATCATGATGGTAAAGTTACTTAAGGATATCCCTGCGGGAAATCCTGTAAATTATAAACGGGCGGGAGGTCCAAAATATCCCTAAAATAATAATGATAGAGCAATATGGCTGTTGTTTTTAAATTTAGCTTAATTTGTTATAATAGCCCTTACTTTTTTTATTGGCACTAAAAATCTCTTATGGAAAAATTTATTATAAACGGCGGTAAAAAACTGTCCGGAAAAGTTAAAATCAGCGGTGCAAAGAATTCCGCATTAAAACTAATAGCAGCCTCAATCCTGGCTGACAGTAAAACAGTATTGAGAAATGTTCCCGGCATTGAGGACGTAAGTATTATGCTGGAAGTGCTAAAAACGCTCGGTGCAAAAGTAAAGGTTGATGCTGGCAGCAAAGTGATTGAGATTAATCCGGAAAGCATTGATAGCTATGAAGCGCCCTACGAACTGGTCAGAAAGATGAGGGCTTCAATACTTGTGGCAGGACCGCTTTTAAGCAAATTCGGCAGGGTAAGGGTAGCTATTCCGGGCGGCTGCAATATTGGTTCGCGGCAAATTGACCTTCACCTGAAAGGTTTTAAGGAACTGGGAGCAGAGTATTCAGTAGAGCACGGGTACGTTAACTGTCATATTGACGGCAGGGAAAATGGAGCACGACTTTACGGTGCCACCATAAATCTTGACTTTCCTTCAAGGGGAGCGACTGAGAATATTATGATGGCAGCCTGCCTGGCAGATGGGCAGACAGTTATAAATAATGCGGCAAGAGAACCCGAGATAATCGACCTTGCAGGGTTTTTAAATTCAATGGGTGCGGATATAAAAGGTGCGGGGACCGACTGTATTACAATAAGCGGAGTTTCCGACCTTGAGGGGACGGATTATCCGGTTATGCCTGATAGCATTGAGGCGGGCACTTTTATTACAGCGGCGGCCCTGTGCGGCGATGGTGTAGAAATTGAAAATGCAAGATGGAAAAATCTTGAAGTGTTTTATTATAAATTAAAGGAAATTGGCGTAAATATTTCCATAGTTGATGAAAACAACATAAAGGTAGGCATCCCGGCTGACATATACAGGCCGGTAAATGTAAGTACACTTCCGCACCCCGGTTTCCCAACCGACCTCCAGCCAATAATAACGGTCCTTCTTTCAACAGTACCAGGTATGTCGATAGTAACAGAAAATGTATTTGAAAACAGATTCATGTATGTTGATGAGTTAAACAGGATGGGAGCCAGTATAAAAATCGACGGCCATCATGCGGTGATAAAAGGAGTAGACAGGTTATCGGGAGCTCCGGTCAGGTCATTTGACCTGAGAGCAGGAGCAGCTGTGGTGATTGCAGGCCTTGCAGCCGAAGGGACCACGGAAGTCAGTGATATATACCATATTAAAAGAGGTTATGAGAATTTTGAAGAAAAATTACGCCTGCTGGGTGCGGATATTAAAATGGCAGAATAAGCTGGTAAAATAAGATGCATCTGGTATTATTAGAAAATTTGCAAATGGAATAGGTGCAGATGAGAAAAGGCAAAAGAGATAAAGAAAATAGTACGAACATAAGCAATAAAAATAAAGATAAATCCGGAACCGGGAATAATCCGGAAAAGAATGTAAGGGAAAAAACAGCAAAAAGAAGTTTTAAGAAACTACCTCTGTATATAAGAGTAATCATAATAGTTCTGGCTTCAATTATTTTTATCGGGGCTGCCGGAGCCGGCGGGTTTTTTCTGTATATAGGGTCTGTAAACAGGACGATTAACTCGGTTACTACAGCAGAAATAGAGAACATACTCGCCCCGATAGAATCGCCAGAAGAGCCGGTTACAATACTTGTACTCGGAAGGGATACAAGGGATGCAGAAACTGATGTGGGCAGGGCGGATATTATAATGCTGGTTTATTTGAATCCTGAAAGAAATTCTGCTTCTCTGCTGTCAATTCCAAGGGATTGCCTTGTTGAAATACCCGGCTACGGCGAGGATAAAATAAATGCCGCCTATGCTTACGGAAAGGAAGAGCTGATGATAAGAACGGTCAGCTCTTTTCTCGGAGCAGAGATAAACCATTATATAGCAGTTGATTTTGACGGGTTTGTTGAACTGATAGATGCGCTGGGAGGCGTGGATATTACAATTGACAGGCCGATGGTAGACCCAAAAATCGGCGCCAACTTTTCTGCCGGGAATCATCATTTTACCGGAGAACAGGCACTGGCGTATACCAGAAGCAGGTCAACGGAACTGGGAGATATCAGCAGAATCCAGAGGCAGCAGCAGCTGTTTAAAGAGCTGGTGGACCAGAAGCTTAGTACAAAATATATATCAAGCGCTCCCTATTATTTTAATATTCTTATAGACAACACAAGAACGGACCTTGATATTCTTACGATTTTAAGATACTCAAAAGCTCTCCTTTCTTTTAGTTCAGAAAATTTTGAAACGGCCATAGTTCCTTCTTATTCAGACTGGATAAAGGATGGGACAGTAAGCGTACAGATTCCGGATATTGAAGAGGCAAGGGCGATGTGGCAGAGAATTATAAAGGGAGAGCCGGCAAGCAGGTATAATGCAGAATACCGGGAAGTTGACGGGATACTTGATTCAATGACGCAGGGCACTGAATATAAATTCAGGATAAAGGTTAAAAATACGGGTGCCCTTGAGTGGAACAGAAACGGAGATAACCCGGTTTATCTCGGCTACCACTGGATAGACTTTAACAGCAAGGAAACAGTGGTTTTTGACGGTAAGAGAAGCATAATAAACCAGGACGGGATTAATATTGGAGACGAGGCAGAATTTGACCTGACCGTAATATCTCCTTCCCGGGCCGGGGAGTACATTTTGCAGATAGACCTTGTGCATGAAGGTGTGACATGGTTCTCCTATCAGGGAGTCCCGCCGCTTGAAAAATTTATATCGGTTGATATTTCTTATGGCGCAGAATATTATGACGGCGGCCAGACGCCAAACCATGTTGAACCCGGCGAGGAGTTTGAAGTCTCTCTAAGGGTAAAAAACAGCGGATTTTTGGAATGGGAGGCTTCCGGAAAAAAAAGAGTGTCTCTTGGAACCCACTGGATTGACAGAAATACAAGAGAAATTATTACATGGGACGGCGATAGGGGTCTCCTTGATAACGACATCTCATATTCAGAGGAAGCAGAGGTAGATATAAAAATAAAGGCGCCGGATGAATCCGGCAGATACACACTGCAGTATGATATGGTTCACGAGAGGGTTGCCTGGTTTTCAGAAAAGGGAGTAATACCACTTGAGGTTAATGTGGATGTGGGGGATGTAGTAAACAGGGCCGCTGCCAGGAGGACAACGGTTAAGGTATTTAATGGAAACGGCATTGCGGGTGCCGCGGGTAAAATAGAAGATTATATAACGAGCTACGGCTTTAAGATTTATGCTGTGGCAAATGCAGAAAATTTTGATTTTGAGGAGAGTGTTATTATATATAATGAAGGATGCAGCGAAAAAGCAGAACAGCTGTCTCTGGCTTTTGATAATTTGGAAGTTTATGAATATAATAAAACGTGGAATTTTTATAAAACAGATGCGGATTTAATATTGGTAGTGGGAAAAGATTACAGCGATATCATGCGGTAGTTTTCTACCATTGTTTTTTAGCTTTAAAGTGAGCCAATGAAAAAAAGATCAGTTCTTAAAATAACAGGCCATATTTTATTTGATGCCTTAATAATTTTCTCATCATTTATGATATCCTTCTTTTTAAGAGGTCAGATAGAACTTGAGGACAGTTTGGGCCTTTTTTCAAAGTATGCCAGTTTCATGGTATGGTATGTGGTCATTGTAATTGTACTGAAGATTCTGATGCTGTGGCTGTTCGGAGCCTACAGAAGGGTATGGAAATATGCATCGTTAAAAGATATGGTTGCCATAGTTGAGGCGGTTACTCTCGGTTCTGTGATTCTTGTAGTTATTTTCTATATACTGAGTTACCCAATATCATTTTATGGAATTAATATAGACTTTTCTTTCCCATTTTTCCCCAGAAGCATATTCATCATTGACTATCTTTTAACGCTTGCCCTTTTAATAGTATCCAAGTTTTCCGAGAGATTCTTCAACGAGTTAAAACTCGGCCATCCCCGCACAAAAAAGAAAAGGGTTCTGATTGTAGGAGCCGGCGATGCAGCAGAAATGATAGTACGTGAGATGATAAGACAGAAAAACAGCGAATACCTGCCGATAGGATTCCTGGATGATGATTATGCTAAAATAAAAAATAAGATTCACGGGGTCAGTGTCCTTGCACCCATATCCAGAATGGAAAAAATAATAAAAGACTATTCTGTTGAAGAAGTAATAATAGCCATGCCCTCAGCACCGGGCACTGTAAGAAAGGAAGTGGCGGTAAGGGCCAGAGAGCTCGGGGTAAACTGTAAAACTCTTCCGAGCTTATATGAAGTAATTGACGGGAAGGTTTATCTATACCAGGTCAGGGATATAGAGATAGGGGATATTCTGGGAAGAGAGGTTATAAATATTAAAATACCCGAGGTAGTATCCGAGATAAAGGACAAAGTTATCATGGTGACCGGAGCAGGCGGCTCAATAGGTTCCGAAATATGCAGGCAGGTAATAAGGTTCAAGCCAAAAAAAATAATACTTGTGGACCACTCGGAAAATAATTTATTTTTAATACTTGAAGAGCTTGGCAATAAATTTGCATTTATTTCAACAGTTCCCATAGTTATGGACATAAGAGACAGGCAGGCTCTGAGGAGCGTTTTTAAAAAATTCAGGCCCGACATATTGTTCCATGCAGCAGCGTATAAGCATGTACCGTTAATGCAGCTCAATCCAAAAGCCGCAATTTTAAACAACTATCTTGGTACAAAGATACTTGCAAAACTTTCCATAGAGTACGGGGTTAAAAGATTTGTGATGCTTTCTACCGATAAGGCAGTAAAGCCAAAAAATGTTATGGGGATATCAAAACTACTGTCGGAAAAATATTTGCAGTCCCTATCACAGGTTAAGGATACCAGATTCATTATTGTAAGATTCGGTAATGTCCTGGGCAGCATGGGAAGCGTGGTCCCGCTTTTTAAGGAACAGATAAGGTCGGGAGGACCTGTGAGGGTTACGCACCCTGATATGAGAAGATATTTTATGACCATACCCGAAGCTTCCCAGCTGGTTATACAGGCATGCATAATGGGCAGGGGCGGGGAGATATTTGTACTGGATATGGGTGAGCCCATAAACATAGTGGACCTTGCCAAAAATATGATAAGAATCTATGGAATGGAGCCCGGCAGGGATATAGAAATAAAATACACAGGTCCCAGAGACGGGGAAAAGTTCGATGAAGAACTTACAGATGAAAATGAGGAACTGATTGTAACCGAATACAGACATATATTTGAAGCCAGAAATAACGGTAAAATAGATGACGTCAGCAAGGATGAAATGATAAATCTGCTGTTTAACATAGAAAAAGAGATCCAGATTGATGATTATAAGAATCTTTTTAAGGATTTAAAGAAAATCATCCCTGATTTTGACGAAAATAAAATGTGGCCCAGATTATATGAATAGCGCGGTTTAGATTTTAACAGCTTATGTTTTATAGAATCACAAAAAGAATTCTTGATATAATAATATCGATTATTTTGATGGTGCTTTTTATTCCCCTGTGGATTTTTATCCCCCTGGTTATAAAAATAGATTCTCCCGGGAACGTAATATTCAGGCAGAAAAGAGTGGGCATTAACAGCGGGTATTTTACTATTTTTAAATTCAGGACTATGAAAGAAGGAACACCCGATATCCCGACCGATGAGCTCGCGGACAATAGCCATTTGAATACGGGTGTGGGAAGATTTTTAAGAAGAACAAGCATTGACGAGATTCCCCAGCTTATAAATATAATAAAGGGCGATATGAGTTTTGTCGGTCCGAGGCCCGCTCTGTATAATCAGGACCTGCTCATAAGATTGCGCAGAGAAAAAAGCGTTGACAGAGTAAAGCCGGGAGTAACGGGACTTGCACAGATAAACGGGAGGGATGAACTTTCGATTCCGGATAAGGTTAATTATGACCGGCAGTATGTAGAAAATGCCTCTCTGTGGCTGGATCTGAAGATATTCCTGGTCACGGTCAAAGCTGCAATTACCGGCAGAGGGGTGAGATAAAAAGCCCTGCTGCTCATACTGCTTATCTTAGCTGCCGGTCCCGATATGCCTGATTTTAATTACTCCAGTTCTTTTATCAATCTTTCTATTCCTTCTTCAAAATCCACCGGAGAGAAATTAAAATCACGGGCAGCTTCTCTGTAAGAGTATGCTTTATCTATTCCCATTCTTTCTATCTGGTCAGGCGTGAGGGAAGGATTTCTGGATAAAGCTGCATAAATAGAAACAAAAAATCCGGCAGCGCCGATGGGGACCCTTATTACCTTAAACTGCCTTTTCAATCTGGATTTTACGATTTCAAGCATCCTGCTGTATTTTAACGGTTCCCTGCCGGCTATATTGTATATCCTGCCGTATGTTCTTTTATTATCTATAACGGAAGCTATGGCTTCGGCCACGTCTTTAATGTATACAGGCTGAATCAAATTATCTCCGCTTCCAAAGGTTACAAAAAAACCTCTCTTCTTTACAAATTCAATCATTTTTGAGAAGTTATTGTCATCTTCTGAGCCGTAAATCATGGAAGGTCTGAGGATAGTGTAGTCAAGCCCTGATTTTTTTATTAATTCTTCGGACCTTAATTTCCTTTCCTTTACCGTAATTCCGAGAGGAACCAGAACTGTTGTTGAGCTTATAAAGACAGCTCTTTTAAGGCCCGTGCGCTGTGCAGCGTCAAGAAAGTTTTCAAGAAGGTCCGTATGTTCAAGGTCAACCATATAGACTGCGCTCTCTGCTTTTTTTAATGAATAAATTATTGAATCGGAGCTCTGAAGGTTGCCGGCGGCCAGTGCAACTTTTCTGCCTGCTTTGGCTGCTGTTTCTTTAAGTTTTGAAGTGTCACCGGATTTTCTTATGAGGCACGCGACTTCAAAGCCACCATCCAGCAGCTTTTCAAGAACGTGCGGTCCCAGAAATCCAGTGGCGCCAATAAGCAAAATCATTTTAATCCTTTCCTATAAGAGCAGGGAATTTATCATATCTCTTTTGTAAATCTAATATGAGCAGGTTTTTTTGTCAATTTTCTATTAAAATGAATGCGGGCCGCATGCAGAGTTAAATTATACTGAATTTGTGTTATCATCTTATAGATTCAGGGCTTTGCAGGCTTTTTAACTGATATATTAAATGAGGTATTTTTAAAAGGGAAAAGGAAGAAGAAAATAATGGCGTGGGTTGTATTTATAAGTATTGCGGTGCCGGTTCTTATAATACTGCTGGTTATATATGCATACGTATACGAGGTAACAAATTTCACCCTGTCTGAAGAAGATATATTCGTAAGCTACAGGCAGACGGATGAAAGTGAACAATCCGGCAGAGAGATATTGCCGGATAAACGACACCAAAAAGCAGACGGCAGCTGGAAGGATAAAGCTTCAGCCAGGCCTGTGCTTACCATTCTCCACCTGTCTGATTTTCACCTGAGGAGAAATTTTAAGGGCAGGAAATTATCCGTTTTTGTAAAGAGCCTGTCCGGGCTGAAACCCGATTTTATTTTTATTACCGGCGATCTCCTGGGAGGTGACAGTAGCATTGATGCTCTTATCGAAATGCTTTCTCCCCTGAGATCAAAACTGGGCAGTTATGCAGTCTTCGGGGTTCACGACCACTACGATAAGGCATTTACCGAATTTGCAAAAAATATGTTAAAAAGAAAAAAGGAATACGAAAAAGAAAATGATATCCCGTACCTTATCAGGAGATTAAAAGAGGCCGGTGTAGAGGCTTTGATAAATGAAAGCAGGCTTCTGGAGCCGGCCGGCGGCACCGGCAGTATTGAAATTATAGGCCTTGATGATCCGGTAATAGAAAAGATTGATATTAACGGTGCATTTTCCGGTATTGAACCGGCAGATGATGATTACAGGAACTCAAATTTGCAGGATAAATCAACCTTTAAGTGTATTTATAATGATGTATTTAAGTTAAATAAAGAAAAAATACACAGGATAAATCAAAAAGGCAGGCTGCGGATTGCCCTGATGCATACCCCGGATACCGGCTCAATAATAAAACTTGCCAAAAGAAAGACAGATATTATATTTTGCGGGCACACCCACGGGGGGCAGGTAAGGCTTCCGTTTATCGGAGCACTGATTTCGGGGTGCAGGATAAAGACAAAATTCGCATCTGGCCTTTTTTATCTAAAAAATGCAGTTCTTTATGTAACAAAAGGGCTTGGAGAAGGGAAATATTCACAGTTCAGGTTTTACTGCCAGCCGGAAGCGAGTCTTGTAAAGATATACAGGGTTAATTAAATAATGAAACCAGCGGGATAATTTTATGCAGGAAGGATATATTGAAAATACGGTATAGTTCTGATGATATTTTAAAACTTTCTTCAGTTATATATAATATCTGATGAGGATTAGCATTAATCCGCCACATTTATTCAGATAGATATTGTTGAGAAGGTGAGAAGCTATGGCAAAATTAAGATCAGGATGCCCCGGACAGAATCCGGCTTATTTAAAAGACTTCAGAACGAATATAGTGCCGTGTCCCGGGTGCGGTCACGAAATAGAGTTTTTTGCTGATGAGAAAAAAGTGAAGTGCCCTGAGTGCCGCACAGCGGTATTCAGGGTTGATCCCGGAGTGATAGAATATAAAGGGGGTAAATTGCTATTCAGCGGAGATGAAAAGAGCTGCCTTGACTGGTGCGGCGGATGCCTTGATAAAAAGGACTACGAGGATATAAGGGAAAACAAAAAAAGGATTGAAAAGAAAAAAAATGATTTTAAAAAACTAATAAGCTCTATTGATAAAAATGATGACGAGGTAATTCATTTTTTTATAGAAGCCTTCCGGAAGAGCATAAATAATACAAAATTAATTGATGAAAAAACGCTGGAAGTTCTTCAAAGGAAAAATCCCGGCCTCTTTGTAAAGGTGAGAAATTATTATTTAAATTTTATTAACGGATAAATTAAAGGTTAGTATTATGTAATTTATTCCTGCTGCACCTTTGAGATTTGCAATAATATATTATTATCTCTATGAGCGCTGAATACAGAAAGTCAAAAAAAAGAGGAAGGGGACTCAGCCCGATTCTAAAATTCACCCTGATTTTTATTCTGCTCTTTGCGGCAGGATTCCTGATATTTTACAGTATCGACAATCCCGGCTTCATAAAAGAAAAGTTTTCACCTTCCCGCGGTGCTGATGAAAGCGGCGAATTTATACGGGCAGTACCGGAAGAAAGCATAATCCGGTCAGCTGACGGAAACGGGGAATCAGCGACGGTTATTGCTCCGGGTGAAGATGAAGAGGAAGGCGGGGAGGGAAGCGGGCCGGAAACCGGGGAGGAAAGCGGAGAGGCATATGCGGCAGAAGATGAGGCAGAGAGCGCAATTCCGGATGAGACTGCTTCCAGCGGGGGCGAGGAAGGCAATGATACCCGGAGTGAAGATGATAATAGAGATAACGGCGGCACTGCAGAGAGCTTATCTTTCTGGCAGAGAATTATAAATTTTATTACACGCCGGGAAGATAGCGGTGAAAAGGTAGATGTTTATCCCTCAAAGCTTGAAATCAATTTTTATTTCTCGGGCCTTGGCAGTGAGAAAAAGCTTGCTTCAGAGAAAAGGACAATAAACGCAGGCAGTCCTGAAAATGCTGTACAGAATGCAATTAATGAACTTCTTAAGGGTCCTCTAAAACCGCACTATTTTCCGGTAATACCGGCCGGAACAAAAGTGCTCGGAACGGAGGTAAATGAAAATATAGCAAAGATTGATTTTTCCCAGGAATTTCTTGAAAACAGCCTGGACACAAGAATACTGGATGAATATATAATTTATTCAATTGTAAATACCCTTACAGAAATCCCCACCGTAGACGGGGTAATCTTTTACATAGAAGGCGTAAGAATCAGGATGTACGGCAATGTGGACCTGACCGTTCCTTCTATAAGAAATAAGGGACTTATAGAAGAGGGAGAATAACAGTAAGTAAAATAATACTTTATTTTCTATAAGATGGTGAGTATAATATTTAAAAAAGGTGGTTATTATGAGTAAGATAAATATATCATTAAATGATAAATTCCTGAAAAAGTTAGATCTCTATTCCTGTAAGGAGAACAAGACCAGGTCTGGTTTTGTAAGAGAAGCAGTTGAAAATTACATAGCTGATATTGAAGAGGAAAATAAATTGAAGGAAAAGAAAAAAAGAGTGCAACAAGCAAAATCATTGTTCCGTGAATTTGCCAGAAAGAATAAAGGCTGGGATGGAGTCTCGGAGATAAATAAATGGAGAGACAGGAAGTGACAGGGGCAGTATGATGCATTATATTCTTGATAGTTCAGTGATAGTTAAATGGTTTAATCACAAGGATGAGGATAATGTGGATCGTGCATTAAAACTCATGGATCTGTTTGGTGCAGACATCATAGGGATAACCATTCCGGATCTTGCAATATATGAGATTGCAAATGCCCTCAGATATAATAAAAACTTTGATCCAGAAGAAGTAAAAAAAATAATCTCTACTTTAATGGAACTCCAGCTTAATATAATAAACGTGGAAGAAGATCTTATAAATTCCGCCCTGGATATTGCTGTAGAAGATGATATAAGCATATATGATGCAATATTTATCTCTATTTCCGAAGATCTTATGATGCCGCTTGTAACTGCAAATCCCCGGCATCACATGCGATCGAGTAAAAGAAACATCATTAATATTAAAGATATAAAACTATAAGGAAAGGATACGCGATTTGAAGGTACTTATAACGGGAGGAGCGGGCTTTATCGGTTCCAATGTAGCTGATGGGCTGATTGAAAAAAATTATGACGTGGTTATAGTGGATGACCTTTCAAACGGAAAAGAGGAAAATGTTCCGGAGAGGGCCATATTCCACAGGTGTGATATAAGAGACAAAAAAATATATGATATATTTAAGGCAGAAAAACCGGATGTGGTAATTCACAACGCGGCACAGCTGAGCGTGAGAATATCGGTTGAGGACCCCTTAATGGATGCAGATATAAATATAATGGGCGGGCTAAATGTTATAAATGCATGCAATGCATTAAAGGTTAAAAAAATAATTTTTGCTTCTTCTGGTGGAACGGTATACGGCGAACAGGAGTATTTCCCTGCAGATGAAAACCACCCCAAAAACCCTGTATCACCGTACGGCGTTGCAAAACTGGCAACAGAAAGCTACCTGTATTATTTCTATAAGGCCTGCGGGCTTGAATATATATCGCTCAGGTACGGCAATATATACGGCCCGAGACAGGACCCTTACGGAGAAGCCGGAGTGGTGGCCATATTCTCACAAAGGATACTTGAAGGTGAAAATCCTGTAATCAACGGAGACGGGCTACAGACAAGAGACTATGTCTATGTGGGAGACGCGGTAAACGCAAACATAAAAGCAATTGGGAGCAGCTTTGTCGGGCCACTAAACATTGGCACGGGAAAAGAAACAAGTGTGGTGGAGCTATTTAAGATTTTAAAGGGAGTATCAGGAAATGAAGACATAGAAGAAGTTTTCGGGCCCGCTAAAGAAGGCGAACAGAGAAGGAGCCTTCTTTCTTATGAGCTGGCAAAAGAGGTGCTGGGCTGGCAGCCGGAGGTACCGGTAGAAGAAGGGCTCAGCCTGACCTACAACTGGTTTAAAAACCATTAGGTTATATTTATTTTATGTCTTTGTTAAATTATGTTTTCTCAGTAAAAAACGAAAATCAAAATATTCATTCAGTATTTTAGGTTCGATAAGAAGTTTATATGGCTCTATTTCGTAAATGATTTTTTATCTCTTTATTGATTTAAAAAGAATAATATACATAATACTGAGGATAATAATATAATATATTATATTTATAGAATAAGCTGAACCAGAGATTCTAAAACCAGAGACTTTGAGCGGAGATTTTGATTGATAGATAATAAAGAACAAAAAAATATGAAAGTTTTAAATATAGTCCCCACTCCCTTCTTTGCCGACAGGGGCTGCCACATGAGAATACTCGGCGAGATGAAGGCGCTGTCAAATTATGGTTATAAAAATATCATTGTAACCTACCATAACGGCCGTGACCTTGAGGGTATGGATATCAGAAGAATAATAAATATCCCCTGGTATAAAAAACTGGAGGCAGGTCCCTCTATACACAAGTTCTATATTGATATTCTCCTTTTTTTCAGGGCGGCAGCTGTGTATATAAAGGAAAAGCCAGCCATTATATACGGGCATCTTCATGAAGGCGCATTTGTGGGGGGCCTTATAAAATACCTTCTGACATTTGGAAGGGTCCCGCTGGTTTTTGATGTGCAGGGGAGCCTGACAGCAGAGCTTGATACTTTTAACTGGATAAAGGGAAGAAGAATAATAAGGTGGTTTTTTTATTCACTGGAGAAATTTATCTGCAGGATGCCCGATTTCTTTATATGCAGCTCTGTATCCAACGAGGATATCATAAAAAACAGGTTCAATATAAACCCTGATAAGGTAAGGGTTGTAATAGACGGCGTCCATACCGATTTCTTCAACAAACCTCCAAAAAAGGGCTTAAGAAAAGAACTCGGAATACCGGAAGATGCACCGCTGGCAATTTTTACCGGAGCTCTTCTTGCCGCAAAGGGAATCTGGAACCTGGTATCTGCAATTCCTGTAGTTTTAAAGAAAAGAAAAGATATCCACTTTTTAATAGTGGGCTATCCAGTTGAAGAGACTGCCGCAAAGGTAAAAGAGCTGGGAGTGGAGAAAAATGTTCATTTTACCGGAATGGTGGATTATTTTGAGCTTCCCGATTATCTGCTTATAAGCGATGTTGCGGTGGAGCCAAAAGTAGACAGGGCCGGAGAGGCAAGCGGCAAGGTTATAAACTACATGGGTGCGGGGCTTCCTGTGGTATGTTTTGAAGGAAAGAATAACCGGAGATTCCTCGGGGAGAACGGTATCTATGCTGCAGATGACAGGATAGAAAACCTTGCGGATAAAATTATATGGGCAATTGAAAATCCCTCCGAGGCAAAAAAACTGGGAGAGCTTAATAAAAAAAGGGTAGAAGAGGTATTTTCCTGGAATAACAGCATAAAGGACACAGTGGATGCTTTTAGAAGCCTGACTTCAAAGAAAGAACATTAAAGTTTTTACCAGAAAATAATTTTTTATACTTCTTTTTTATATGCGATAGGGTTATATTGTAAGAAAATATCTTTACTGGTATCATACTTTAAAAATTATATTTAAAACCTATTATCCTTCGGGGGATGAGTAATGAAAGTTTGCGTTATTGGCACCGGATATGTAGGGCTTGTTACCGGAGTCTGCCTTTCCGAAATAGGAAATACCGTAATATGCGTTGATAAGAACAAAGAAAAAATTGATATGCTGCACAGCGGAAAAGTCCCTATATATGAGGCGGGACTTGAAGAACTGATAAAAAAGAATACCTCCAGCGGAAATTTAATATTTAACGAGGATACCGCTTATGGTGTCAAAGAAAGCGATATTGTATTTATATGCGTGGGTACGCCGCCCCTGGCCTCGGGAAGGCCGGACCTTTCGGCAATTGATGAGGTGGCCATGCTGGTAGGCAGATCCATAAATGGCTATAAGATTATTTCAAATAAAAGCACCGTTCCTATTGGAACTGCAAAAAGAATAAGAAAAATAATAAAGGAAAATCAGAATAGCGCGGGCAATGGCTATGAATTTGACATAGTATCCAATCCCGAGTTTTTAAAAGAGGGCGAGGCAGTAAAAGATGCTTTTTTCCCGGAAAGAATTGTAATAGGGTCTGAAAGCAAAAAAGCAATAGAGCTTATGAAAAAGCTTTACGAGCCCATAATAAAACAGGACTTTGATTACGCCCTGAATAATGCATACAAAAAAGACAAAATTCACGTTCTTATTACCGACTCAACCAGCTCAGAGCTTATAAAATATGCCTCCAACGCTTTTCTTGCCACCAAGATTTCTTTCATAAATGAGATTGCAAATTTATGTGAAAGAGTAGGCGCCAATATCCTGGATGTAACCCACGGGATGGGGCTGGATAGCAGAATCGGCTCAAGATTTATGAAAGCCGGAATAGGATGGGGAGGTTCATGTTTCCCAAAAGATGTAAGGGCATTAAGCTATACAGCCGAAGAATACGGTTCGCCGGCCAGCATATTAAATGCGGTGATACAGGTAAATAACCAGCAGAGATTCAAGGTAATACAGAAAGCTGTAAATATGCTGGGAATAATTGAGGATAAGATCATTGATGTTCTGGGGCTCTCCTTTAAGCCAAATACTGATGATACAAGAGAGGCGCCTTCTGTTGCGATAATCAATAAATTCCTGGAGCTTGGAGCCGAAGTAAGAGTTTATGACCCGGTAGTAAAAGGGTATCCGGAGGATATGGACAGAAATGCCATTATCGTATCCAGTCCTTATGAAGCGGTAGAAAGGGCCAATCTTATGGTTCTTGTTACTGAGTGGGATGAGTTCTGCAATCTTGATTTTAAAAAAATAAAATCCCTTATGAAAAGCTTAAATATTATAGATGGAAGAAATATATTTGACAAAGAAAAACTTACCAGAGCAGGGTTTAATTACACTGGTATAGGATATTAGTTTACTATTTAACTGGATATTAATTTATATATTTATATATCAGGAGGATTATTTTGATAGAAGGAGTTAAGGTAAAAAAGCTAAAAGTCATACCGGATGAGAGGGGCCGGCTAATGGAGATGCTCCGCGCCGATGATGAGCTGTTTATAAAGTTCGGACAGGTCTATATGACAACAGCCTATCCCGGTGTCGTTAAGGGCTGGCATTACCATAAGAAACAGACCGATAATATGGTAGTGGTAAGGGGCATGATGAAAATTGTTCTCTATGACAGCCGGAAGGATTCATCAACTTATAAAGAGGTAAATGAATTTTTTATGGGAGCGCATAATCCAATGCTTCTTCAGATTCCAAAATATGTCTACCACGGATTCAAGTGCATTTCAGACTATGAGGCAATATGCATAAATATACCTACTGAAACTTATGATTACAGCGAACCTGATGAGTTCAGGGAGGATCCGCACAGCCCCGAAATACCTTACTGCTGGGAAAGAAAAGACGGATAGGAGGACGTGTTGGAAGAAAGAAGTTTTAAAACGCTGCTTGTAACCGGAGGAGCAGGATTTATCGGAAGCAATTTTATCCGTTATATGATTAAAAAATATCCGGAATATAATATTATAAATCTTGATAAGCTGACCTATGCAGGAAACCTTGAAAATCTGAAGGATATTAAAGAGGGACCCGGCTATAAATTCATACATGGCGATATAGCTGATAGAGAGATTGTGGGCGAAGTATTCAGCACCCGTAAGATTGACGCCGTTATAAATTTTGCCGCCGAATCCCATGTGGACCGGTCGATTAAGGACCCCGGAGTATTTATCCAGACCGATATTTACGGCACCTACATTCTTCTGGAAGAGGTAAGAAAATATGAAGGGTGCATGTTTCTTCAGATAAGCACAGATGAGGTTTACGGCTCAATAGAGGAGGGCTCATTTAAGGAAGATGACCCGCTAAAACCGAACAGTCCTTACTCGGCATCCAAGGCTGGAGCAGAAATGATTACAAGGTCCTTTTACAGGACCTATGGCACTCCGGTGATTATAACGAGAACTTCCAATAATTTCGGACTCTATCAGTTTCCGGAAAAATTGATTCCGCTTTTTGTCACGAACCTTATAGACAATATTAAGGTTCCGCTTTACGGGGACGGGATGAATGTGAGGGACTGGATTTACGTAGAAGATAACTGCAGTGCGCTGGATATGGTTCTTCATGGGGGAAGAATCGGTGGAACTTATAATATCGGTGCTGGAAATGAAAAACCCAATATATGGATAACAAAAAAAATAATTGAAATTCTCGGTAAATCGGAAGATATGATAGAGCCCGTTACGGATAGGTTGGGCCATGACCGCCGTTACTCTATTGACTGTTCAAAGATGAAAAGTGAGTTTGACTGGGATACTGCCTATAACTTTGAAGAGGCGCTGGAAAAGACTGTACACTGGTATATAAGGAACGAGGACTGGTGGAGGCCGCTTATAAAGCGCTAATATCTGTATTTTTTAAAATTAATGACAGGCGGGTTTGGTTTTCATGAAACACAGTATGAGGCATGCAAGAAATGATAAACGTGGAATGAAACATGCCAGAAAACCGGA
>CAZTUA010000031.1:0-13385 GCA_964616545.1 uncultured Actinomycetota bacterium | reverse complement strand
AAGACATAGAACTATACTCAATCTATTATCAGATAAAAAATCAACCACTCTAACAGAATTAGAAAACCATCTAAACTGCTCACGTATTACGATTCAAAGAGACCTTATTGAACTTGGAAATAAAGGTTTAATAAATAGGGTGCATGGAGGAGCCACTCTGAGAAATTTTAATCTGGCGAATTACGGGCATGATAAAAGGCTGCTTATCCAGTCAGATAAAAAAAAGAAAATTGCAGAGAAAGCTATTTCATTAGTCAAATCAAATATGTATATCTTTCTGGATGCATCATCAACAAGTTATTTCTTGTCCGAGCATATTTTTCCCGATAATGTTCTGATTGTAACTCCAGGAATCGATACCTTTCTTAATTTACAGAAAAATAAAAATATTCAGGCTGTTTTAACAGGAGGAAGAATAAACCAGTTAAATAGAACGCTTGTAGGCTCTGAAGCTATTTCTATTATAAAAAAGTTTCATTTTAATATTGCTTTTTTTTCTGCAGATTCAATCATTAAAAATGAAGGCATTTATTCATCAGATGAACACGCAGCGGCAGTTGCCAGGGCCGGGATTGAATGCAGTAATAATAAAATTCTTCTATTTGATTCTTCAAAAGTCAGTATCAGCGGCGGAGCCAGAGTTTGCGACCTTGACATTATTAACAATATTGTGACTGATGATGTTGAAAATCAATATATACTGAGTCTTTTTAAAGGAAAAATATTATGAGCACAGTTATGGATAAAATCAATGATAAAATTTTATTTAAGCCGGTCCCTTATCCTCAGGAAGATGTTGTGGCAATTGCACCGGCTTTAAGGATGCTGCTAAAGAAAAATGAAACTTCAATTGTGGTTTTTAAAACTAATGACCTCATCCTGCAGTGCATAGAAGATCAAAAAGAGTTCTATTCTATCTTTTTACCGGTAAAAAATAACCGGATACCGGGTAGGATGCTCAACCCGGTTTATGTAATTGGATACAAAAAAATTGATAAACAATACAGTGTCATCAAAGAAGAAGTAAGCAAAAGGGAAAATGCGAATATTGTTGCTGTCAGAGGTACAGGTGTTTTTATCCGGGGAGAAACAAAAGCTGAAGCAGACAGACTGGTAAATCTTTTTCTGGATCTTGTAAAGGTCAAGAAATATAGCTTCACTAAAAATAAAATTAGCTCTGACGAGATAGAAAATGCCCTTTTTGAAAGCCATGGTAAAACTGTTACTAAATCACAGGCCGCTGGAAAAAAATTATTGGAAAAGATTGCAATTGTAACAGGTGCTGCACAGGGATTTGGAAAAGGTATTGCAGAATCACTGGCAAAAGAAGGAGCCAATGTTATTCTGGCGGATTTAAATATAGATCTCGCGAGGAAAAATACTTTAAAGTTAAGTAAAGAATATGGCAATGGTAAATTTATGGCTTTAAAGGTTGATGTCGCAGATGAGGATTATGTAAAAAATATGATTCTGGAAACTGTGGCAGAATATGGGGGTATTGATATCTTTGTCAGTAATGCAGGCATACTTAAAGCAGGAGACCTGGAAAGCATAGACCTTAAAAGTTTTGAACTCTGTACAAGAGTCAATTATACAGCTTTTTTTATTTGTACAAGGTATGTCTCCCGGCCAATGAAAATCCAGTATAAATTTGATAAGGATTATTTTACCGATATTATTCAGGTAAACTCAAAGTCCGGTCTCGAAGGAAGTAAGAAGAATTTTACCTATGCAGGCAGTAAATTTGGAGGGATAGGCCTGACTCAAAGCTTTGCCCTTGAACTTATAGAATATAATATTAAGGTTAACGCAGTCTGCCCGGGGAATTTTTTTGAAGGCCCTCTCTGGTCTGATCCTGAAAAAGGGCTTTTTGTCCAGTACCTGAGATCCAATAAAGTCCCTGGCGCAAAAACCATAAAAGATGTCCGGAAATTCTATGAAAGCAAAGTTCCTATGAAAAGAGGCTGCCGGATAGATGATATAACCAGAGCTATTTTTTATATAATCGAACAGAAATATGAAACAGGCCAGGCTATTCCTGTAACCGGCGGTCAGATTATGCTTGGATAATTAAAATTACTGGTTTTGTAAATATATTTAAACAATTATGTTAACAGGAATAAATAAAAAAATTAATAAATATCAGGAAATGTTAAATAATAGAGACACTGGAAAACGTCTTGATAATTTAGAACTGGTTCTCAGGAAAGAAAGCGGGAAAACAGCGGGAAAACAGCCTGACTATTATATTAATAATCATATTCATACAACCTATTCTTTTTCATGCTACACGCCTGCCATGTCTATATGGATGGCTTCCCGTTATGGATTACAGATAGCAGGTATAGTGGACCATGATACCGTTAGCGGTGCAGGGGAATTTATCCTGGCGGGCCAAATAGCTGGAATTTCTACAACTAAAGGTGTGGAATGCAGGGCTGACTTTTCAAATACTCCGCTTAAGGGTAGATTTATAAATAATCCTGACCAGAAATCCAGTGCATATATAGTCATTCACGGGATTCCCGATTGCCGGATTGACAGAATAAATTCCTTTTTTTCAGCATATAGAAAAGAGCGGAATAAACGGAATATATTAATGGTGAAGCGCCTGAACGAAATACTGGGACCAGTCTCGTTGACTTTAGATTTCTACCGGGATATTCTGCCCCTTTCTTATGCGCAGTATGGCGGAACCGTAACCGAGAGACACATACTTTTTGCCCTGGCCAGGAAAATAATGACAATATTTTCAAGAGGTAACGAAGTGATAGATTTCCTGCAGAATAAATTGAAAATAAAAATATCTAAAAAAAATCTCAACTACCTTGAGAACAAAGAAAACGAATTTTACGAGTATGATATCCTTAATGTTTTAAAAAGCAGTCTTTTAGAAAAATTCTATATAGATGCGACAACAGAATGTCCTGATGTCAGGGATGTTATTGCTCTGGCTAATGAAACAGGTTCTATACCTGCATATGCCTATTTAGGTGATATTACTGAATCTGTAACAGGAGATAAAAAAGCACAAAAGTTTGAAGATTCTTACCTTGAACTGCTCTTTAATGTGATTAAGAAACTGGGGTTCAGGGCTGTCACTTACATGCCTGCGAGAAATAGTATTATCCAGATAAAACGTATTCAGCGCCTATGTGAGAAATATGGATTTTTTCAGATCAGTGGTGAAGATATAAATTCTCCCAGGCAGCCTTTTATATGTGAAGCTCTGAAAAATCCGGAACTGCACAACCTTATAGATGCAGCATGGGCGTTGATAGGCCATGAAAAAAGAGCAGAGAAAGACCAGCAGGACGGCCTTTTCTCGGCAAGGATGATAAAAAAGTATCCTGATTTAAATGAACGGGTCCAGGTGTTTAAAAAAGCAGGTAAAGATAGTGCAAAGGAAAGACTATGAAAACAGTGGCTGTGAGATTGTATGGTAAAAATGATTTACGGATGGAAGAATTTGAGCTGCCCCCATTAAAGGATGATGAAATCCTTGCTCATATCATTTCAAATAGTATATGTATGTCCAGCCATAAAGCTGCAGAACAGGGTGCTGATCATAAAAGAGTTCCTGAGGATATTAATAAAAATCCGATTATCATTGGTCATGAGTTCAGCGGTTATATTGTTGAGGTAGGCAAGAAATGGAAGAATCAATTTTCTCCCGGTGATAAGTTTTCTATTCAGCCAGCATTGAATTATAAAGGAAGTCTTTATGCACCAGGCTATTCATACAGATATATGGGGGGTAATGCCACTTATATAATCATACCCGGCGAGGTTATGGAATGTCAGTGTCTTCTGAAATATGATGGTGGAGGTCATTTTCCTGCTTCTTTAGCAGAGCCTATGTCATGTATTGTAGGAGCCTTTAATGCCAGTTACCATACGACACCCGGTTCTTATATCCACCATATGGGGATTAAACGGGGAGGCAATATGGCCCTGCTTGCAAGTGCGGGACCGATGGGACTGGAAGCTATGGATTATGCTATTCATTCAGGGAATAAACCTTCACTTCTAATAGCGCTGGATATCGATGAAAAACGCCTGCAGTGGGCAAAAAGCATTTTTCCGCCTTCTGAAGCAGCTCTGGAGGGCGTAGAACTTGTATATATAAATTCAAAAAATATCGCTGACCTAAAAGCTCATCTTCTGGGATATACAGATGGCGGCGGCTATGACGATGTGTTTGTTTTTGCTCCTGTAGAGCCTCTAGTCGAACTGGGAGATTCTATCCTGAAACCTCATGGCTGCCTTAACTTTTTTGCTGGCCCCGGTAACCCACAGTTTACTACAAAAATTAATTTTTATAATGTTCATTACAATTCAACCCATATTGCTGGTACCAGTGGAGGCAATGCAGAAGATATGAGGATAGCTTTAGACCTAATGGGCAAGAATATCGTAAAGCCTGCTGTTATGATAACTCACATAGGGGGATTAAATTCGGTTGCAGATACAATTATAAATCTCCCTAAAATTCCGGGAGGTAAAAAATTAATTTACACAAATATAAAGCTTGATCTCACAGCAATAGAAGATTTTAAGAAATTACGTAATGAAAATCCCCTGTTTAAAGAACTTTATCATATTACAAAAAAGAACAGGGGGCTCTGGTCTATAGAAGCAGAGAAGTATTTATTAGAAAATGCTGAAAAATATAATTAAGGAGGATAAGTGGTTACACCGGTACTAATCCCAAAGGTTGGTGTTACTGTTGAGTCATGCATTATTGGGTCCTGGAAGAAAAAAAAGGGTGAAAAAGTAAAAAAAGGAGATATGCTTCTTGAAATCGAGACTGATAAAACTACCTTTGAAGTGGAAGCTCCTGCTGAGGGGACTATATTAGAAATTTTTTTCAATGAAGGGGATATAGTTCCGGTACAGACTAATATCGCTGTAATTGGCAGCAAGGGGGAGGATTATGAATCCTTCAGACCCGCACCTGAAGATAAATCAATAGAGCTTCCGGAGAAGCCGCCGGTTGGGAAAGATAGTAAAGAAGAAAAGCAAATAACGGAAGCTGAAAAAGAAACCCCTCACCCTCAGGAAAGATTGATAGATGTTAAGAAAGAAATAATGCCGGGTGGAGTAAGCCCGAGGGCAAAAAAGTTTGCCGCAGCTCATAATATTAATATGGATATGGTCACCGGAAGCGGGCCTTATGGAAGAATTTTAGAGCGGGATGTTGTCGAGTATTACCGGGCTTCTCCGGGTCAAACTAGCCTGGCGGACGAATTGCTGAATAAAGGCTGGACACATAGGGGCACATACAGTGGTATAGCGGGCAGGATTACAAAGGAAGACCTGAGGCAGCCTGGTAAAAAATTATCTACCATCCGTTCTACTATTGCGAAGCATATGCGTTCTTCCCTGATAGAAACTGCACAGTATACAATTACCATCTCTGCCCGGGCTGACTCTATATTATCTCTTCGAAAAAAGATTAAAAGTAAGGTAAAAATGCGCTCTATGCCGGATATAAACATAAACGATATGGTAATGTACGCTGTTATTTTTACACTCACTTCTTACCCTGGATTAAATGCTGAATTCATTGAAGATGAAGTGTACCAGCATAAAGATATAAATATGGCCTTTGCGTGTGATACACCCAGGGGGCTTGTTGTGCCGGTTATAAAAAGTGCACAAAAACTTTCTTTAGGAGAGTTATCCCTGATTGTTAAGAAGTTATCAGGTGAAGCAATTTCAGGAACCATAGATCCTGATGTTTTGACCGGGGGCACTTTTACAGTAACGAATATAGGAGGTATGGGAATTGAGCATTTTACGCCGATTCTTAATAGCCCGCAGGTTGCCGTTTTAGGAATATGCAGCATAGATTTAAAACCGGTCAAAATTGATGAAAAAGTGAAGTTTATTGAACATATAAAACTATGTTTGACTGTAGATCATCAGGTAATTGACGGAGCGCCGGCCGCAAGATTTTTGGTAGCTTTAAAAGATAATATCGAAAACTTCGTAAATATTGCCAGATTGGAAATTTAAAAGCAGCAGGAGGTATTATGTATGATTTGATTGTACTGGGCGCTGGCCCTGGAGGATATGAAGCGGCAGCACATGCCGGGGAAATGGGCAGGAAAGTAGCCCTGATTGAGAAGGAATATATCGGGGGAGTATGCCTTAATACAGGCTGTATTCCCACGAAAACACTGATCCATTCTGCAAAGATACTGCAATCAATAAGAGAAGCAGGAGATTATGGTGTAAAAACAACAATATCAGAAGTAGATTATAAGCAGATACAGAAGCGCAAAAAAGAGGTTATCACCCTGCTTGCGAAAGGCGTAGAAAATAAATTAAAGCGAAGCGGGGTGGAAATAATATGGGGCGAAGGGCACCTTTCGGCTAAAAATATCGTTACCGTCGGCGGTAAAGATTACGAGACAAAAAACATATTGATTGCTACAGGCTCCAGGCCGGCTATTCCCCCTATTGAAGGTATGGATTGTAAAAAAGTACTGGATTCTACCGATATTCTTAATTTAGATAAAATCCCGGAATCGCTGGCTGTCATAGGCGCGGGAGCAATCGGACTTGAATTTGCCTACTTTTTTAATGAGATGGGCACAGAAGTAAAAGTAATTGAAATGCTCCCTGACATAGCCTGCCAGATGGACAGGGAAATATCTTCACATTTACTTAAAAACCTTAAAAATCAAGGTATTGATTTTTCTACTGGAAGTAGAGTTACAGGGATTAATGATAAGGAAATATCATATACCCGTGAGGACGGAAAGAATGAAACGGCACAGAGTGAATTCATCCTTAATGCCACCGGAAGGAAACCCAACGTGGAAAATATTGGACTGGATGAGATTGGTGTATTTTATGATTCAGGAGGAATTAAGGCAGATCTTGAGGGAAAAACAAACGTTTCTGGAATATGGACATGCGGGGATGTTACAGGCAGGTGCCTGCTGGCACATGCAGCTACAAGGGAAGGCATTGTAGCGGTGAAAAATATGTTTGGGAAAAAAGATACTATGAGGTATAAGGCGATTCCAAATGTTATTTATACCAGTCCCGAGGTTGCATCTGCAGGAATGACCGAAGAGATGCTCGAGCGGGAAGGGACCGGTTATAATAAAAATATACTGCCGCTGAATGTATCAGGCCGTTTTGTAGCCGAAAATGGGAAAAAGACTGGATATATAAAAGTACTTACAGGGGATAAGTACAATGAAATTCTGGGTATCCATATAATCGGGGATGCGGCAGGTGAAATGATTTATGGAGCAGCCACTTTTATAGAGATGGAAATGAGAGTAGATGATATCCGTGAAATAGTTTTCCCGCACCCCACAGTCTCGGAAGCTATAAAAGAGGCAATCTGCCAGATTAAATAAAAAGGGAGGTAAGAATTTAAAAATGACTAAAAATATTGAAATAATACCGGAGGATGTTTTTGCAAAAGGTAAAATTAAGTTTAAACCCATAAATATAAATGCATATGATAAATCAATCGAGGAGGAAAAAAAACTATTTTCAAAAGATGATTTTAAAGCCATCTATCACGATATGTGTGTCTTGCGGGAATTTGAGACAATTCTGGATAAAATAAAGAAGGAAGGCTCGTACAGGGGAATTGATTACGATCACAAAGGCCCGGCTCATCTTTCCATAGGCCAGGAGTCGGCTGCTGTAGGCCAGGCATTCACACTGGATGTTCAGGACCACATTTATGGCTCGCACAGAAGTCACAGCGAGGTACTTGCAAAGGGTCTCTCTGCCGTCAGGAAACTAAATGATAAAAAACTTACTGATATTATGGAAAATTATATGGATGGCTCCATACTGGAAGTGGTGGGAAAGAATCATAATGGCAGTTCCGGGGACCTAGCGAAAAAATTTTTAATCTATGGCACTTATGCAGAAAATTTTGCCCGTAAGACCGGTTTTAATAAAGGTCTGGGCGGTTCAATGCATGTATTTTTTCCTCCTTTCGGCATTTACCCCAATAATGCAATTGTAGGCGCTTCAGGTTCTATTGGCCCGGGAGCTGCTTTATATAAAAGAATTAACCGTTCAGATGGTATAGTGATTATTAACATCGGTGACGGCTCTTTTAGCTGCGGTCCCGTATGGGAAGGAATTTGCTTTGCTACAATGGATCAGTACCGCAGCCTTTGGGATAAAAAACTCGGGGGCGGGTTGCCCCTTATTTTAAATTGCATGAACAACCATTACGGGATGGGTGGGCAAACAAGTGGCGAGACTATGGGATTTAAAATACTGGCCCGGCTGGGCGCCGGTGTAAATCCTGAACAGATGCATGCGGAAAGAATTAACGGATACGACCCTCTGGCTGTTATTGATGCTATAAAAAGAAAAAAGGAGATTCTAAAAAAGGGTCTTGGGCCGGTTTTACTGGATACAGTCACATACCGTATCAGCGGCCATTCACCCTCTGATGCCTCAAGCTACAGGACCAGGGAGGAAATAGAAATATGGGAAAGAGCGGATGCTATTAAAGCTTTTGGCGATAAAATGGTTTCTAGCCATATGCTATCCGGGGATGAACTGAAAGAAATAAAAACAACAGTAGATGAAATGGTATATGAAATGTTTAAACTTGCAGCCGATATTAAAATTTCCCCCCGTATGGATAGTAAAACCGAGTTTATCGGCAAAGTTATGTTTTCAAATGAAAAAGTAGAGCGCTTCAGTGAAAAAGCGCCGGAAGTAAATCACCCTCTAAATGAAAATCCGAGGGTGCTGCAGATTCGCGGCAAAGTGCGTAAGGGATTTAATGAAAAAGGAGAGCCGGTTCCCAGGATGAAAGCTTTTAACTTCAGGGATGGAGTTTTTGAGGCCATGATGCATCGTTTCTATATCGATCCCACAATGGTTGCTTTTGGCGAAGAGAACCGGGACTGGGGAGGGGCTTTTGCGGTATACCGTGGCATGACAGAAGCCCTGCCCTATCACCGCCTTTTTAATACCCCAATTTCTGAAGCGGGAATCGTGGGGGCTGCCATAGGTTACGCGCTTGAGGGAGGCCGTGTCGTCTGTGAACTTATGTATTGTGATTTTTTGGGAAGAGCAGGGGACGAGATATTTAACCAGCTGTCAAAATGGCAGAGCATGTCTGCGGGCATTTTAAAAATGCCGGTAGTGGTTAGAATTTCTGTTGGAGCAAAATACGGAGCCCAGCACTCCCAGGACTGGTCATCCATAGTGAATCACATTCCCGGCCTTAAAATTGTTTATCCCGTTACCCCGTATGATGCAAAGGGACTTATGAATAAGGCGCTTTCAGAATGCGATCCGGTAATTTTTTTTGAAAGCCAGAAAATATATGATTATCCTGAACTCTTTAATGAAGATGGAGTTCCCGGGGGATACTATGAAGTAGACTTTGGTGAACCTGCTATCCGGAAAAAAGGCAGGGATATAACCATTATCTCTTCCGGTCCTTTTCTTTACACTGCCCTGGAGGCTGCAGAAATACTACAAAAGGACTACGGGGTAAGTGTCGAGGTTATTGACCTGAGAAGCATTGTTCCCCTGAATTATGATTTAATTCTGGAATCTTTAAATAAGACTGGCAATGTCCTGCTGGGTTCGGAAGCTGTGGAGAGGGGCTCTTACATGCATAATGTAGCTTCAAATATTACCAGGCTTGCCTTTGACTTACTTGATGCTCCCCCTGTGGTTATAGGTTCCAGGAACTGGATTACACCTGCCCCGGAACTTGAGGATATCTTTTTCCCCCAGAAAGAGTGGGTGCTGGATGCTATCCATGAAAATATCATGCCATTAGATAAATATATACCAAAAACAAATCAGGGCACGGTTGAGATAAAACGAAGATACAAATCTGGTATTTAATTAAAATAGGAGAAATATGAGCATAAAAGAACTGGTTAAAATTTCCCGTTTTTACGGAAAGGACCCGGATTTTCTTCTGGGGGGTGGCGGCAATACATCCTTTAAAGATGAAAAATATATTTTTATTAAAGCTTCAGGGTTTGAGCTGGCCTCAATTGAAGAAGATGGATTTGTAAAACTGGACAGGAATCTTTTAGAAAGTATATTTGAGAAAGAGTACCCCGCCGATATTGATTTAAGAGAAAGACTGGTGTTAAAGGACCTTATGGATTCACGTGTAAGGGGGGAAACCAGCCGGCCGAGTATTGAATCACTGCTACATGCTATATTGCCTTATAAATATGTTATTCATACCCATCCTGCTATAGTCAATGGATTAACATGCAGTAAAAATGGCCGCAATCTGGCAGAAAAATTATTCAATTCCCGATGTATCTGGATTCCTTATACAACTCCGGGATATCTTCTGGCAAAATTAGCTAAAGCAGAGTTATCGGAGTACAAGAATAAGCATAAGTTACTGCCTGATATTATATTTCTTGAAAATCATGGTCTGGTTGTGGGAGCTGAAAACCTGGATGATATTAAAAAAATCCATAATTTTATAATAAAAACCTTAAAAAAACAGATTACCCTCGAACCTGATTTTTCACCGATTCAAGTTAGTAAAGAAAAAATAGAAAAGGTATATGGACGTATAAAAAGCTATCCTGCCTTTAAAGATATGTATATTATATTTGATAATAATACTGAAATTAGTAAAGTTGTTAAAGATCGCAAATCGTTTGAAAAAGTTTATTCTTCATATACCCCCGATCATATTGTATACGCCGGGTCTGAGATGTTATTTATAGAGAACTTGGAAAACATTGAAATTGATATAGATAGGTACAGCAAAAGGAATAGCTGTTATCCTAAGATTATAGCTGTGAAAATGATAGGTATTTTTGCAGTTGGTGCTAAAGAAAATACTTCTCGTATTGCATTGCTTTCTTTTCTGGATGCTCTAAAAATTGCCATATATGCTGAAAGTTTTGGAGGATACAAATTTATGGATAAAAAACAAATTGATTTTATTAAGAGCTGGGAGGTTGAGGAGTTCAGGTCAGGAATTATCCTGAATGACATATCTATTACCAAAAAGAAACATTAATAAGAAAATTTTTAAGAAAAGGAGGGATTAAAATTAAAATATTTATTGATACAGGAAAATTAGAAGAAGTAGAAAAAGCTTATTTGCTGGGTATTTTAGATGGGGTTACCACCAATCCGACCTTAATCAGGCAGGCAGTGGAAGACCTTAAAAAAAAGGGCAACAATATTGAGATGGAAGCTTATATAAAGCAAATATTAAAAACAGCCAGAGGAACACCGGTAAGTTTAGAAGTTATTGGAAATACTTATCAGGAGATGATAGAAGAAGGAAAAAGGATATTTAAGAAGTTTAATTCTGTTGCAGGGAATGTATATATAAAAATTCCGGTTAACCCTTCTTTTGGAGAAAAAACTGAAAATACTTTTGATGGTATTAAAGCTATAAAAGAATTATCAAGGTTAAAAATTCCGGTTAACTGTACTCTCGTATTTACACCTGAACAGGCTCTGATGGCTGCAAAAGCAGGGGCAAAATTTGTTAGCCCATTTGCAGGAAGAGTGGATGATTATATTAGAAGCCAGAATGATATATCATTTAAAAAAAGTGATTATTTTCCAGCTGCCGGCCTTGAAAAAAATAATAACGTTTTAGAGGATAATGGAGTAGTATCCGGTGTTGACCTGGTAAGCCAGATTGCAGAAATTTTTGAAAATTATGTCATAGAATCCGAAATTATAGCTGCAAGCATAAGAA
This sequence comes from uncultured Actinomycetota bacterium, assembly GCA_964616545.1. Lineage (GTDB taxonomy): Bacteria > Actinomycetota > Humimicrobiia > Humimicrobiales > Humimicrobiaceae > JAQVEM01. Next base: position 1,669 of record CAZTUA010000031.1, on the reverse strand, counting down.
ATCCCAGGCAGGTAAGAGAAGTTGCCCTGGCTGGAGCAGATATCGCCACTCTTCCGTTTAGTGTAATTGAAAAAACGTTGATACATTATAAAACCATGGAAGGTATGGAAAAATTTACCCTGGACGTTGTTTCTGAATATAAAGATTTAATAAAAGGGTCATAAAGCTCTATAAGAGTTATTTTATGGTTTTTATAATTTATAGGTGATTGTTACAAAAGTTTCTTTAGTAAGTTATTCTTGTGGATAATTATATAGTTATTTATATATTTTTAAGAGTAATGGAATCCATAGAAGATTATACTCTCAATGAAATTTAAATGGGGGATTTATATTGGGATAATCACTGCAGTTTCTGCTTCCCCAGGTTCCCTTCATCATAATATAGGAACGGTACCCAATCTTATTGAATCACATGAGAAAATACCGGATGCTCCAATCTGGATTGCTGCTGATATCAAATATAGATCTGAAGAATGTCTTAGATATCTTCAGGATAAAGGATAAGTCTGAATAAAGCTAAAAAAACAAATTTCCAAAGTTGGGCATGGCAGAAAAAACCATGCTAAGGATGATCTTTGAAAACCAAATATTTACTTAAAGGCTTACCTGATGTATCAGTATCTAATTCACACAGTAGCTGAACCTTCTGGCAAATGATATTGCCTGGTCCACAGTGATGTTTCTTGTCCGGGGAAGCTTATAAGCTTTCCTGTAAAGATCGGGATTATAAAACTCATCATTTGAAAGGATATGATATATAGCGGTAAGCAACATCTGTGCAATAGCTATAATAGAACGCTTATACCCGCACCTTTTCCTAATAGAAAGATAAAGCCTCTTAGAGATATAAAAGGGTTAAAACTCATAAATGACGCATATGGCCAAAACAAAGGCGATGAAGTCCTGAAGAAAATAGCGGAAATATTTTAAAAAGAGTTTAAGGCATGAAGATATTCTTTGCAGCTGGGGTGGCGATGAGTTTGCAATATTACTGCCTAAAACCACCAGGAAAGATGCCATAAAAATAATTGATAGAATCAAGGAAAGTTGTCTAAAAGAAAGTAAGGAAGCAATGCCCTTAAATATATCACTGGGTGTTGCAGTGAAAAATAGCACTAGAAAGAGCATGAATGAAATAGTAAAAGAAGCCGAAGATATAATGAATGAACACAAACTATTAGAAATTGATAGTGCCCGTAGTTCGATAATCTTATCACTTAAAAAAGCCCTTGAAGAAAGAGACTACGAAACTGAAGAGCACGGCAGTAGAATGGCAGATCTAAGCACGCTTCTGGGAGAGAAGATAAAATTAAAATATGACGAGATCAATGAATTAAAACTCCTTGCAATACTTCATGATATAGGCAAAATTTCGATATCTGATAACATTATCTTAAAAGCCGGAAAATTAATATCAGAAGAATGGAAAGTTATAAAAAAACATCCCGAAGTCGGTTTTCGTCTCGCTAAATCATCTCGAGACCTGAAACGAATTGCCAGAGGAATATTGCACCACTATGAAAGATGGGATGGCACGGGTTACCCTGAAGGGCTCAAGGGAAAAGAGATACCTATGATTTCAAGAATAGTGGCTATTGCAGAGGCGGTTCGCCTAGCGCATGCCTAAAAAATCATAAAGATTTAGTACAGGATTTATTAAATTCCAG
>CAZTUA010000030.1:0-62645 GCA_964616545.1 uncultured Actinomycetota bacterium | reverse complement strand
TTATATAAAGTTTTATAAAATACCAGAAGGAGCATAAAAAATAATGAGAATAATAAATTTAAAAAGATTCTTAATAATATTATTATCAATAGTTTTTATTTCTGCTTCAGCATCTTTCATTACTTCCTGCACGCCAGAGCTTTCTTTTGGAGATCTGGTGGTTTGCAGTGACATAGATCAGGAAACTTATGAGCCACTTGACCAGAAAGATGAATTTGACATTGAAACAGAAAAAATATATGCGACCATAGATTATTATGGCGTTAAAGGTGATGATAACTACCGCTACAGCTGGGTAAATCTGGATACGGGTGAAAATATCCTGGAAAAAACTTTAAAATATTCTGAAGGAGAAAGCGGATATTTTGAGGGATATGCCATGTCGTATATCGGAATTAATGATGAAGTGAAGGTTATTCCGCCAGGGAATTACAGGATTGAATTCTACCATAACGGTGAATTGAAAGAAACTGCAAACTTTATGGTTGAGGAGCCCGGAGTTGAAATATTAGAGGTATCACTGGCAAATGAGGTTGATGAAGATTATGCTCCCATAAATAAAACACAAAAGTTTATATCCACAGAAATTATATATGCATGCGTCGAGGTTAACTACTATATCTCTGGAAATAATCTAAAGGCAAAATGGTATGACAGTAACGGAGACTTAGTAATAGAAACCCTGCATCCTCTTGAAGCGGATTTATTTGAGCCTTCATGGATTGCATTTACGCTCGCAGCAGAGGGCAGGGACATACCGGCTGATACTTACAGGGTAGAGATATATTTAAATGATAGCATGCACAACGCATATGAATTTGAGGTCAGAGATGCCAGAGATGAAGAAGCAGCAGAAGACCTCTTTACCCGTGGAAGTTTATATTATAATGAAAAATTCGGTGTAACCTTCGCTGTACCGGATGACTGGACATATACGGAGTCAGAAGATCTTGACACCCTTGAAGTAAATTTGATGGAGCCGTCTGATTTACCGGTGTCTTTTATGTTTATGGCAAGTCCGGAGAATGATTACCCCCCGAGCGATCAGTTCCGGGATTTAGCAGATGAATTTATTTCTGAAGTTGCAGACAGTAGTTGGGAATTAATTGAAGTTCAGGAAAATGAACCGGTATCAAAAAAAGGTATAAAATATAATGAATATATATATTTGTTTAGAGACCCGGACAATATCGAATGGGCTACGGCTATGGCATTCTCTGAAGCCAATAACAGGCTTTATATACTTTTTGCTTTTGTTATGTACGATTATTTTAAAATGGGAGAATCTATATATCTCGGTATTCAGGAATCACTGGAATTCGAATAAAGAATAAAAAAATATATATGCTATAGATTCAAATCAAGATTGGATGCCAGAGATGCAAAGGAAAAAATATATAATTTATCTAATATTAATAGCTGTCCTGTTAATTATCTCATTTCAATTAACTTCATGCGGCCTAATTGAAGGCATAAGCGGGATTTTAGGAGGATTTCAATCTGGCAAACCAGAAGCCGAAGAAACAGCACGGCCAGGAAAAACGGTAAGAACAGATGAGGCTGAAACCCCTGATAATTTTAGCATAAATGGTGATACAGAAACCACTGCCATTGACTCTGAAGAAGAACGCCCTGATTACAGTGATGCGGAATCTTATCCTGTTACTCCGGCAGATAAAAAAGGGATGAAAAATAAGGTTGAAACAGGGCATTATATATTCTATTTTAACAGCATAGATGAAGAGTTTTTAACCACTTATATAAAGATAGCTGAAGATGGGTATGAAGGCCTGGGGAAAATTTTCGGAGAAGATCTGGATAAAAAAATTGAAATTTTTTTATGTGAGAGCACGGAAGAATTTAAAATGGCTGCAGACGGTATTTCACCTCCAGGTTTTGACGGAAGTGAACCGGCAGGTCAGGTGGTAGACGGAATTGTCTATATGTATAGAGCAGAGGAATTTAAACCCGGACCCAGGGGAGTAGACGAGGTGATAAATTACAGGATAGCCCTTCTGCATGAGATAGGGCATGCCTACTATTTTGTGGTGTATCCGAATGCATTTATAAAAAATGACTGGCTGAACGAAGCTCTTGCAGATAAATCAATAACGGGTGAGAATATTGACCCTCATTCAATAAGTAATGATGCCTTAAAAGAACTTATTTTGAGCGGGGATTTTATACCTCTTCTGGAGCTTGAAAGCAGGCAGGAGCGGAAACATGGACCAGAGGATAACAATATATTTGCGGAGTATATATCATTTGTTAATTTCATATCTTTAAGTTTTGGCTTTGATACCCTGCATCTGTTTCTTGGCGAATATGACACCTCTAAGGACCTCACTACTTCCCTTGAGGCTGCAACAAAATTGGAACCGGCCATTTTTGAAAAGCAATGGCTTGATGCTATTGAAAGCGGCCCCTCATTTTAAAAGGCATTTGAATAAGAGTGAGTAAAGAAATAATCTCTGCCACTTAAAAAATCTCTTTCCTATTATTGAATTTGCCTATTGACAAATAATGTAAAATTGAGGTAGGCATGTGGGTTTTTTAAATAATATTAATGTCCAGTATGGAAAATGTTTTTTTTCACGAAATAAAAGATGTCGACTGGAAGGTAGTTGATAGAATTGCGGAGCTTGAAAAGAGAAATTTTGGGAAGGATGCCGCAATAAACCAGTGGGTGATACCGGTAATAATAAGATACGGGAAGCTTATAGTAGCAAGTAAGGATAATGATGGTGCTGAAGGTAATAATGGTTATGGTATTATCGGTGCCTGTGAAATCATAAAAAGCTGGGAAGAAGACAGCACCGCCTTTATCCACTCTTTTTATATAGACAAAGAATACAGAAACAAGAGCATAGGTAAAAGACTCCTGCAGGAAGTAATTGATATTTTAAAGAGTAGTAGTATAGAGATAGTTGAATTAACAGTTAACCCTGCAAATGAACCCGCAATAAAGCTATACCGGGGAGCGGGTTTTAAAAAAACCGGATTTAGAAAAAATGAATATGGCCGGGGCGTGGACAGGGATTTAATGGCATTGAGATTATGATTGGCCGAATCTATGGGTATTAAAAGTAATTTTAAATCGGGATTTGTGGGTTTAGTTGGAAGGACCAATGTAGGAAAATCTACTCTGATTAATAAAATTTTGAATAAAAAAATAGTGATAACTTCCGGGAAGGCTCAGACCACCAGGGATAAAATTAATTGTATTCTAAACACAAAAAATTCCCAGATAATTTTTGTTGACTGCCCGGGGTTTTTTAAACCTAAAAATTTACTCGGAAAGAAGTTATATAGCACAGTCTTAAGCGTAATTGATGACTCTGATGTAATTGTGGCAGTCGTTGATGTAGCCGGAGGGATAGGCAGCGGGGATTATTTTGTAATGGAACGCATAAAAGAAAAATCTCCGCCAAAATTTCTTCTTTTGAATAAGATAGACCTGGTATCAAAGGAAAAACTTAGGGAAGAAAAGAAAAAAATAAAGAATTTTAATTTTTTTGACCATATTATTGAGATTTCAGCAAAAACCGGTGAGAACATTGATAAATTTTTAAAATTATTAAAAAGCAGGCTTCCAGAGGGTCCGGAGTATTTTGAAAAAAATATTACCACAGATCAGCCCGTTGAAAAAATTGTTTCGGAAATTGTAAGAGAAAAGCTGTTTGCAAACCTGTCCCAGGAAATTCCCCATAGTATTAATGTGGGTGTAGAGAGATTTGAAGAGACCGAAGATAGCAGAGGGAGGAAATTAATAAAGATAAGCTGCAATATTTATATAGAAAGAACATCCCAGAAAGCAATAGTTATTGGACGGGAAGGGAACGTACTTAAAAAGACCGGAACAGAAGTGAGGCTGGAGCTGGAGAATATGCTAAAGAGCAAAGTGTTTCTTGAATTATGGGTAAAAGTTGAGAAAAACTGGACAAAAAGCGAGCATTCGCTAAACAGGTTCGGTTATTGATTATAATTAATTTTAAAAAACTATTATAAGTTTATATATGAAAGGCTGGTGGTTAAAACGTTAACCAAGGAACAATTAGCAAAAACAATTGATCAGACGCTGCTTAATCCTGTTACAACTTCAAAAGATATGGAGCAATTATGTATCAATGCAAGAAAATATCATTTTGCCGCAGTCTGCATTAATCCTTCTTTTGTAACACAGGCAAAAAAAATACTCACGGACAGTGATGTAAAGGTTTGCTCAGTTGTAGGTTATCCTCTGGGGGCAAGCACCATAGAAACAAAAGTATTTGAGGCAAGGGATAATGTAAGAAAAGGTGCGGATGAACTGGATATGGTTATAAATCTGGGGGCGGTAAAGGGCGGTAATTATGATTATGTAGAAAGAGAAATCAAAATAGTTGTGAATGTAATAAGGCGGGAGCAGATAGCAGAATACAATAAACATATTAATATCAAGGTTATAATAGAAACTGCGATTCTAAACAGGGATGAAATAAAAAAAGTATGCTCCATTATTGAAAAGTCGGGCGCAGATTTTGTTAAAACATCTACCGGCTTCGGCGCAAAGGGAGCCGAGCTTGATGATATAAGGCTGATAAGAGAAGTGGTTACGAGAAATATAGGAGTTAAGGCTTCCGGAGGAATAAGAACATTTAGTGATGCCCAGGCACTGATAGATGCAGGCGCTACCAGATTGGGGACCAGCAGCGGGGTGAATATAATAAAGGAATACAGTGCTATCTTTGATAAGTAAAAAGTAAAATGCCGTCTTATAAAGCAAAGGCTATTATTCTAAAATCATACAAACTGGGTGAAACAGACAAGATAATCAGGATGTACTCGGGCGACGGGGATTTGATAAGCGCCGTGGCAAAAGGGGCAAGAAAAGTTCGAAGCAGGTTTGGCGGAAGGCTTGAACTTTTTAATCTGGTAGAGATGGAGATTACAAAAGGCAGAAATCTTGATATCATAAACCAGGCGGAAATATTAAAAAGTTTTAAAAATATCTCTTCGGATTTTTATAAATTCGTATTCTGCGAAATAATAAGCAAAATCATTCTAAAGACTCAGGCTCCCGGCGGGGACCGGTCTCCTCTCTTATTTAAATTGATTTATGTCTGCTTCAATGAAATAAATGATACAGGAGATGAAGATATACAGTCCCTTAAAAAGGTTATGTGTTTTTTTGGAATAAAATTTTTAAAAATTACAGGATTTACACCCCTGCTTGAAAACTGCAGCAGGTGCAACAGGCAATTAGGGAACCTTTATTCCTTAAGCAGGGATAAAATTTATTTTTCTGTCCGGTATGGGGGGATTATATGCGAGAAATGTGCGGGATCTCTGGCAGGAAAGGAGACTTTAAATCATACTGATTACAGGTTTTTGTATGATTTATTCAATCTTAAAATCGAGGATTTTAGAGACATGGAGGTAAATCCCTCTTCTTTTAAAAAAGTGTATAAGCTGGTCGAGGATTATATAATTTATCACACAGAATGTGATATAAACAGTTTCAATTATTTAAAGAAAATGGGGATTTAATCGGGCGAGTAATCGTTTTTTGTTATAGCGCACCGGCAAGATCAATCAGGTTTAATTGACTATTAAAATTAATGTTATTAAAATAAGAAACTATGAATTTTCAGGATATTATTTTTAATCTCCAGAAATACTGGGCCAAAAATAATTGTATTATCAAACAGCCCATGGATCTTGAGAAAGGTGCGGGGACATTTAACCCGGATACTTTCCTGAGGTGCCTGGGACCCGAACCCTGGAATGTTGCTTATGTTGAGCCAAGCAGAAGACCGACTGACGGTAGATATGGAGAAAATCCGTTCAGAACTCAATTTTATTATCAATTCCAGGTTCTTCTCAAACCATCGCCGAATAATGTAATAGACCTTTATCTAGGTTCTCTTGAAAACCTGGGAATTGATTTAAAACTTCATGATATACGCTTTGTCGAGGATGACTGGCAATCCCCCACAATAGGAGCCGCAGGTCTGGGATGGGAAGTGTGGGCGGATGGAATGGAAATAACCCAGTTTACCTATTTTCAGCAGATGGGAGGACTCGCGCTCAGGCCGGTTTCGGCAGAAATTACTTACGGTCTGGAACGTATCGCAATGTATCTCCAGGATAAAGAAAGTTTCTGGGAACTTGACTGGTCCGACGGAATAAGCTATGGAGACATACATCTTGAGTCAGAGAAACAGTGGTCTGAATATAACTTTGAAGTGGCAACTATCGAGATGCTTCTTGATTTATTTGAAAAGTACGAAGAAGAGTTCCAGAAAGTTATGAAAAGAAACTTTGTTTTTGTCGGCTGCGAATATGTTCTTAAATGTTCACATATTTTTAATCTGCTTGATGCAAGAGAAGCAATAAGCGTGGCCGAGAGAACTTTATATATTGCAAGGGTGAGAAACCTTGCCAGGACTCTGTGTTCTGCCTATCTCGGGCAGAGAGAAGAGCTTGGCTATCCTTTGCTTAAAAAGAAATAAAACAGAAATTTAAAAAGGAACTATTTATCGGATAGATATGGGAAATAATTTAATATTTGAAATTGGAACAGAAGAACTTCCTCCTTCCTGTATAAAAGAGGGGACCGGCGGACTAAAAACAGTTCTCGGGAGCAAACTAACCGAAAACAGGCTTGAATTTAAAAGCATTAAAACTTTTAGTTCTCCCAGAAGACTGGCTGCGCTGGTGGAGAATTTAAGCGCAACGCAAAAATCCGGAGAAAAGGTAGTAACAGGCCCGCCGGCAGGGATTGCATTTGATAAGGAAGGTAATCCCACAGGAGCTGCCAGGGGTTTTGCAAAGAGTCTGAATCTTAAAGTAGGTGAGCTTGAAAAAATAGAAGTCGAAGGCAGGGGATTGTATCTCGGGAAAAAGATTACGGAGGCCGGGAAAAAAACAGAGGACATACTTGCCGGTATACTTAGAGACTCAATACTTTCCCTGAACTTTAGCAAGCAAATGACATGGGCCGATTACGATATCAGTTTTATCCGTCCCATAAGGTGGATTCTTGCTCTGTATGGCAATAAGGTAATAAATTTTAGCATAGTAGATTTAAATTCCGGGGATGTCACTTATGGCCACCGTACGATTGGTCCTGCCCCCATAACGGTAAGTGATAGTGATAGCTACTTTAAACTGCTTGAAGATAAGGGCAGTGTTATAGCTGACGGTTCAAAAAGAAAGAAATTAATACTTGACCGGATAAAACAGCTGGAAGATAAAGTATGGAAGAATAAATTCAGAGTTGTTCTTGATGAGGATTTACTAGAAGACGTAGTGAATCTGGTCGAGATACCGAATGTTATTGCAGGGAGTTTTCCTGATAAGTTTCTCTATATTCCAAAAGAGCTGCTTATAGAAGCGATACAGCATCACCAGAAATATTTTGCCGTTCTTGATGAAAGCGGGAATGTAAGCACAAATTTTATAATCGTACAAAACGGAGTCAGGGATGAAAAAGGCGGCGTAAAAAAGGGAAACGAAAGAGTACTCAGAGCAAGACTAAGTGATGCAGCATACTTTTATGAAGCAGACCGGAAGCATGATTTCAGCTACTGGACCGATAAATTAAAAGGAGTAATTTTCTTTTCGGGCCTTGGAAGTATGTATGATAAAGCGGAAAGGCTTGAAAAAATAAGCAATCATATTGCAGGGCTATTAAAAGAGGGCACAGGTGATAGAAAAAGCAGGGATAAAAATTTACCAGAAAATCTCAGCAGGGCAAGCATGCTGTGTAAATGTGACCTTGTTACAAATATGGTAGTAGAATTCCCAACCCTCCAGGGAGTTGTGGGCAGGGAGTATGCAAGAGAAAGGGGTGAAAATGATGCAGTATCAGGGGCAGTGTTTGAGCATTATCTCCCCAGATTTGCAGGTGATATTCTCCCATCGGAGGACACAGGTTTGATACTTTCCATTGCTGATAAAATTGATACCATAACCGGAATGTTTGAAGCCGGTAAGGTACCTACCGGTTCAGAGGACCCGTTTGCGTTGAGAAGAAAAGCTTCGGGTATTGTTCTTTCTATACTTAAAGGCAGATATGATTTTAATCTGAACAGACTGATTGATTACAGTATGAAATTATTTAAGGGATATCCCGGCCTGAAAGATAAAGAAAATGCCGGAATTGCAGATGAAATCAGGGATTTTATCATTACAAGATTAAGGTTCATGCTTGAGAAAGAAGGGAGGAGACTGGATATTCTGGATTCGATACTTGGCTCAGGGTGCAGCTCTATTCTTGATATCAGATTCAGATATGATGCACTGGAAGAATTTATCAAGAATAAAGATATTAAAAGGATATCTCTTCCCATGATAAGATGTAAGAATATAATAGGTAAAAGAGAGTTCGGGGAAGTAAATCCTGAGCTGCTTGCAGAAGAGTGCGAAAGAGAGCTATATTTATCTGCAGGGAAAAAAGAAGATCTAATAAAAAAACTTATATATAGTAAAGATTACAAGGCTTTACTTAAAGAGCTGTATGAATTTGGTGATATTGTAGATACTTTTTTTGATAAGGTTCTTGTTATGGATAAGGATGTAAAAGTAAGGTCCAACCGTATTAATTTAATAAAAAAAGTAATGGATCTTTACGTAATGTTTGGGGATTTTTCGGCGCTGATTGTAAATAACGGCTGAGCGGTTAAAAATTACTCTTATTTAACTATTTAATATTAAATGCTCTTAATTTTTTTTTGTTTTTCTGTTATCATGTTGCAATTTGTAATTTGTCTTTTTGTGATTATAAAATTAATTTAGTATTTTAAAACTAAGAAAGGGTTTGGTAAAAATGGCTTCAAAAAAATATGTGTATTTTTTTGGTGAAGGTACAAAGAATATGAAAAAGCTTCTCGGTGGAAAGGGGGCTAATCTATCAGAGATGACCAATATTGGGCTTCCGGTACCATGTGGCTTCACAATAACTACTGAAGTGTGTAACCTCTTTTATGAACTGGGGAAAAGATATCCAGAAGGTCTGGACAGCCAGATTAAAAAGAATTTAAAGAAAATGGAAGAAAAAATGAGTATGGGTTTTGGAGATAAAGATAATCCGCTTCTGGTTTCCGTAAGGTCAGGCGCTGCTATCTCAATGCCCGGTATGATGGATACAGTATTAAATCTTGGATTAAATGATAAAACAATAAAAGGCCTCATTAAAAAAACGGGAAATGAGAGATTTTGCTGGGATTCATACAGAAGGTTTATCCAGATGTTCGGCGACGTTGTAATGGGTGTTGAACATGATAAATTTGAAGAAGCTCTTCAGGCAAGAAAGGACAAAAAAGGGGTTAAATTCGATACAGAACTGGATGCAGAAGATTTAAAGGGGCTTGTAGAAGATTACAAGAAAATTATAAAGAAGGCAAGGGGCAAGAGTTTCCCGCAGGACCCGCTGGAACAGCTTAAAATGTCTACAAATGCAGTGTTTGGTTCCTGGAACAATAAAAGAGCAATCTCTTACAGAAATCTTCATGATATTCCCCATGATATTGGAACAGCCGTAAATGTCCAGGCAATGGTTTTTGGGAATATGGGAAATAATTCCGGAACAGGTGTTGCTTTTACGCGTGACCCGGCAACAGGGGTAGATGAATTTTACGGAGAATATCTGTTAAATGCACAGGGCGAAGATGTGGTTGCAGGAATAAGGACTCCAAAGCATATCTCTAAACTTAAAGAAGAAATGCCTGAAATTTACAGGCAGTTAATCGATATAAGGAAAAAACTGGAAGAACACTACAGAGACATGCAGGATATAGAGTTTACAATTCAGGAAGGCAAGCTCTACATGCTCCAGACCAGAACAGGTAAAAGGACTGCAGCTGCAGCGCTTAAGATAGCAGTAGATATGGTTAATAAGGGACACATAGACAAAAAGACAGCGGTAAAAAGGGTTGAACCCCAGATGCTTGACCAGTTATTGCACAAACAGCTTGATAATAAAGCAAAGGAAAAAGCGGAATTACTTGCAAAAGGGCTTCCTGCATCTCCAGGCGCGGCACTCGGAAGAGTCGTTTTTGATGCCGATACAGCAGTAGAAGAAGCCAGAGATGGCAGTGTAGTTCTTGTAAGGACAGAAACCTCTCCCGAAGATATTCAGGGTATGGCAGTAGCACAGGGAATTTTGACTGCAAGGGGAGGAATGACTTCGCATGCCGCAGTAGTTGCAAGAGGTATGGGCAAGTGCTGTGTTGCTGGAGCAGAAGGGATAAAAGTATATGAAAGCAAACAATATTTTGTAGCAGACGGCAAGAAAATAAAGAAAGGCGACTGGATAACCCTTGACGGCTCTACTGGAGAAGTGTTTAAGGGCAAAATTCCTGTAGTGGACCCCGAAATAGGAAAAGATTTTAAAGAATTTATGAGCTGGGTAGATAAATTCAGAACAATAGGAGTGAGAACGAATGCCGATACCCCAAACGATGCAAAAGTTGCGCTGGATTTTGGTGCCGAAGGCATTGGATTGTGCAGAACAGAACATATGTTCTTTGAAGCAGATAGGATAAAGGCTATAAGAAAAATGATAGTGGCAAATACCAGGGAAGAAAGAGAAAAAGCCCTGAAACACCTTCTGCCGATGCAGAAAAAGGATTTTGTCGGAATATTTAAAGTAATGGGCGAACTTCCTGTAACTATAAGATTGCTGGACCCGCCTCTTCATGAATTCCTCCCCAGTGATGATGAGGATATAAAAGAAATAGCAGGAGAGCTCGGGCTGGAATTTGACGAACTGAAGGCGACGGTTACCGCTCTTCACGAGATGAATCCAATGCTTGGCCACAGGGGATGCAGGCTTTCAATAACATATCCTGAAATTCTTGACATGCAGGTTAGAGCAATATTTGAGGCTGCAGCTGAACTCACAAAAAAGGGGAAAAAGGTAAAGCCAGAGGTAATGATTCCCCTGGTCGGCAATGTAAAGGAAATAAGAATTCTAAGGAAACAGGTTATTGATGTGGCAAAAGAGGTAATGAAGAAAAAGGATATAAAATTCAGCTATAAAGTAGGAACAATGATAGAGGTTCCAAGAGCCTGTGTTACAGCCGATGAAATAGCAGAGGAAGCAGAATTTTTCAGTTTTGGAACAAACGACCTCACGCAGATGACATTCGGATTTTCCAGAGATGATGCAAATAAATTTCTCCCTGCTTACATAGAAAGAGAAATACTGGAAAAAGACCCATTTGCCACAATAGATATGGACGGAGTAGGGCAGTTAATTAAGATGGGTGTTGAAAAAGGCCGGGAAACAAAGAAAAACCTCAAAATTGGTATATGTGGAGAACACGGCGGCGACCCCAATTCAGTGAAGTTCTGCCATAAGATAGGAATGGATTATGTAAGCTGTTCGCCTTACAGGGTTCCTGTTGCAAGACTTGCTGCAGCTCATGCTGCAATAGGAGAAGAGGAATAAAAAATATTAAATTTTTTAAAAATTTAAGGGTAACCCTGTTATAAAAAAAAATATTAGTGGTAAAATAAGTTTTAGATTAATTACTGCAATATTTAATATCTTTAACTCCGGAAGAATAAATGGGTAGAAGTTTAAAAGAGGGCGAGGTAGAAGAACTAAAATCTAAAGCTGATATTTACAGTATTATCTCTAATTATGTAAAGCTAAAAAAATCCGGCAAGAACTTTACCGGCCTGTGTCCTTTCCATAAAGAGAAAACCCCGTCTTTTACTGTTGATGCCTCAAAGCAGCTTTACCACTGCTTCGGGTGCGGGGAAGGCGGAGATGTAATAAACTTTATAGAAAAAATTGAAAACTTAGAATTTATAGAAGCTGTAGAATTTCTGGCAAAGAAGGTCGGTTATAATTTAAAATACAATTATAGCGGCTCTAAAGAATCATCAAAGCTGAGAAACCGGCTGGTAGAGCTGAATGAGCAGGCTAAAAAATATTTTAGTTATATACTTTTTAACAGTAAAAATGGTCTGCCTTCGTTAAATTATCTAAAAAAGAGGGGTTTTACAGAAGATATCTTAAAAGAGTTTGAAGTTGGTTTTAGTCTGGACACCTGGGACAATTTTTCAAAATTCGCCCAAAAAAGAGGATATAAAAATGAAGAATTGATACAATGCGGGCTGGCTATTGAAAGTTCCAGAAGCAGAAACGGCGTATACGACCGGTTCAGGGGAAGAATAATGTTCCCTATTGAAGATATAGTAGGGAAAGCCATAGGTTTTGGCGGGAGAATTCTTCCGGGAGCCAGCAAAACAGTAAACCAGAAGGCCAAGTACATAAATACGCCTGAAACTAAGCTTTATTCTAAAAGCAAGAATATATATAGAATTTTTCAGGCTAAAAATTATATTGTTGAAAAGGATGAAGCACTTATAGTAGAGGGTTATACTGATGTAATGGCTCTGCATCAGTCGGGGATAAAAAATGTAGTTGCAAGCCTGGGTACTGCTCTTACTTCAGACCAGATAAAACTTCTGGGAAGGTTTACAAAGAATATTGTACTGGTCTTTGATAGTGACATTGCGGGCATGAATGCTTCTCTTAAGGGAATCGAAAGACTGAGGGAGTATAATGACAGGCTGGATTTATATTATGAAAATAATTTAAATATAAGAGTGGCTGTAATCGAAGAAGGCTATGACCCGGCTGATTTTGTATTTGAGAAGGGCAGGGATGTATTTATAAAAAAGATAGAAGATGCACCTGGTATTATAGATTTTACTATTGACGTAATCGTAAATAAATATAATATAAGTAATCTGGCAGGTAAACTTAAGGCAAGCGACCACCTGACAAGATTTATTTCTACCCTTTCTTCGGGGATTATTCAGGAGGAGTGTATTAAGAAGGTGGCTCAAAAATTAAATTTAAAAGAAAGCCTGCTGCTGGAAGAGATGCTAAAGAAAAAACACGAGAGAAAAGCCAGTGAGGCATACAGCAGCAGGGACTACGATGTAAAAGAAGAGGAAAATGAAGCCGGAAGTATCGTGCCTTTAAAAAGAATTGAGGTGGAAGCATTAAGGCTGATAATAAATGGGCCGGGGGACAGGATTGATGACCTGCTGGGCCTCGGGCCGGATTATTTTAGATTTGAGGATGCAAAACAGCTTTACCTGATTATAAGGGATGAAATTATAAAAACACGCGGTGCCGGTAATAAGATAAACTTTCCTATTAAAATTACGTCAGGGGCAATAGAAAACGAAGCTGCGAGAAAATTGTATAATTATATCTTGTTCAGCGAATCGCAGTTTGCGGATAGAAACATAGATCTTGTTACCAGTGAAATAATCAATAATCTTAAAGGAATACGAATTTCGGAAGAGATTGAAGATACAAGAAAAAAAATGATAGAATATGAGAAAAACATAAATGCGGATAACGGCATAAAAGATGATGAGTTAGCAAGCAGGTACGACAGGCTGTACCAGAGATTGATAGAGCTGGAGAAAGAAAAAATGAATTTAAGGATAATTTAAATTAGAGGTGAATTTAATATGAAAAGAGGATCAGAATTTAAACTCGAGGAAGTAAAAATGTTAATTAACAAAGGTAAGACTGACGGTATCCTGACTACAGAGGAGATTGCTGAGACTCTTTCGGATATAGAGCTTTCCAAAGAACAGATTGAAAATATCTATGATGTTTTACAGAATCTGGGAATAGAAATTGTAAGCGAAGATGACGAAAGCATAGAAGCTGCGAAACCTGATAAAAAAAGCAGCGGGGTTTTAAGTAAGGCGCTGGATTTGACTGTAAAATCACCAACAAACGATCCTGTCAGGATGTATCTAAAAGAAATAGGGAAAGTGAGACTTCTTACCGCCTATGAAGAGGTTAACCTTGCCAGGAAGATTGAGGCGGGTGACCTGGAAGCAAAAAGAATGCTGGTTGAAGCTAATTTAAGGCTTGTGGTAAGTATTGCCAAAAAGTATGTGGGAAGGGGAATGCTTTTCCTGGACCTTATACAGGAAGGCAATCTCGGACTTATAAGAGCGGTTGAGAAATTTGATTATAAAAAAGGTTATAAATTTTCTACCTATGCTACGTGGTGGATCAGGCAGGCTATAACAAGGGCTATAGCCGACCAGGCAAGAACCATAAGAATTCCTGTTCATATGGTAGAGACTATAAATAAGCTGATAAGGGTACAGAGACAGCTTCTTCAGAAACTGGGCAGAGAACCTACCCCTGAAGAGATTGCAAGGAAAATGAAGTTTTCGGCAGAGAAGGTAAGGGAAATCATGAAAATATCCCAGGAGCCGGTATCCCTTGAAACTCCTATCGGAGAGGAAGAGGACAGCCATCTGGGAGATTTCATAGAAGATTCGGAAGTTGAAGCTCCTTCTGATGCAGCTTCTTTTACAATGTTACAGGAGCAGCTTCAGGAAGTTTTAAATACGTTAATTGACAGGGAAAGAAAAGTTATTCAGTTAAGATTCGGTCTGCAGGATGGACACCCGAGAACTCTTGAAGAAGTTGGCAGGGAGTTTGGGGTAACCAGGGAAAGAATCAGGCAGATAGAATCAAAAACACTGGGGAAATTAAGGCACCCGAATAGAAGCAGTGTGTTAAGAGATTTCCTGGAGCATTAAAGTTAATTTTATGAGAGTAGAGCTAATAAAAAAAATAAAAGAAACAGGGGATTCGTTTTCTTTTATTTTCAAGCCTGAAAAAGAAATTTCCTGGGAAGCCGGTCAATTTATTTTCTATAAGATACCCCACCAGAATCCTGATAAAAGAGGTGTTGAAAGGCATTTCACAATATCTTCCGCACCAAATGAAAAAGATATCATGCTTACCTCAAAGTTTGATTTTAAAAAAGGCAGCTCTTTTAAAAAAGCACTTTATAATCTCAGGCCGGGAAGCAGCGTTGAAGTATTTGATGTCAGGGGAAATTTTTCAATTAAAAACCCCGATAAGAAATTTGTATTTATAGCAGGAGGCATAGGTATCACTCCCTACAGATCCATGCTGCTTGACCTGGTGGATAAAGGTTTCAGTCCAGATGTAACTTTGCTTTATGGAAATAAAGACAGGGATATTATTTTTAAAGATATTCTGGACAGCCTGGAAAGCGAGAATGACTGGCTTGATATCAATTACATAATAGAGCCTCAATTTATAAATGAGGAAGTAATAAGAGGAAATGTGAGTGAAATTCATGACAGAATTTATTATATATCCGGGCCTCCCCGAATGGTGAAAATAGTTAAAAATATATTACTAGAAATGAATATAACTGAAAAAAATATATTAGCTGATTATTTTATCGGTTATGGGGATTAAATTATAATCTAATTACGCCAGTAGGATTAAGTCAGCAGATTTTTTTAACTAAATCACTATTGAAATAAACTCCTTATATATTATAATAGCTTATCGTGCACTATCCCTGTTCCCCGATAGCTCAATTGGTAGAGCATTCGGCTGTTAACCGAAGGGTTGTAGGTTCGAGTCCTACTCGGGGAGCCAATTATATTTATTTCAATAATTCTGATATCTTAAAGACTTCATTTTTATCAACAAATCTATTATTTATATATTTGTGCAGTATGCTTTCTGATTTTGTTTAAACAGAGATTCTAAATTGTCATTTAAATACTTTAAGAGGTAGCTTCAAAGCTTTATATAATCTTTTAAAGAATATATTGACACAATATTTAAAATATATTAGTTTGTAAAGATTGTGCTTGATTAATAATAAGACTGTATTATTACTTTAAAAATGAAAGAAGAGGCCAATAACATAAAATTAGCAAGGAAGCAAAGAAGCTAAAAAATAATAATTCCAGATAATTAAATAAAACACTTGTGGTAAAATCCTAAAATGAAAAAACTTTTATATAAAAAAATTATTCTTTTACTTATGCTTCCAGCGCTGGCATTTCTTTTATTTTGCTTACTACCTTCAAAATTGGAAGCAGAAAATATCATAAAGCTGGATAGTTATGATAAGAGCTCTAATGCCAGCTCTTACCTTGAGATACTAGAAGATGAGACCAGAGAATTGAGCATATCAGAGGTTTCGTCCCGGAAGTATGCTGGTTGGTTTACACCTTACACCAGAGAAGAAGCCCCGAATTATTCCTATACTGACTCAGTGATATGGCTACACTTTCTGGTTGATCTGGCACCGGAGAAACAGTGGATTATGGAAATAAGTTATCCCCTTTTAAACCAGATAGATTTATATATCTCTGATGGAGATGGAGGATTCCTGCACAGCCAATCAGGAAACCTTTTCCCCTTCAATACAAGGGATATTGATCACAGGAATATAATATTTTCAATACCGCCTTCTTCTCAGCCACAGGAAATATACCTGCGGGTTGATACCCAGAGCGCCATGATTATACCGGTTAGCATCAGAGAACTTGGCGACTTTATTCATATTGCAGAAAAAGAATATATTGCGCTGGGAATATATTACGGCATAATAATTTTAGTAATTTTTTATTTCCTGCTCATGTATATCCAGAGCAGAGTCAGCAGCTATCTTTATCATATTTTCTATATTGTTAGTGTGGGACTATTCCTGTTCACCTATAACGGGTTATCTTTCCAGTATCTCTGGCCTGATAACCCGTGGTGGGAACAAAATTCCATTAATTTTTTCATTATGCTTGCTTTATTTTCTGCTATTTTATTTACTTACAGGCTAATGCCTGTAAAAAAACACTCGCCTTTCTTCGGAAAGCTTTTATTTGCTGTGGGAATTATCATTATCTGCATTGCTCCATTAACTTTTTTAATTAATTTTACTCTGGCCATGAGGATAGGAATCTTTACTGTACTTGCTTCTGCAGTAGTAGTTATACCGGCCACCGGCATTTGCTGGTATAAAAAATACCGGCCAGCAGGTTTTATACTTATCGGCTGGATTTTTCTCGGCATAGGAGTGTTCATAATGAGCATGCGCAGTCTCGGGGTGGTGGCAGATACCTTTTTAACCAAGTATGGTGTTCAGATAGGGTTTACAATTAAAATCATATTTATTTCTATAGGTCTGTCAGACAGGATGCATATTCTACACATGGAAAAGGAAAAAATGGAAGAAAAGAACAGAAAACTGGAACTGGACCGTCAGAAGCTGGAGCATACAGAAATGCTCAATCGTATGTGCCGGGAAATTTCTTTTCATGATGATGTTGTTGATATTATCAAAAATCTTTTGCTTTATATTAAAAAGCAGGTTCCCTATCACTGTGCCTGTTTTTTGCAGAAAAAAGATGGAAGTTTCAATGTTCTGGTAAATTTCAGAAGAGAATCCTGGTCTCTTAAAAGGAATAAAAAGGCGTTTGTCGAAGATATTTTTATTAATTGCCTTGATAGAAAAAAGCCCATTATAATATCCGGGCTGCGGGGGCGAAAACCTTTTAAATCCTATTCTGTAAGCAGGGACAGCTGCTCGGTCATGGTAGCTCCAATAATTTCTTTAGATAAGCCTCTGGGTGTAATTATTCTGGAAAACAATGACCGGGATTTTAGTATGCTGGATTCCTCTCTGGTAATGAATTTTGTAAACCATGCAAGCAGGAAGATAGAAAATGCCCAGCTATTCCAGGAAGTTAAGATGCTATCGGTAAAGGACGAGCTTACCGGATTATATAATAGAAGATATCTTTACCAGCAGGGGGAACAGGAGATAAAGAAAGCCAGACGTTATGGTTCTTCTCTGTCACTGGTAATGCTTGATATTGACAATTTTAAAAATGTAAATGATACCTACGGACATATAGCAGGAGATAATGTACTTAAAAAGTTAGCCAGCCAGTGTCTTAAGATTCTCAGGAATATAGATATAGCCAGTAGGTACGGCGGGGAAGAGTTCCTGTTTATTTTACCAGAAACCGGACCCAGTGATGCCAATGCAGTCGCTGAAAGGCTTAGAAAAAAAATATCTTCAGAGCCGATTCAAATAGAGGATAATAATATAAAGATAACCATAA
This sequence comes from uncultured Actinomycetota bacterium, assembly GCA_964616545.1. Lineage (GTDB taxonomy): Bacteria > Actinomycetota > Humimicrobiia > Humimicrobiales > Humimicrobiaceae > JAQVEM01. The sequence continues at coordinate 44,702 of CAZTUA010000030.1, read as the reverse complement.
GTGTGGGAATAGCTTCTCTGCAAAATGATATACAGAATTTTGACCAGCTGGTGGCTAATGTAGACAGAGCTCTCCTTGCAGCAAAGAAATCAGGGAAAAATATATCTGTAGTTTATCCACTATGACGGCTATATTTTGTAAGATGAGATTTTGATTATAATTTACAGATATTTACGTATAGAGATATAAAATTATTATTTATTAAATATCACCCATCTTTTCTTTTTGCAGTTGATTTAAAAACAAGATAAAAGGAATTTTCATTAAAATAAAAAGCATAGAAACATATAAGAAATAACCAAGAGTAATTTATTTAAGTGTTTTAAAAACATAATCGGCAGTATTAAATATTTCTTCTATTTATAGTGTTTGAGGGGATGATTCAAAGATATTTGAATAATAAAGAGTTTGGAATATGTCCACTAATAGGAGCTAATGGATAAAAACTTTCCAGGGTTTCCTTTGTTTCTACCTTCCGGTTTGGTTTAAATATAACGCTAGGTCTGGTCTGCATACTTCCACCATATATTGATAGCAATGATACTTAAAATTCCCACCAGTCCCACCATGATGTAGCTTGCCAGAACAGGTGGCGCAGCATTTTGCTGGGCCAGGTCAGAATACAAACCCGGAACAGACCAGGGAAAATATTGTCCATATCCCAGGACGCCTAGAACCTGTCCCAGCACTAAAACTACAAAAATACACCCAACTGCTGCCAGGTACCCGCGGGTAGCACTGGCCACAAGCGCAAAAGGGATGCACAGTAGTACCATAAGTATACCTATGGTAAACAGGTCCCATAATCCGTGCAGCACTACTGCACCTGACCACCGGGGCAGATTCAGAACTGCACCAATACTGACTGTGAGGATAAAAACCTGCAGTATTAGCATAATTGACCAGATTGCAGCCGTAATAAGCTTGGCGGAAACGATGGTAATTCTGGATGTTGGCAATGCCAGCAGGTCATACACGGTTTTATCGCTATATTCCCTGCCGAATATCCATATAAATATAAAGCCGAATACTATCATACTGGCAATACTTGACATAAGTAATACCAGCTCGAATAGTCCGGGCCAGTCTGCTACTCCACCAAATACCTGTGCTTTTGCTCCCACCAGTCCAATACGATCTGCAAGCTCCGGCTTTTTTAAAATAAACATAAAAAGTCCTGCTATCAGGATAAAAAATAAGAAAGCTAGAATACTTATCCAGAACACCTTTGAGCGCAGTGCTTTTTTAACTTCCACCTGCAGAGCCGGTAGTATCTCAAAAGTCACGTGTTGTGATGATTTAGTCATTCCTTTCATTATCTCCTGTTCTTTTCTGCCCAACCAGACTTAAAAAATATGATTCAAGGTCTTCATGTTCTACTATCAGCCTGACGGGCGGGCAGTCTGAATTCACGAGCAGGGTAGCGACCCTATCCGGGTGTTCAATGGCATTTTTATCCCTTATAACAATTGAATTACAGTTCTCCGGAATGGCCTTTAAGCCTGCTCTCTCCAGTACCGACAGGGCAGCCGTTCTATTCCGTACATCTACCAGCAGTCGTTCCTGTTCCTGTTTTTTTAATTCACTGGCACTTAGCTCTTTTACCAGGCGTCCTTCATGCAGCACGCCTACTCGGGTCGCCAGCCGGGATACTTCATTAAGGATATGGCTGGACATAAAGATTGTAACGCCATGGTTCTCGGCAAGACTGCGCAGCAAATTTCTAATTTCTACGATACCGGCCGGATCCAGCCCATTCGCAGGCTCATCCAGGATAAGTAAATCCGGGCGGTGGATAAACGCTTTTGCAAGTCCAAGACGCTGTGAGTTACCCAGTGAAAGATAGCCGGCCCGTTTTTCGGCCTCGCCAGTTAATCCCAGCTGATGGATAACCTTCCGGACTGCATTGGAGTTCTCAATCTTTCGCAGGCGCCGAATCACTTCCAGATTTTCCCGAACCGTAAGATCCGGATAGGCATGAGGAGTCTCAACCATATATCCCACTCTGGCCCAGATTGACCTCTGTCCGGGCCGCACCCTGGTGCCAAATAAAAAAACCTTCCCGGCACTGGGTTTTATCATTCCCAGCAGCATACGAATAGTAGTAGTCTTACCAGCTCCGTTTAAACCTACAAAACCGTATATTTCTCCAGGTTCAATACTTAATGAAAGACTATTTACTGCAACCAGATCTTTATAGGTTTTTGTTAATCCTGATACAGTTATAATCGCATCCATACTATTTTTAGTAGCCCTCATCATTCCGGCTCCGCCAGGTAGTTGGATAAACATTCTATAAGCATATTTTTCACCTTTTTATACATTTCTTTATCCATAATTTCTTTTTGCAGAATCAACCGACAGACATTGGCAATCATATTGCTTGCAGTCCTGGTATCCAGCTTTCTGACAATACCTCCGGCCTGCCACTGCTTTAAAAGTTCTTCCAGAAAGGCAATATCGTAATGATAGTGATTCTCGTACTGGTTTGATGAAAGAAATATGTTAAGGTTTTCAAATTCCCCCTGGTTAAAAATAATTCTTAACATAGGATCTTCCTCCATAATATCAAAGGCGCTCTTAAAAAATGTGCGCAGTTTGTCGATGGGCTTCTCTATTCCTGCTAACTTTTTCATCATATCCTTTCTCAATTTATCTTCGGACTCTTCATGGATGGCCAAAAAAAGGGCTTCCTTGGAATTGAAGAACTTATAGAAGGAGCCCTTGGAAATCCCTGCTGCTCTGGCAAGTTCATCGATGCTGGTTTTTTTGACACCGTATCTTATGAAATATTCCCTGCCTTTTTTAATAAGATTGCGCTTGATAAGTTTTTTATTAATTTTGGTAAACGCTTTTATCATAACTGTATACCTATGACTAAAATAGTATATATGGTCATAATATATAAATATTAAGTTTCTGTCAATAATTTCAGTTGTTTAGATATTTTTTAATATATTGCACATATATTTTTGGGAAAATTTTTTCCTTTAGTAAATACCGGACATTACTTATTGTTCAGTGATTAAGGGAAGTACTAAACATATCCAGCTTTAATAAAATATGGCCATGATACTAAAAATCATCATAACTTTATATAAAGTTAATGATAAAATAAGTAATGATGAAAAGCAAAAATCATTATGATGGCGTAGGGGATTCTTTAGAGCTGCTTAAAAAAGATATTGTGGCGTCATTATCAAATGTATTGTCTATTATTATAAAGATTAATCTTGTAATTACTAAAACTCCTGCCTATAGCCAGGGAGTAGAGTTAGCTACAACTCCGCTTCAAGCAGTTAAAAGTTTTATTGACTTTATTTTACCGTTTTATAGTGGAAAGATTATTATAGTTGAAGAATCTGCATGGGGGAATACAGACGAGGGTTTTAAGATGTATGGTTTTAAGAAAATAGCTGAAGATAATCTTCAAGTTGAACTTTTCAATCTGGAAAAAGATAAAACCATGGTCAGGACAATAAGATACCCTGGAGCAGAGATAGAGTTACCCTTCAGTAAAACTATGTTAGGAGCCCCCTTTCTGGTTTCAATTGCCCGTCCTAAAACGCATTGTTCAGTGGTAATGACAGCAGGAATAAAAAATGTCCTGGTCGGAGCGATCCAAAAATATTCTATGAGAAGAAAAATCCATAGAGATTCAATCTACTCTATAATAGCCTCGATAGCAGATCTGGTTTACCCCAATCTTGTAATTATTGATGGAACCATTGGAATGGAAGATGGTGGTCCTGTCCGCGGGAAAGCAATCAATTCAGGCTGGGTAATGTCTTCATTCGATGCACTCGCCGCAGATTCCCTGGGAGCTTATATTATGGGTTTCAATATCGATAATATCCAATATTTAACGCTGTTAAGAGAAAAAAAGTAGGGAATCTCTATCCGGGAGATAAAATTGGGGCTCTTGGAGAAAAGCCCGAAAACCTTATTACCCCATTTAAACCACATCGTAATTTTAAAGAAAAAATTTTTAAAAATTATTAGATAAATTAGATTTTAAATAAACCAGTTTAATTATTATATTTATCTAAATTTAATTCCTGGAATTACTAAAATTTATTTATTAAATCTCCCAAATTTAAATAGCTCTTTGATAATTTGATTCGAAATTTCGTCTGTAAGGGGAGCCAATTTCAATCTTACAAATTAAGATCTTCGTTAATAATGAGCATCCTTTTTCCTAACAGTATAGTGACTATACTCTGAGTCTATTTCAATATTTAGGCTCTTAATTAATTACTTTAAAAAGAGTAAATAGAAAAATATATATAATAATATATAATAGGATATAATATATTAAACTAATAGGAATAGTTATGAAGAAGTTTATATACATAATTACAGTTTTTTTAGTTTTAGCTCTTATATTGAGCTCTACTTCTGCTTGTGATAGGGTAAAATCCAATGGCGATGTTTTAGGAGAAGAAAATGAAGTACAGATTGATGATTATGAAGTATCATTAATTATAGCATGCGAGCAAGGAAATGTTGAAGAGGTAAAAAGTCTTATAGATAATGGCGCAGATGTTAATAGTGAAAATGTTGATGAAGAATTATTTAACGGTTGTGCAGCGCTAATGTTTGCAGCAAAGTCTGGAAATACCGAAATTACAGAGATACTAATAGATAATGGAGCAGATGTTAATGCAAAAAATAATAAAGACTGCACCACTCTTATGGTTGCAGCAGGTAGTGGTGACGCTAAGATTGCAGAAGTGCTTATAAATAATGGGGCAGATGTTAATATAAGGAATACTGAGGGCTGGACAGCTTTAATGTATGCGGCAAGTAGTGGACATATTGAGATTGCAGAAATGCTAATAGATAATGGTTCAGATGTTAATGCAATAAATTATATTTATGGCACAGCTCTTATTATTGCAGCAGGTAATGGTCATACTGATATTGTAGAAATGCTGATAGGTTATAATGCAGATATTAATGCAAAAGATAATAGGGGGCACACAGCTTTAATTTTAGCGACATACTTTGGTTACCCTGAAACTATAAAGCTATTGATAGAAAACGGCGTAGATGTTGATGAAAAAGATAATGCTGGTATGACAGCTTTAATGTGGGCAGAAGATGTCGGACACACTGAGATTGCAGACTTACTTAAGGAGGCAGGTGCCCAGGAATAGTTATGAAGAAGTTTATATACATAATTACAGTTTTTTTAGTTTTAGCTCTTATATTGAGCTCTACTTCTAGTTGTGATAGTACAGCATCCACTGATGAAGCCTTAGAAGAATATGATCAAGCTTACAATGCAATTGAATTAATTGAAGCATGTGAGCAAGGTAATCTTGAAGATGTAAAAAGACTTATTGAGCAAGATGTACAAGTTGATGTGGTAAGCAATGATGGCTGGACTGCTTTAATGATTGCAGTAGACGGTGGTTATACTGAGATTGTAAATATACTAATAAAAAATGGAGCACATGTTAATTTTAAAAACGACAACGGAACAACAGCTTTAATGATTGCAACACACCATGGTTATACAGAAATTGCAGAGACGCTAATAAATAATGGAGCTGATATTAATGTAAAAGATAATAAAGGATGGACAGCTTTGATGTGGGCAGCATTTAATGACAAAATTGAGGTTGTGGAAACATTATTAGATAATGGCGCAGATGTTAATGTTAGAAGTAATGATGGCTATTCAGCTTTGTTAATTGCTATGGATATGAACTGCTATAATATTGCAGAAATGCTTATAAATAATGATGCGGATGTTAATGCAAAAAATGATAGAAACAATACAGCTTTGATGTATGCTGTAAACAGCGGTCATATTGAAATTGCAGAGACGCTAATAAATAATGGCGCAGATATTAATGCAAAAGAAAAGGATGGCTGGACAGCTTTGATGATAGCAGCAGAAGAAGGTTACACCGAAATTGCAGAGACGCTGATAAATAATGGCGCAGATATTAATGCAAAAGATAGTGAAGGATGGACAGCTTTAATGAATGCGGCAAAAAATGGCCATACCGAAATTGCAGAGACGCTAATAAATAATGGCGCAGATGTTAATGCTAAAGGTAATGACGGATGGACAGTTTTAATGCATGCAGTAGTGCTTGGTGGCTATACTGAAATTGCAGAGATGCTGATAGATAATGGCGCAGATGTTAATGAAAAAAATGATGAGGGCGATACAGCTTTAATGTTTGCGGTGTTGCATGAACACACTGAAGTTGCAGAGTTGATTATAAATAATGGCGCAGATTTGAATGCAGAAAATAATGATGGCTGGACAGCTTTAATGTATGCGACAGAAGGAGGTCACACTGATATTGTGGAGATGTTAATAGAAAATGATGTAGATATTGATGCAAAAGGTTATTACGACTGGACAGCTTTAATGCTTGCAGCACAGGACAACTACACTGATATTGTGGAGATGCTTATAAATAATAGTGCAGATGTTGATTCAAAAAATAATAGTGGCAATACAGCTTTAATAATTGCAGCAAGGAGTGGACATACCGAGACTGCAGAGATGCTTATAAATAATAGTGCAGATGTTAATGCAAAAAGTAATGATGGGTGGACAGCTTTAATAGTTGCGGTGGAAGCTGGGCATACCGATGTTGTAGAGATGTTAATAGATAATGCTGTGGATATTGATGCAAAAGGTTATAAAGGTTGGACGGCTTTAATATCGGCAGTATCAGAAGGATATCAGGGTATTGTAGAGATTCTTATAAATAATAAGGCGGATGTTAATGAAAAAAATGATGAGGGCGATACAGCTTTAATGTATGCGTCGGAAGGTGGATATACAGATATTGTAGATATACTAATTAATAATGGTGCAGATGTTAATGCAAAAAGTAATGACGGCTATACAGCTTTGATGATTGCAATAGAAAATGGTTACTCTGAAATTATAGATTTACTTAAAGAAGAAGGTGCCGAGAATAGAAATTTAAAAAGCTAGCTGCTTGGATTATATATTATAATTATAATGCAAATTATATAAGAAATTTAATGGTTGAATATTCCTTCAACTTCTTTAATTCTTTAATTAAACGGTTCGAAATTGTAATTATTAGGGAGCCAGAGATTCTTGCTACTTTAAGTTTCTAAATTAAATTTATCAGGTTCAGGTCCCGTTCTGTAGTCCCTATTTAAATCATCGATTGTTTTAATATCCTGATCTGTAAGTTCGAAATCGAAAACATCAGCGTTGCTTGCAATGTGTTCTTCCTTTACAGATTTTGGTATCGTAATTACATTTTTATGGATGTCCCACCTGATAATTACCTGAGCAACAGTTTTATTATATTTTTCAGCAATTTCAATTAATGTTTTATTGTTTAATAAAGCACCGTGTGCAAGAGGGCTCCAGGCTTCCGTATGTATATTTTTTTGTTGCATATAGTTTATTAGCTCAGACTGTGTAAGCCATGGATGGAATTCTATCTGGTTTACTGCAGGAATTATTTCACATTGCGTGAGTATGTCTTGCAAATGATTTATATTAAAATTACTAACACCTATAGCACGGATTTTTCCATCTTTATATAGTTTTTCCATTGCTCTCCAAGTATCAACATACTTGTTAATTTTAGGGACAGGCCAGTGTATTAGATAAAGATCAAGATAATCCATCATCAATCTTTCCATACTATCTTCAAAAGCTTTTAATGTTTTATTATACCCCTGATCAGAATTCCATAATTTTGTTGTTATAAAAATATCTTCCCTTTTGGTTCCGCTTTCTCTTACGGCTTTCCCGACTCCAGCTTCATTACCATATATCATTGCTGTATCAATACTCCTGTATCCATATTTGATAGCTGTTTTTACGCACTCGGTTGTTTCATCATTGTCATTGATCTGAAAAACTCCAAACCCTAATATAGGCATTTCTACACCATTATTTAATTTGACACAATCTTTAATAGATTTATACATTTATTTTCCTTCTTCCGTTAATATTGTATAAATTATCTCAGTTTAATAATTATATTTTAAACCAGATAAATAACCAATACTAATTTTGATCTTATATTTTAAATCTTCAGACAATCCACTTCTTTCGTATATTAAAAATACTAAAGTAAAAGAGTCCTATGCAAAATAATATGAGGATAATTATATCAAGCCAGATATATAAATGATTTGCTTTTGATATTGAATATTTTAAAACATCAACTCCATAAGTTATTGGCAATACATATGATAGCGGACGTATATAAATTGGCAATGTTGTAATCGGAATAAATAAACCGCACAGAAAAATCATTGGGAACCTAAAAAAATTTGAGAATGTCTGTGCTTCAAATACCTCTTTGGCGGAAACTGCAATAGAAAGACCAAGCAGAGTTGAAACAATAGATAATAGAATTATACCTGTAAACAATAAATACCAGTTTGCAACAGGAGATTTGAAGTATAAAACAGATATAAGTACTGGAATAAAGCTGTTAATTATCCCAAATATTATAGCGCCGCTTATTTTTGCAAAGACAAGAAGCTCGGTGCTTATAGGTGCAAGAAGAAGTCTGTCAAATGAACGTGCTTTTCTTTCAAAAGTAATTGTTACTGCAAGCATGGAAGTTGTGCCAAAAAGTATTGACATGGCAACCAACCCTGCAAATATTTCCTCAATTTGAAAAGCAGTGCCTGACCTGAAAAAAAACATTAGCATCCATGCAAAGGGAAAAATTATTCCCCAGCTTACATTAGGTGGTTTCAGATAATAGTTTTTCATATCCTTTAAGAGAATGTTCCAGAATGCTATGGCAGACTTCATTTTTTCTCTTTCTCCTTTTTCATAATATCTATCTCAATTCCGGTTAATTTTACAAAAGCATCTTCAAGGGTCGGCCTTATAATTTTTGCTTCAAGAATATAAAAACCGCTTTTTGACAGAAAAGAAACAATGGGTGAAACATCTATCTTGTCCTGGCTTATAACTTTTATTGTATTTTCATTTTTAAAGCTACACTCAAGTTTAGGAAAAGTATGGTTTAATTTATTAAGCAAGACATTTTTATCAATGAAGTTTGACTCAAAAAGGACTTCAATAACATTTGACTGACTTATATCTTCAATAAACTTGTCTACGGTATCCATTTTTATAATCTGTCCCTTATTTATAAATGCTATCCTATCGCATAGCCTTTCTGCTTCTTCAATGTAATGAGTTGTCAAAAAAACAGTCATCCGGTCGTCATTTAATTTTTTAATAAGATCTCTTATCTGTCTTGAACTTGCAACATCAATTCCGGTTGTTGGCTCATCAAGAAATAATATTTCAGGCTCGTGTACAAGGGAAGCTGCAATTATAAGTTTTCTTTTCATTCCCTTGGAATAGGATTTAAATCTTCTATTTGCTGCATCGGAAAGCGTAAATATTTCAAGCAGCCGGGTTGCCTTTTTTTCTCTTTTAGGCCGGCTTATACCATAGAGTGAAGCACAGAAGCAAAGATTTTCAAAGCCAGTAAGCTCATCATATAAGTTGCTTTCATCAGGAACAACACCTATATAGCCTTGAAGTTTCTTTATTTTATCTGTTAAATCATTATCCTTATAAAATATCCTGCCATCAGTTACCTTTGCCATACCTATAAGCATATTAATTGTGGTTGTTTTACCTGCAGCATTTGGACCAAGAAAGCCAAATATTTCACCCTTATTGATGCTAAATGTTATATTGTCAACTGCCGTTAGACTTCCATATTTTTTTGTCAGGTTTTTTACAGTGACAATTGTTTCCATGTAATTACAAAATTCTTTCTAAAAAATTTTTCCTTTTATTATTTTTGTCAAATCAATTCCCAATTTTTTAAAAACATCTTCATTGGCTCTGTAATGTACACTGGATCCTGTTCTTGTGCCTTCAACAATACCATTTAATTTTAAAACCTTGAGATGTTGCGAAGCAGCAGACTGGGTTATATTTAATCTAAAGGCAATCATACCTACACAAAGTTTTTTGTTTGAAAGCAGAAGCTTTAAAATTTTGATACGTGTGGGATCACCAAGAGCTTTAAAGAAATCTGCTGTTCTATTTATCATATTTGCCATTTTATTATTTCTAATAATTAAGTATTTGCTTATATTCTAATATCAAATTCAAAAGACATCAAGGGAAAATGCACTGAGATTTTATTTTAAAAATACCATAAAAATAAATTGTAAATAGCTCTTGAGAATAAATATCATTAAAAATTTAGTTCCGGAAAAAATATAATTTTACCCGGTTTTTCTATTTTGGTTATAACTTTCTCTGCTATGCCCAGCGAGGATATATAAAAAATCTATTATGCAAAACTAAAATTAGTTTTAATTGTTTCAAATTAATCTTCTAGATTTATAAAATCGTTAAAATAGAAAGTTCAAAACGTGTCTAATGGGAGGGACAGCAATATCTGAACTAGTGCAGCAGGCCAGTTTATAATAATTGCATTTTTAAAAGTTATTACTAATGGTATTATTTTTATAGTTTTTTAAAAAGGCTATAAATTATTTCCAGCTGACATGAAAGCTGTTATAAAATTTAAGCCAGAGATATTAATTGAAAACCTTTACGTACAAACAAAATTAAAGGAGCGGAAAATATATTTGAATCAAGCGTAAATATGAAAACAAGAATTATCTGGAGTTACCGTGAAGACGGAGTAACTATTACGGGTAATTGGAGAACATGATAAAATAATTTAAAATCCATAGTTAATAGAAAAATATTATCCGGATAATAATAAAAAAATATGTTTTTTTAACCAGTTACATTGAATAAAAAACGGCTAACTATAACATTTTTAATTGTTGCTGCCATATTTCTTATAGGAATATTCGTAAGACTGGAGCATGTCCGCCTTCCCGGCATACCGGCGGAAAGTAAGGAATTTTATCAGGACCAGGACGGCCTTCCCTACATGAATGATCCTGATTCTTATTACAACTATCGCCTGACAGAGAATTTTCTCGACCACGGGTATCCGGGTGATACAAAAATAAGTGATATTGAGTGGGATATGCATTCGTACTATCCTCCGGGAGTGCCGATGGAATACCCGCCGCTAATAGTCTGGGTCGCAGCATATATTTATAAGTTTATAAATCTATTTGCAGACGTGCCCCTGCTGAGAGTGTGTTTCTGGATACCTGTGTTTGTCGGTCCTCTGGCCGGAATCATTGCCTATTTTTTTACGCGGAAATTTATAAATCAGTGGGGTGCAATGATTGCAGGGATACTAACCGTAACATCTCCTCTTTATGTCAGGAGAACAATTCCGGGTTTTTTTGATACTGATATGTTTATACTGGTATTTTTAATCTCAATTATCTGGCTGTATATTGAAGCTTTTCAGAGTGAAAATATAAAGAAGCGGGTAGTACTTGCAGTTTCTTCTGCTTTATTAATGTTTGCTTTTTCTCTGGCCTGGTCTGGCTGGTATTATTTATTTTATCTAATACTTATATTTTCTATTGGCTATTTAGTCTTTTGCAGAATAAAAAAGAGAAGTATAAAGGATATAGGTTATACAATTATTACATTTACCATAAGTTTTCTTCTAATAAGCATAGCTGCTACAGGAATTTCAAATATTTATAAGGTAATTTATGAACCAATTGTGATGATAAAAATGTCAGCGGGGAATCCGTGGGCACCCTGGCCCGATGTATATTCTTATGTTGGGGAGCTAAAAAAATCTTCAGTGGCAGTGGTTCTCCTTAGCTCAGGCTTTGCATCTTTTACAGGGATTATTGGCATCATATATATATTAAGAGTTATGACAAACAGGGAATTGAGAAAGTGGTTCAATAAAATTACGTGGTTTTTCTATTCGTTTCTGTTTGCCTGGATCCTAACAAGTGCGGTTATTCCAGTTGTCGGGGGTCTCAGGTTTGCCATGCTGTTTATACCCCCTATTGCCATAAGCGCGGGAATTATGTTCGGTATATTGATAGAGTACCCGGAATTTCTTAAGTACAGCGGAAAATCTGATATTTTTAAGAGAAGAAAAAACCTTATAAAAATTATATCAGTATCGGTAATTTTGCTGGTAATTTTATTTTCCGTCTATGATGTCCGGAGGTTTATTTCAGGCATAACAGGCCCGGTGGTAGATGACGACCTCTGGGATGCTTCGGAGTGGATAAAAAATAATACTGAAGAGAGCACCGTAGTGATTTCCAGGTGGGGTTACGGCCATCTTTTCACTGCTATAGCAGAACGGCCCGTAACTCTGGACGGAAGGATGGGATATGCTGAAACTCTTTTCTTAAGGGAAAATAATCCGGCTTTTAAATATGGCATGAAATCTCCCGGTATTTCAAGGGAATACTGGATCAACAGGGCATTCACAACAGATAACGAAGAATTATCTTATGGCATTTTGAGCATGCTCGCAACTGCAGGCGACAGTGCATACCTGGCACTAGATAATTATACTAAAGATACCGCAAAGAGTGCTGAAATTTTAAATAACATTCTGGGAAAAGAGAAAATAACTGCAATTGATATATTGACAGATAATTACTTTCTATCCCAAGAGCAGGCAGAAGAAATAGTTAATTTGACCCATCCGGACAAAACAACGCCATTTGTGCTTGTGACTAACGATAAAATGAGAGAGAACGCTGATTATATTTTTAATTTTGGGGAATGGGACCTTTATGGAAATAGTTCACGGGAATATATATATTCGGGCGGAAGTTACAGTATAGAAGATAATGTTTTAAAGTCTGATAATGATATTGAAATGAATATGAAGACATGGGAAGCAGAGTGGGAAGGTAAGCTGCCCTATTATGTTGAAGTTCTTACTGGCGATAAGCCTGAAAAACGTTATATTGATAGCAGCAGTGATTTTTTTATATTTATTCTTACCGATGATGAAAAAGCAGCAGTTATTGATAGAAACTTCCACGAATCCATTTTTGTGAAATTATTTTTAAAAAAATCCGGTACGGAGCATCTGGAGTCTATTTATAAAAATCAATCTGTAAATGTATGGCAATAGCTGGTCCTAAAAAATAAAGGAAACTAAATTGAGAAGCAAACCAAAAAAAAGATAGCATAAATATGATTCTTGTTATGGTAATTATTAAAATCTATGGCTACAGGAACCCGGGCAATAAAAGGGTACTGGTATAGTTTATCAAAATATCCTTATATTTATTCATAAAGGGCGTGATTTATAAGAGAATACTGATAATAAGGCCGGTATATCTCTAATTAAACTTATTAGCAGTTGGTATTTTCCTGTATGTAAAATGAAGGATAAGCCCCTTTGCAACTATTATAAGGAATATAACTACGGCCATTATCAGATAAATAAGAGGGGCATCATAGACGGGGCCGAAAAAATACTGGTAGTCAAATACATAGGCAAAAAGGTAGATAAACAGAGGAAATAAAAATGCTCCAATGGCGCCGGCAACTACGTTAGGGTTAACCTTATGCGTTCTGCCCCCTGTATATTTATAACTGAAGCCAACCACAAGGGAAATTCCCAGAAATATCAAAAAGGGTATAAACATAAGAGCTCCGGCTATACCCATACCTGTGGCAAGTCCGCCTCCGCCTCTGAATCCGAACCATATGGGCCAGTTGTGGCCAACTATGACAGCCACACAGGCAATAGCAATTATCAGGTCATCGAGTCCTATGGCCTTTCCCCCAAGTACCACTGCGGCACCTTTTCCGCAGTCAAATATAAAAGTAGGTATGCCAGCCTTAACACCAAACTGTCTGCCTGCACCTGCAGTTCCGGGCCTGTCAATTTTACTCAGGTCCTTTTTATCTTTTCCCCGCCCGTAAATCTTTGCCATCACATAGGAGAATAGCACCGAACCAAGCAGATAGCTGGCGATAATGTATAATATCTTAAAGTAAATAGAATCAACCATAAATTTTCCTTATACTATTTATAATATTAAGGAAAGATTATATCATAGTACAAACCCTGTGTTTAGAAAAAAAAGAATTTTGAAACATTAACAATAATAGGGTCGTCTTTTTTTGAAAGACCTCTTTTTATTTACAGGGAACTGTTATTTTACGGTCTGTGCATTAAGGCCTGTCTTTACTATACTATTTAGAGAAAGGTAGAAAAATGCTGGAAATGTGGACATCTGTTCAGGAATATATATTCCTATCCCTTTTTTTAGTAATAGCCATGATTCTTAAAAGAAAGCTTAAATTCCTTCAGAGATATCTTATACCCGCTTCTATCATAGGAGGATTTATAGGCCTAATAGTTGGTTCCGGGGTTTTAAACTGGATACAGCTTGATTCCGAAAAACTGGGAAATATCATATACCATCTGATGGCAGTAGGATTTATATCGGTAGCCTTAAAGGAGAGAACCAGAGTTCCGGTTAACCACAAAAGGGATAATGTAAATACGGGTCTGGCGATAACAACCTCTTATATTTCACAGGGTATTCTGGGCTTTACGGTTACCCTGATTCTGGCATATACATTCATGCCAGGGCTATTTCCTCCTTTCGGATTGCTGCTTCCGCTTGGTTTTGCCCAGGGTCCGGGGCAGGCTTATTCAATAGGTACCAGCTGGGAAGAGCTGGGGCTTGTAGATGGCGGGAACATAGGGCTTGCAATTGCAACAATAGGATTTTTATGGGCTATAATTTTTGGAATACCTCTTATGAATATACTGGTCCGCAGGAAAAAGGCATGGGGTCTTGAAGATAGAGGGAAGATAATAGAACGGGGGGCAAAAAACCTTGAAGAAAAACATACAGAGAATATACCCAAAAAATTGTTTATAGACAGTCTTACCGTTCAGATATCTCTTATAGGTGTTGTATACCTTGTAACATATTTTACACTGAGAGGGATATCACTGGCGCTTGCGCCACTGGGCGACTATGGATATACTGTGGCACAGCTCCTGTGGGGGTTTCATTTTGTAATAGGGACAATGTATGCAATTCTGGCAAGAGTGGTTTTAAATGCATTAAAAAGAAAAAACTGGCTTCATATCAATTATCCCGACAATTATATACTTCAGAGGATATCATCCGGCTGTTTTGATTTTATGATAGTGGCAGCTATTGCTGCATTATCCATAAACACTTTCCGCGCGAACTGGTTACCTATTATTCTTGTAACTTCTATCGGCGGATTATTTACTATAATATACACAGTCTTTTTATCCAGAAGGATATATACCAATTATATTATAGAGCACATACTGGGTCTCTACGGGCAGTTTACGGGTACTATTACAACGAGTATGGCGCTGCTGAGGGAGGTGGACCCTGATTCTGAATCCAACGTACCTGAGAATCTGGTGCTGGGAGGAGCTGTCGCCCTTCCCCTTGGTATTCCCCTCATGCTTATTCTCAGTTTTGCTGTAACAGGATATACAGCCGGAAAGCCTTTATTTTATTTCTATGCCCTGGGATTATTCTGTATTTATCTCGGTGCAATACTTACATATCTTTTAGTCAAAAGCAGAAGAAAAAAGGAAGTTTTATAATATATGATACAGATTATATGGAAATATTTTATATTACGCTGCTTGCAATACTTGCCGGAGGTATAGGAACACTTACAGGATTTGGCACTTCAACAATAATGGTTCCGGCCCTTTTATTTTTTTTACCGCTGCACCAGACACTTCTGCTGGTAGGCGTTATTCATTGGTTTGGAGATATATGGAAAATAATTTTTTTCAGGAAGGGTTTTGACTGGAAGTTAATACTGGCCTTTGGAATTACAGGAATTGCAGCCAGCTACTTAGGAGCCAGTATAGTTTTTTCAATTTCTGATAGAATTTTAGCACGGATTCTGGGTGGATTTTTAATTGCTTATGTTCTCTTTATCTTTTTTAAACCAAAATTCAGGCTAACCAAAAACACCCCTGCAGCATTAAGTGGAGGAGCACTATCAGGCTTTTTTGCGGGTATATTTGGTGTTGGGGGAGCAATAAGAGGCGCTTTTCTTACAGCTTTTGATTTACCAAAGGCTGTGTATATTTCTACTGCAGGAGTTATAGCTCTATTTATCGATACGACCAGGATAGCAACATATATATTAAACGGTGTCACACTTAGCAGTCAGCTTTTATGGAGCTTTTTATTATTTGTGCCTGCATCTTTTCTTGGGGCATGGGTAGCAAAAAAAATTGTTGACCGTATATCACAAAAAAGATTTCGTATAATAATTGCTGTATTTTTATTACTTGCAGGTTTAAAGTTTTTAATCTTTCCGGGTTAAAAATACATTTTTACAACTTGATTTCATAAGAGTATCAATAGGGATAGTAATAGCTTAAGAGGAATGTAAGTATCAAAGGGATCTTTTATAATTTATTTTTTTTTATTTCAGAATAGATCATGTCAAGTGCCTTTGATGCATTTTCATGCCACACATTATGAGCCATTGAATCAAAATAAGTCTTTTCCCGGTTGATAATAATAAATTTTTTACATCTTCGGGGGAGATTGTTTACAGGTGCAACCTCAAGGCTTGAGCCTATGATTAAAAGAAGGTCGCTTTCTTCCACTTCTCCTGCGGCTTCAATGAAAGATGAGGGAAGCTCATCTCCAAATAAAACTATGGAAGGCCTGATAGTCCCGCCACAACTGTCGCATTCAGGAGGAATCTGTGCTCCGGTAATTTTTTTGACGAGAATTTCAAAATCAAACTTCTGGCCGCAGGACATACAATAAGCTTCCCGGAGGTTTCCATGTACCTCGTATACTTTTTTTGAGCCTGCTTTTATATGGAGGGAATCGATATTCTGGGTTATTATCGTCTCTACCAGACCCTCCTTTTCCATAAGGGCCAGAATCCTGTGGGCCGGATTGGGTTCTGCTTTGTTTATGGAAAGTAAAAACTTAAGCATTTTTAATCCTTCTTTATAAAAAACTGAAGGATTACTATACAGTTTATGGCTGGACATAATATCAGCATTAAATCTTGTCCATAAACCGCCGGGGCTTCTGAAATCAGGAATACCGCTTTCTGTAGAAATTCCTGCACCGGTAAGAACAACAGTTTTATTGCTGCTGATTATCTGCTTTGCTATTATCTGTGCCAGGTTGCCAGACATTGGTTTAATTAATAATTTTATATTTGAGAAATAATTGCTTTTAGATTATTTTACCACCTACTTAAAATCCCGGCACTTTTTTAAAAGCAGATATTATCTGTAGCGATAATTATTTATAAATCTACTGTATCTTACGGCGCTTTAATTGATATTATGGGTTTAAAGATTTATCATATTTTTAATTATCTACCGCCAGAGGTGAAGCCATGGAAAATAATAATATTAAAAATATTGAGGAATTAATTGCTCCATGCGGGATGAACTGTGCCCTGTGCTCGGGCTACCTTGCAAAGAAAAATGATATTAAGAAAGAGGGTATAGGAATGCCCTACTGCAGCGGATGCCGTCCCCGGGATAAAAAATGTGCCTTTATAAAAAAGGACTGCTCTCTTTTACTAAACGGTGAAATAAAATATTGCTATGAGTGCAGGGATTTCCCCTGTGACAGGTTAGAAAAACTCGATAAACGCTACCGTGAAAGGTACAGGATGAGCATGATTGATAATTTAAATCTTATTAAAGAAAAGGGGATTGAAAAATTTCTGTTATCAGAGAAGGAAAAGTGGTCATGCCCGCAGTGCGGGGAGTCTATATGCTGCCACAATGGCCTCTGTTTTAAATGTGACCTGGAAAAACTGGATAACATGGAAAATAAATATCGCTGGGAGGATAAATGAAGAGAATTCATAATGAAAAATCAGTAAATAAAAAAATAAATTATCCAAAAAGGTAGAAATGGAATGGGCAGCAAAGACAATGGAAGAGCTGCGGGAAAAAAGCAGTGGTTTTACCGGCGAGCAAACCGGTACCGAAGTGATCGGGGAATTCAGAGAAAAGAATTAAAGCTAAAAAACAATTTAAGTTTACGCACAATAAGAAATCAGCAAAATTTCCTGGCAAGATATGCTGCGCCCAGCGCCCCGGTTATCTGTGGCTCATCGGGAATATTCATTTTTGCTTCCAGCTTTTCTTCAAGTGCTTTTACAACACCAAGATTCTTTGCCACCCCTCCCGTCATGCAGACAGGTTCTTCAAGCCCGACTCTTTCAACCATAGAAGTAATCCTGTCAGCAATGGAATAAACAAGCCCCTTTATGATTTTATTTTTATTCTCGCCGTGTCCGATAAGTGAAACTATTTCAGACTCGGCAAAAACTGTGCAGGTTGAGGTAATGTCTGCCTTCCCGGCAGTTTTGAGAAAAATATCTGCAAAATCCTTCAGGTCTGTTTCAAGCGCTACAGCCATAACTTCCAGAAACCTTCCTGTTCCGGCCGCACATTTATCATTCATCAAAAAATCGATGGGGTTCCCGCTTTCCAGCTTAATAACTTTACTGTCCTGTCCGCCAATATCTATTACTGTTTTTAAATCCGGAAATGAAAATGCCGCACCGCGTGCATGGCAGCTTATTTCGGTTATATTTTTATCGGCAAAGGGGATATTAATCCTGCCGTATCCGGTCGCCACAACAGCTTTTATATCGCTGCCGGAAAGACCGGCTTTCCTCAGGGAATCATCAAATGCTTTTCTGGCTGTATTTTTACTATCCGAACCGGTAGGCGTTATAATGTAGGATTCGATTTTATCATTTCCAGAGTTCAATATTACAACTTCGGTTGAAACTGAACCCACATCAATACCGCATGTATACATTAGCTTCCTTTCCGTATCAGTTATGAATTTAGAATTTCGATAAATCCCTGCAATCTTGTTTTTACCTGTCCCTGTGATGAATTGTTCCGGTCAACACAGTCACCGTCAAGAATAAGAGCCGGGATATTAATTTTTTTAAGGCTGTCCTTTATGATTCTTGCCCCGCCGTTACTCTGCCTGCAACCCCAGTGAGAGAATAATATAGCTCCGTCAACCTTATAATCCCTGGCAGCTTCAAGAGCCACATTGACCCGCCTGTCTATACTGCCCGCCAGAAAGTGGGAGAGCATTTTTATGGCAAGGCTTTCAAAAGGCCTATCAGGGTCAAGTTCTGGCCAGTAAACATGATTAATTTCTTCAAATACAACCCTGAAATTCTCTTTGTTTAATATATCAAAAATTTCACTGCCGTAGTAGGGTTTTAAATGGAGCCAGAGGATTCTTTTTACAGAACCTTTGCTGTCTTCTTTTTTTTCCCGTGGACCGGTATTTTTTTTATCCAGACAATCCTTGAATTCCCTGTACATCTGCCTGTAGAGAGTTACTGCTTCTTTTGTTCCTGCAAGACCGTGGAAAGGCAGGATAAAATTAAGCCCGCTGTAAAAGGGAGGATAGTCCGTAAGGACTTTTCTCAGGTTATTGACTTTAATTGCCCAGCTTCTAAATTCATTTGAAAGACCAATAACCTCTCTGAACCTGGCCATATCAGGTTTTTTACCCATTTTTGCGTACATATCAGTACATATTTTTTCAATCTGGCGGGTAAGATAAAGAAGAGACTCTTTTGATTGGTAGTAGGGGACATCAATCATATAAAAGTTTTTTTCGATATTGTACTTTATTGAATCTATATAGAATGATTTCTGTGCGGCATCACATGCCAGATTGGTTGTTATGATAAAATCCGGCTCCGGAAAAAGATCCATCTCCACTGCCCCCGATGCACTCCTGTGAAAGGTGCACAGGTCCTGAGAATACCAGCCTGAGGAAGCTTTTTTTAGTGTCTGGGGTGCAAGTCCCAGGCTGGCCGTGAATCCTGCCATGACTTCAGGAAGGAAAGGAGTAATTCCCATTGCATGGAACATCTCATAAGGCAAGAAGAGTGAGCCATAGCCAACAGGACCGCTATTATCAGAGTATGCCTTTTTGAGGCTTTCTAATGTAAATATATTCAGATATTTATCTGCTGCTGAGAGGAAAGTATTCCCGTAAGCATAAAGAAGAGGTTTTAGGGAAATAATACCGAGGAGCCTTTTTATATATCTCCGGTTTAAATTCCTCTGTATATCAGTTTTTAGCCTGTCTTTTACTCCCATTTTAACCAATATGTATATTAAAGTTGATAATAAAACTATAACAGACCCTAAAAATAATGGTTTTTATCCATATCGGGTATGTCTGTTACAGATATTTTTAGAATCCATTATAATTTTTAAAGCATTTCCAGGAAAGCCTGAATCCTTGTTTTTGCCTGGCCCTCTGAAAAATTATTATATTCCAGTTCCAGATATAAGACTGGAATTCCCATACCGGCCAGTTTCTTTTTCAGGACAGGAAAAGAATAAAGCATGGTATCACAAAATTTCAGACTTATAAACATTACACCTTTTATATCGTTTTTTAATATATTATTTTCAATTTCGGATAATTTTGACCCCAGGCCGGCCATCCTCATGCATCCTGGTTTATACAAATACCTTCTGGCAATCTGTACCATAAAATCTTTATCATTGCCTGATTCAACCTGCTTCTCAAAATACCTTGAGGAAGTGCAAAGGTCATCAAAAGCCAGATTTAAATTCATTGACGATAATATTTGCCATAGTTTTTTTTCGGCAATAAAGTTTCCTATAATCATTACGGATGGAAAATCCTTATAGTCCGGCTGTAAACATTTTCTGTTTCTGCCGGTAATCTCTTTTGTGAATATTAAATATTTTTTTAGTTTATCTATAAAAATCTCCGGTTCAGATACAAGAGCAAGTTCAAGAATTTCATAGTAAGTTGTAATATCAAGAATGCCGGGAAAATTTTTATAAAAATTATTCAACTCTTTTAAGAGTTCTCTTTTTCTGTTGACGGTTATAATTGACTTTTCTATCTCCAGAGCGGTTATTTTTTTACCCCTTATCTTTTCTATAAATGTTTTCATATCTTTTATGCCGGAGACAAAAAAATTTAGAGAATCTTCTCCTGTTATATGGGGGACATCAAGCAGATAAGAAGGAATATTCTTAAGGTACCTGCAGGCTGTATCATAGAGCCTTCTCATCCCGTCACAGGAACTGGTAAATACCAGACCTTTTAGATCAGTGGTATTATCGAGAAGGCTTTCCCAGCCTGATTTAATATAAGGGCAAAAATTTATGGGGAAATAACTTTCTGATTTTGATATTTTTTTTCTTCCAAATATTCTATAAGGAATGAATCCTCCGGCAATTATAAGTTCTTCTGGCGTATAAGTGCAGAACCAGCCTAACCGGGATTCGCTGCTGGCAAGCAGCTGTTCATTATTAAAAAAACTACTAATATTGTTTATTTTATTTTTTATAGTACTGGTGATTTCCTGTTCTTTTGACATTCTCTACCGTTTAAATTCTGCCGGTGATGGCGGTTACGAGTCCTTTATAATTGTTTCGTCTCTGGTGAATTCTTCATGGATGCCAATGTGTCCCCAGAAATCTTCTATATAAAGCCCCTCTACCTGGCCGCTTTGCCTGCCCTCTACCGTTATTCTAACAGTATCTATGTCTTCGAATTCGGTTAATGTGTTGACGATAGAAAAAATTGCCAGCATTTCCGTGGTTGAGCTGTGGGGTATCTCCTCAAAGTTTGTTATAATTTCCCTGCTAAAATCCACAACAGCGGTCCCGTTTGAAATTTTTACTGAATTAACTTTAACATCAGAGGGAACTGTGGGATAAAGATCGCTGCTTTCAGGCCCCTTTATCAACTCTTTGAGTACATTTTCATAAAAACTTTCACTTACGGGAATTTCTCTGGTTTCTTTTACGAGGTATGCTTCTGTTTCGGACTGGGCGGCAAAGTATAGCGAGACACTGTGTGTACAGGAGGTGAGCAACGATATAAGAAATATGCCTAATATAATTATTACACCGGTAAAGAGAAACCTTATTATTTTATTTTTTTTCATTTTTCTCCTGATTACCGCAATGCGGTTTTATTATTTTTAAATGCAATTACTGCCTCTATTAATTTTATAGAGGGTCAGTTAAAAAAACAATATACAAATTTGCAGATATTGTAAAATTCAAAATTAACCTTTTCAGATGGTATTATTTCAGATAGTATTATTATATCTATATAAATACCGGCAAGCATTAAAATACAGGGGTATAAATTAAGAATACTGAATAGAAATTTCTGCGTATAATTATAAAAACTGTTGTTTATTTTAAAAGTTTTCATTTGCGGGGTGATAGATAATGAGCAGTAAAGCTTTGCTGATAATAGATATGCTGAATGATTTTATCCTTGAGGATGCACCTCTCAGGGTTCCGAAAATTGAACGAATAATAGAGCCCATAAAAAGGGAAATCGAAAAGGCGAGAAGTGAAGGTTACCACGTAATTTATCTGTGTGACAGCCACGAAGAGAATGATAGAGAGTTTGAGATATTTCCCCGGCATGCTGTAAAAGGCACAGAAGGAGCAAAAATATTAGAAGAATTAAAACCGGAGGGTACGGATATAATTGTGAGGAAAAAAACTTTTTCAGGATTTTATAACACAAATCTGGACGAGATATTAAAAAAGTTGGAAGTAGAAAAAATAATAGTTACCGGTGACGTAACAAACATTTGTATTCTCTACACTGTAGCTGATGCAGTGATGAGAGGGTATAAGGTTGATGTAGTAAAAGATGCTGTTGCAGGTATAAATGCAAGAGACCACAAATTCGCGCTGGAGCAAATGAAAAACGTACTTAAAGCAAACATAATCTAAGGGAATTGCCTATGTTTCACACAGCAGATGACGATGACATAAAAAAGGGCAGACTGACAGATATATATTTTGAGAGAACAGAGAAAATATTAAAAGATATCAGGGAAAACCCCCGCGTTAAGGCTGAGATATTTTTAAAAAGTTTCCCTTCTGGCTATACATGGGGAGTTCTTGCAGGAATAGAGGAAGCACTTAAACTTCTCTCAGCCGTGGATAAGATATCAATAAGATGTATGCCCGAAGGTACAGTATTCAGAGAATTCCAGCCCGTTATGGTTATTGAAGGGAAATACCTTGATTTCGGTATATACGAGACAGCTATCCTGGGATTTTTATGCCAGTCAAGCGGAATAGCCACAAAAGCGGCAAGGTGCAGGATAGCCGCACAGGATAAGCTTGTATACAGCTTCGGTGCCAGAAGAGTTCATCCGGCAATAACACCAATGGTGGAAAGAAGCGCTTTTATTGGCGGGGCTGACGGTGTTTCAACAACACTCGGTGCTGAATTAATTGGCAGTGAACCGGTTGGTACCATACCCCATGCGCTTATTCTTATTATGGGAGACACAGTCGAAGCGACAAAAGCCTTTAATCAGGTTATTGAACCAAAAATTAAAAGAATTTCCCTTATTGATACATTTAATGATGAAAAATTTGAAGCCATAAGGGTAGCCAGAAGTCTTGGCAGGGATTTATTCGGGGTAAGACTGGATACCCCATCGTCAAGGAGAGGGGATTTTAAAAAGATTCTGGAAGAAGTGAGATGGGAACTGGATATAAGAGGGTTTAATGAGGTAAAGCTTGTTGTAAGCGGCGGACTTGACGAAGGAGATATTCTGAACCTGAGGGATGTGGTAGATGTTTTTGGCATTGGAACTGCGGTAAGCGGGGCAAGAGTACTGGATTTCTCAATGGATATAGTGGAGATTGAGGGCGAAAAGATAGCAAAAAGAGGGAAGATGTCGGGAGCAAAGAAAGTAATTAGATGCAACAATTGTTTCGATGATAGAGTAATACTGGAAGAAAAGAAAACATCGGATTACAGGTGCGGAAAGTGCGGCAGTGTCTATAAGGATTTATTCGTAGAAGCGGTAAAGGAAGGAAAAATATTATACAGTTTCCCAGAGGCTTCAGATATACGGGAAAAGATATTAAAACAGTTGCAATTTTTAGAAATTTAATTAAATAAAAGCAGAAAAGAAAAAGCAGAAAGGGATTTGAATGGGAGTTAAGTTTTTTTTGATAAGGCACGGACAGACTGTGTGGAATAAAGAGGGAAGATACCAGGGTAAAGAAGATATCGGTTTGACCAGTCTGGGTATACAGCAGGCCGGGCTTGCGGCCGAATATTTATCAAGAGTAAATATCTCCCGGGTTTACAGCAGCCCGCTCAAGCGCGCCCTGAATACTGCCAGTATTATAAAAAAGGATAGAAATCATGATGTGATAGTAAGGGATAATTTAAGAGAAATCAGTTTTGGAAAGTGGGAAGGAATAAAATTTGACATGATAAACAGGGAGTTCCCCGATGATTACCGGAATTGGCTGAAGGACCCCTATAATAATTCACCCACAGGGGGAGAGAGCTTTAAGGATGTCCAGTGGAGAGCAGTGGAAGTAATAGAAAATATTATTAATGAAAACGAAGACAAAAGCAATGTGGCAGTTATAACTCATGGAGGAGTCATACTCTCTCTTTTAACTCACTGGCTTCAGATACCTCCGTTAAGGTGGGGTTCTGTTATTCAGAGAGAGTGTGCAATAAATATAGCGGTCATACACAGAGGGTTTCCTTTTATTTCGGCAATAAACTATACAGGCCATCTAAGGCCTCAATATGATGAAAACGAAGATAAGATTATAGAAACTTACATTGCGCTGAGAGGCAGCAAAACAGATTAAAAAAATTTTAAAAAAAAATTTTAAAGAGGGTGACATATAAATGGAAGATAATAGTGAAGCTCTGGAAGTTACCACAGGCAATATAGCCAGGAATTTTATGGATAACTGGCTGAATATCGTAATAATAATAGCAGCTCTGCTGGTTATAGTAGTTGTGGTAAGAATTGTTGCCGGGAGAATGAGAAGGCTGGTTGAGAAAAATATCAGCGACGAAAAAATCCTTATCAAGAAGCGTACCTTCACTCTTACGAGTGTTATATCTAATTTGAT
Organism: uncultured Actinomycetota bacterium; assembly: GCA_964616545.1. Classification (GTDB taxonomy): domain Bacteria; phylum Actinomycetota; class Humimicrobiia; order Humimicrobiales; family Humimicrobiaceae; genus JAQVEM01. The sequence goes on along the minus strand of CAZTUA010000030.1, from coordinate 19,839 downwards.
AGTTGTAGTTGCGGTGCTGGTTGGATTGCTTGTAATAGCTGACCAGATAGGCATATCTGTTACCCCGCTGCTTGCCGGTGCAGGTGTTGCAGGAATTGTAATTGGTTTTGGAGCCCAGAGCCTTATAAAGGATCTGATAAATGGAATATTTATATTGCTGGAACAATGGTATCAGGTAAATGATATAGTAACTATAGGAGACACTTCAGGAGTAGTAGAAAAATTTAATCTGAGAACTACGGTATTGAGAGATCTGGAAGGAACCCTTCATTTTATACCTAATGGAGAAATTATGAAGTTGAGCAACCGTACACATACGTGGTCAAGAGCTCTCGTAAATGTAAGTGTTCATTACAGTGAAAACACAGATAGAGTTGTAGAAGTGCTGGAAGAAATATTTGATGAACTGATGGAAGATAAAAAATACAGAAGCTCTATACTGGAGAGACCGACTATCCTGGGTGACGGCGGTATCAGTGAGCTTGGTGACTCAGCGGTAGTATTTACTGTTATATGTAAAGTAAAACCAGCCGAGCAGTGGACAATAGGAAGGCAGCTGAGAAAGAGGATAAAAGATAAATTTGACAGTGTGGGAATCGAGATTCCATATCCCTGTACGAATGTGTATATGAGAAATAAAGATTTATAAAAAATTGGGACCGGGGAATCTACTTTTTAAGTCTGAATGTTCTAACAGTATAAAGATAACCGGAATTATTTCACAATAATATTACAGGGAAAAATAATATCATAAAATAGTGACAGATTACCTAATTAATTATTGATTAATAGTCCCAAATGTTATAATATCCCTAATGATAATAAAGGTAAAAAATTAAAATATTTTTATCTTAATATCTTTCTGTTCTGCCAGGCTATGGCAGAACCTAATTATTAAAATTAGTCCACAGGAGGATTAGAAGATTGAGAAATTATGAATTGGTGGTTATATTTGACCCATCCCTTGAAGAAGAAGCTTTAGACAAAGAGTTATCCAAGATTACCTCGTTAATAGAGAAAGAAAAATGCACAGTCTCCAATGTTGATAAGTGGGGAGTCCGCAGGCTTGCCTATACAATTAAAAAACAGGAAAGCGGTTATTATGTCATAGTTTATTTTGAAGGCAATACCGGTATTGTTTCAGAACTGGACAGAATAAACAAAATCAATGATAAAATATTGCGTCACCTGATTGTGAAAAGTGATGAATCTTAAGTAATATAAAAAATCAAAAGAAGGTGGGTATTAATGGCTTTTGGTGTTAATAATATAACTATTCTGGGAAATCTTACAAGAGACCCCGAGCTAAGGTTCACACCGAACGGAACTGCAGTGGTAAGTTTCGGTCTTGCCGTAAACAGAAATATTCAGAATAAAACTTCAGGCGAATGGGAAACCCAGGTTGATTTCTTTAATGTTACGGCATGGTTCAAACTGGCGGAAAATTGTGCAGAGAGCCTGAGCAAGGGAGACAGGGTTCTTGTTTCAGGAAGGCTTTCTCAGGATACATGGGAAAGCAAAGAGGGACAGAAAAGGTCAGCGGTAAGAATTATTGCAAATGTAGTAGCACCGAGTCTTGAGTTTGCTTCATGCAAACTTGAGAAAAATCCCCGTGCCGAAGAAGGTATTTCTGCAGGTAGTATCAGTACTAAAAAGGAAGACAGCATAGAAGAAGTTGACTTTAGCGATGAGGATATACCATTCTAGATTTTGTGCGGTATTGTGTAATTTGAATTTAAGTGTAAAGGAGAAATTTTAATTGGGCAGAAAAAATAAAAGTAACAGGAAAAACGAAAAAAATTTAAGAAGTGCGACCGGGACAGCATCCGGTTTACGTCAGAGAAGAAGGTTTTGCTATTTCTGTAAGGAAAACATTGAAAATATTGATTATAAAAACGCGAGCCTGCTTGAAAAATTTATTTCTGATAAAGGGAAAATAAGACCGAGAAGGTCTACAGGAAATTGTGTTCAGCATCAGAGAAAAATAGCCATGGCTATTAAAAGAGCGAGAATTATTGCGCTTATACCGTACTTCAAGAGGTAATATGCCCTTTGAAAAATTAAAGAGAAGTAAAATCGATAGTTTAAATCTGGCATTACTTACTTTTTTTACTTTATTATCCCTGGCTCTGGCGATTTTTATACCATTCTTTGGGGCGGCAGGGATGATACTGTTACCGGTTCCGGCTACTATTCTTATTAACGGAGGGAGAATAAGAGACGGCATTATCTGTGCCGCTGTAGCCTGTATATTTTTGATCTTTATGGATTTTATTTTAATGCCGGTTGTGGCAATTTTGATAGTAATAATTTCTTTTATTTATAAAAATTCTATTTGCAGAAATAAAAGTAAATTTTTTATTATAAGCAGTATTTTTTTTACATTTTGCGGAGCGGCGGTACTGTATTTATTAATAAACTCGGCGGTATACAGGACCAATTACGCGGTAGAGATTATTAAAAACTACAACAGCTATATCGACCGGGTATTCGGGGAAGAGTTTATTTCGGAATATTCGAAGTTATTTTTTCTTGACAGTGTGCAGTTTAAAAGAATACTGGAGCAGACGAGAAGTGTTTTTGAATTTATACCATATATTATTCCGGGACTTTTAATATTTTTGTTCTCTTTTACAGGTTTAATTAATTATATTATAACCAGCAGGGTGCTCCGAAGATTTGATATTGACATAAAACCGTTTACACTTTTTAAAAACTGGGATATTCCATGGTACTACTGCTGGGGCGTAATTCTGTCGCTGGTGCTGATACTTATACCTTATGGCGGTCAGAACATAAGTAAAATTCTGGACATTGCCGGTTTTAATTTACTGGCTGTTTTTGGCCCGTTGTACTTTATTCTGGGGATTTCGGTGGTATGGGGCCTGATGGAAAAATTTAAAGTGCCGCCCTTATGGAAAATAATTATATTTATAATAATGGGTCTATTTTCAGGATTTACAGTATTAATCATTCCTTTTATAGGATTAATTGATGTGTGGGTTAATTTTAGAAGACTCAAGAGAGAAAAACTAGTTTAGTCTTAATCAGAAGACAGAGAAGATAGGAGGATAATTTGAAAGTCATACTTACTAAATATCATGAAAAACTCGGAGATATCGGGGACGAGGTAGAAGTAAAAGCCGGATATGCAAATAATTACCTGATACCGAATGACATGGCGATTCCAGCTACACCCGGCAGCAGGAACCAGATGAAACTTGTAAAACAGGCTGCAGTAAAAATTGAAGCAAAGAATATAAAAGAAGCAGAGGCTCTTGCGAAAGAATTTGAAGGTCTTCAGGTTAAATTTATTGTAAAAACCGGTGAAGAAGGAAAACTTTACGGCTCAATTACCAATAAAGACATTGCTGAAAAAATCTTTGAGGAAAAAAAGACAGAGATAGATAGAAAAAAAATCGACCTTGAGGAGCATATAAAAGAACTCGGGGAATACGATATAGAATTAAAAGTATATAAAGAAGTTAAGGCTTCTATTAAAGTAAATGTAGAACCCGATGAAGAATCCAGAGAGTTGATCGAAGCATATAAGGCCAGAAAAGAAAAGGAAAAAGAGGAAAATCCGGAAGAAGAAGAAAAGAAGGAAAAAGAAACAGATAAAGAAGAAGGGAAAAAAGGAAAAGAATACAAAGACCAGAACCAGAGATAAATAAAGATAACTCATGCAAGAACAAATCAAAAAAGAAAGAGAAATTACACCACTTGATACAAGCAGGCTGGAGCGCATACCTCCGTATAATATAGAAGCTGAGGAGTCTTTGCTGGGCTCCATGCTGATTTCACGGGATGCTATAGTATCAATTATTGAACTGGTAACAGCTGAAGATTTTTACAGGAAATCCAACAGAGAAGTATTTAATGCAGTAATGGAGCTATACATAAAAGGAGAGCCGGCTGACCCAATTACGGTAGCCGATTGTTTGAAAAAGAAAAGTCTGCTTGACGAGGTAGGGGGAAAAACTTTTATCCACTCTCTTATAAGCAATATTCCTCTTGCTGCCAATGCTGTATATTATGCAAGAATTGTAAGAAATCATTCCATTTTAAGGAAATTAATTTATGCAGCTACCGAGATAGCAACGATGGGCTATGAGATTCCTGATGACCTGCAATCTACTGTGGACAAAGCACAGCAGCTTGTATTTTCCATATATAAAGATTTAAATAAAGGAAGTACAGGCGATAGGGTTTCTCTAATGAAGGATATAGTTTCCGAGGTTTATGAGCAGGTGGAAATCCTGCATGAGGCCGGGTCAGATATATCCGGTATACCCACGGGATATATAGATTACGACCACCTGACATCCGGTTTCCAGAATTCCGATTTAATTATTATTGCAGCGAGGCCGGGTATGGGCAAGACCTCTTTTGCGCTTGGTATGGCCAAATATATTGCGATGAAAGAGGACCTGCCGGTGGCAATATTTTCACTGGAGATGTCAAAACAGCAGATAGCGCTAAGAATGATAAGCGCAGAATCAAAAATAGACCTGCAGAGGGTCAGGGACGGCAAGATAAGAGATGAAGAGTGGATACAGCTGGCAAGGTCCGTGGAGAAACTGGCTGATTGTAAAATATTTGTTGATGATACTGCATTTCTTACAATCATGGATTTGAGAGCAAGAGCCCGCATGATGGCCAGTACCAATAATATAAAAATGATAATTGTTGACTATATGCAGCTAATGCAATCAACTACTAATTACAGGGGAAATAAAGTACTGGAAATTACAGAAATATCACAGAATTTAAAAGGCATTGCAAAAGAACTGAATATACCGGTAATAGCAGTATCCCAGCTTTCAAGAGAAGTAGAAAAAAGAGAAGATAAAAGGCCCATACTTGCAGATTTAAGGGAATCGGGTTCAATAGAACAGGATGCGGACCTGGTTACATTTATATACAGAGATGATTACTACACAAAAGATGAGAACAGAAATACCGGTAAGGCTGAAATTATTATCGCAAAGCACAGGAACGGGCCTACCGGTAAATCAATTCTCCAGTTCAATAAAAAAATTGCATTATTTTCAAATTTAGCTGAATCTTATCAAAAAGAAAGCGAAGGTGAGTAGAATGCCCGGAACTGCAGTTGTCGGTGCACAATGGGGCGATGAAGGAAAAGGCAGGATTGTTGACCTGCTCTCCAGCCGTGTTGACATGGTTGTAAGATTTCAGGGGGGAAACAATGCCGGTCATACAGTTGTAAAAGAGGATAAAGAGTTTAAATTACATTTAATTCCTTCAGGAATTTTATACCCTGGCGTTAAATGCGTTATTGGGAATGGAGTGGTATTAAATCCGGAGGTACTGATAGAAGAACTGGACAGTCTTGAGAAAGAAGGAATAAGTACCGATAATTTAAGAGTAAGCTCTAATGCCCATATGGTTATGCCGTATCACATAACCCTGGACAGGGCAGGTGAGCACAGGCTGGGTAAATCAAAAATAGGTACCACTCATAAGGGTATAGGCCCGGCATATTCTGAGAAAGCTCTGAGAACAGGTATAAGGGTGCAGGACCTGCAGGATTTGAAAATATTCAGAACCAAACTGGAAGAGTCTTTAAAAATAAATAATGCTGTTATAGAAAAAATTTATGGATTAAAATCCCTTAACGCAGATGAAATTTTTGAAAAGTACAGCAAATACGCAAAAAGAATCAGTAAGTATATAGAAGATACCACATTTTTAATAAACAATGCGCTGGAAGAAAATAAGAGGGTGTTGTTTGAAGGAGCCCAGGGCACAATGCTGGATATAGATTATGGAACTTATCCCTATGTAACTTCTTCATCTACTACTGCCGGAGGCATCTGTACTGGGGCAGGAATTGGCCCTTCCAGACTGGATGAGATAATCGGTGTGGTCAAGGCATATACCACGAGAGTAGGCTCCGGCCCTTTCCCGACTGAGGAAAATGGCAGAACAGGCCAGTATCTGAGAGAAAGAGGCTGTGAGTATGGAACCACCACCGGCAGGCCCAGGAGATGCGGATGGCTTGATGCAGTTATACTAAAATATTCGGTTATAATAAATACTATTGACAGCCTGGCTTTAACAAAACTCGATGTATTGAGCGGCCTGAAAAAAATTAAAATTTGCACCGGATATAAATATAAAGGTAAAGTTTATAATGATATGCCGTCTCATCAAACCATTCTGCATAAATGTACCCCTGTATATGAGGAGCTAAAATGCTGGGATGAGGATATTAGCGGGACCAAAAACTATGAAGATTTACCCGTTGAAGCCCGGGAATATATAGAATATATAGAAAAGATTCTTAAAACGCCGGTTTCAATGATAAGCGTGGGAGCTGAAAGAAAACGGATAATAATAAGAGACGACATTTTAAAAAGAAGATTGTTTGACCAGGGCAGAAGATCAACACTTATAGTTTAAAAAGCATTAAAGAGGAGCAGGTTGAAGATATTAATTATAGGAGGCGGAGGCAGGGAACACTGTCTGGCATGGAAAATTTCAAAAAGCCCCCTTCTGGAAAAAATATACGCAATACCCGGTAATGCCGGAATAGCAGAAATTGCGGAATGTTTTGATATGGATATATCAAAAGATAACTTTCCGGAAATCATAAAGTTTGTAAAAAAGAAGGGAATAGATCTGACAGTAGTTGGTCCCGAAGCGCCTCTTGTAGATGGAATAGTCAATTATTTTAATAAAGAAAACTTAAGAGTTTTTGGTCCCGACAGGAAGGCTTCTTCAATAGAAGGAAGCAAGGTTTTTACAAAAGAATTTATGCAGAGAAACAATATACCTGCTCCCCCGGGCGTTGTTTTTGGAAAAACTACTTATAAAGAAGCAATAGAATATATAAGGAAAAGAAAAAGGTATCCGCTGGTTATAAAAGCTGACGGCCTGGCGGCAGGAAAGGGCGTAGTTATAACGGAAAACGAAGAGCAGGCTATAGATGCCGTAAAGGATTGTTTTATAAATGAAAAATTTGGAACTTCAGGGAATAAGGTGATAATTGAAGATTTTCTGGAAGGATATGAAGTATCCGTGTTATGCCTCTGTGACGGTAAAAAAATAGTCCCCATGGCACCTGCACAGGATTATAAGAGAATATTTGATAATGATAAGGGTAAAAATACAGGCGGGATGGGCAGTTACAGCCCGGTACCCATGATTAATGATAAAATCTACAGACAAATCCTGGATGATATTATATTTCCCACATATAATGCAATGCTGAAGGAAGATATTATATATAAGGGAGTTCTTTATGCCGGCATAATGATTAACGGGGGCAAGCCGTATCTTCTGGAGTATAACTGCAGGTTTGGCGATCCAGAAACTCAGGTCATACTCCCAAGGCTGAAAGATGATCTTTTACAATTGCTTATAGATTGCACAGAAGAAAATTTAGGCGGTAAAAAACTCCAGTGGGATGATAATAAATGTGTATGTGTTATAGCTGCTTCAGAGGGATATCCGGAGAGTTCTTCGAAAGGAGATGTAATAAAAGGACTGGATAATTTCAGGAGTAGTGAAGGTACAATGGTATTTCATGCTGGTACAAAAAAAATAAATAGCGATATAGCGACAGATGGAGGCAGGGTTCTGGGAGTTGTGGCAAAAGCTCCGACCTTTAAGGAAACCAGAGAAAAAGTGTATTCTGCGATGGAAAAAATAAGCTTCAGGGGTATTCAGTATAGAAGAGATATTGCATTAAAAGCGGAAAGGGGTAACTGATGACTGACGGGAGGAAAAAAGTTGCTGTAGTCATGGGCAGTGTTTCAGATGAAAACGTGATGAAGAAAGCGCTGAATGTTTTAAAAGAATTTAGTGTGGATTACGAGATAGATATCTTATCGGCACACAGGATGCCTGATAAGACAAGGGAATTTGCCAGCGGTGCAAAAGAAAAAGGGATAGAAGTAATAATTGCCGGTGCAGGGAAAGCAGCCCATCTTCCCGGTGTGATTGCTTCATACACCACAGTACCGGTAATAGGTGTACCCATTAAAACTTCTGATCTGGGCGGAATTGACTCTCTTTTTTCAATTGTGCAGATGCCCCAGGGTGTTCCTGTTGCCTGTATGTCAATTGACGGAGCTGCAAATGCAGCAATTCTGGCAATTCAAATACTTGCACTGAAATATGATGAACTTGCAAAGAAACTTAAAGAATATAAAAACAAATTAAAAAAGTGATAGAAATATTAGTTTGAGGTTTAAGGTTGAAGGGCAGCAATGAAATAAAAATAAGTGTAAGGAATTACGGATTTTATTATGGCGCCAGCAAGGTATTGTCAGATATAAATATAGACATTAAAAAGAATGCAATAACTGCCATAATAGGCCCTTCCGGGTGTGGGAAATCTACATTGCTGCGGACTTTTAACCGTATGAATGAATTATTACCGAATACAAGGATAGAGGGCGAAATAATAATTGACGGTTCAAATATATACGGTAATAATATTGACGTAGTAGATTTAAGAAAAAGAATCGGGATGGTTTTCCAGAGGCCCAATCCCTTCCCCAAAACTATATATGAAAATATTATTTATGGCCCCAGGCTGCATAAAAGATATACAAAAGCCCGTCTTGATTTAATTGTGGAAGATAGTTTAAAAAGAGCAGCACTCTGGGATGAAGTAAAACACAAGTTAAATACCAGTGCCCTGGATCTTTCGGGAGGGCAGCAGCAGAGACTGTGTATTGCAAGGCTGCTTGCAGTAAATCCCGATATAATACTTATGGATGAGCCTGCTTCTGCGCTGGACCCTATCTCAACACAGAAAATAGAGGATTTAATAGATGAACTTAAAGAAAATTATACAATAGTAATTGTGACACATAATATGCAGCAGGCAGCAAGGGTATCACAAAAAGCAGCCTTTCTTCTCACCGAAAAAATAGGAGAGCCTGCAACCCTTATCGAGTATGATGACACAAATAAGATATTTACAAACCCTGGAGATAAAAGAACAGAGGATTATATAACCGGAAGATTTGGGTAATTCAATAATTGCTTTTGACATCTTATAATTCATACAATATAATACCTCAATTAAATAAGCTGAATTATTAATAACTTAAGTATTTAAAAAAAATATTAATAAAAGCTAATACAGATGCAGAAATCGGGGGAGATAAGTTTATGAAAGAGTATCGTCTCACTAAAGAAGGTTATGAAGAACTGGTAAAGGAGAGAGAAGACCTGATAAATAATAAGCGCAAAGAAATAGCTGAAAGGCTGAAAGAAGCAAAAAATTCAGGTGGAGACCTAACGGAAAATGCCGAGTATGATGACGCCAAAAACGAACAGGCTTTTATAGAGGGCAGGATTGAGCAGATAAATGAAATTTTAAATAACTACGTAATTATAGAAAAGAAAATCAATAAAGGACTTATAGAGCTGGGTTCGGTTGTGACGGTAAAGGATATTGATAAAAAAAGCGAAAAGGAATACAAGATAGTAAGCTCTATAGAATCAAATCCTGAAAAAAATAAAATTTCAGATGAGTCGCCTATAGGAATGGCACTGCTTGGCAGAAAAGTGGGCGAAGAGGTGATAGTTAAAGCTCCCAACGACATGAGAAGACTCAAGATTACAAAGATTAAGTAATTTCCTCACACTGAAGATTAATAAATATCAGCCAGATAAGTAGTTTAACGGTATCAGGTTAATGAAGAACAAAAAGGATAAAAAATCAAATATTCAGAATACGAACAGTAATAAAAGAAAGGAATTGCTGGTTCCTGAAACCAGGTATCTTCTGGAAACTGAGGAGCCTCTGGCCGAGGCGCTGAAAAAGAAGCTTGAAAAAGTAAAAGCTTTAAAAAAAGAAGGCAGAGTTTTATATAAAACCAGATTTGAAAAAGACGCCGATATTACTGATATAAAAGATAGATACCCGGATTTTAAAGCGGGTGACAGGGATGAAGCTGTTTTTAAAATAGCCGGAAGGCTTATGGGGTTTAGAAAACACGGTAAGGCCACCTTTGCTGATGTGAAAGATTTCACGGATAAAATCCAGTTATATATAAGTCAAAGAGAAGTCGGCGAAGACATGTATGATGAGTTTTTAGATATGGATATAGGCGATTGGATTGGCGTAGAAGGAAATATTTTCGTAACCCATGCAGGTGAACTTTCTGTAAATGTTCAAAAAGTGGAACTTTTAAGCAAAGCTATAAGAATACTTCCTGAGAAGTGGCACGGTCTCAGGGATAAAGAGTTGAGATACCGCCAGAGGTATCTGGACTTTACTGTTAATCCTGAAGTAAAAAATATATTTTTAACAAGAATTAAGATAATAAATGCGATAAGAGAGTTTTTGAATAATCGTGGTTTCATGGAAGTTGAAACCCCAATGCTGCAGCCAATTCCGGGAGGTGCAGCAGCAAGGCCTTTTGCAACTCATCACAATGCCCTGGATGTTGATCTTTATTTGAGAATAGCGCCGGAGCTTTTTTTAAAAAGGTTAATCATAGGAGGATTTGAAAAGGTTTTTGAAGTAAACAGAAATTTCAGGAATGAAGGAATATCCTACAAACACAATCCAGAATTTACCATGCTGGAATTTTACCAGGCCTATGCTGATTATAATGATATGATTAATATAACAGAAGAACTCATAAAATTTGTTTCCATGCGATCCACAGGTAAATTAATAGCGGCCTATAAGGGGAATAAAATTAATCTGGATGGGGAATGGGAAAAAATTACGATGCTGGAAGCAATACATAAATACGGTGGAATCAAGCTGGGTTTTGGCAATACGGAAGAAGAGCTAGTTTCGAAAGCAAAAAACCTGGATATTGACATTGATAAGAGTTCGGGGAAAGGGAAAATTATAAATAAAATATTCGAAGCGGTGGTGGAGCCCACACTGATACAGCCCACTTTTATAAAGGATTATCCGGTAGAGATATCTCCTCTGGCTAAAAAACACCCCGAAAATGAAAATCTGGTTGAAAGGTTTGAGCTGTTTATAGGAGGAGAAGAAATTGCCAATGCTTTCTCTGAACTCATTGACCCAGAAGAACAGCTGGACAGGTTCAGGAGCCAGGTAAAAAGTAAATTTGAAGAAGAAAGAGTTACAGGTAGAGTTGACATAGATTTTTTAAAAGCCCAGGAGTACGGAATGCCGCCTGCTGGCGGAGAAGGAATAGGTATAGACAGGCTGGTTATGCTTCTGACAAACAGCAATTCTATAAGAGATGTAATTCTTTTCCCCCTTTTGAGACCAGAGCAAGAATAAACAATCAAGCAATGTGATTTGAGTTTATTCTTATAGAAAAGATGATATAATTTCTTTGCAAAATACAAAACTATTTATTCCATAATGGTGATTAAAATATGAAATGTGATTTCTGCAATAAAAATGAAGCAACTATACATTTGATAAAGATTCAGGGCAGTAATGTAGAAAAAATAAATATCTGCAGGGAATGTGCAAAGGATTTTTCTTTCTTAAATGAAGAAGATTTTTACAGTGACCTTACCAAAATCTTTTATAAGATTTTTCAATCCGGTAACGGAAGCTCACAATCCGGCATGAGCAAAAAGATTTTAAAGAATTTAAGTTTTAGGAGGAATCTAAAATGCTCCATCTGCGGTACAGATTTAAAGGCCATTAAAAGAACAGGTAAGGTGGGTTGTGGAAATTGCTACAGCGAATTTAAGGATATATTATTTCCTGTAATAAAATCTATTCAGGGAAGTCTTGAAAATAAAGGGAAAATACCGGTAAATACAAGTAAAAAAATAAGACTTGAAAAAAGCATAAAAGACCTAAGATACAAATTGCAGAGTGAAATAATAATTGAGAATTTCGAAGGAGCTGCAAAAATAAGAGATAAAATCAAAAGATTGGAGAAAAATATATATGGCCGGTGAAAAGTTCTACCTGCTTGAACATAAAACAAAAAGAAAAAGAAAAACAAATAATAAAGATAAGATCATTTTAAATACAAAAGCCATGCTTGCAAGGAATCTTATCAACAAAAAATTTCCGGGTGCAAGCAGCGGGAGGGAAAGGAATACCATTCTTGAAGAAATAAAGAAAACTGCCGGAGATATAAAGGAGTTTGAAGATTTTCAGTATTACAGGATAGGCAATCTGGATAAAATACAGAGAGATTTGCTTTTTAAAGATTATATGATAGATGAAGGGGCAGCAAAAAGAATGCAGGGCAGGGGATTATTCGTTAGAGCTGCAACAGATACAGGAATATCAACAGCAGTAATCATAAATTACGAGGACCATGTTAGAATCCAGAGCTCCTGTCCCGCTTTGAATATACGCAGAACATATAATGAAATCATGGGTATTGAGAAGTATTTTGAAAAAAAATTAAGTTTCGCATTTGATAGCAATATCGGATATCTTACAGCAAGCCCGTTTAACCTGGGGACTGCTTTAAAGATAACTATTATAGCCCATCTTCCTGTACTGGCAGTGAGCCCGGAAATTGTTGATTTTGTTAAAAAAATAAATAATATTGGCTGCCAGATAAACGGGTATTTTGTAGGGCAGTCAGAAATAATAGGCAACCTCTTTGAAATTTCCAACCGTATTACACTTGGTAAAAGTGAGAGAGATATAGTTAAGGAGATGGAGGCAATTTGTCTGAGCGTAGTCGAGGATGAAAAAAATGCAAGAATACAGTTAAAAAAGAATGATTCTCTGGGGATTGAGGATAATATATACCGTTCCTTTGGTTTGCTAAAGTATGCTAAAATATTATCATACGAAGAAGCGCTGGAATTGTTATCGATAATAAAACTGGGGCTTGACCTGAATATAATAGACGGGGTTTACGATTTCGATTTTTTTGAGTTGATAAATAAAATAAGCGACCCCCATATTATAATGGATATGGAATTGAGCGATGGGATAGATAATGACCGGCTTGATTCAATAAGAGCTGAAATTATTAGAAAAAATATTTTAAAGGAAGCTGATTAAATGTTTGAGAGGTTTACAGAAAGAGCAAGGAAAGTAGTTGTTAAAGCTCAGGATGAAGCAAGATTTTTAAAACAGAATTATATTGGAACCGAACACATTCTTCTCGGCCTGATTGATGAAAGAGAAGGAATTGCTGCCAGGGTTTTTTATGAATTAAATTTATCAGTTGAAGAAATCAGGTCTTCAGTGAAAGAGGTGGTTACAGAAGGCTCTTCAGAATCTTATGAGCACATTCCCTTTACACCAAGAGCCAAAAAAGTACTGGAGCTTTCTCTGAGGGAAGCGCTTCAGATGGGCCACAATTATATAGGTACCGAGCATATACTTCTGGGTCTTCTAAGAGAAGGAGAAGGGGTTGCAGCAAGAGTTTTAAACGGTATGGGGATAACGCTGGATAATGTAAAAGAAAAAATAAAGGAAATTTTAAACCGGCAATCCTATTATTCAGAACCAGAAAAGATTACCACCGGAAAAAGCCAGAAGAAGTCTCTTAAGATGCTTATGCAGTATGGAAAGGATTTAACCATGCTGGCCTGCGAGGGCAAGCTTGACCCGCTGATAGGAAGAAAAAATGAGATTGATAGAATAATCCAGATACTTTCAAGAAGAACCAAGAATAATCCAATATTAATAGGTGAATCTGGAGTTGGAAAGACTGCAATTGTTGAAGGGATGGCCCAGTTAATATGTTCAAAGAAAGTTCCGACAAATCTTTCAGGCAAAAAAATATTTACTCTTGACCTGGGGTCTCTTGTTGCTGGTTCCAGGTACAGAGGAGACTTTGAGGAAAGGTTGAAAAAAGTACTGGCCGAAATAAGAGATGATGGAGATATTATACTTTTTATTGACGAGGTTCATACTCTTGTGGGGGCCGGCGCGGCTGAAGGTGCCATAGATGCTGCAAGCATATTAAAACCAATGCTGGCAAGGGGAGAGATACAGACCATCGGCGCCACAACCATAAATGAATACCGCAGGTACGTCGAAAAGGACAAAGCCCTTGAAAGAAGATTCCAGCCTATATTTATAAATGAACCGTCGGTATATGAGACAATAGAAATATTAAAAGGCCTTAAGGATAAATATGAGTCATTCCACAGTCTCACAATAACCGAAGATGCCATAGTAGCGGCAGCGAAACTGTCGCACCGCTATATAAGTGACAGGTTTTTACCGGATAAGGCTATAGACCTTATAGATGAAGCTTCGTCCAGGGTCAGGGTCAGGACGCTGACAACACCTCCCGACCTGAAAGAGCTTGAAACAAATATTGAGAATACTGTAAAAGAAAAGAAAAAAGCCATAAAATCCCAGGACTTTGAAAAAGCAGCCCAGATGCGCGATAAAGAGAAACAGTTATTAAAGGAAAAGAGGGAAATAGAAGAAACCAATACCAGGTCGAAAAAAGCTGATAAGGAAATTGTAAGCGAGAATGAGATAACAGAAATATTATCAAACTGGACTGGTATCCCTGTATATAAATTAACTTCAAGTGAATCATCCAAATTATTGAGAATGGAAGATGATCTTCATAAACGAGTTGTAGGGCAGGATGAGGCAATAAAAACGGTATCTCTGGCCATAAGAAGGTCCCGTTCAGGTCTTAAGGATCCTAAAAGGCCGATAGGTTCTTTCATGTTTCTCGGCCCCTCAGGTGTGGGTAAAACTGAGCTGGCCAAAACAATAGCAGAATTTTTGTTTGATAAAGAAGAAGCTCTGATACAGATTGACATGTCAGAGTATATGGAAAAACATTCTGTATCCAAACTGGTTGGCTCGCCTCCGGGTTATGTGGGTTATGATGAAGGCGGCCAGTTGACCGAGCTTGTGAGAAGGAAGCCGTACAGTGTCATCCTTCTGGATGAAATTGAAAAAGCGCATCCAGACGTTTTCAATATACTGCTTCAAATTTTTGAGGATGGCCACCTTACAGATTCTCAGGGAAAGAGAGTAGATTTTAAAAACACTGTAATTATAATGACGTCAAATCTTGGAGCGAGAGAAATTCAAAAAAGCACTCCAATGGGATTCAAGATGGTAAATACAGAGGATCTGTCTTACGAAGAGATAAAAGAAAAAGTGATGAGTGAGCTGAAACAGGCTTTTCGTCCGGAGTTCCTTAATAGAATTGACGAAGTAATAGTATTCCATAAATTACAGAAAAAGCAGATTTACAGTATTATGGACCTTATGATGTCAAGGGTGCAGCAGCAGTTAGAGCTTCAGGGTATTATAATTGAGCTTAAGAAAAGTGCAAAAGATCTTCTCCTTGAAAAAGGCTACGATCCTTCAATGGGAGCAAGGCCCATGAGAAGATGTATCCAGAATTTAATAGAAGATCCTCTGTCGGAGAAACTGATAAGCGGCGAAATTAAATCCGGCCAGAAAGTAGAGGTAAGCGTAAGGGATAAGAAGATGCACTTTGAAATTAAAAAGATAAGCCGTGGAAGTGTATTAAAAGTTTAATTATGCAGGAGGCCAATGAATAAAAGAGAAGAGTTATTAATAGAATGCCTGAAGAAAATAGCTCCCGGTACTGAATTAAGACTGGGTATAGAATACATACTCCAGGGGAAAACGGGTGGACTGATTGTGGTTGGAGATTCAGAGGAAGTACTAAAGCTTGTAAACGGCGGTTTTTATATTGGCAGCAGTTTCACCCCTACAAAATTTTATGAGCTGGCAAAGATGGACGGAGCTATAATTTTAAGTTCCGATGCCAAGCGTGTTCTGTATGCCAATACTCACCTGTTCCCGAGTCCAAATATAAAAACATCCGAAACAGGAACAAGACACAGAACCGCAGAGAGAGTTGCCAAGCAGACCAATACCCTGGTCATTTCTATTTCGATGAAGAGAGATGTGGTCACCATATATAAGGGTGATATAAGATATATGCTTGAAGAGCCAAGGGTTATACTGTCCAAAGCAAATCAGGCGCTTCAAACGCTTGAAAAATACAAGGAAGGATTAGACGAGCTTACGTTCAGTCTGACTGTAAAAGAACTGGAAGACCTTGTGACCCTCTTTGATGTCGCAAGTATACTGCAGAGATCCAGCATTGTTCAGAAAACAGAAAAAGAAGTTAAGAAATATATCTATGAGCTGGGAGTTGAGGGGAGACTTCTAAAAATGCAGGTAGAGGAATTGATGACCAACGTAGTGAATGACTCTTTAAATATAATAAGCGATTATATAAACCCTGAAGTTGTTGCTGAACCATTTGAAATAAAGGATAAAATAAATTCATTAAGTGAAAAAGAGCTGCTCGAACTGGGAAATATAGCAAAAATTTTAGGCTATGAAACTGAAGGTAGTTTAAGAGAATTTGACATGCACCCCAGAGGCCTGAGAATTATAACTGAGGTCAGGAGACTGCCACAGTCAATCATTACCAGTCTTGTTGATAAGTTTGGGAATTTAAAAAATATTATGAGTGCCGATGTAGAGGAATTATCCGAAATTGCAGGAATGAGCAAAGGCAGGGCAAGGTCTTTGCATGATAAACTGAAAAAGTTTGCGGAATATTACCTGTATAATGAGCCGTATAATAGAAAAGGAGGAGTAATTCCGAAAATTAGAATATAACATCACCGGGATGTTATTCTGGTTTTATTGTTTTCAAATTTAATGGTTGACAGGTTTTCAAAAAATACTATTGATAATAATTTATGAATGCAGCGATAATTACAGCAGCCGGAAGGGGAATAAGATTTAAGGGAAATATCAGCAAACAATTTATGGATATTTACGGAAAACCTATCCTGGCCCACGCTATAAATGCTTTTCAAAATTCATCAAAAATAAAAGAAATCTATATTTCAATCCCCCGGGACTATATTGATTTATGCAGGAAAAATATAGTTGAAAAATATTCCTTTGATAAGGTTAAAAAACTTGTAATAGGAGGAAACAGCAGGCAGGAATCTGTATACAAAGCTTTAAAAGAAGTACCTCCATCAACCAGAATTGTGTCTATTCATGATGGTGTGAGACCTCTTGTGACTCCGGATGAAATTAACTTATTGATAAATATTTTAATAAGGGAAAATAAAAAGGATTCCGGAATCAGAGGAGCCATAATGGCAGCACCTGTAATGGAAACAGTAAAAGTGACGGAAGGAAATGTTATAAACAAGACCATCCCGCGCGATACTGTCTGGCATGCTCAAACCCCGCAAACTTTTTTCTATGAAGATATACTAAAAGCACATAAAAGAGCTCTGAAGGATGGTTTTACGGGCACAGATGATGCATCACTTACAGAGAGAATAAATCTTAAAGTCTACGTGGTAAGAGGAAGGCACGAAAATATAAAAATCACAACTCCTCTTGATCTGTTTCTTGCAGAACTTGTAATGATTAAAAATGGAAAAAAATAATTAAATAAAACCGTGAAGAGGAAAGCTAACCATGAAAGCTGGATTGGGATTTGATGTTCATAAATTTGCAACTGGCCGGAAGCTGGTACTTGGAGGAGTAGAACTGGAACATAAAACTGGACTGGCGGGCCATTCTGACGCAGATGTCCTGGTGCATTCAATTATGGATGCCATTCTTGGGGCATGCAGCCTGGGCGACATAGGAATTCATTTTCCCGATACCGATATCAGGTACAAAGATATATCCAGCCTGGTTTTACTCGAGAAAGTAAGAAAAAAAATGGAAAGAAGGAAATACAGTATTGTAAATATAGATGCGGTTCTCATAATGCAGGAACCAAAAGTTTCGGGATATATCCCCGAAATGAAAAAGAATATAGCGGAGGTCCTGGGGATAGGCGAAGATGACATAAACATAAAAGCAACCACTACCGAGGGTCTCGGGTTCTGCGGCAGAGGAGAGGGTATTGCTGCAGAATGTATTGTTTTGTTAAAATGAATCTTTTACGTAATTAAGAAAATTTATATGTCAGGTAATTTATATATTTTTTTGGTTGAATATGAATATTAATGTGCATGGAATAATGAATTGAATCTATAAAAGATAAAAAATGGAGTAAGAATGATACCGCGTTTCAGGTTTGCGCCATCTCCTACGGGAGGTCTGCATATAGGAACATCAAGAACTGCCCTTTTTAACTGGCTGGCTGCCAGGAGCATAAAGGGAAAATTAATCCTGAGAATAGAGGATACTGATATAAAGAGGTCAAACAGTGCCTATGAAAAATCCATAATAGATGATCTGAAATGGCTTGGTCTTGACTGGGATGAATTTTACAGGCAGAGCGAGAGAAATGAAGCATACAGAGAATTTGCCCGGAAACTGACCAGACAGAATATGGCCTACAGGTGTTTCTGCACTCCGGAAAGGTTAGAAAAACTTAAAAAAGACCAGTATGCAGCCGGTGAGATGTCCAGATATGATAATAGATGCAGGGGGCTTTCTGATTCTAAAATCGAGGAGAATTTAAAGGAAGGTAAAAAATTTACCATAAGGTTTAAGGTAGATAGCGGACAGGAAATTGCTTTTGATGATTTAATAAGGGGAAATATAAAATTTAAATCGGATGTAATTGGAGATTTTATTATTATTAAGTCAGACGGCACCCCGTCTTATAATTTTGCAGTTGTTGTTGACGATGGTGATATGGGAATAACGCATGTTTTAAGAGGCGAGGACCACATAACCAATACTGCCAGACAGATCTTATTATTTAAAAGCCTTGGATTTAAACTGCCTTCTTTTGCGCACCTTTCCATGATACTGGGCAGAGATGGCTCTAAACTGAGCAAGAGACACGGGGCTACTACTATTTCCGAGTTCAGGGAAGAAGGATATCTTGCAGAGGCTATAGCAAATTATCTTTCAATACTATCATGGTCGCCTGGAGAAAATGAAGAGACATTCAGCATAAAGGATATTGTAGATAAATTTAAAATACAGGACATCTCGAAGAGCCCGGCTGTATTTGATATGGATAAATTAAAATGGTTAAACGGCATTTATATAAGGAGAAAAACTGCAGGAGAACTGGCCGCTCTCTGCACACCCTACCTGATCCGGAACAGAATAGTAAGCAGAGAAGAGTCAGAAAGTAAAAAGGTAGCAGAAAAAATTTTAAAAGGTGCAGAAGCATTCAGGGACAATCTAAAAACTCTTAATGAATTTTCATTTTATATGAAAGATTTTTTCAGTGAATCAATTGCCGGATACAGCGTAGAAGCAATTGAAATTTTAAAAAAGGATACTTCTAAAGTAGTGATAAGCAGTTTTCTGGAAAGTCTGGAGAACAAATGTAAATTCTTTGACAATAGTACAGATATGGATTTTAATGAAGAGCAGGGTAGAGAGCTTATCGGTTTGATAGGAGAAACTCTTAAAAAGCAAAAAATAAAGGGGAAATTATTATATATGCCTGTTAGAGTTTCTCTTACAGGTAAAACACACGGTCCGGAACTGCCCAGGGTCATATCAATACTGGGATTAAAAAATTGTATACAAAGAGTCAGGCAGACTTTAGAATATATAAAAAGCAATAATTTGTGATTAAAGTAGTGTTTGCAGCTGAATAAATTAAGCCAATAAAAGATAAGGTAAAATTATGGGTCTGATAGCAGAATTAAAAGATCTTATAAAGGGAGCAAAAGAAAGGGACCCTGCTGCGGTAAGTACCCTGGAAATAATACTCACTTATTCCGGTGTTCATGCGATTATAAATCACAGAATCGCACACTGTCTCTACAAACACAGGATACCTTTTTTCCCCAGATGGATATCCCAGTGCAGCAGATTTTTTACCGGCATTGAAATTCACCCGGGAGCGAAAATAGGAAGAGGTATTTTTATAGACCATGGAATGGGGGTAGTTATAGGTGAAACAACTGAAATAGGGGATAATGTAACCATATATCAGGGCGTAACCCTCGGTG
>CAZTUA010000029.1:0-25465 GCA_964616545.1 uncultured Actinomycetota bacterium | reverse complement strand
TTATTTCTTCCGCCCAGAGTGTCGCTATTCCGGCATCCAGCGTGTTTCCAAGATATGGAAGCCATAATTTTTCACCCGGAACGGGAGGCAGTATTTTTTTTGCTTCCTCCAGAACCTTCTCGCAATCTGCCAGTTTTTCTACTTTTATCCCGGTCATGCTGTATATGATGGGCAGATAATAGCCTGTATTTGGAAACTCTACTTTCTCTTCCCCTCCATGTTTTTTGATACATTCCCTGAATGTTTTTTCCGCACGTTCAACAATCCTGTGTGCTCCTTTTATTGCTGCAGTCGCAATGATTTTAGACATCTCTTAACGACCTCCTTGCTTCCATATCCAGTAAAACCCTTTCTTTCTTTGTGTCAATCTTGAGAGCTTTTCTCTTTTCCTGAATTACGCTTATAACCTTATTTAACAGCTCTTCTATATCAGAAATATATTCCAGCTGGCCCCCATATTTTTTCTGCCAGCCTTCCGTCATTATCTTTTTAACTTCAGCACTTGATTCAACCGGAATCGGCTCGCCGCTGAAAACGGTATATACTCCTGAAGCTGCTACATATGTGCCTATTGATAACGCTTTCTCACTCATCCATTCCGGGGCAATTCCCGCAACCGGCAGGTCGCTTATGTCCTCACCCAGCCCTCCTTCCTGTACTACTTCAGAGAGTACAGTAAGAATTCTTGAGTTATCCACGCAGGAGCCCAGATGCAGAATCGGAGGTATGCCCACCGCTTCGCAGATTGAACGCAGGCCCTCTCCGGCATATTCCATGGCCTCCGGCTCCATCAGCCCGCACTTGGCAGTTGAAATAGCCGCACATCCGGTAAGAACGACCAGGTAATCTCTTTTAATAAGCTCCCTGGTCAAAAAATTATGATATTTATCATGGCAGTGCCTTGCATTGTTACATCCCACTACGGCCACTGCTCCCTGTATCCTTCCATCAATAATTGCATCATTTAATGGTCTGAAAGATTCCCTGAACCTTCCTCCCAGCATATACTTGATATATTCATGCGAAAATCCAGCTACAAGATTTGAGGTAACACTCGGTATTGCTGTCTTTCCTTTTCTCTCCGGAAAATTATCTATTGCCATTTTAATAATTTCTTTTGCCAGTTCAGGACCGTTAACATCTTTGAACTCCATGTGGGTTGCTCCTGAAATCTTGCACTTTGGTGAAGTCGTGACAAGCTTTGTATGATAATTTTCCGTTAATTTACCCAGAGCCTGCATTATGCACTGTATGTCAACAACCATTAATTCTATGGCTCCGGTCATTATTGCAACCTCCTGTGAAAGGAAATTGCCTATTGGTGCCACTCCCTGTCTCATCAATATTTCATTTGCCGTGCAGCAGATCCCGACTATATTAATGCCACTGGCACCTTTGCTTTTTGCATACTCTATAAGTTCTTTATCACTTGAATATTCCACGATGATTTCTGACAGACTGGGTTCATGGCCGTGAATAACCAGATTTACTTCATCTTCTTTTAGCATTCCAAGATTTGCTTTTGAATTGACGGCTCTGGGAGTACTGTAAAGTATATCCGAAATCTCGGTTGCTATCATGGAGCCGCCCCATCCGTCACCGACTGCGCACCTCACTGCCTGGTCAAGGATGTGTTCTGCTTCCTGGTCCACTCCTATATGTGTCCTGTGCATCACCTCCACTATTTCCCTGTCCACTCCCCTGGGCATAGCATTATTTTTTCTCCACACTTCCTGTCTTTTCTCGGGTGCCATTTTTGTTAAATCTACCTCCCCGTGCTGCTGGCCAAACAGAGAAAGTGCCTTTCTTGCTGTATCCAGGGCAATTTCTTTTATATCCCTGTCCCCGGCTTCAATCCCCAGATTTTTTGCAAATTTCATCAATTTCAGCTCATCTCTGATTTCTATGCCGGGTGCCCTGCCTTCTGCAGCCAGGCCAAGAAGATGTGCCAGGTCTCTTCCATGGTCAGAGTGGGCAGCGGCACCTGCTGCGATATGACGTGCAAGATTTCTTGCCGCTACTGTTCCCATGGTCGCACCGCACAATCCAACCTTGTCTTCTCTTAGCCTGCAGGGTCCCATTGAACAGTTCTTGCAGCAAATTCCTGAAATTCCCGAACCTATCGGACAGCACTTCATTGATTTAGCCCTGTCAAAAACGATAGGCACCTCACATGTTGCTTTATCCAGAATTTCTGCAACTGCTTTATCTACTGTTATGCCTTTATATTCCTCTTCATTATCTGCTGTTATATCTTTATTTGCCTCTTCTTTATCATCTTTCATACTTTTTATAGCACCACCTTCTTATGGCTTATAAATCTTATAAATTGTTTATATAATGAATCTTACAGATAAAAAATAGCTTTATAATTCCATACCTCCTTTGCCTTACATTAAATCTTTGATAGCATCTTTAATAAGGCTTATTGCTTTTGGATGCCTCATCACCAGGATATTTGCACCGGCAAGCAGCATGCTCATGGATGTAATGGATTCCCAGTTTATCGCTCTTTCTTCATGGCTGCCCCACTCCGGGTATCCCTTTTCGCTTTCCTTAACTTCTTTTACCTTCCAGACTTCTGGAGCGATATCAGTTATAATGGGCATCTGCGTCATCTTATCGTCCTGCATAAGAGCAGCGATTTTTAATCTTTCCATTGCGGAATAGCAATATTCTATCCCGTAGCCGAGCCCCGAAGTTGAAGGATCCATAACAATTCTATCCGGAGGCAGGCCCAGCTGGGTAAGAAGTATATTTAATTGCTTTGCAATATTTACATCAAGGGGATTCAGCGCAACTATACCATTATTGTAACCTATCGCTGCCGCAGCGGCTGTTTTGTAATTATCTTCTTCCACCCAGCCCATTAATATACTCTCATCTTTATTTTTTTCCGAAACCTTCTTCATTACCTCTGCAATCTTCTCAAGCGGACCGCTTCCATATACAATAAGGGGCTTATTTATTGACTCTCTTAGCGCTGCTGTTATTCCGGCAGCCTCCTCCGGGCTCATATCCCCCTCTTCCGGATTTATGCCGGTAAGTCTGAGGCAGATGGCATCGGCCCCGTATTCATCTATACTTTTTTTCGCCCATTTCACAGGGTCATCAAAAACATCGCTGTAATACCTGCTGACCACTTCCGGCCAGCCTTCCGGTTTTCTGTCCTGGACCTCTATGGCAACAATCGGCCTGTTTGGAATTTCCCCTTCAAAACTATAAAAAGGGAGAACACGTTCTCCCCCTGTTAAAATTTCTGTTTTATCTTTTCCAAGCCTGACTATGTTAACGGCCCCGCTGTAAGTATTCTTAGGAACCTGAAAGCTCAAGTTTTCCTCCTCTCTCTATTTGGCAAATACTTTTTTACATTAAACCTATCCTGAACAAGGCACTGTATAATTACGTCATTTTATCATTTTTGTTTAAAAACTGCAGTTTATTTTTGTAACTAAATTAACATATTTAAATAAATATGTTAAAGATTTTTTTAAAAATTATATTCCGATTTTTTTCATTAAATTATTTACTTTTTTAAGAGCAGGACTCCCATCCGGTAAATCAAAAACTGTTTTGCCGTTGATATCCATCTCATAAATATTTTTATCCTCACCTATCACACCAAGCAAATCAAGATTTTTTTCTTTTATATAATCTTTAAGCCTGCTATCGATTTCACCGCTGACCCTGTTTATTATAAGAAATATCTTTCCGGCTTTTATACCCATTTCCTCAGAAAGCTCTTTAATCCTTGACGCAGTAAGGATTCCTTTTGGTGAAGGATTTGAAATTATGAGCAGGAAATTAACATTACTGGTTGTCCTGCGGCTTAAGTGCTCCATGCCTGCTTCGTTATCCATTACAATGTAGCTATAGTTATCCTGAAGAATATCAATATATTTTTTAAAAAGATTGTTTGCATAGCAGTAACAGCCGGGTCCTTCCCCCCTGCCCATTGCAAGCAGGTCAAATCCCTTGCTCTCAACCAGTGACTGATGGACATTCATCTCCACAAGCTGGTCCTTGTAGATACCCCCTGTAAGGCGGGGTGCCTGTTTTTTAAAATCTTCACGTATCATGCCGACAGTATTTGTAACCCTTACGCCCAGGATTTCATTTAGGTTGGAATTCGGGTCAGCATCCAGAGCCAGCACCGTGCCTTTATTTTTTTCGGTAAGGCTCCTTATAATAAGGCCTCCTGTAGTTGTTTTACCGGTTCCGCCTTTACCGGCCAGAGCTATTTTTATATTCATTTATAATATCAATCTTTTTTATTTTTTTATTTTTTACCTGCTGGATATAAGCTTTCTTCTACGGAAGGGAAATCCTTCATATCGGTATAGGGTAAAAACAGGCCCGCAACATACCTGTCCATAAATTTCATACTAACACTCAGTTCAATATAGGTAATATGATCCGCAATTTTTGAGCTCTGCCTGTATTTATCTTTAGAAAGCAGACTGAGATAAGCCCCCGTTACCGAAGTGTTCCCGAGAAAAAAATACCTGTTTGTATCAATATCGGGAAGCATTCCGATAGATATGGCATTTTTAACATAAATATGTCTTCCCAGGCCTCCTGCTATATATATTTTTTGAAGGTCTTCTACATTCAGGTCCACTTCCTCCATCAATGTCTTTATTCCTGCATAGATGGCTGCCTTTGCCCTTATCAGGTTATCAATATCAACCTCGCTTATATATATATCCCTGCCGTTTGCACTGCCTTTACCATCAACCAGGACATACTGGCAGATTTTATCCTCACATCTGAGATATTTATTGCCTATATCCTGATTAAACCTGCCTTTCCTGTCAATAACTCCTTTGAGGTACATCTCACCAATCAGGTCAATCAGACCCGAGCCGCATATGCCTGACGGCTTGCCCTCTCCGATCACTTCATACCGGCATTTATACGTCTGCTGGTCTATTGATACTTTTTCAATTGCGCCATCTACAGCCCTGATTCCGCACTTTACTCCTCCGCCCTCAAAAGCCGGACCTGCAGAACATGAAGCTCCCATCATCCATTCTGAATTTCCTACTACAAGTTCTCCATTGGTGCCCAGGTCCAGGAAAAGGGACAATTTCTTTTTTTTATGCATGCCCGTTGCCAGAATACCTGATGTTATGTCACCTCCAAGGTAGCTTGCCACACCCTGTATGTTGTACACGTAAGCGTTCTTTATATGCTTTATACCTACCTCGCTGGCAGTAGAATCGGGGAACCTGTTTGCCACGGTGACATAGGGTTCTTCCCTGATATATCTCGGGGAAACTCCATAAAAAAGATGCATCATTGTAGAATTTCCGGCAACCATCAGTGAAACAATATTGCCTGCCTCTACCTGATAATTAAACATCAGCTTCCATATTAGATTATTAATTGAATCTATTATGACTTCCCTTAATCTTTGCAGTCCGCCTTTTTTACCTGCATAGACTATCCTGTTGATTATATCCTCGCCAAATTTTATCTGCGGGTTATATTCAGACTCCATGCCTATTATATTTCCATTGCTCAGGTCCACAAGATAGATAACAAGAGACGTGGTTCCGATATCCAGTGCCAGGCCGTAACACTCGTCACCCGTTTCCCCCGGCTGGATATCAACAAGCGTGCCGCTTTCAATATCAACCGTTACCGCCACTTCCCAGTTCTTCTCTCTCAAAACTGAGGGGAGATTCCTTGTTATATGAATGGGCACTGTGCAGTTTTTAATGCCCAGATTGTTCCTGATGCTTTTTTTCAGGCGGAATAAATCGCTTGTTCCATAGCTCAGAGAAGGTTTTTCAACAACAATAGTTGCTTTTTTGATCCATGGTTTTATCCTGACCTTTGAAATTTCGCTTTTGCTTATACCGGAATATTTTTTAGATTCTATTTCTGTAAATCCGCTTCCCACTATTTTTGCTTTTGTTTTTTTCTGGAGCGGAATCTCTACGGTTAAATCGCTTTCTATCTCTGTAAGACATGAAAGTACGTAGCCATTTTTCTTCTTCTCGGGTGTTATAAACCTGGTTTTTTTAGTTTTAACTTTACCTTCTTTAACCCGGACAATGCATTTTCCGCAGGTTCCGACGCCGCCGCAGGATGAATCAATATCCAGCCCGCAGTCCAGAATTGCCTGTCTTAGATTGTAACCGTGGGGGATTTTTATTGACCTTCCGCCGGGAGCGAACTTTACAAGATATTTTTTTTTATTTTTCATTACAGAAACTGCACTCTCTAAAGCCCTTCAAAGTATTATAAACACATCAATAAATATTTCAAAACGGAGCAAAATATTGAAACAAAGATAACTAATCCATGAAATTATATTATATACAGATTTAAAAATCAAAATGGAAGGACAGCCCTGATAAGACTGCCCTTTCTCTTGCTGTAATCAATTATTTTATTAATGATTAATTTTTTACTTTACATTCAACCATATGGTTGAAGAGGTATTTAATCCAGTATACTGTCTCCTCTGCCTGCCTTATTAATTTTCCTCTACGCCCATTGTAATATAAGTTCCGCTCTCGTCTTCTGTAATCTGCAGCCATAGAGAATAGGCATTTTTGTTTGCACTAATCATAGAATTTTTAAACCCGTCACCCTCTGAAGTATACTCACTTTTATCTTCCCAGCCATCAAGCTGGCCTGAATACCAGGTGCTTACTGCATCAAAGCCATCACTGGTTTCGGCAGTAAGAGAGAAACCGGTTTTATTATCCTGCGTAAATTTGCTAGAAGATATAATGGTCATATTTGGATATACGGGGACTATATCCGGAAACCCATCGGGCAGGGTTGTGCTTCCGATAATCGACTCCCCTTCATCTGTCGTTATTGTAATCTGTTCTCCGCCTGAATCAACAGATACTTCGCCTTCGTCACCAATCGCTCGCTGCATTGTTTCCTCGGCATATCTTTCAGCAGCCCTGGGTCCCACTTTGCATCCGCTTAATGGAAAAAGCATAAAAAGTGCCAGACTTATTGCCAGTGTTATTGCCAGTGTCTTTTTCATTTCAATCTCCTCTCGGCTCTTTGTATTACAATATTAATTTGAGCGGTGACAATTGTACTAAATTAATATTTTTTTATCAATCAGCCTAAAATATGCCCTTTCTCGGGGACCCTGCCGTCCCCTGAAAATATTTTGCTTAAATAATAAAAAAAGCATGCAATCATATAGATAATTAATAAGCTTACCGTTACCGTTTACTTTTCAACCTCCAGCTTATAAAAACTCATAAAAGCTTCTTCGGGTATTTCGACCCTGCCGATTTTTTTCATCTTTTTCTTGCCCATTTTCTGTTTCTCAAGGACTTTCCTTTTTCTCGTTATGTCCCCGCCGTACAGTCCCGCAGTAACATCCTTTCTGTACGGAGCAATTCTTTCCCTGGCGATAATCCTTTTCCCGATTGCGGCCTGTACCGAAACTTCAAAATTTTGTCTTGGCACTATTTTTCTCAGTTTCTGTGTCAATTCCCTGCCCGCATAATACGCTTTTTCCCTATGAACTATGGTTGAAAGCTCATCAATCCTGTCTCCTGCTATCAGTATATCAAGTTTTGCAAGGTCAGACTCGCGGTATTCGAGAAGCTCGTAATCAAAAGAAGCAAACCCTGAAGTTATTGATTTTAAAAGGTTGAAAAAGTCCACGATTATTTCCGAAAGAGGCATTGCGTATTTAATCTCTACTCTTTCCGGCGAAATATACTGCATATCTTTGTAATTGCCCCTTTTCTGGTTTGCAAGTTTCATTACATCACCGATATAGTCTTTTGGTGTAATTATAGTTGCATCCACGTATGGTTCTTCAATTTTTAACAGTTTCTCCTGCTCGGGAAAATCTGAGGGCCTTTTTACCTCAATTACTGTATTATCACTTTTCGTTATTCTGTAAGCCACATTTGGTGCAGATGTAATAAGTTTTAATTTGTATTCCCTCTCAAGCCTTTCTTTTATAATTTCCATATGAAGGAGCCCCAGGAAACCGCACCTGAAACCAAACCCAAGCGCGCCTGAAGATTCAGGGACGAAATCAAGCGAAGAATCATTTAAGGAAAGTTTGCCGAGGGCATCCCTTAAATTTTCATAATCTCCCCCTTCTGTTGGAAACAGGCCTGAATAGACCATGGGTTTTGGCTTTTTATATCCAGGAAGACCTTTCCCGGAAGGATTTTTCATACCGGTAATAGTATCTCCTACCATTATATTTCCCAGTTCCTTTATGCCGGTAATAATATAGCCGACTTCACCTGCTGAAAGGCTCTCCTTTTCTATCATATCCGGTCCGAATATGCCCGCTTCTTCAACTTCACTGGAAAAATTTTCTCCTATGAATTTAATTTTATCGCCCCTGCTTATTACACCGTTTACAACCCTTATAAGAACTACCACTCCCCTGTAAGAATTGTACTGTGAATCAAAGATTAATGCCTGAAGAGGACCGTCGGGATCCCCTGACGGGTACGGTATATCTGTTACTATTTTTTCCAGTATTCCTTCAACTCCATAACCGGTTTTGGCGCTTACTTTAATTATTTTTTCTTTTTCGGTACTCAGTATGCTGCCAAGCTCCATTATAACTTCTTCGCTTCTTTCACTTTTAAGGTCGATTTTATTGATTACAGGTATTATCTTCAGGTCATTATCCACTGCAAGGTAGACATTGGCCAGGGTCTGCGCCTGTATCCCCTGTGCTGCGTCAACAATCAATATCGCCCCTTCACAGGCAGCCAGGCTTCTGGAAACTTCGTAGCTAAAATCTACGTGGCCGGGAGTATCAATCAGGTTAAAGATATACTGCTTGCCGTCCGCTTTTCTGTTATAGAGAACTCTTACCGAGTGTGCCTTTATAGTAATTCCCCGCTCCCTTTCAAGCTCCATATTATCAAGAAACTGGTCCAGCATTTCTCTCCGGCTTACAGTTTCAGTTATCTCCAGGATTCTGTCTGCCAGGGTGGATTTACCATGGTCGATGTGCGCTATTATTGAAAAATTTCTTATTAATTTTTTATCAATCATATCTTTGCTTAAATAACCTCCTGAAGAGATTAAGATCTAACATCTCTTTTTAACTTTTTGAATAATCCCAGCACGAATTTTACCTCTTCCATCCTGAACAGGACAGTGCAGCCGAGGTAGGTGCCTCCACCGAGCATTATGGTCAGCAGTAGAAGCAGTATAAGCGGCCACAGACCTTCATATGCAAAACTTTCCAGGTATCTCCATAAAAAGAATATCACAGCACTCATTACGGCTGCTGCTGCCAGAATTTTAACGTATGACTTAAAAATTCTCGTACCGCCAAAATTTCCCACCTTTTTTTTGAGTATTATAATCAAAATTACAATATTGCAAAGTGCAACAAGCGAGGTGGAAAGTGCGAGCCCCCCGACATCCATGAATTTTATTAAAACCCAGTCGAGCGCCAGATTTACAATAATTGATATGCTGGCAACTTTTAGCGGAGTTTTAACATTCTTGAATGCATAAAAAATCCGGTTAAGAATCATAAGAAGCCCGAAGAAAAGAAGGCCCAAACTGTGAAAAATAAGTACATATCCGACTTTTTCCGTGTTTGCCGCACTAAAATTATAATGCTGGAATAAAACTTTTATTATGGGATAACTTAAAATCACCAGCCCGGCGGTTGCCGGTATCATCACGTATCCGATTTCCCTTACTCCCAGGGAGAAACTTTCCTTTATGCCCTTTATATCATTTACCGCAGCCTGACGTGATATCAATGGGTACAGCACAGTTACCACTGCCACAGAAAATACCCCCAGCGGTAAATTAGCTACTCTCCAAGACAGCGTCAGAGCAACAGTATTGCCCTCACCGAGATTCAGGGCAAAAAAGTAATCTATGCTGTTATTGAGATGGACTGCACCCAGACTTAAAAGGATGGGAACCATAAGAGAGAAGATCTCCCTCACGCCCTTATGTCTGAAGTTCATTAAAAACCGGTATCTGACTGGTGATACTTTAAGCTGGGGCAGCTGTATAGCTAGATGGGCAAACGAACCCGCCATTATCCCTATTGCCATACTATATATTCCCAACTGTCTGTAAAATATAATCACAAGGGCTATAGTAACTATATTCATTACGAAAGGAGCCAGGGATGGAGCAGTAAAAATATTATGGGAATTCAGTATGCTGGTAGCAAAACTAGAAAGAGACATCAAAACAAGCGAGAATATCATAATTCTGTTCATTACCATAAATTTATAAATATCCATCTGACTGTTTGACACCTTGGAAAGCAATGACCCTATTTCAGGTGAAAAAATAAATATAATTATAGATATTACTAAGAATACCAGGGTTAAAATATTAATAATGGAATTAACGAATATTCTTAAGTCGCTTTTCTCATTCTTTTTTAGATATGCGGAATAGATAGGGATAAATGCGGCAATAATGAGGCTCTCTGCAAAAAGTACCCTGAAAAGATTAGGGATATAATCAGCCCAGATAAAAGCATCCGTTTCAGAGGTCATGCCAAAATAACCTGCCATTATCTGATCTCTGACCAGTCCCGATATTTTTGATAGAAAAATAGCCGCAATTACTATAAAAGTAGCATTAAGATTTCTTTTCCGGGATAATAAGTAATCCTCATCCATAAGCATATTATATTATAGATTTCATTAAAAAATTTATTATATCATTTACACCATTCTAACATTAAATATTTTTATTTATTAAAAAAAATGCTAAAATGTACTCTCGTTAAAATTTGATAGCTTATGTGAGGAGAAACAAATAGATGCCGAACATTAAATCTCAGGAAAAAAGAGACAGACAGAATATTAAAAGAAGAACCAAAAACAACCTACTGGAAGCCAGGATAAGAACCGACCAGAAAAAATTAATTGGGGCCGTAAATGAAAAAAACGCTGAAGAAGCCAAAAAAAATATGGATATGCTTTATAAACATCTTGACAAGGCTGTAAAGAAGGGCGCGGTTCATAAAAATTTTTCAGCTAATAAAAAATCAAAAGCGGCAAAACTGGTTAACTCAATTAAAAAGTCGTAATATCCGTAATCTCACAGATTAATTTGCTCACAAGATTTTTTGTTTCCAGCGTGCCCGTTCTGAAATTTATATCATAACTGTTTAATACTTTAAATATCTTAAGTATCTCTGGCTCTTTAAAATTACTGCTTAATTTAATATATTTGTTTACCATTTTGCCTATAAAATAAGGGGAGACCCTGATATTATTTTCGATATAGCCTGTGACCCGTGATCTGCTGTTTTCAGATTTAATATATAAAAAGCACTTAAACATTCTGTGAAGCAACGTAATGAGCCCGATTAAATTTTGCTCTTCTTCAAGTATTGCCTTCAGGGCTCTAAGGCTGTTATCCCTGTCTTTCTGGCCGATATAATCAACAAGGTCAAATATTTTAAGCGAGTAGGCTCTATTTACCAGAAATTTGACCGTATTTTCATCAATCACTTTTTTTTCTTCCGAGCTTATGTAGTTAAAAAGTTTTTCATACTGCATCCTGAGCAGACTTATATCCAGATTCACATTATCAATTAAAAGCGCTGCCGCATCTTCGGTAAACTTTATTCCGTCTGAACTGGATTTTCCATCAAGCCATTTCCTCAGGCTCCCGCCCGATAGCGGCTTTAGCTGCGTGATTTTTCCGAACTTCTTAATTGCATCAAGAAGCGCGGGATTAATTTTTTTCTTTGAAGAAGTAAGAATGAAAACTATATTTATTTTATCTCCACTGCTTATTGATACCAGCTCTACAATCTTTCTCTGGAGGGCTGCCGGCAACTTTTCTATGTGTTTTATTACAGCTATTTTTTTTGAAGAGAACAGAGATGGAGTGCTGATATAACCGGTAAATTCTTCTTCATTGATTTCTTCGGTCCCGCTAAAAACTTTAAAGTCTGTATCAAAATTTATCTTTTCCTTAAGTGTTCCTTTAAGTTTATCAATAGTATCTTCAAGCAATGATTCGGCCGCACCCGTGTACAGATAGCAGGGCAGCAGTTTTTCCGGTTCTATGGATTCTCTTTCCGGGCTATTTGCACTCATCTCTTACCACAACCTTTTACCTGCAGGCCGGCTCCTCTGCCTAAGCCGTATCTATATTTATGCTTAAATACCTGAGTTCCCTTTTATTCATTATGGCTATAATTATAATAAGAATTACCAATAAGGTTAAATCAATATATAATACGCTGTTTTTAGAAAAATGCTCCGATAAATATCCGCTCAAATACTGGAAAATTATTACTCCGAGATTGGAAAATGTATGTAGCAGGCTTGAAACAATATTGCTGAACTGCGAACCAATATTCAGGCCCAGCGAAAAAGTCAGTGAGAAATTACCGGCTACATTTACTCCGAACAGGAAGATTAAAATAATTTTTGCTATCATATTCTGTATAAGGAAACCTGAAAGCAAAAATATAAATGACAGAGATATGCTGGCTATCAGCAGCTTTTTATCTTCTATATATTTAACCAGATGGTTCTTTAAAAACATTCCCGTAAGGGTTGCAGTTGCATAAATCGCCAGAATCAAAGAACTTGCGCCCAGTTTGACATCCATTGAAGAAAAATATGAAGTGAACCATGTATAAAATGTCTGCATTGTAGAGATATAAAGAAAAGCAACAATACAGCAAAGAATAATATAAGGATGGGAGGCAACAATTTTATTGATGCGCAGCAGGTTTCTCATACTCTTTGGAGCACTGCTCTTTTTGGGCACTTTTAAAAAAATAAATAATAATACCAGCAAAAACTGCGGTATGGCGATATACATAAACAGGAGCTGCCACTTCATATCAATAGAAATCACAAGACTTACCAGCAGGGGCGCGATTACTGAGCCAATGGTAAGCCCGATGTTTGACATCAGTATATTTTTGGATTTGTCCTTAAAATAGCGGACACCCACCAGAGATATGGTTGCCACAGATATAATTCCCGTGCCCAGCTGTAAAAATACATAGGATATGGCAAATGTAATAAAAGAATAGGAAAACAACAGTCCCGCACAGCCAAGAATATACAGCAGCACTCCGCCCAGAATTATTCTTTTAAATCCAAACAATTCAAGCAGGAACCCTGCACCTACTGATGTTATGAGCAACGCAACGGCTCCTATCGATATCACGGCTCCCATATAATCCAGACCGACCTTTAATTCAAAAGCAATCAGAGGGATAATCGGGCCGATGATATTTATGCCCGTATTCATCAATAATCTCTGCATAAAAGAAAAAACCAGTATTCCTCTTTTTACATTAATTCTTCTATTTTTTGCAAAATTAATAATTCTATTCATAGCATTTCTAATTAGTTAAATCAGCCAGAAGCAGGCTTTTAAATCCGTAACCCGGCTGTACCCCTGTTAAAATTATTATAGTATAACACATACCCTAAAATTTTCCCCTCCAGGGTCTGATTATTTTTACCAGGATATAAATTGCAGAGGACAGGATAAATAATACCGCATAACAGACTATTACATTCTTTACAGCAGAATCGTCAAATCTTATTACACAGAAATTAAATCTGGCTAAAATACCTGCCGTTTTCAGGATATACCTGAAAAAAATATCACCCGATCTCAGGATAAATCCTCCCGCGGGCGGCCATATTATTATTGTCAGTGACGAAAATATCATAATGAAAAGAAGAATATAAAATGCCGGTATTATTAAAACATTGGCCAGCGGTGAGATTAATGAAACTTCATTGAAAAAATATACAAGAACAGGAAAAAGTACAATCTGTACTGACAGAGTAATAAAAATAATTTTTAGAAAATAGGCGGTTACAGGGCCTTTAGCGATGGTGTTTCTTGCTGCCGCTCCGGATAAAAATGGATATATAAAGGACAGTGCCGCCATGGAGCCGAAAGTCATCCAGAACCCTGCGCTATAAATAAAATATGGATTATAGATAATCAGTGCAATATATGAAAAATAAAGAATGATTTTATGGCTGTACTCCCTGTTCCATCTCCCCGCAAGAAAAATTAAAACCACAGTGATTGATGCTCTTAGCATGCTGGCTCTTTCTCCGACCAGAAAGTTATAAATAACAAGAAAAATAATAACCGCGCCCAGAATATAGCCTGATGAGCGCACTCTTTTAAAAATCAAATATATAAAAGATATAAAAAAAGAAAGGTGAAGGCCTGAGATAGCAAAAAGGTGATATACCCCGCATTTTTTAAAAGATTCAGCAAGGTATGGACGCAGGTTATTTTTATTGCCCAGTATTATTGCTTCAGCTATACAGGCATTTTCATTTTCAAGGTTCCTGTAAAACGCATTTTTCAGGCAGCTATAGAGCCTGTTTCTAAAGACAAACATTTTATATCCGGGACTGCTGCTCCCTATCTTTCCGGCATCACTGCAGCCGGCCGTAAAAATATATCCATTATCCCCATGGCCGGCTCTTCTGAAGTTTTTTAAACCTTTTTTTTTAAAGCTTCCTTTTACCTGCAGGTAATCATCCCTGGATACAGACGCGCCCGCCGCATTATTTAACCTTACGCTTACATATTCCCTGATTTTGAGAAACTCATCCGGATTTCTTCCGGAACCGCAGACAGATATTTTTTCCACCGCCATTGTAAAATTTATATTGCTGTAACTTTCTGCCGGGTGATCCGACACTCTTCCCTCTATAATTATAGAGGTATCTCCGTTGCTCCCCGCCTGATTTTCATTTTCACAGATAGCAGCAGCTATATTTTCACTCTCTCTGCAGTCATATATTCCGATTATTAGAATTCCTATAAAAAATAAAATAAAAAATGGAATTATGGCAGTAATGAAAATTTCCGTATTTTTTCTTTCCGGGCCGGTCACAGGCTTACTGACTGATAAAAAATCCCGGTAATTTTCCTCAATTTTTTTAACTTTCTCTTTATAAGAACAGCCGGAAGAATCTTTCCCGGATAAAACTCTTACGGCTATTATAACTTCAAAAGCCAGCAGCACCACTATTACCGTTATCCCGGCAGGGGCCATACAGGTGCAGGCAAGATTAATAATACCTCCGGTATATATTCCCGCAGTTAATCCAAGAGCCCAGAAAAGATGGTAATTGTTACTCAGAAATAATAGTATTTTCTTCTTCAGGATGATCAAATTGATATAAATTTACTGATTTTATCATATTTTTTTTCTCCGATGCCCGTAACATTTTTTAGCTCCTCTTTTTTTTTAAAAAATCCATTTCTGTTTCTGTACTCAACAATATTCTGCGCAATTACCGGACCCACTCCAGGCAGCGTCTCAAGCTCTTTTGCGCTTGCAGAATTTATATTTACCACTCTGCTGCCGGAAGAGCTGTAATCATCCTGCAGGTCCCCTGAAAAAAATAGAGAGCTGCCACCGGTAATTTCTTCTTCAAAAGGGACATAGATTCTCTGGCCGTCAGCCAGGGGCCCGGCCAGATTAATAATCTCTATACAGGCATCTTCGTTCTGGCCGCCTGCTGCTTCCAGCAGATCTATCACCCTTGCACCCTCGTAAACCTCATACACGCCTGGATTTTTAACCGCGCCGCATATATAAACTTTTATTGCAGCTGTTTTCCCGGCCGTGTCTGAATTGCTGCCGCCATACCTGCTATCTCCATTGCTGCCTGCAGTAAAATGCTGCTTCTCATTATCATGCAGGGTTTTTTCTCCGTTTATTTCATTTCCTGTCCTTTCAGCACCGGACCCGTCCGGGCTGTTATCCGCAATTGAAATTTCAGAATAATAGCTTTTCAGGATATTTTCCTTCCTTTTTATTTCTATTTTCATATTTATATAGATTACGGTAAATGAAATAACGATAATAATGAGAAGAATTATTATGGAAATGTATATGTGCCTGCCTTTTTTATATTTTATCTTATCGATAAGAAATCTTAATTTGCTTATTATCTCTTCCATGTGAACGGTCTTCAATCTTTCAAGCATCAACAGAAAAAATTTCATTAAAATTTATAAAAAAATAGCTATAATCCCGGCTCACTTAATACTATTATATATATGTATAATTGTGCTAATACACTATAGCATATAATCAACCAGGAATAAAGAAGAATCTAATGGCCTGCTTCATCCTCGTACCCCTGCACTGGAGGAACATTATCTGAGCATTAACAATGCGGAGCCGGTGGTTTTTAATTAATTGCACTGCCAAATTGCTCTGCCCCGGCGTCCGGAAGGTTTCCCGTATTAATAAAAAATAACAGTTAAAATAAAAAAAAATCCTGATAGAATTATTATTGTTATAAATAAATTTTACGGAGGTGCAGTTTATGGCAGGCGAAATATTTATATTGATAGAAAACGAATTCAGGGATGAGGAAATTGTATACCCTTATTACAGGTTTAAGGAAGCCGGCTACGATGTTAAAATTATCGGTCCGGCTGCAGGTAAAGAATATAAGGGGAAATTTGGCATATCCATGAAGTCAGACCTTACCCCTGCAGAGGCAGATATTGACAATGCAGCAGCAGTAATTATCCCGGGAGGGAATGCCCCTGATAAAATGAGGAGCAAAAAAGATATGGCTGAGCTGGTCAAAAAAGCTCACCTTCAGCAAAAAGTCATAGGAGCAATCTGCCATGGCGGGTCCATGCTTGTTGAAGCTGATATTATAAAAGGCAGGAAAGTTACCAGCTACATATCAATAGCCACCGATATGAGAAATGCAGGGGCTGAATACCTGGACATGGAAGTGGTGGTAGACGGTAATATCGTTACATCCAGGATTCCGGATGACCTTCCTGCATTCTGCCGGTCAATCCTTGAACTCCTGGAAAATTCATAATTATCCTCTGTCTATTTCACTACAATATTAACAAGCTTGCCGGGTACTACTATTTCTTTTATTATCCGGCTTCTTTTCGTATACTTTTTTACTTTATCCGATGAAAGGGCCAGTTCCTTTAATTTCTCTTCCGGGGTACCTGCAGGCACATTAATTTTATCCCTGAGTTTTCCGTTTACCTGGAATACGACAGTTACAAGCTCCTCACGCGCAATCTCATTATCATAAGCGGGCCAGTCTGCTTTATGTATGCTCCCGGTATTACCGGACATCATCCATAACTCTTCGGTAATAAACGGGGTGATAGGAGAAAGAAGCAATAACATTTTTTCTGTTACCTCTTTTATGAGCAGATGATTCTTCCCGGAACGGGCCGCTTCATCCAGATATTTATAGAATAAATTGACAAGCTCCATAATGGCGCTTATTGCAGTATTGAAATTAAACCTCACAAGGATATCGTCTGTAACTTTTTTTATTGTCTGGTGTAATTTTCTGTACAGCTCCTTTTCGGAGTTGCTTAACCTTCCATTTTTATAGTCACTCTCAATATTCCCTGCTGCAGGGTCAGTTTTTTCACCTTTCCCGCCGCTTTCACCATTCCCCTGTTCTATGGCTCCTGCATCCTCTATATTCCCGGCTATCAGTTTCCAGACTCTCTTTAAGAACCTGTTTGCTCCTTCAACACCGCTGTCACTCCAGTCCACCGGGCTTCCGGCAGGACCCATAAAGAGTATATACAGCCTCAATGTATCCGCTCCGAACCGGTTATAAATCTCGGATGGATTAACGATATTTCCTTTGGACTTTGACATTTTCTGTCCGCCCAGATTTACAATCCCGTGAGGAAAATACCTGATAAAAGGCTCCCTGAACTTAACCAGTCCGCTATCATAGAGAACCTTGGTAAAAAACCTTGCATATATCAGGTGCATGCTTGCGTGTTCTATCCCCCCTATATACTGATCCACCGGCATCCAGTAATCAACCTCCCTGCTGTCAAAAGCACGCTCTCTGTCATGGGGGCTGCAATACCTTAAGAAATACCACGAAGAGCAGACAAATGTGTCCATCGTATCCGTTTCCCTTTTTGCCTTCCCCCCGCACTCCGGGCACTCTGTATTTACAAACTCTTCACAATATGAAAGCGGTGACAGGCCCTTCGGCCTGAAATCTACATCATGGGGGAGAAGTACCGGTAAATCTTTTTCCGGAACAGGAACCATGCCGCACTTTTCACAATAAATTATTGGAATAGGCGCACCCCAGTACCTCTGTCTTGAAATCAGCCAGTCCCTTAATTTGTAATTTATGCTGGATTTACCAAGATTCTTTTTTTCAAGATAGCGGGTGATTTCTCTTTTCCCTTTTTCTGACTTAAATCCGCTAAAATCTCCTGAGTTTACCATTATTCCTTCATCAGCATATGCAGCTTTAAGTTCAGGGTGGCTGCTCCCGTCGGGTGATATTACTTCTTTAATCGGAATTTTATATTTTGAGGCAAATTCAAAATCTCTCTCATCATGTGCAGGGACCGCCATTATGGCGCCGGTTCCGTATTCCAGCAGAACATAATTGGCAATCCACACGGGAACTTTTTCGCAACTCAGCGGATTTATAACATGCCTTCCCGTAAAACATCCTATTTTCTCAACTTCCGCCGAGCCCCTCTCGATATCGCTCTGCCCGGAAATCAGCGCTCTTGCTTTTCTAATCTCTTTCTTATAACCTTCATCACTTACTATTTTATCTACCAGAGGGTGCTCCGGAGCAAGAATAAAAAAGGTTACCCCGAACAGGGTGTCTGGCCTCGTTGTGAAAACTGGAATATCAATATCTTCAGGGCCGTCAAGTTTGAAATTAACCATGGCCCCCTCACTTCTTCCTATCCAGTTTCTCTGTATGGTAAGAACCTTTTCCGGCCATCCGTCTTCCAGAAGTTCCATATCGTCAAGAAGTCTCTGTGCATAATCGGTTATTTTAAAGAACCATTGTGACAGTACCTTTCTTTTGACAGGGCTGTCGCATCTTTCACATTTTCCTGAAATGACCTGCTCGTTTGCAAGAACAGTCTGACAGGAGCCGCACCAGTTAACAGGTGCTTCTTTTTTTTCTGCCAGGCCCATTTTATAAAATAAAAGGAAAAGCCACTGCGTCCATCTGTAATAATCAGGCTCAGAAGTTATTACCTCGTCCCCAAAATCATAGCTTATCCCCATCCGCTTGAGAGCTTTTCTCATCTTATCAATATTGGACATGGTGCTTTCCTCTGGATGGAGTCCTTTTTTAATCGCTGCATTTTCTGCGGGCAGACCAAAAGCATCAAAACCAATGGGGTGAAGAACATTATGCCCTTTTCTTGAGAGAACCCTTGCAATAACATCCCCGATAGTGTAATTTCTGGCATGTCCCATGTGAGGTTCTCCGGAGGGGTATGGAAACATTTCCAGCATGTAATATTTTGGGTCATCTTTTGAGGATTTTAGAGAATACATTTTCTCATTTTCCCATTTCTTGATAATTCTTTTTTCTATTTCCCGGGGGTTATAGGTCCTGTTTAACTTTTTTCTTTTCAATTACTTATCCTTTCCGTTCTGCACAGGCTGCTCTTTGTTCCATTCTATTTCTCCGGAATCTCTCCACAGCCTTTCAAGCTCGTAATATTCTCTTAATTCGTTTGTAAAAATATGAATCACAAAATCGTTGTAATCAATCAATATCCATTTTCCTTCAGACATACCGCTGATATTTATGTGTTTGAGATTTTTTCTTTTAAGATAGCCGCAGACCTCTTCCTGTATTCTTCTGGTCAGCCTGGTGTTTTTTGCGCTGATTATTATGAAGTAATCGGTGATAATGAGCCTTGATCTCATGTCGAGAATTTTTATGTAATCCGCTTTTTTTTCATCGGCAATTCTGGCAACTGCTTTTATGATTTTGACTACATCTTTTGACCCGGGTTTAATAGCTTTTGTTACACTTTTTGTCACTATTTTGTATAATCACTCCCTATAATTATGCTAATATCCACATTATCTGCATTATCATCAGAGTACTCTATTGCTCCAACACCCAGCCTTTCCTGTATCTTCTGTGCTACCTCGTTTACTCCTTCCCCGGAAGTATAAACGGTTATTTCGGTTTCAGTATAATTATAGTTAGCCGCACTTTTTGGTTCCAGCATTACAACAGTTTCTCCCTCAGAATTGAAATAATCATCAAGTATCCCGGTAACTGTCGCGGCAAGCCCCGTGGTGCCCTCTCCATTTAAAACAATGATTTTAATTAACTGCCCTTCCTCCTCTTCCTCTTCAGTTTCAGCTGTACCTGTTGTTATCGCAAGATAATCTTTTCCCAGAATTACTATTATATCCGAACTGGTTACATCATCCTCTCTCGGGTTTACGTTTCCCGTCCCCAGGACCTTTTTAATATCATCCGCCGCAGCCAGTTTATTCGCATCCGGGGCATAAACCAGGATCTGGGTGCTTTCGTAAATATTATCCGAATTGCCTACCTCAATTACATCATATTTGTTCCTGCCGTCTTCAAATTTCAGTTCTTTTAAAGTTTCGGATGTGGTTCCTGCCAGCCCGAAAGCTTCCGGGGAATCGTAGGTTCCATTCAGTACAGTGATTTTTACAGTTTCTGTAAAATCAGTTACTTCTTCGGCCGGCGAGGTTCCTTCTTTGCTGAAAATTTCAGCAAGTTTTGAAATATCCTTCGGGACATAGAAAATATCCTCCCCATCCATATTAGACGATACGTCCAGTGAATACGCATAATTTTTATCAGCTTCTATGCTGGCAAATGTTGAGAAAATCTTTAATCTGTCTTCCATGCTTAAATCAGTTTCCATAAAATCCTTTATTGAGTTTAGATTGGCAGACATTTCTTCATCGTCTTTGCCTGCAATTTTTTCTATTAATGCATCTATAATTAATTTCTGATTCTTGATATTTTCAACCGGTACATCCTTCTCTATACCACTGAAGTATCTTAGAAAATTCAACGCTTCTTCTCCGTCAATAAGGTTATTTCCTTCCTCAAGCGTAAAAGTTGAATTGTCACTGTAATTCTTTACAGAAATTTCTTTTTCCAGCTCAAGCTCTATCCCTCCCAATTTATCCACCACGCCGGGCACGTCAAATAAGATATGGTAATCTACATCAATATTCATGCCCAGATCTTTTTTCAGGGACAGTTTCAGTAGATCCATCCCCTGTATATTTACGGACCTTCCTATCATTTCTGCTCCGACACCCGGAATATCCATCAGCGTTCTGGGAGGAATATACAGCGAAATTAATTTATTCTCACTGATGTAGTAGCTTGAGAATACAACAGTATTAACATCCGGCTCCAGCAGATTCCCTCCTGCACATGCAATAACAATATTGATATCGTTACCAAGCAGCAGGGAATCAGGTATTGTTATTCTTTCTTCTTCTGCTATCTCCGGTTTAGAAAAAAACCTGTTTTTAACCCACGGGACAACCCAGAAAACTATCCCAACAGCTACAAGAACCAGAACAATCAATATGGCACTGATTTTTAAAATAGCCTTTCTTTTCTTTTTCCTCTGCTTTGTTCTCCTGCTTCTCAGTCCTATGCTTTCCGGTTCCTTTTCATCTTCGCCCTCATCATAGGTTTCAAATTCAAAATCTTCATCTTTAAAGAAATCATCTACGGAATCATCCTTTTTTTCATTCCCCCTGCTTTCATCGCCCTCATCGTCAAGTTTATAGAAATCTTCATCATCGGGGCCATTATCTCCGAATCTTTTTTCGTCATCGTCAAAAGACATATTAAATACCTCCACAAATATTATTCCAGATCCTGGCCGTATCAGGATGCATTAATTTATTTCCATTTACAATATATATTATATTATTTTTATATACCTCTAATAAACATAAATCTATATTTTTTAGCGCAAGAGCCCTTAATTTCTCTACTCCGTCGTAATTCCTGCTTTTTTCAATCTTATCAGCAATAAACAAAATTTTATCTTCCAGGCTCATATTACAGTACCCTGTTATATGGTACTTTACTGACCTGAGTATCCTGGCATCAGAGATATTAAAATCTCTTTTAACCAGGTAATCACCTACAAAACCATGCAGGAGCACAGGAGTTTTTAACTCAAACTCCTCTATTTTAAGCTTATTTTCTTCTGCTATTCTAACAAGCTCGCTATAACTAAATATTTTACCATAATCATGCAGAATACATGCTGCGCTCAGCCTGAATATATCCAGGTCTGGTAAAAATCTTTCTCCAATAGCGCCCGCGTACTCCAGGGTGTTTATAGAATGCACATACAGCGGGCCGGGCATAACATTTTTAATTTTTTCTGCCATTTCCTTAAGATATTTTTTCTGGCTGCCCGTTAAGGGAAAATTATTTATAAAGTCCATTTTTTAATATGTAATTGCTTACTCCTTCGGGTACCAGATAGTCTATCGGCCTGTTATTTTTAATTCTGTCTCTAATATCAGTTGAAGAAATGGAAAGTGCCGGTATCTCCATTACAAATATTTTCTCATTTACCTCTTTTGTATTATTGAACAGCCTGCCTCTTAATTCTTCCAGGCGGGTCAGGTCATATCCCGGCCTTGTAGCTGCTATGAATTTACAGAGTGAGACAATTTCCTCTGTATTCTTCCACGTAAGTATTTCCAGTATGGCATCTGCACCCGTTATAAAGTATAAAAGTGAATCTTTCCCGTAAACTTCTTTTAATCTGCGGACAGTATCTATAGTATATGACTCACCTTTTCTGTCTATCTCTATTCTTGAAACAAAAAAATTACTATTTGAAGAAGTGGCAATAACAGTCATGATATATCTGTCTTCGGCACTTGCTATTTTGCTGTCTGCTTTATGCGGCGGGCTGCCTGTGGGGATAAAAATTACTATATCAAGTTTAAACTGGCTAAGTGCTTCCTGCGCAGTAACAAGGTGGCCGTGGTGGATAGGGTTAAAAGTTCCTCCCATAATCCCAATTTTTTTATATTGCCTTCTCTTTTTTTTCACCCTGGTCACTTATCCTGATTTTAAATTACTGCTCCTGTTAAAACTGCCGCTGCAGTTTTTAAATCTATTCCCTTATCTGTCCGCTGCCGTACACTACAAATTTATTGGTTGTCAGTTCCCTTAATCCCATAGGGCCACGCCAGTGAAGCCTCTGGGTGCTTATGCCTATTTCTGTACCCATGCCGAACTGCTCACCATCCGTAAATCTTGTAGATGCATTAACAAAAACAACTGCAGAGTCTACTTCCCTGGTAAAGTATCTGGAACTTTTATAGCTGGATGTTATTATGGTTTCTGTGTGGTGGGAACCGTATTTGTTGATATGCGCCACTGCTTCCTCAATATTATTAACTACTTTTACTGCCATCCTGTAATCCAGATATTCTTCATACCAGTCTTCCTCAGAAGCCAGCTCTATGGATGGAAATATTTCCATGGTCCAGGGACACCCCAGAAGTTTTACATTCTCATCTTCAAGTTTTCTTAGCACAAAATGAAGTATCTTCTGAGCCGCACCTCTGTGCACCAGTAATTTTTCGGCTGCATTGCATACGCTCGGGCGCTGTACCTTTGCATTAATCACTATATTTGCAATTAACTCTGCATCAATATCTTCAATCTTATCATCTATGTAGATATGGCAGTTGCCGATACCTGTTTCAATCACAGGTATTTTTGAATTTTCAACTACGCTTTCAATAAGGCTCTTGCCGCCGCGCGGTATAAGAACATCTATGTGTTTCCGGAGCTGCATTAATCTTACCGCGTCCTTCTTATCCATGGTGGGAATAATCTGTATAATGCTTTCAGGCATATTATTCTCCCTAAGAGCCCTGCCCATTAATTCCACCAGTTTTTTATTTGTATTTATTGCATGGGAACTCCCTCTCAGGATTACGCTGTTCCCCGCTTTCAGGCATAAAACCGATGCGTCAATTGTAACCTCCGGCCTGGCCTCATATATTATCCCTATAACTCCCAGGGGCACCCTTATATTCTTTAGAATTAAGCCGTTTGGAAGATTATAGCCGAAAATTACCTCTCCTACAGGGTCGTTGAACTTAATAACTTTATCTATGCTTTCCGCCTTTTTCTCTATTCTTTCCCTATCAAACTTTAATCTGTCTATCAGGCTCTCTGATATCCCTTCGCGCCTGGACGCATCCATATCTTTTTCATTCTCTCTAATAATTTCTTCTACTCCGGATACAATATGCCTGGAGATATCAGAAAGTATCTTATTTTTTACTCCGGTACCGGCATTAGAAATAAATTTTGTGCTTTCTCTGGCCTTTTTTGCTATTTTTAATACTCTATCCATCTATCCCTCCGGTTTATTAACTCATTATAACATAAAATAATAAATGAAATTATTCACAAAAAACAACCAGGCAATCTCTGTGGATCACCTCGCCGCACAGTGAAGCACCAAATTCAGATAGAATTTTCCCCCTGTTTTTCCCTTTTATTTTTTTTATTTCTTCGCTCGAAAAATTGGTGATTCCTTTTGCAATGAGCCTCCCGTCAGGCGACAGGACCTTTAATGTGTCTCCCCTGCTGAATTTACCATTTACTTCTACTATGCCAACCGCCAGTATGCTCCTGCCTTTATTCAGTACTGCCTCCCCGGCACCTTTATCAATTACTATAATACCCCTGGTCCTTTTCCCAAAGGCAATCCACTTTTTAACACTTCTTACTTTTTTTTCTACCTGCGGGGCAAAAAAGGTACCGGCATCCTCCCCCGATACAATCCTGCCAAGTACATCTTCATCACTGCTGCCGGCAATTACTGTTCCTATACCCGAGAAAGAGCAGATTTTTGCTGCCTTTACTTTTGACTGCATTCCGCCAATACCATAAGTTGACCCGATTCCCCCTGCCGCATCTTCTATGTGTTTATCTATCTTTTCTACAAACGAGAGCAGCTTTGCATCACTGTTGAATCTGGGGTCTTTATCATACATGCCCTCGATATCCGTTAAAATTGCCAGAATATCTGCTTCTGCCAGAACTGCTACCATGGCAGCAAGCCTGTCATTGTCACCAAACTTTATCTCATCTATGGCCACGCTGTCATTTTCGTTAACTACCGGCACTACTTTTAAACTTAATAAATTCTTTATTGTGTTTTTTATGTTAAGATA
Organism: uncultured Actinomycetota bacterium; assembly: GCA_964616545.1. Classification (GTDB taxonomy): domain Bacteria; phylum Actinomycetota; class Humimicrobiia; order Humimicrobiales; family Humimicrobiaceae; genus JAQVEM01. The sequence continues at coordinate 453 of CAZTUA010000029.1, read as the reverse complement.
CTGCTCCCTCCTGGTTGTATCCTCATGGGTCAGCAATATCTGCCCGATTCTTACATTGTTTTTTGAAAACATATCACTGTAGAGGCTCATGAGTTCAACCTGACCGACCGAAGCAGCCGCCTGGAGAAGTGACAGGTCAGCCGGTTTTTCTCTGATATTCAGGCTTTCCAGACCGGCAGCTATAGCACCGCTTGTAACTATTATTACTTCTATTCCCTTTTCAAAAAGTGAGCTTACCTCATCCACAAATCTCTTTATACCGGCTCTATCCAGCCTTCCGTTTTCGGAAGTCAGGCTGCTGGACCCGATTTTTACAACCATTTTTTTGATACTTTTAAGGTATTTTTTTCTATCACTTTCCAATTAATCTCTCCCCGTATAATATTTAATCTTTTAGCACGAAAACAAGCTTTCCGATTATAATAGTGCTGCCTTCTTTTATACCCATTTTCT
>CAZTUA010000028.1:0-17496 GCA_964616545.1 uncultured Actinomycetota bacterium | reverse complement strand
TTAATTTTGTTTTTTAATTTCTTTAATTAAAGACATCTACCTGTTTGCATGTGTGGATTCTTTTATAAATGAAAACATTATCTGTAAAAATTATTTTTTTAAACTTCCTGTGAGATATCTGCTTAAAAAAATTACTTTGTTAAAATGTCCATGAATAACGGCATCGTTATCCCTTATTCTTACCAGAATTCTGGCAAATCTATCTCTTTTTTCTTTAAATATATATATATTATTATCTCTTTTTTCCAATTCATAATTTATTCTATCCAGCGCTATATTCATTTTTGATAAAAAGATATTTTCATCCCTGGTGTAAATGACTCTCTTATACGGCCTGAATAATATTCCCAGAATAATTGCAAGCATTAATCCGAATGCTGCACCTGCGGCCAGTCCTAATTTTACAGCTGAATATAATCCCTCGACAAATCCGTGTTCGGCACTTACCGGGCCTATCCCGCTTAAAACATAAAATATTACTGTAATTATGGGACAGATTATTACTCCGTATATTAATCCTGCACTCACATTTATTAAAATGACTTTATTGAATTTCTTTTTATCTATTTCCATCAATAGCCTGCCTCATACTGTTTTTTTCTTTTTTTGATATCTTTAACTTTTAGAGCAGTGAAGCAGATAATCTAAAAGCTTCCGGACAATTATTTCTTATTTTAAGCTTTATAAAATTTTTAAACAATAAAAAGAATCATAACGTTAAATACACTATTTAAACCTGAAAAACAATTTATATACGAGTATTATTTTAAGCAGCTATCTTAAAGCAGCAATCCTGAAGCAGCAACTTTATATTTTTTATATCTTATATGTTTTAATCTATGCCTGTAAGAACCCCGTCGTGTCCCGATCCAGGCAGTTCACTCTTTTTAAAAGGCCTTTTTTCTTTAACACAAAAGCTACCGCACCTATAGCTCCGGCATTTGTACCAAGTTTTGTCGGTACAATCTCTACTCCTTCCATGGTTGCATTAAAAGCATGCTCTTCTACATATTCCCTTACCGGGTCAAATAAAAGATCGCCTGCTCTGGCCATCCCTCCGCCAAGTACAACCATCTGGGGATTTATTATGTTAACTATATTTGCTATACCTATTCCTAAATATTTCCCGGTTTCTTCAACAATCTTTTTGCAGAGATTATCCCCTTTTCTTGCTGTATCATAAATTAACCTGCATGTAATCTTTTCCGGCTTATTTTTTACCGCATCAAGCAGCGCTGTCTTTTTGCCTTTTTCTATCTCAATCAACATTCTTTTTACCACTGCTTTTGCTGAAGCGTAAGCTTCAAAGCAACCTTTATTACCGCAACCGCATAGAAGCCCTCCTTCTTTTATTACCATATGTCCTATTTCTCCTGCTGTGTGCCTGGTCCCATACAAGACTTCACCATCAATAATTATTCCGCCACCTATTCCGGTGCCTAAAGTAAGCAGAACCAGATTATCTATATCTTTGCCGGCCCCCAGCCACCATTCTCCCAGTGCTGCTGCGTTTGCATCATTTTCCAGAAAAATAGGCAGGTCAAGTTCATTGCCCAGTTCTTCTACCAGCGATGTATTGATCCATCCCGGAATGTTTGGAGCAATATGTATAATACCCTCATCACTATTTATCGGACCCGGACCGCCTACACCCATTCCAATTATTGATCTGGCAGAGATTCCCATTTTTTCGCCTTCCCTCAGGACATTTTTTGCAGAATTGATTATCTGTGAAATTGTTTTTTCCTTGCCCCTGTTTCCAAAGGTTTTTCTGGTATCTTTCGTTATTATTTTGCCATCATCGCCTGACAATACACATACAATATTTGTTGCACCCAGATCTACCCCGATAACATGATACGAAGTTCGCCTCACTTTATACCCCCAGTTATTTCATTCCTCTTTATATTGCCGGATTTTTTCTATTATTAATATTATATATTCTCTCTATGTTTCTTTTTTATTCTATTTGTATTATTAATCTTTAAATATTTGTAAAATAATTTACAAGTTTAAATATATATATTGTTAATTAATATATAAGTTGTTATTATTTATGTCAATATATAATTATTAGATATTTTTTAATACTTATATATCAATTTCTAAAAATAAATTCTAACTTTTTATTTTATTTCAGCCGATGTAAAGTATTTCCTGCTATCCTTTATTTCATTTATCTCGCCAACAATATTAAATTCCCCGGTCTGCCTTATATCCTCAGAAGAACTGCCCATCATAACTTTAATTTTTCCGGGTTCCACAACATATTTCATATCCCTGTTGTAAAAACCCAGCTGCGTTGCCGAAATAGTAAAAATAATTGTCTTTTTCTGGCCTGGCTCCAGCATAATCCTTTTAAAGCCCTTTAATTCTTTAACGGGCCTTGTTATTTCTGATTGTACATCGTTTACATAAAGCTGCACAACTTCATCCCCTCTGCATGAGCCATTATTTTCAACATCTATACTTATTTTAATCTTTCCATTGCAGGAGACAGACTCAGGTGAAATTTTCATATTACTGTATCTAAAATTTGTATAACTAAGGCCATACCCAAAAGGAAACAGGGGTTTGCTGCTCATTTCCACATAATCACCTTTCCAGTGAGAACGTCCGCCGGAAGGTTTATGATTATAGTATACCGGCACCTGACCAACTGACCTCGGAAATGATACTGGAAGCTTTCCTCCGGGATTATAATCCCCGAAAAGAACGTCTGCTACTGCTTCTGCGCCTTCTTCGCCGGGCATCCATGCATTTATTACCGCCGGTATATTCTCTATGATCCAGTTTATGGATAAAGGTCTTCCGTTTATAAGTACAACAATTACGGGTGTGCCGGTTTTGTATACTTCCCTTACGAGTTCTTCCTGGACACCCGGCAGATTTAAATCAGCCCTGTCCCTTGTTTCACCACTGGTGCAGTCATCTGTAAGCCCTGATTTATCACCCACAACCACTATGGCAATTTCTGATTTTTTCGCACATTCAACTGCTTCCTCAAAACCATCCTTTAACTCACTTTTAACATCACAGCCTTTTGCATAATAAATCTCCGTATTCTTGCCTAATTTCTCTTTTATCCCTTCCAGTATGCTCGAGATTGGTACAAAGTTATCCGCCATTTCCAGTTTATCCGGGATGGGCGTATTGAAAGTATCATTGTCTTCCTTCATCTCTATAAGTGATTCTATATGGCATGGATAAGCGTAATCACCTATAATATTTCGTGCACTGCTGGCATTTGGACCGATTACCGCAATTGATGAAATATCCTTCTTTAGCGGAAGTAAATCTTTATCATTTTTTAGGAGTACAATTGATTTTTGCGCTATCTCACGTGCAAGCGCTCTATGTTTCTCTGTATCAAATACTCTTTTTGCTTTTTCTTCATCTACATAGGGATCTTCAAAAAGCCCGAGTAAAAATTTCATTTTAAGCATTCTCTTTACCGATATATCAATTAACGATTCTTTTATATAACCCCTGTCTACTGCGTCTTTTAAAGGCTTTCCATAGCAATCGGTACTCGGAAGTTCAACATCCACGCCTGCTTCAAGAGCCTGCTTTGCAGCATTTTCTTTATCTACGGCTATTTTATGATAATCATACAGCATATTAATGGCAAAATAGTCTGATACCAGAAGCCCTTCGAAGTGCCACTCATCTCTCAACACTCCTGCCAGTAATTCTTTTGAGCTATGGCATGGTATTCCATCCAGTTCATGGTATGCCGGCATAATTGAAGCGAGACCTGCTTCTTTTACAGCAGCTTCAAAAGTAGCAAGAAAAACTTCCCGCATTTCTCTTTCTGGAATATGGGGAGGCGCCCAGTTCATTCCACCTTCTGAAACTCCGTATCCCACAAAATGCTTTCCGGTTGCCATTATTCCAGTCTTCCAGTCATCACCCTGAAGCCCCTTTATATATGCTGTTCCCATTCTGGATACGAGGTATTGATCCTCACCGAAAGTTTCTTCCATCCTTCCCCATCTTGCATCTCTTGCAATATCCAGTACCGGGGCCAGTGATTGATGCGCTCCAACCGCCCTCATCTGCTCTCTTATCACACATCCCATGTTATTTACCAGTTCAGGATCCCACGTACTTGCAACACCGATAATCTGGGGAAAACATGTTGCCCCTCTGGCCATATACCCGCTGCATGATTCTTCGTGGATAATAGCAGGAATGCCCAGGCGTGTATTCGTCATAATATATTTCTGTATCTCATTTGCTGTTCTGGCAGATTCATCTGGATTAAAATTACTCGCTCCACCAAGGCGGGTTATCTGTCCGATTCCATGTTTAAACAGCAAATCTGCCTTTATTCTGGAGAAAATTTTATTATCAAGAATTTCATATATCCAGACACTTCCAAGCTGGGCGATTTTTTCCTCCAGAGTCATAAGAGATAAAAGACTCTCCACTCTTTTATTAACCGGTTTGTTTTTATCAAGATAATCTTTTTTTTGTTTATTATTTTTTTTACCCATCTTACGATTCCTCTTGTATAAGGTTTTACAAATATTTATAAATTCAGCATACCATCTTTGCCTGCAGGTACAGTAAGTACGACTATTTGTAGATTGATTGTTTATATTACAATCAACGAGCCCTTAAATTTAAAAAATATATCTCTATTATAATTATTTTTTTATATCTATTGATATCGAAAAAATAAGAATATCAGTAATATGAAAGTTAAAAGATTTTTTTCTAAAATAACATAAAAAGTTATATGTACCTGATAATAAAAGTCCGTATGATAGAAACTAATATTTTTTATACCATTAACCGGCAATTATAATTAGCCTTTTATCGAACCTGCAGTCAACCCTGAAACAATATGACGCTGGGCAAATATATAAAATACGACAGCAGGTACAGCTGCCAGTATAAGAAATGCTGACACCAGAGATAAATCCTGGCCATACTGACCCTGGAATTGCATTGTCCCGAGCTGGAGTGTCCAGAGTTTTTCCTTATCTATTAAAACCAGTGCTACCAGTAAATCGTTCCATGTATTAACCACGGCTAATGATGCTACTGCAGCCAGAGACGGCTTTGCCAGCGGCAGTAGTATTTTCCAGAAAAATCCTATAGTGTTACAGCCATCTATCATTGCGGCATCCTGAAGTTCTGAAGGAATTGCCATAAAAAAATTGCGGAGTATTACAGTTGACATAGAAATCTGAAACGTGGTGAGTACAAGTATTACCCCTATCAGATTATTCTGCAGACCTATCTGCCTTACTATAAGAAAAATAGGCAAAATAGCCACAGTAGCCGGAAACATAAGGCCGAGAGTGAAAAATTGAAATAGTGCGCCCTTTCCTTTAAAATTCATACGCGCAAATACAAAAGCTGACATAGAAGCGACCATTACTACTCCGGCTGTCGCTGAAAGTGTTACAACCACACTATTGCGCATCATATACCAGAAAATTGGCATCTTTACAATTCTTACAATATTTCCCAATCTTGGCGGTATCGGGGGGATATAAGGGATAGTATAAAATTCACCGCGTGTTTTTAATCCGCCAAATATAATAATTACTATTGGGACTACAATAAAAAGCAGAGCCAGTATAAGAATAATATATTTTAATATTACCGGAAGCAGTTTTATAAATTTCTTACTTTTTTTTGCACTATTATCTGGCATAAATCAATCCTTTCTATGCTATATGTTCTGTTCTGCGCACAAAACTCATGTATGTTATAGAAAAAATCAGTGCAATAATTAACATAACTATTGCCACAGCTGCACCGTAGCCGAGCTGGAACCTCACAAAACTAAAGCGGTACATATATGTTGATAAAACTTCGCTTGCATTAACGGGGCCACCTTTAGTCATAATCCAGACTATGGCAAATACCTGCAGTGAACCAAGAACTGATAAATATACTGACGTCCTTATAGTACCGGCTAATAGGGGTATGGTTATATATGTTAACATCTGCCGCCTGTTTACACCGTCAATTAAAGCTGCTTCTTCGATATCCCGCGATATATTTTGCAGACCTGTTATATATAAAAGCATATGAAATCCAATATACTTCCAGGTAAGTACAATAAATATTGAAAACAGCACAAGTTCTGTATCTCCCAGCCACGCCTGTGTTTCCCATCCAATTTTCTGAAAGACTGCATTTATAAAACCTCTGGTTGGCTCTGGATTATAAAGAATACGCCACATGACAGCAGTAATAGCTTCCGAGAGGACATATGGCAGAAAAAAGATCGTTCTAAAAAAAGCGCGGCCTCTTAAACCGCGTCCAAACATAATAGCCAGAAATAAGCCAAGCGGTAGCTGTATGGATAAGGACAGCGCAACAATGGTAAAACTATTGCCTACCGCCTTTAAAAATATCTTATTTGTAAGTATATTTTTTAAATTTTCAAATCCTGTAAAATCTTCTGCAGGACCCATCCCGTTCCAGTTAAACAGGCTGTAATAGCCGCACATAAATATGGGAATAACCAGAAAAACAAGTATAAGCACGGCAGCCGGAATTAGAAATAAAAAAACTTTTGCCCTGTCACCAGTTAAATTATGTAACTTTGTTTTCTTTAAAGATTCTATGATAACCTTCTCCTGATATAATATATATATTATACATAATTCTGTTTTTTATTGGAGTTATTAAATTTTTTTATTTATAGGGATTGGGCATTAAAACCCAATCCCTATTTTCATTTATGCTCGAACCCAAACAACAATTAGTCCAGTTCCGAAGCAGCTGTATCTTCAAGCATCTCGCATGCTTCCTCAGGTGTCATTGATTTAGCCATTATTGCCTGAACTATATCATTGACAACAGATCCAGTAGCAGGCGGTAGGTACTGATCATAGTATAACTGCAGGTAATCAGCTTCATCTCTTCCTTCGACAATAAGTGAAAGTACCGGATCATCTACAGTGGCCCCCATTACAACAGGAACACCCATTCCAAGCTCTGTCTGCTTATTCTGCTCTTCAACAGTTACCATGAATTTCAGGAAATCTATGGCTTCATCAGGCGCATTTGCACCAACTACAAATCCATTACCGCCGCCAAGAGCGTCTGTAGGTTTACCTGCGCCTCCTTCAATTTCCGGGAACTTGAACCAGCCTATTTTACCGTCAAGTCCTGTGCCATCGGCACTATTTTCTCTGTATGAACCGGGGCCCCATTGTCCCATGCAGTTCATGGCTGCTTCGCCATTACCCATAATGGTTGCTACATCGCCCCATGTTGCACCAAGGAAACCATCCTGATATGCATTTGCATCAACCAGTTCCAGGAGTTTATTTCCAGCTTCTACAAATGCTTCATCGGTAAATGAGCCTGTTCTTGTGGCAGCAGCAGTAAAGGCAGCTTCTCCGCCTATACGTGTTACAAGGTATTCCCAGCTAAATGCAGCAGGCCATTTATCTCCTCCGGCTTCTGCAATCGGGGTAATACCTGCAGCATTAAATTTATCAACAGCCTCAAGAAGATCTGTCCATGTTGCTATCGGAGCTTCAACTCCTGCCTGCTCGAATAACTCGGTATTATAGAAGATACCAACCATTCCCATATCTCTTGGTACACCATAAACCTTCCCATCGTAAGAGTATACACCAAGAGCACCTGGTGAGATTGTATCAGCAAAACCGTCTTCTGTAACTTCTGCTGTAATATCCCTCAGTAATCCGGCTTCAGCCTGGGCATTCATTGTTCCGCCGCCCCAGCTCTGGAACAGATCCGGAACTTCTCCTGTCTGCATAACAGTAGTCATCTTGGCTTTGAAGTTTTCATTTTCCATAACTGTAATCTCTATAGTAACATGGGGATTTTCAGCCATAAATCTGTCAGCGAGATCCTGCCAGTACTCCCCCTGAGATTCCTCAGTCTGGATATGCCACCAGGTTATTGTAACTGGTTCTGCCTCTGCCGGTTCTTCAGCCGGTTCTTCAGCCGGTTCTTCTGCCGGTTCTTCTGCCGGTTCTTCTGCCGGTTCTTCAGCTACTGGTTCTTCTGCCTTGCACGATGTTCCCATGAACAGCATTGAAACCATAAAAACCGCAACCAAAGTAAGTATTAGTATTCTTTTCACTTCTCTCATCTCCTTTTTACATCAATTCATCTTTTGATAAAATGCACACGAGATTTGTTTAAGATAAAACCACAAGAGCATCTTTAACAAATCTCATTTTTCTTTTTTAAATATTTGTACCTCACCTCCCCTAATAATAATTTTATTTTTATAGTTTAAAATTTATTCAAAATATTTTGACAGTACGAAAGATGCAGCTCCCAGTAAACCTGCATTATCGCCAAGTTCAGAATACTTTATTTCAGTTTTTCTTTTTATCGAAAACAGGGAAACCTTATTAATCTTTTCCCTTAAACTTTCAAGAAAGTATTCCCCGGCTTTTGTAAAAATGCCCTGAATAATTACAATCTGCGGGTCATACATAAGAATAATATTGGATATCCCAATACCGAACCAGTTTATTGCATCATTCATAAGACCAAGCGCCAGCTTATCTCCTTTATTTGATGCATTAAATACATTGTAAATATCGATATCTTCTGGACCCCCTCCATTGAAAATAATAGAATCTGGATATTCATCATATTTCTCTCCTGCCATTCTTAATATCCTGTTAGTTGTTACCATAGCTTCAAAGCAGCCTTTCCCGCCGCATACACATATTTCCCTTGCTTCCGGGTCTACTATCATGTGCCCGATCTCACCAATTAAATAATGATTGCCCCTCTTTATTTCATTTTCTATAATTATTCCTGCTACCAGACCTTTACCTGCCTGTATGGCAACAATATTATTTTTTTCTTTTCCCAGCCCCAGAATTTTTTCTGCAAAAACCTGAAATCTAATATGGTTATCTACGATAACCGGTATCTCATCCGGGATTCTGGCAAGTATTTTTTCTTTTAAATTTAAATTTGTACCCCATGATGGAAAATGCGGTGAAAAGATAACCTCTCCCTTATTAAAATTAGTTATACCGTACGCTCCTATTGCAAAACCTACGAGCTTATTTCTGTCAATATCAGTGGTATTTATAAGATTGTTATACAATTTAATTATCTTTTCCAGCACGCTGCTAAATTCTTCGTCTGATTTAAGCGGCATTGAACTTTTATGTAGAATTATGTTTTTTAAATTTGTAATAACTGCAGCCAGTTTATTTGCAGATATTATCATGCCAATAGCATACCCGCCGTTTTCATTTAACTTGTAAATGTTTGGCTTCTTACCGCCTTCCTCGGTTGAATCTCCCTTACCCGTATTAACTACAAGCCCTTTTTTTAAATAATAATTTATTATTGTCATAAGGGTGGGCTTGCTTAGATTTACTTCTTTAGAAAGTTCCGATACAGATATTTCACCCGAATCACGGAGAATATTCAATATAACTTTTCTATTTGTTTGTTTGAGAGCTTTTTGTTTCTTTACAGGAATCATTATAAATATTGGAGTTTTATTATTTTATTTATATATAATTATTATAGTGATAAAAAATTAGTTAGTCAAGCCATTTATTTAACCAGATTTTATAATTAACTTGGCTAACTAAATTTTTCCTTCTATCCCTGCGGGCAGTTAATCCTTTCAAGGACAACCGGGAAACAGGTTTTGAGTAAAATAATAAAATACTATATATTTTATTATTTTTTTGCGTTTTATTCTTTTATTTTAAAAATTATGTAATTAAGATTTTGATCTTGATTTCGAGAATACGTCAAATGCAACTGCTACCAGCAATACCAGCCCTTTTATAACAGACTGCCACTCAGTACCAACACCCATTATTGACATACCATTATTCAGTACACCCATTACAATCGCACCTATTACAGCCCCGATAACAGTCCCAACTCCGCCTGATGCAGATGCACCGCCTATAAAACATGCGCCGATGGCATCAAGCTCAAACATATTCCCTGCAACCGGCGAAGCAGCATTAAGACGGGCCGAGAATACTATGCCGGTTACAGTAGCAAGCACGCCCATATTCATATACACGAAAAACATAACTTTCTGGGGATCAATACCTGAAAGGCGCGCCGCCATCTCGTTCCCCCCCTTTGCATATATATATCTTCCAAATACCGTATTCCGGGTTACGAATGTATACGCAATTATAAGAAAACCTATAAGAAGCAGCACAGTTGGCATACCCTTATAACGTGAAAGCCAGTAGAAAAACAGCATAATAACACCGGAAATTAAAAGAATCTGAAGTATAAATAAATAAAATGGAATAACTTCAAAATTGTATTTCTTCTTATTTCTGCGGCCTCTTATTGCGAAAATTATATAAAGAATTATAACTATTGCACCTGTAACAAGACATGTGATATTAAGATTAAAACCAGTAGCCTTAAATAAATCCCCTGTAAAACCTCCCGTCAGTCTGAGGTAACTATCGGGAAACGGTGCAAGTGTTAGTCCTTTGAGTATGGCATTTGTAAGCCCCCTGAACATAAGCATGCCTGCAAGTGTGGCAATAAATGGGGGTACCCTGACATATGCAATCCAGAATCCCTGCCACGCGCCTATTGCAAAACCTGCAATAATGGTAATCAATACACCCAGCCACACATCCATTTTCATCCCGATTATCAGTGACCCGGCTATTGCTCCCGTAAAAGCAACTACAGAACCAACCGAAAGGTCTATATTCCCGCCTGTAAGTATGCATAGCACCATGCCGATGGCCAGTATTATTACGTAACCGTTCTGCATTATAAGATTGGCCACATTCTGGGGATATAAAAGTACACCCTTTGTCATTATCTGAAACAGAATAACAATAACCAGAAGAGCTATTATCATAGCATACTGACGTATATTGCTCTTAAAAAGATTTCCTATTTTAGATTTTCCCATTTTTTTGTACTCCCTTACTCTGACTCTCCATGATACACTTCATTATTGATTCCTGAGTGGCTTCGCCTCTTTTAAGCTCTCCTACTATGCGGCCATTATTCATAACAAATACCCGGTCGCTCATGCTGATAATTTCAGGAAGCTCTGAGGATATAAAAATTACTGATTTACCCTCCGAAACCAGTTTATTTATAATTAAATATATTTCATATTTAGCTCCAACATCTATTCCCCTGGTTGGCTCATCAAGTATCAGGATATCCGGTTCTACAAATGTCCATTTTGAAAGTATGAGCTTTTGCTGGTTTCCTCCTGATAGATTACCTGCCACCTGTTCCAGGCCCGAAGTCTTGATATTTAGTTTCTCAACATATTCTTCTGCCGCCCTTATTTCTTTATTCTGGTTAATAACTGTTTTATTGCTCACCTTATCAAGTCCGGCAAGTGTAAGATTTGTTTTTATATCAAAATTTAGTATCAGCCCTGCAGATTTCCGGTCTTCTGTGCAATATGCTATCCCTTTTTTTATTGCACTCCTGACATCTTTTAACTCCACTTCCTCACCATTTATCATCGTTTTACCGGAGATATTTCTGCCATATGCCCTTCCAAATAAACTCATTGCAAACTCTGTTCTCCCCGCTCCCATCAATCCGGCAATACCAACAACTTCACCTCTGCGGACATTTATGCTTGCATTTTTTATAACTTTCTTATCTCCGCCCAGAGGGTCATATACATTCCAGTCTTTCACTTCAAACGTAACTTCCCCTAAATTGGGTTCACGTTTTGGAAATCTGTCCGTTAAAGGACGGCCGACCATTCCTTTTACTATTCTATCCACTCCAATATCGTCAACATCTTTATTAAGAGTCTCTATTGTTGTTCCATCCCTGAGGATCGTTATCCTATCCGCTACTTTAGAAACCTCATGAATTTTATGTGAGATTAATATTGATGTTATGCCTTCTTTTTTAAACTGTAAAAGAAGTTTCAACAGGTTTTCGGATTCTTCATCTGTAAGCGCTGCTGTTGGTTCATCAAGAATCAGTAGTTTAACCTCTTTTGAAAGTACTTTTGCTATTTCAACAAGCTGCTGCTTGCCCACACCGATATCTTTAACGGGTTTCTGTGTATCCTCTTTAAGACCTACACGTCTTAAAAGCTGGTTAGCCTCATAATGAGTCCTGTCCCAGTCTATTATTTTATTTTTTGCTCGCTCATTTCCCAGAAATATATTTTCAGCAATTGAGAGATAGGGCACCAGTTCAAGTTCCTGGTGAACAATAACAATTCCGACATGCTCGCTGTCCCTTATATTTCTGAATCGGCATTCCTGGCCATAATATATAATATCTCCGGTGTAAGTTCCATAAGTATGCACACCGGAAAGAATATTCATTAATGTAGATTTCCCTGCACCGTTTTCGCCGACAAGAGCATGGATTTCACCCTCGGTTACATCCATATTTACATTATCAAGTGCCTTAACACCGGGGAAAATCTTGGTTATATTTTTCATTTCAAGAATTGTTTTTTCCATTTAACAGGTTCTCTTCCTTTTATTATTTTTTAAAACTGCAGACCGAATATTCATAAGTATACCCGGTCTGCAGTTTACACGCAAAAGAGATTGTATCTATTTATCTATTTATCCTTAATCCTTACTTTGTAATCTGGTCCTCTGTGTAATACCCGCTATCAATCAACATCTCTTTATAATTATCCTTGGTAACAACTACAGGATCGCACAGGAATGAGGGAACTACTTTAACACCATTATCATAATCTTCTGTGTTATTTACAGGTACTTCCCCTCCGCTTATAATTGCATCTACCATCTCAACAGCCTTCTCAGCCAGAACACGTGTATCCTTGAAAACTGACATTGACTGCTTGCCTTCAATAATAGCAATTGTATTGGGTATATCAGCATCCTGTCCGGTTATTACTGGGTAAGGCTTATCAGCACTTCCGTAACCAACATTGTCAAGTGCAGCAATAACGCCTATGGCGGTGCTGTCATTCGGACAGAGAACAACATCAAGCACTGTATCGCCGGCATAATTTGCAGTTATAATGTTATCCATTCTTGCCTGAGCTGTTTCGGATTTCCATGCAGGTGTGGCTATTGTTGTAAAATCAGTCTGTCCGCTGACCACTACCAGCTGGCCGTTATCAATATAAGGCTGGACCACGCTCATTGCACCCTCAAAGAAGAGGAAAGCATTATTATCATCCGGAGAACCTGCAACAAGCTCAATATTAAACGGGCCATTACCTTCATCTAAGCCAAGAGCTTCTTCAATATACTTACCCTGAAGTTCGCCAACTCTGAAGTTATCAAATGAAGCATAGTAATCAACATCAGGAGTTTCCATTATAAGCCTGTCATAGGCAATGGATTTTATTCCAGCATCTGCGGATTTCTTCAACACTTCGCCTAAAGCTGAACCATCTATGGAGGCAATTATCAGAGCATCACAGCCCATCGTAATCTGGTTTTCAAGCTGGCTGAGCTGAGTATTTACGTCATTTTCAGCATACTGCAGATCTACTTTATAGCCCTTTGCTTCCAGCTGCTTCTTTATGTTGTCACCATCCTGGTTCCAGCGCTGCAGTGATTTTGTAGGCATTGTAACACCAATAAGCGCAGCTTCCTCTGCTGCAGCTTCCTCTGCTGCAGCTCCTTCCTGTGCGCATGAAGTCCCTGCGAACAACATTGAAACCATCAAAGCTACAACTAGTGTAATTATTAATATTTTTTTCACTTCTTTCATCTCCTTCTAAATCAATTTTAACTTTTATAAATATAACAGAGATTTGTTTAAGTTTAACCTGCCGCGCGGTATCTTATACAAATCTCATATTTTTTACCACCACCCCCTTTTTTTTTAGACTTTTTTTATTATTTTTTATTTTTAAAAACCAAAAAACCATTTTTATTAAAATTTAAGATTAAAATCAAATAAATACATTTATTGTACTGTTACACAGTAATCCTGTCTGCGAAGATTTTTAATATGCCTAACCTATTTTTTTACAATCTTTTTCAGGAACCATCGTATAGAAGTTTCTTTATATTTTCTGATTATTATATGAACAAAATTCTAGTTAGTCAAGGCATTTATTTAACCTAATTTTATAATCTACTTGACTAACTAATCTTTTTTTTCTACTATAGTTCATAAATTTAATAAATTTATAAAATGTCTAGTTTTTATTTTTCAGGTATGAACCTTCTGGTAAAAATTAAGCTTTTATAAATAATAATCAAAAATAATTTTAATGACGGGAAGGACTTATGAAAGATATAATAGATACCGATAAACAGAAAAAAAGAAGAACCAGAGAAGAGCTGATAGAACATCTAAACAATTTCAGCCTTGATATTAAAATTTCTGTAGGTATATGGTACTTCACGCCTGCTGGCGGCAGGTTTCACGATTCTTACGTAGAAAGTAAAGATATACCACAGAGAATTGAAATGGCAGCAGAAATGGCTAAATTTGGAGTAAAGGCAATTGAAGCGCATTATCCCCTGGAAGTGAACGAAGACAATTATCATCTTTATCAGGAACTTGAAAAGGAAAGCGGGATTAAACTGCTCTCATGTTACCCTTCGATATTTTTCCCAAAAGAATATGAATTTGGTTCACTGTCAAATCCAATAGACAAATACAGAGATAAAGCAATTGAAGTTTTAACGAACCTTTTAAATTTTGTTAAGAAAAACAACCTTCACCATGCAGGTATATGGCCGGGTATAGACGGTTATCTATATTCTCTCGGAACCAATTTTTATGATATGTGGGATAGATTCGAAGATGCAGTAGCAGGAGCCATGGATGAAGTCCCCGGGGTACAGGTTGCAATAGAGCCCAAGCCGTATGAGCCCGCACCAAATAATATATACAGGACAACTGTTGACGGATTACTGGCATGTCATGATATTGAATCAAGATTAAAATCAAAAACCAACAGAGATCTTCTTAATAAGGGGTATAAACTAATGGGCATGCAGCCCGAGATAGGCCATATTAGAATGGGATTTGAAGATGCTCCTTATGCATTCAGCAGAATAACCAGAGAGGGTAGACTCTTCCACACACACTGGAATAGCCAGCCAATGGGCAACTATGACCAGGATTTAAATGTTGGTGCAGTAGAGTGGCCGCAGGCTGAAGCTGCGCTCTTTTCCTTAAAAATGGCCGGTTATAATGAATATTTTGGAATAGATATCAATCCTGAGAGAATGCCTGTTGTAAAGGCTATTGAAATTAACTCCACCACGCTAAATATTATGAATGAAAGGATTAACAGCCTGCCCAACGAAGAGTTAATGGAAGCATATTATGACCCCGAAAATCACAGAGGAGATATAGAGTTAATACTGGCAAAAATGATGGGATAAAAAATATTCAGAAAACAATAATTAAAATAACATTTTTTTATAATTATGAAATTTATTTTAGGCCTTGACGTAGGGACAACTTCAACCAGAGCTCTTTTGATAAATGAAAATTGTAAGCTTGTGGCTTCAAGTGTAAGCGGTTATAAACTTATAACCCCCAGGCCCGGGTGGGCCGAACAGATTCCAGATGATTGGTGGAATGCATCGGTAAAAACCATTAAAGATGTTATAACCAGGTCAAATGTCTCACCCGGGGACATTGCATGCGTTGGACTGTCCGGACAGATGCATGGGAGCGTTTTTCTGGACGATAACGGCAAAGTAATAAGGCCCGCAATACTCTGGTGTGACCAGAGAACATATAAGCAATGCGAAACCATATATAAGATATTCGGTTATGATAATTTCATCAAACTATCATATAATAAGGCTCTACCAGGATTTACAGCCCCAAAGATATTATGGCTCAGGGAAAATGAGGAAGATAACTATGATAGGATATCTAAAATTCTTCTGCCTAAAGATTACGTCAGATACAGATTATCAGGTACATATGCAACAGAGGTATCCGACGCTTCCGGGACAATTCTTATGGATATACCTTCCAGAAACTGGTCCGACGCAATTTTAGATGGGCTTCAGATAAACAGGGATTTTCTCCCCGACGTATATGAATCAGAGATATTATCTTCAAAAATCAGTAAAGAGGCTTCTAACCTTACAGGATTACTTGAAGGTACCCCAATAGCAGGCGGGGGCAGCGACAATGCTGCCGGAGCTGTTGGAACCGGTATAGTAAGAAAAAACCGTATTATGGATTCAATAGGAACTTCCGGTGTTATTTTTGCACATAGCGACAGACCCCTGTATGACCCGGAGGGCAGGGTTCATTCCTTCTGTCATGCTGTTAAAGGTAAATGGCACCTTACCGGAGTAACTCTTTCAGCTGCAGGGTCAGTAAAATGGTACTTTGAAAAGTTCGGACCGACTATAGAAATCATTAATAATTACCCTGATGTCAAGGGATATGGCTTAATAGATAGCCAGGCAAAAAAAGCTCCTGTCGGCTCGGAAGGGCTTATCTTTTTACCCTATCTGTCTGGCGAGAGAACGCCCTATGCAGACCCACATGCGAGGGGCGTCTTCTTTGGCATATCTTACCGCCACAATCCTGATTACTTTATAAGGTCAATCCTGGAAGGGGTGGCATTCAGCCAGCTGGATTGCCTGTCCCTCATGAAAGAACTTAACATTAAATCTGATAATATAATTTTATCCGGTGGCGGGGCAAGAAGCAATATATGGAGGCAGATACTTGCAGATGTCCTGAATTCAAAGGTTGTTACATTGAATATTGAAGAAGGCCCTGCCTTTGGCGCTGCTATTATTGCAGGCAAGGGTTGCGGATTATTCTCTAAAATTGAAGATGTCGCTGACAGGATACTGGGCGAAGTAAATCAGGAGAATTACCCTGTAGCAGAAAATGTCGAAAAATATAAAAAACTTTACCCCATATACAGGTCACTTTACGAGAGCCTAAAAGAGAATTTTAGGAAATTGAGTGACTTTTAATTAATTTATAACAAAAATAATTAGAACCAGGCTACATACTTCATATACGTCAACCTTAAAGGAGATTTTTATATAAGATAAGACTTTTACTGTAAGCACAAAATTACTTATTCTTCAAGTAAAGACTAGACTTTTCATGAAGTTATTTTTCTAAAAAAAACTAAAAAAATACGGTGGCGTCCTACTCTCCCACACCTTATCAGCGTAGTACCATCGGCGCTGAAGGGCTTAACTTTTGTGTTCGGGATGGGAACAAGTGTTGCCCCTTCGCTATAACCACCGTAAGATTAAAAATCTTTTTAAAAAATGCTTTTCAATATATTATTCTTTCAAAGCTTCATAGCAATTAATAGAAAATTAAGTCCTCGACCAATTAGTATTAGTCAGCTAAACACATTGCTGTGCTTACACATCTAACCTACCAACCATGTTATCTACCTGGGGTCTTACTCCACGAGGGATGGGAGAATTCTTCTTGGGATGGGTTTCGTGCTTATATGCTTTCAGCACTTATCCCTTATAAACTTGGCTAATCAGCCATGCCCCTGGCGGGACAACTGACACACCAGAGGTTTACTCATCCCGGTCCTCTCGTACTGGGGACGAATTCCCTCAA
>CAZTUA010000027.1:0-155796 GCA_964616545.1 uncultured Actinomycetota bacterium | reverse complement strand
TTCGTTATTTCTTGGTGATTGAACTAATACATCAGAAGTAATATAATTTTATTACATCTGTTACATTTTACTTTACGCAAAAAACCACTGCTGTTACGGAAATATTTGAAAGTATTAAAACTTTACCCGTAAATAAACAACAGGACAGAACAGGCACCCGAATAGAAAAGAAATAAAATTAAAAAAAGCCCGGGAATTAAAATGTTTTTTAAAACTTAAATTAACTGGAGGTAAAAAATGCAGGCATATATTTTAATTAACACAGAGGCAGGAAAAGCAATTGAAGTGCTGGACTCTATTAAGAAAATAATGTATGTAAAAAAAGCAGATGCGATAATAGGTCCTTACGATATAATTGCTTTAATAGAATCTGCGGACCCTTCAGGCCTGACAAGTCTGATAGTGGATGATATCCAGAAAATTGAAGGAGTCTCAAGAACGCTTACCTGTATTGCTGCATCTTAAAATATTTAAATACTGTAAAAATCCCCATATAAAACATAAAGCATAAAAATGGGTAGTATGCAGTATCAGTAAATATAGGAATTGGTTCTAAGATTACTCAACCGAGAATGTTACGGTTTGAATTTCTTCATCATTAAGGTAGACTATTGAGTTATATCTCCCTGCGGGAAAGCCCCCGTCAACAGCCAGACTGAAACCAATGTTTCCTGACCCGGCTTCTTCAGAACTAAAATCGGTAGTATTGATTTCCTCTCCGGTTTCAAGATAATTCCATACAGTGGTTATTTTATCTTCCGTGGTCATATTTTTAATTTCAACCGATACATATATAACTGCGGTTCCTGATGGGAAGACAGTTGCGGGCTCAATAGGTTTGTAGTCGCTGTCAACATTTTTACATACAACAACGTCTGTAATTTCAACAGGGCCCGGTTCGCAACCTATGATAAGTAATACCAGGGCAAGTGTTATAATGATTGTAAGAATTGCTGCTTTGTTTTTCATATACTTTCCTTTATCGTGGAATTATTTTATTTACTTCTGCGCTAATAATAGAAGAATTTTAGTTTTTTGTAAATGAAGATATATAAAAGTTGAACTATGTAATATTATAAGTTATAAATAATTATTAAAATAAATTAGAGGCTTTAAGAAAATATGAATGAAGGTAACAGGAGAGAAAGACTTAAGGAATTTTACCTTAAAATCCGGGAATGCACTAAGTGTGAGCTCTCAAAAAGCAGGACGAAATTCGTTTTCGGAGGCGGCAGCGCCTATGCAGAAGTTATGTTTGTAGGAGAAGCTCCGGGTAAAAATGAAGATCTCCAGGGACTTCCCTTTGTAGGCCAGGCAGGAAAACTGCTGGATGAGTTGCTTGGTTCCATCGGGTTTGACAGGAGTGAGGTCTTTATTGCAAATGTGTTAAAGTGCAGGCCCCCCGGAAACAGGGACCCGAAGGTTGAAGAGGTTAATGCATGCAAGGGCTACCTTATGGAACAGATAAAAATAATTAACCCGAAAATAATATGCACCATGGGCAGACACTCGACTCAGCTTCTTCTAAATACTGATAAGGGGATTTCAGGCCTCAGGGGTAATGTATATAAAATCAATAACCGGATAATTATGCCCATAAATCATCCTGCAGCTGCGCTGTATACACCTTCAAGGATGGAAATATTAAGGCAGGATTTTCAGAAAATAAAAAGAATAATTGGCTCTGGCGGTGAAGCAGATAGCTGCAGCGAAGAAATCCCGGTTCCGAAGAGCAAAAATGTGGATAGCAAAAATGAACAGTTAGGGCTCTTTTAATATGCAGATTGAGATTATTTCAGATTCGTCTGATTTTACAAAGAACCTCGCAGAGTCTTTCTCAAAGATTTTGCGGGCTGGAGATGTCATTCTTTTTACCGGCGAACTTGGCGGCGGTAAAACAACTTTTATCTCAGGAATTGCTGAAGGGTTTGGACTGACCGAAAATCTTTCAAGCCCGAGCTTTACACTTCTAAATGAATACGGGATTGCAGGCCAGAGAAAATTCATACATGCAGACCTGTACAGACTGGAAAATATTGATGAAGTCAGCGGAACCGGTCTTGAGGATTATATTTATAACAAAAAATCAATTATATGCATTGAGTGGGGAGACAGGGCAGAGGATTTAATAAAGAAAGAATTTCTTGAGGTAAACCTGAGCTATCTAATGGATAAAGACAATGGAGACACAAAAAGAAAGATTATCTTTAAAAGCACCGGAAGGCACTGGGATTTAAGATTAGCTAAATTTAAGAAGGTGTTAAGAAGAACTGGAGCGGACAAGAAAAAATAGAAGATTATGTATATTTTAAGCATTGACAGCAGTACAAAAAAAATGGGAGTGGCCATAAGCAGAAATGACAGGCTGCTTGCAGAGATAACCAGTAATGGCGGCATGAATCACATGGTAAGTATAATGGGGATGCTTGATGGTGTATTATCAAAATCAAGGCTTTCTTTAAAAGAAGTAGATGTTTTTGGGGTAAACTCCGGACCGGGCGATTTCACCGGGACAAGAATTGGGATAAGTGTAATAAAAATTTTATCCTGGCTTGAAGGTAAGCCTGCTTACGGGATAAACACACTTGATGTTATTGCACTTGGTGCTGGCATAAAAAACAGCAGTCTTGTGGAAAAAGCCATAAAGAGAAATTCTTCTGTAATGGTAATGCCCTGCATGGACGTTAGAAGGGATGAAGTTTATTTTGCCTTATATAATATTACCCGAGAGCAGCCGGAAAGCAAAAAAAATGGAGAGGATAAAAATAACCGGTATCTTGCGAGAATTGGAAGCGGCAGGACGCGTTATTATATAAAAAAAGTCGGAAAAGACTTTTTAACAAATCACAATAATCTTAAAAATCTATTAAATGAGCTCGTAAATGATGAAGTATTAAAGATTCCCGGCAGTCCTGCTGAATATGCAAAACCTGAAATACTTATTGGCGGAAACAGTTATTTAAGCTACGGGAAAACTCTCTCGGATATAGTAAAAAACAGCAGAATTTTTAGCCTTGATAAGAAAACTGCTGTCCCGGATACAGCGTGGATTAACATCTGCACATACTTTAATGCCGTAAAAAAGGTAGAAACCAGAAACCTCACCCCTGTATATGTAAGGGAGTTTATACCTTTTGGCGGCGGGAAGAAGAAGGAATAATGATTGCAGAGGTTTTAATAGCAAAGACATTAAAAGGGGAGGCAGCAAAATAGAAGGAGCGGTAAAAAGAGACATATATATATTAGGTATTGAGACTTCGTGTGATGATACGTGTGCCGCGGTAGTCAAAAACGGCAGCAACGTCCTTTCCAATATAGTTTCTTCCCAGGATGAGATCCACAGGAAATACGGCGGTATTGTTCCGGAGATAGCGTCAAGAAAGCACATAGAAGTGATAGATATAGTTATAAGGGAAGCCATGGAAAAAGCCGGTATAGATTTTGATAAAATTGATGCGGTAAGCGTTACAAACAGGCCCGGCCTTATAGGCTCGCTTCTGGTCGGGGTAGGTGCTGCCAAGGCAATAAGTTATTCCAGGAAAATACCGCTAATTGCAGCAAATCATCTTGAAGCGCATCTGTATTCAAATATGATCGAGAATCCTTCTGCCGGAAGTAATTTTATAGGGCTCATTGTTTCGGGCGGGCATTCAAGCCTGTATTATGTTGACAGAGAAAGGAATATCAAAGAAATAGGCCATACCGTGGATGATGCTGCGGGAGAAGCTTATGACAAAATTGCAAGGTATCTGAATCTCGGCTATCCTGGCGGACCCGTAATTGATAAATTATCCCGCAAAGGAAGCAAGAATTATATAGATTTGCCAAGACCTATGATAGACAGCGGTGACTTTAATTTCAGCTTCAGCGGTCTTAAGACATCTTTAATCTACAGGACAAAAAGGGACGAAAAACTGCTTTCAAAAGAAAATATCTCCCGTCTTGCTGCTGGTTTTCAGCGGTCAGTAGTTGAGGTTCTAACAGAGAAAACAATAAGAGCTGCAAAAGATTTTGACGTAGATAGTATTTTGATAAGCGGGGGTGTTGCAGCCAATAGTGAGCTGAGGAAAGAATTCTTAAGGAAAGCCAGTGAAAACAACATAAAAATATATATCCCCCCGCTGTATCTTTGCATGGATAATGCAGCGATGGTTGCCTGCCTTGGTTATTACAGGTTCCTTGAGGGAAGATTTGACAATCTTGAAATAGATGTCTATTCCAGGAGTGATATCTGAGCAGCATCCGGGTAGAATCTGGCTATAGTTCTAATATAGATTAATCCCTGAAAAGAAGCAATATAAGGCAATATCAATAAAAAGCAGTATCAATAAAAGTTAACTGAGGCAAAGTAATAAATTTTTTTGGATTTACCCAAATTTTCCCTTGATTTTTTAATTTCATTATAATATTATTTCAAAGGGTTAGCAGTCTTGATATTAGAGTGCTAATTTAATTTAGTGTATTTACATAAATATACAATAATTTTAAAGGGGAGGAGAAAAAATGGGATACAAACCACTTGGTGACAGATTGTTAGTAAAACCTAATCCTAGTGAAGAGAAAACAAAGAGTGGAATCGTTCTTCCGGATTCTGCAAAGGAAAAACCTCAGGAAGGAAAAGTAATCGCAGCCGGTATCGGCGGAAGAGATGATAAAGGCAACAAAATTCCAATGGAGGTAAAGGTTGGAGATGTAGTGCTTTATTCAAAGTATTCAGGAACGGAAGTAAAAATCGAAGGAGAGGAACACCTTATTATAAAGGAAAGTGACGTTCTGGCGATTGTAGAGTAAAAGTTTTTATTTTTAAAAGGAGGGAAATTAGATTATGGCTAAAGAACTTAAATATGATGAGACAGCAAGAAGAGCCCTGGAAAAAGGAGTAAATACAATAGCTGATGCAATAAAGGTTACTCTTGGGCCTAAAGGCAGGAACGTTGTGCTTGATAAAAAATATGGCGCTCCTACCATTACAAACGATGGTGTGACCATTGCAAGAGAAATTGAAGTTGAAGATGTTTTTGAGAATGCCGGGGTTCAACTTTTAAAAGAAGTTGCTACCAAAACCAATGATGTTGCAGGTGATGGCACAACAACAGCCACGATACTTGCACAGGCAATGGTTAAAGAAGGATTGAGGAATGTTGCAGCAGGAGCGAATCCGATGCTTCTCAAGAAAGGCATAGAGGAAGCAGTCAATATTACAGTTGACGAGATTGGAAAGATGAGCCATGATATTGCAACCGACAAAAAGAAAATAGCCGAGGTTGCAGCTATATCGGCAGCTGATGAAAAAATCGGAAACACCATAGCTGATGCTATGGATAAAGTGGGAAAAGACGGAGTTATCACTGTAGAGGAATCAAATAAATTTGGAATAGAGATAGAGCTTGTAGAGGGACTGCAGTTTGACAAAGGGTATCTTTCCCCGTACATGGTTACAGATACTGAAAGAATGGAAGCTGTCCTGAATGAGCCCTACATACTTATTGCAAATCAAAAGATAGCGGCTGTCGGGGACCTGATTCCTGTTCTTGAAAAAATTCAGCAATCAGGAAAGCCGCTTCTGATAATTGCAGAGGATGTTGAGGGAGAAGCGCTGGCAACTATAGTTGTAAACAAACTCAGAGGTACTCTAACAGTCGTTGCCGTAAAAGCTCCTGGATTTGGCGATAGGAGAAAAGCCATGCTGGAAGATATTGCAATAGTAACCAACGGCAGGGTGATAAGCGAAGAGATCGGCATAAAGCTGGAAAATGTCACCCTTGAAATGCTTGGCTCGGCAAGACAGGTTAAGGTAGACAAGGAAAATACAACTGTTGTGGAAGGGAAAGGCTCCATAAATTCAATAAAAGGCAGAATCAAGCAGATAAAAAATGAAATAGAGCAGAGTGATTCAGATTTTGACAAAGAAAAACTACAGGAAAGACTGGCCAAACTGTCTGGCGGCGTGGCAGTAATAAAAGTAGGAGCGGCAACCGAAGTAGAGCTAAAAGAGAAAAAACACAGAATAGAAGATGCACTATCAGCAACAAAAGCCGCAGTTGAAGAAGGAATTGTTGCAGGAGGCGGTGTTGTCCTCATAAATACAATTTCTAAAATTAACCTGGATAAATTTGAAGGCGATATGAGAACAGGTGCAGCTATTGTAGCCAGAGCTCTGGAGGAACCTTTAAGGCAGATATCAACTAATGCAGGTCTTGAAGGCTCGGTTGTTGTGGAAAAGGTAAAGAAGATGAAGCAGGGCGAGGGCCTGGATGCTTTAAACGGTAAATATGTCAATATGATAGATGCCGGTATTATAGACCCCGCAAAGGTTACAAGAAGCGCACTGCAGAATGCAGCGTCCATAGCAGCACTAATGCTTACAACCGAAGTGGTTGTTGCAGAGAAACCTGAAAAAGATAAGTCTGCGGGTCCTGCAATGCCACCGGGCGGCGGATACGGCGGAGGAATGCCTCCTATGTAATGAAATAAAAGTCAGTTAGAGTTAGAACCAGGTTTATATTACTAAAGTTAAATTAAGTTGTTCTAAGCTTAACTGATACAGGCAATAATGTGAGAATAAAGGCTGATTTTATGATTAAAGTCAGCCTTTATTTTATGCAGCAGAGCGCCACACGAAAGCTTTCGGATTTCATTATTATCTTAATGATAATTTTCATAAAGACCGTTTATAGATTATTAATAATTAAATACCGTTTTTATATTTTTAATATAAAGAATTGCCATTTAATATTGCCATAAACCATATTATAATGGCAATTGTGATAAGATATAATTTGATTTAAATAGGGAAATTAATTAACTGTTAAATTTAAAATAAAAATTGATAGATTTGGAAGATTGGTAATCCTCAAAAAATTAGAAATAACACTGGATTAAACACTGATACCGAAGTAGGGGTGAAGCTACTCCGGATAATATAATATGAGCCAGGTTTATTTTTGCAGCAGTATCTTAAAATATTTAATAAAATAGAAAGAGGAGGATTTTGCCCCTTTTGTTTTTTGTAAAAGCGCAGATATAAAATTAAAAAAAGGGTTTTAATAAAATGTGTGTAAAAAATACCTTTAAAAACGCAATAGTTTTAATTGTTATCCCGCTGATTCTAATATCTATTTTTATGCTTGCAGGATGCAGCAGTGAAAACAGGAGGACCATTGAAGAGTGGGAGAAAATAGAAGAGCAGAGGATAGCAGCTGCGGAGAAGGATTTACAGTATAAGGCGAAAGTAATTGAACTTATTGCGGATGAAAAAGAAGAGCTGGAAGGCGGCTACACGTTAAGGGCCCAGATTTTAAAGGCAAGGGTTACAAATGGGCCTTTTAAAGGTGAAATAATAGAGGTGGTAAATAATATTGATCCTAACAGTGCATACCAGATGGTGGTAGAAGAAGGGCAGGGTATTTTTTTTACATCAGAGATTGACCGTGAAGGAAATATAGAAAGCGCTTATTTAAGTGAAATCGTAAGAGACAATTACCTGATAGCGATAGCGGTACTGTTTTTCCTCATGTTGATTTTTGTAGGAAAGCTTAAGGGCGTAAGAGCGGCCATATCTCTTACACTGACAGCTGCTGCAGTTTTTTTTATACTTATACCCCTGATTCTGAAGGGCCATAACCCGGTATTAATTTCGGTTATTGTCGGAATAGGCATAACACTTGTAACTATTTTAATAATCAGCGGGCCAAATAGAAAATCTTTCTCTGCAATTATCGGCACCTCTTCAGGCATTATAATAGGAGGTATTCTGGCCTTAGTTTTTGGTAATCTCGCAAGCCTGACCGGTCTCAGCAACGATGAGGCTGTAATGTTGATGTATATACCTCAGAATATTGATTTTGATTTCAGGGGGATTCTCTTTGCCGGTATTATACTCGCGTCTTTAGGTGCCGTAATGGATGTAAGCATATCTATATCCTCTTCAATGTTTGAAGTTGTCAAAGCTGACCCCACAATTAAAAAAGGTAATCTTATCTCTGCGGGGATGAGTGTAGGAAAAGACATAATAGGCACAATGTCCAACACCCTTATTCTTGTTTATATTGGAAGCTCCATACCTCTGATACTGTTGTTTATGGCTTATGAAATTCCGTTTATTGATATTATCAATAGGGATATTATAGCTTCGGAGATAATAAGAGCACTTTCCGGAAGCATAGGCCTTATTCTTGCGATACCGATTACGGTATTTGTTTCGGCCAGCTTCTATAGTTTAAGATATATCCGTTCAATAAGACACAAAAGGATGTAGAGGGCAAACAATTTGATAGTTCTAAGGTTCTCTCCGGGTGATATGATGAGAAAAATGATTGTTCTGTTTTTAATAATACTGATTATAACAGGTACGGGATGTACAGGATCGCCAAAATATACCTATGAAGAGTATAAAAAAATAAAAGCCATAAACAGGAGCGACTCTCCTGAAGGCGAAAATATGCCGGAAGAGGATTTGTCATCATATTATGACGACCTGGAAGATTATAACCTGTACATGAATGATTTCAGAGCCATTTATGATAAATATTCTGGTTTAATGGTGCCGGAAATTGACAGTTTTGACAGTGAGCAGCAGGATATTATTAAGAAAAATGAGCATGCTGAATTAATAAAGCAGTATTTAAATGAATGGACGAAAGATTTAAATAATTTAGGCGTTCCGGACATCATGCTGCGCTATCATGGGAGCATCCTTTCATATCTGGACAAAGAGGCACTTTTTTATGATAGTTTTTTACAGGGTGAGGCCGGACTTGTTGAAAGTTACCAGCGTGAAGTAAACGAAGCCTACGAGAACAGCGAAGAAGAACTGGAGAGTGTCAGATCGGGTTTAAGAGACAGTGCTCAAAAATTAGGCATTGAACCGCCATTTTAGAATTTATGCGGAATAAAAGGATTGCAGTTTTAGCATTTTTGGAAGCACGGCCTCTTTTATAAGAAATGACATACCGGCAGAGGAATAAAATATTCATTTTACACACTTAACCCCATTTAATAAATTGAATAAATCCATAACTTATAGTAATATTTCTTTTATTATTATTTTGCAGTATTCATAGCAGCAATTTATAGATTTTTGCAATTTTTTAAGATTTTTGTCTTTTATTTGTCCGTAAATTCTGAAGTTATTTATCTAACAAAAAATATGGGTATAGGGTTTTTTTATAAAATTTTAATTGTAATTGCATCGTATCTTTTTGGCTCCTTTCCGACAGCATATGTGGTGCACAGAATAAAAAAGGGCGATGACATCAGAAAATACGGGAGCGGAAATGTAGGCGGAACAAATGTCACGCGCACCCTGGGTGTAAGTTATGGCGTTATAACAATAATTGTTGACATGTTAAAAGGTTTTTTACCCATATTGCTGGTTTGTTTTATCTACCCCGGGGATTTAATACTTCTTTCGGTGGTATCTGTTACAGTTATAATTGGCCATGATTTTCCTGCCTATATCAAATTCAAGGGCGGAAAAGGGATAGCAGCCTCTTTTGGAATGATTGCAGGGATTTCACTGCTTCCTTTTACAGATATAGCCGAAAGTACTGTGTGGATAAGAGTACTGCCGCCAGTTATCATTATTGTGGTCTGGGCAATTGTCTTTGCAATCTTCAGGATAGTGTCTGCGGCTTCACTATGCGGGGCCGCCTCAAGCCCAATTGCGTTTTACTTTACCGGGTATGCTTTGCCTGTAGTTGTAGCAGCAGTTTGCTGGAGCATTCTCATTTTTATAACTCACAGGGAAAATATTAAAAGATTAATAAGTAAGGAAGAAAAAAAACTTTAAAGATAAGGGGAATAAATGGAAATTGAAATTGGAAAAGGGAAAACCGGAAGAAAATCTTATGGTTTTGATGAAGTATCAATAGTTCCCAGCAGAAGAACCAGGGACCCGGAAGATATTGATATCTCTGTAACCATTGGAGATTTCAAACTCGAGCTGCCTGTCCTCGCATCGGCGATGGATGGAGTTGTAGATGTTAAGTTTGCTGCAGAGATGAGAAAGCTGGGAGGACTTGCTGTACTTAATCTGGAAGGTCTGCAGTGCAGATATGATAATGCAGATGAAATTCTAGATAGAATTTCAAAATTTTCCAAAGAGGAAGCAACAAGTAAAATGCAGGAGATTTACCAGGAGCCAATAAAAGAGGAACTCATTGCCAGAAGGATAAAACAGATAAAAAATGACTGTGACATAGCATGCGCTTCCCTGACCCCCAAAAATGTCGAACAATACCATAAAACAGCTATAGATGCAGGGCTGGATATTCTGGTAATACAGGGAACAGTGGTAAGCGCGGAGCATGTAAGTAAAACAAAAACACCGCTGGATTTGAAAAAATTCATTCCTGAATGTACTGTTCCGGTAATAGTTGGAGGCTGTGCGTCATATTCTACGTCCCTTCACCTTATGCGAACAGGAGCAGTCGGTGTTCTGATAGGAGTTGGTCCTGGTGCTGCCTGTACCACAAGGCAGGTACTGGGTATTGGCGTTCCCCAGGCCACCGCCATTGCGGATGCTTCCGCAGCGAGGGTAAGGCACCTGGAAGAGACGGGTGAATACTCGCTCGTTATAGCAGATGGCGGAATGCGGACAGGAGGAGATATTGCAAAAGCTATTGCATGCGGTGCGGACCTGGTTATGATAGGTTCCCCCCTTTCGAGGGCCAGAGAAGCTCCTGGCAGGGGATTCCACTGGGGTATGGCCACATTTCATCCTGACCTTCCGAGAGGTACAAGAATCAAAACTGATATTGTGGGCGGCCTGAAGGAAATACTGGTTGGGCCGGCCTTTGAAAATGACGGCACTCTGAACCTGTTTGGTGCACTAAGAACATCAATGGCTACCTGTGGTTATGAGAATATAAAGGATTTTCAAAAAGCAGAGGTAATGGTTGCGCCGTCAATCAAGACGGAAGGTAAATTTCACCAGCAACAACAAAGAGTAGGGATGGGATTTTAATATGGATAATGTACCGGTTATAGATTTCGGCGGCCAATACAGCCAGTTAATTACAAGGAGAGTCAGGGAACTCAGGGTTTATTCCGAGCTCATCCCTTATGATGCGGATATAAAAAAAATAAAAGAAAAGAACCCCAGCGGATTAATATTATCGGGCTCCCCTTACAGTATTTTTTCTGACGGCGGCAAAGCACCGGCAGTGGATAAGGAGATTTTCTCTCTGGGCGTGCCTGTACTGGGAATCTGTTATGGAATGCAGTTCATATCAAAAATCTTCGGCGGAAAGATTGCTCCAACGGGTAAAAACGAATATGGTAAGACTAAAATAAAACTAAATTTAAAGTCACTTCTTTTCAAAGATTTAAAACCCTTAGAGGCGTGCTGGATGAGCCATAAGGATAGCGTGGTAGAAGCCCCGCCCGGGTTCAATATAATAGCATCGACTACAAATCTCCCAATTGCAGGAATTGAGGAATCCGGAGAAAAAATTTACGGAATACAGTTCCATCCTGAAGTAATGCACACCCCATCGGGAATGGATATACTTAAGAACTTTTTATTTGATATCTGTGAGTGTTCGCCTTCCTGGACAATGGTTTCAATTATAGAGCAGCAGATAAAAAAAATTAAAGATGAGGTAAAACAGGGAAGAGTTATATGCGGATTAAGCGGCGGCGTGGATTCTTCTGTTGCGGCGGTTCTGGTAAATAAAGCTGTTGGCGACAGGCTTACCTGCATCTTTGTTGACCACGGCCTTCTCCGCAAGGGAGAAGCAAAGAAAGTGGAAGAAACATTCAGAGAAAATTTTAAAATCAATCTTATCCATAAGAATGCAAGCGATAGATTCCTGAGCAAGCTGGTAGGTGTTACTGATCCTGAAAAGAAAAGAAAAATAATAGGAAACGAATTTATAAGGATATTTGAAGAGGAGGCATCCAGAATAAAAGATGCCAATTACCTGGTGCAGGGAACATTGTATTCCGATGTTATTGAAAGCGGCACAAGAGAGGCGGCAAAAATCAAATCGCACCACAATGTTGGCGGACTTCCTGAAGATATGAAACTCGGGCTTATTGAACCCTTAAGGTTATTATTTAAGGACGAAATAAGGAAAATGGGAATAGAGCTCGGCCTTCCTGATGAGATAGTCTGGAGGCAGCCATTCCCGGGACCGGGCCTGGCAATAAGAATAGTTGGTGAAGTTACCCGGGAAAAGATAAAAATACTCCAGGATGCAGACGAAATAGTGGTTGAAGAAATAAAGAGGGCGGGATTATATAAAGAAATATGGCAGTCTTTTGCTGTGCTGCCTGACATCAGAAGCGTGGGTGTGATGGGTGATAAAAGGACTTACTCATACCCTGTAATAATAAGAGCGGTAAGCAGTGTTGACGCAATGACCGCTGACTGGGTAAGACTTCCTCATAAGGTGCTGGAAAGAATGAGCACGAGAATTGTGAATGAGGTTGAAGGAGTGAACAGAGTAGTATATGATATAAGTTCAAAACCGCCGAGTACAATAGAGTGGGAATAAGAAAGGGAGACAGAGCCAGGCAGGCGGCCGTAAGCCGGGAGCAGTTATATCCGGTCAGAAATTATAAAAATTAAAGGAGTACCAATGAAAGATGACTTTAAGGAAAAATTAAATAAATACAGGGAAGAGATAAACGATATTGACAAAAAGATAGTTGACCTCCTGAATAAGAGAGCTGTTATAGTGATGAAAATAAAGAGGCTGAAGGAAGATAAAAATGTCCCTCTCTATGATGCAAGGAGAGAGGAAGAACTTTTTGATAATATAATTAAGTATAACAAAGGCCCGCTTTACAACGACAATATTATACAGATTTTCGAAAGCATTTTGAGAAATGTTCAGGTTCTGGAAAAAGATGAGAATCTTTAGAAATTTTGAAAGTGATAGTTTCTTGTGATTTCCTGGCAGAAGAATAATAGAAGCCAGCCTGAATAATCTATATTTTTCTATAATAGTTATATAATAAAAAAGAACACGGAAAGAACATATTAGATGGAAGATAAAAAAGAAAAAGTTAAAAAAATAAAAAAAGACAGCACCGGCATACCGTCCGGCAGGGATAAATTAATTGAAGAAGATTACATAACAATAATTGCGGGTCCCTGCGCAATCGAAAGCCGGGAGCAGCTGGAAGCCGGTGCCAGAGTTATAAAGGACCTTGGTCTTTCATATATAA
The DNA here is from genome assembly GCA_964616545.1 of uncultured Actinomycetota bacterium. Classification (GTDB taxonomy): domain Bacteria; phylum Actinomycetota; class Humimicrobiia; order Humimicrobiales; family Humimicrobiaceae; genus JAQVEM01. The sequence continues at coordinate 142,620 of CAZTUA010000027.1, read as the reverse complement.
GAGGAGGGGCATATAAGCCCAGGACATCCCCTTACAGCTTCCAGGGGCTAAAAGAAGAAGGCCTGAAATTTTTAAGGGAAATCGGTGAAAAGTACGGCCTCAAAACGGTAACAGAAGTTACAGATACCGAAAATGTTGAGATTATAGCCGAAAATGTGGATGTGCTGCAGATAGGCACGAGAAATATGTCCAATTTTGCCCTGCTTGAGAAAATTGGCAGGGTGGCAGGTAGAAAGAATAGAAAGGTCATTCTCAAGAGAGGGTGGGCCTCGTCAATAAAAGAGTGGCTGCTTGCTGTTGAGTATATTACATCAAAAGCTGATGTTGAAGTGGTGCTGTGTGAAAGGGGAATAAGAACATTTGAAACCAGTACAAGATTTACACTTGACCTTTCAGCAGTTCCTGTGATAAAAAAACTGAGCAAACTCCCCATAATTGTGGACCCTTCCCATGCCGTGGGGCAGAGTGACCTGGTTATTCCTATGAGCAGAGCTGCAGTCGCGGTGGGCGCCGACGGTCTTCTGGTAGAATCACATGTTAATCCCGGCAAGGCGCTATGCGACGGGCAGCAGCAGCTTAACGCAAAGGAATTAATGGAGCTTATACGGCAGATAAAAAACTGTGCAGGTATTATTGGCAAGAAAATAAGATAGTTGATGAAATTTGGAACTGGAAAAATATTTAAATCCCCAGCAAATTAAGGCTGTAAAGAGTACTGAAAAACCGCTCCTTGTTATTGCAGGTGCAGGAAGCGGCAAGACAAGAGTACTTACCTATAGAATTGCATACCTTATCAAAAATAAAGGGATAGACCCCTTTAATATTCTTGCTATAACTTTTACCAATAAAGCAGCAAAGGAAATGAAAAGAAGAGTAGTAGAGCTGGTTGGAAGAGTTGGAGAATATATGTGGGTCAGCACTTTTCATTCATTCTGCGCAAGACTTTTAAGATATGAGATCCACCGCCTGGGCATGTCCCGCAATTATGTGATTTATGATGCAGATGATTCTCTGAGTCTCGTGACACGGGTAGAAAAAGAGCTTAACCTGGATATAAAAAGATTCCCTCCCAGAGCAGTGCAGTCTGTAATAAGCGATGCAAAAAACAAATTAATTGATTACGAAACATTCTCAAAAAGAGCCACTGATTACTTTGAAAAAACTGCAGCCGGGGTGTACAGCCTGTACCAGGAAAAATTGTTTAAGGCAAATGCACTTGATTTTGATGATTTGCTTGTCTTTACGGTTGATGTTTTAAATATGTACCCTGAAGCAAGAAAGAAGTACCGGGAAAAATTTAAATACATTCTGGTAGATGAATTTCAGGATACAAATATTGCCCAGAATGAAATAGTTCTTATATTATCAAAAGAACATCAGAAGATATGCGTTGTGGGTGATGACGACCAGAGCATATATAGCTGGCGCGGAGCAGAAATAAAGAATATCACCGATTTTGATAAGAAGTTTGCCGGTACTCAGGTCATAAGGCTGGAGCAGAATTACCGTTCAACCCAGAATATTTTAAATGCTGCAAACTGTATAATAAAAAACAATGAAAACAGAAAAGATAAAAAACTGTGGACCGAAAATCCCGAAGGTGAACTGGTATCAAAATACATAGCTGAGGATGAAAAGAATGAAGTTAGTTTTGTAGTCCGGAAAATAGAAGAATACATGAAAGAAAAAAATAAAAAATACAGGGATTTTGCCATCTTTTACAGGACAAATGCACAGTCAAGAGCCGTTGAAGAGCACCTTATCAGGCGGAATATGCCATATAAGATTTACGGGGGTTTGAGATTTTATGATAGAAAAGAAATAAAAGACATGCTTGCCTATATGAAACTTATTGCAAACCCGAAAGATGTGGTCAGCCTTACAAGAATTGTAAATGTCCCGCGCCGCAAGATTGGGAAGACCACTATTTCAATTATAGAGAAATACTCTGTAAAAAATAAAATGACCTTCTGCGAGGCTTTCTACCAGAACAGCGAGATTAATCTGCTGTCAGTGGTAACGAAGGAGAGGATTAATAATTTTATATCACTTATGGCGGAACTCAGGAATTATTCAATGGATAATGGCGTAAGCAGCGTATTAAAAAAAATATGGCAGAAGACTGGTTATATGAAAGAGCTTGAGCGTGAAAATACAATAGATGCCTTAAACAGGATAGAAAACTTAAAAGAACTCCTGACTGTTACAGGAGAATATGATGAGAATTTTAAACTAAATAAAACAGCAGCCAGCCTATCAGAAGTTAGTTTATCGGTCCCGGGCCCGGGTACGGCAGGCTCAGGTGAAGCAGGCTCTACCACTGATCCTATTGACGGAAGTGGTTCCAGTTCAAAGGATTCTTTAGTAGATATGCCCTCCGGAATAGAAGGAAGCTCCCGGAGAGAGGATAATAGCACTGAAACAGCCAGTGAAGGCGGTTTGTATAATCTGGACGGATTTCTTGAAGAAGTATCGCTTCTTACTGATATTGATAATTATGATGAGAGTACCGACGGGCTTGTTCTTATGACCCTTCACAATGCAAAGGGCCTGGAGTTTCCTGTTGTATTTATAATTGGGCTTGAGGAAGGAATTTTCCCGCATTCAAGAAGCATGAGCAGCGTTGAAGAACTTGAGGAAGAGAGAAGGCTTTGCTATGTGGGTATTACCCGGGCAATGGAAAAAGTATTCCTGTCATCTTCAATTTTTCACAGCATTTATGGGGACAGTGGCCACAGAACTGTTTCCAGGTTTATAAATGAAATCAATCAGGCTCTTGTAATAGATGAGAATAAAGCCGAATCAAAAGCCGGGAAGGGGAGGTTTGCAGAATACAAAAAAGATTACAGCGGAAAGTGCAGCTACAGGGAAGGCGACCTTATAGAGCATAAATACTGGGGCCAGGGAAGGGTGTTGAAGATAAAAAAATTAGCTGATGACTGCGAACTTGATGTAATGTTTGATGGCTATGGGCTGAAACATCTTCTTGTAAGTTTTGCTCCCATAAAAAAAGCGGAGTAGCTGTTAAATTTTTATTTTATTTAAAAATCTAAACCTTTTTTCAGGCAGTTCTTTACAGCGGCAGTTCTATTTTAACTTTTCAGGATTCAAACATTTAAGTTCCGGTAACACAAATCTGCCGTCTTTTCTTATCAGGTTTTTATCAAAATAAATTTCTCCGCCCCCGTACTCTGGTGTCTGTATGCATACGAGGTCCCAGTGTATGGCTGATTTATTGCCGTTTGAAGCTTCCTTATAGCATTTCCCCGGAGTAAAATGAAAGCTGCCCATTATTTTTTCATCAAAAAGAGTGTCTTTCATCGGTTTTGTTATGTAGGGATTTACACCCAGGGCGAACTCTCCCACATATCTTGCACCTTCATCCGTATCAAGAACTTTATTGATTCTTTCTGTATCATTGGCTGAAGCTTCCACAATTTTGCCATTTTTAAATAGAAGGCTTATATTTTCATATGTAAAACCATGGAAAACAGCAGGACAGTTGAAGGTTATTCTGCCGTTTACCGATGTTTTAACCGGTGCGGTAAAAACTTCTCCATCTGGAATGTTGTATTCTCCGGCACATTTTATTGCAGGTATATTCTTGATTGAAAAGGTAAGATCGGTATCTTTTCCTTTTATCTGCACAATATCTGTTTTATCCATGAGCTTTACCAAACCATCCATGGCTCTGGACATCTTATCGTAATCAAGATTGCAGACGTCAAAATAAAAATCTTCAAAAGACTCAAGGCTGGTATTTGCCAGCTGGGCCATTGAATAATTGGGGTACCTTAAAACTACCCAGCGGGTATTATCTACACGTTCCTCGCTCACTGGCTCAGAATAATGTTTCATATATGTATTCATTTTTTCCGATTCTACATCGCTCAGTTCGCTAACATTATCACTGGCCCTTATACCGATAAAAGCATCCATTTCTTTAATATTTATAAGTTCATATTTAGCCATGTTTTTTAATTGAGGGATGCTGCATTCTTTTAGCAGTTCTCTTATAACGCTGTAATCTTTTAAATTAACATAGGGCTCTGCTCCGGCTCTGTATATTTCCTTTACAGCAGCTCTTACAAGAGGGATTCCCGAACTTCCGATACACTCTATGAGAACCTTTTCACCTTTTTTTACGCTGCATGAATAATTAACAAGATTTTTTGCCAGTTTTTTTATTCTTGGGTCCATTGTGTCTGTCTCCTTTTATTTCAGATATTACCACATCTTTATATGTAGAATTTTTTAATCCTTTAGTATTTTTTGCATTTAACAAAAATTGTATTAAAAAATATGATAAAACATAATAATTATACAGTAAAAACACTTTTAAGCTAATTGTTATTTTGTTAAAAACGAAGATTTGACAGCTAAAAATTTATTTTTTCTGGAGTCTCTATTTGATTAGCGGGCCAGTAAAGCTGCAAAATATTTTTTATAATGGAAAAGAATTTATTTAGAGGCAATTGACCTGTTATTAAAAAAGTTTTATTATGTATATGGAGCTATATACATAACATAACTATTAAGGGGCTATCTGCCATATAGAGAGGAACCAGCTATGTCTTTAAAGAAAACAACACTGTTGTTTGAGGAAGATGTGTATAAAAAGTTAAAGGAGAAAGCAAGAAGAGAAAATGTATCTATAGGAGGGCTTGTGAGAGAAGCTGTCGCGGCTTACTATGGCATAAAAAATAAAGAGGATAAGATAAAAGCCCTGGACAGGTTAAAATCTCTAAATCTCCCTGTGGCAGACTATGAGTCTATGGAAAAAGAAATAATAGAAGGAGCTTTAGGTGATAAAGAAAACTAAAGTCTTTATAGATTCAAATATTCCGATGTATGCTGCAGGTAACGAGCATCCGAACAGGGCGCCTTCTATTAAAATTTTAGAATCAGTTTCAGAGAATAAAATTGCCGGCGTGACTTCAGCGGAAGTTATGCAGGAAATTTTGTACCGCTACCTGTCAATAGGTATGCTGGAAAAAGGACTGGAAATTTTTGATAGCTTTTCGCAGATCGTGGATGATATATTGCCTGTAAATTTTAATATAATTAGTGAAGCCAGAAATATACTGGGAAAAAATACTTTTCAGAATATATTCCCGAGGGATGCAATTCATGTTGCTACCATGGACTATTACGGAATTAACTTAATTGCCACGCATGATAAGCATTTCGGAGTGTTTAAACAGATAAAATATTTCTCATTATGATGTAATTTAACGATTCTGCAGAGCTTCGCCTAAAAAGACCGGATAGAAATTTAAAATACGCTGAAAATAAAACAGGAAATTTTCGGGATAACTTAATATAAAAGGAGCAAATGATAAGAACAGAGATTTATTACTTTTCAGGAACGGGTAATTCACTGTTTGTGGCGAAAAAATTACAGGAACTCCTGCCTGATACGGAGTTAGTATCAATTGTCAAGCGTATAAAAGAGAAAAATTATAGCATAAAAGGAAAGAACGCTGGTTTTATCTTCCCCTGTCATGGCCTGACAATTCCTATTCCTGTGAGGGATTTTTTAAAAAGGATGAATCCAGAATCTTCCGATTACTTTTTTGCCATAGCCACCCGGGGAGGGACGGTTTTTAAAGGGTTTAAAGTAATTGATAAGTACCTCAGAAAACATGGTAAGTATTTAAATTCAGCTTTTACGGTTGATATGGCATCCAGTGATCCTAAACTGGATTACTATACTGTTCCAACAAAAGAAGAGCTGGAAATACTGGAAAAAAATGCTCTCCGGAAAATAAACAAGATGCATAAAATAATTTTAGACAGGAGTGATTACCACGGGGATGATAACAGCGGGGTTACTTTCTCAGGTAACAGGATTTTAAACAATATACTGGAATGGCTGGTCCCATTTGCAACGCATTTTATATCACCGAAAATAAAGAAGTATTTTTACGCAGATTCAAAATGCACCGGCTGCGGTATATGTGAAAAGGTATGTCTTTCAGGAAAAGTCAAAATGGCTGGCGGAAGGCCAGTCTGGCAGCGTAATATAAAATGTTATTTATGCTACTCATGCCTGAATTACTGTCCTGCTGAAGCGGTACAGATTTACTCAAAAATCTGGATGAAATCACACACAGCAGAGAAGGGTCGTTATCCCCATCCATATGCAAAAGCCGGCGATATTTCAAAGCAAAAAAATCTATAAATATCACTTTAGTTTAGTTATTATATATAATTATGAAAACACTGGTTATATACAAATCGTTATCCGGCTTTACAAAAAAATATGCCGGGTGGATTGCCGAAGAGTTACAGGCGGAATTATTAAATATTAAATTCCTGAGAAAAGACACATTAACCAGATATGACTCAATAATTTTTGGCGGAAGTCTGCATGCCTCTGGAATATCCGGCGTAGATATCATTAAAGAAAACATGGACAAATTAAAGGATAAAAACATTGTTATTTTTGCGGTGGGAGCTTCGCCGGCAAATGATGCAATTGTAAAAGAGCTGATTGAGAAAAACTTTCCTGCTAAAGAGCAAAATAGAGTCAGGCTGTATTATTTGCGCGGAGGTTTTAATTTTAATAAGCTGGACATATTGAACAAAATAATTATGACTCTTTTTAAGTGGAAATTATACTTTAAAAAAAATAAATTGCCGGATGAAGCGGATATGCTGGCTGCATTTTCAAAACCGGTGGATTTTACGAGAAAGGAAAACATTAAATATCTGGTAGATTATGTTCGTTCATACGGAGCAAATTATAAGTAATATATACTGTCCAATCCAGGAATTTACCGGTAAATACCATTAGAGGAGGGGTAGATGTCCGTACACGAATTTGATGGTAAGAAATACAGGAAAGCTTCAAAACACCAAAAAGAGTGGGGATTAAAAATAATTTCTGAATTCAATTTTAGGGGAAACGAGTCTATTCTCGATCTGGGCTGCGGCGACGGTATACTGACCAGACAGTTATCCGGACTCGTACCGGATGGGAAAACTGTTGGTATTGATGCTTCAGAGGGAATGATTAAAGCTGCAAAAGAACTTGAGACAGATAGACTATCATTTATGAAGCTGAATATTGACAGTATCAATTTTACCGGTGAGTTTGACCTGATATTTTCCAATGCAACATTGCACTGGGTCAGGGACCATAAAAAATTACTTGCTAATTGCCACAGAGCACTTAAAGAAAATGGCATTATTCGTTTTAATTTCGCCGGGGATGGAAATTGCTCTAATTTTTATGAAGTAATAAAAGAGGTGATGGGCAATAAAAATTATAAGAAATATTTTTTATCATTTGAATGGCCCTGGTTTATGCCTGCAGTAGAAGAGTATAAATCCCTTGTAGTGAGTAGCGATTTTAAAGATATAGAAGTCTGGGACGAAAATGCTGACAGATATTTTGTGAACAAAGATGAAATAGCAAAATGGATAGACCAGCCGTCGATAGTTCCGTTTTTAAAATTAATCGATGATGAAGATAAAGAAGTTTTCAGAAATGAAGTTGTCAGAAGAATGATTGATAAAACAGAAAAGCCTGATGGCAGATGTTTTGAAACTTTCAGAAGAATAAATGTCCGTGCAGTAAAAAAGTAACGGCAGCGGCTGGCAGTACAGGGAATATGCACATTAATAATTATTCTGAATATAAGAAGGAGGAAAAATGAGATATGTCAGATTAGGTAGTTCACAGATAGAAGTTTCAGTAATTGCACTGGGAACCTGGGCAATTGGTGGAAAATGGTGGGGAGGCACAGATGAAAAAAAATCCATAGAAGCTATCCAGACCTCAATTAATATGGGTATAAACTTTATTGATACTGCACCGGCGTATGGCCAGGGTCTCTCAGAAAGACTTATTAAAAAAGCCATTAAGAGAAGACGGGACAAGGTTGTAATTGCAACAAAATGCGGCCTCAGGTGGGATTTAAATAAGGGTTTTTATTTTTTTGAGTATGAACCAGGCGTTCCAATGTATAGATATCTTGGCAGGGAGTCTATGGAATATGAGCTTGATCAGAGCCTTAAGAGACTCGGTACAGATTATATAGATCTATATCAGAGCCACTGGCAGGACCCGACAACTCCTATATCTGAAACGATGGAATTGTTTATGAGAATGAAGGAAAAAGGAAAAATAAGGGCGATCGGAGTAAGCAACGCAACGCTTGATGAGTTAAAGGAATATTCAGAACATGGAATTATAGATTCCGATCAGGAGAAGTATAGTGTAATTGATAGGGGTGTTGAATCAGATATTCTTCCATGGTGTGAAAAAAACGGTGTCTCCATGCTTGCATACAGTTCCATGTCAAAGGGGCTGCTTACAGGCAAGATACCGCCGGATAGAAAATTCAAGAGCGGGGATTCAAGGCTCGATGACCCGAGGTATTCTGCTGAAAACATAGAAAAAACCAATAAACTGCTGGAAAAGCATCTTAACTCTGTTGCTAGAAAACATAATGCTTCTTACGGGCATATCGCAGTTGCCTGGCTCACTAAAAATCCAAAAGTAATCGCGCTCTGCGGAGCAAGGGATAAAAAACAGGCTGCAGAAAATGTGCTTGCAGGAGATATGGAACTTGATAAGGATGACACAGAAAAGGTTGAGGCATTCGTAAAAGAATACAGCAAAAGCGTTGCCACTCCCGACTCACTTTTTTAAGACAGTTTCATGGTATGGCTTAAAGAAGGAAAGGAGTGCAGAGAGTGACAATTGAGAAGATTGATATTAAAAAACATATTGACGAACTAACACAGCTTATAAGAGAATCATTTTTGACTATTGCAGAAGAATATGGCCTTACTAAAAAAAATACTCCCAACAACCCTGCTTTTATTACATCCGGGGATATCCTGAAATCAATTTCTGAAAAAGGTGTCAGTTATTTTGGTTTTTTTAGAGGTGGCAAGCTTATAGGATGTTATGCCCTTGAGAATGCAGGGCAGGGAATATATTATCTTGAAAGATTGGCTGTAAAGCCAGAAGAGAGGCATAAAGGAATCGGTAAAATGCTTGTTCTGGATTCTTTTAAAAAAGTAAAAGATATTAGTGGCAAAAAAGTATCAATTGGTATGATTGATGCAAACAAGAAACTCAAAAGGTGGTATATTAATCTGGGATTTACAGAAACCGGTAAAAAAGACTTACCGCATCTCCCATTCCGTGTGTGTTTCATGGATTATTTAATCAATTGAATGTTAAATGAAGGGTTTATTCTGGTATAAAATCGGGTAAAGTATAGGAATAGAAAACATAGCCAGACATATTACGTTAAAAAGTGGTCGTATCCGTGTTTTTTAATAAGTTCTTCTTTGCTGTCTTTTATGATTCTGATACCTTTTTTATGTGTAATTTCTCCCACTTTAAATCCCTTTACCCTGCCATAGATTTCTTTTGAAACCGTATAGACAAGCTCAAAATCCTCGCCGCCGTACAGAGCATATTCCAGCGCATTTTTTCCGCACACTGCTGCCGCTTTTTTTGTTTCCGGTTTTATGGGTACTGAGTCAGCATAAAGGATGGCTCCGGTATTGCTCTGCTCGCAGATTCTTTTAACCTCAGACGCAAGGCCGTCAGAGACATCAATCATTGCGTTAATGTATTTTAAGAAGGGCTCCACTTTATAAAATTTTGCTTTCGGTTCCAGATGTTTCTTTTTTACCTTGCTAAAACCCTCTATATTTTTTAAAAAAAGGTTCAAGCCCGCAGTGCTGGAGCCAAGATCTCCGCTTACCATAATATAGTCTCCCGGTTTTGCAGATGAGCGGAACTTAAGGTTTTCTTTTCTTGCCTTTCCAATCATGCATATATCTATTATAAGCTGTTTGCCGTGAGTTATATTTCCTCCTATAATCTCAATCCGGTATTTTTTACCGGCCTGCCTCATCCCCTTATATATATTTTCAATAGTTTCAACCTGAATTTTTTCAGGCAGCACCAGTGAAACGAGAAAATAACCGGGTTTTGCCCCCATGGCTCCTATATCGGAAACATTTACTTCCACTGCTTTTTTGCCTATCTGCTGCGGGGTAAAGTAATCAAGCGAGAAATGGTCGCCTTCTACCATAGTATCTGCAGTGAGAACAATATAACTTCTGCCCACTTTTATAACAGCGGCATCATCGCCTATTCCTTTGATTATATTTTTACTGACCGGCTCTTTTGCGAGTCTTTCTATTAATGCAAACTCTCCGCCTATCCCGGAAATATCCATTTAAAAATCCAATCTTTTGTTTCTAATATATCTTAATATTAATATTCTTAATGATTCTACTTTTTTAGCAACTAATTTTTATTCATCCGGCATATTTTATTTTCCTGCTTTATACTTACTCTTTGAGATATTTATTTACTATATCAATTGCGCAGTACTTTCCGCACATTGTGCACTTGTCATCTTTTATCTTACTTTCTTTTCTAAACCTCTGTGCCTTTTCCGGGTCTATGGACAGGCTTATCTGTTTTTCCCAGTCCAGTTTTTTTCTGGCTTTTGCCATTTCTATATCTTTTTCCATTGCGTTTTTTTTACCTGAGGCGATATCTGCTGCGTGTGCCGCAATCCTTGTAATAATTACTCCTTCTCTCACATCTTCTACAGTAGGCAGTCTTAAATGTTCTGATGGTGTAAGATAGCACAGGTAATCGGCGCCGCAGTAGCCAGCAATTGCCCCGCCTATTGCACCGGCGATGTGGTCATAGCCTGATGCAATATCGGTAACAAGCGGGCCCAGTACATAAAAAGGCGCGTCCCCGCAGAGTTTCTTTTCAAGGATAACATTCGACTCTATCTGGTCAATTGACATGTGGCCGGGGCCTTCAATCATTACCTGAACCCCTTCATTTCTGGCTCTTTTTACAAGCTCGCCCAGGATAAGAAGCTCCTGTATCTGTCCCCTGTCTGTGGCGTCGGCAAGACAGCCCGGCCTTAGCCCGTCACCAAGACTCAGGGTTACATCGTATTTTTTTGCTATCTTTAGCAGCCTGTCAAAACTCTCATATAAGGGGTTTTCTTTCTTATTGGACAATATCCATGTAACCAGAAAAGCGCCGCCTCTGCTTACAACATCAAGGATTCTGCCCTGCTCCTTCAGTCTTCTAATGGACTCCATGGTTACCCCACAGTGCACGGTCATAAAGTCAACACCGTCCTCTGCCTGTTTTTCAATTACCTCAAAAAGATGGTCCTCGGTCATATTTACGATTCCCTTCTTTTTTGCAGCTTCAATTGCTGCCTGGTAAATGGGCACTGTTCCAACAGGCACAGGAGAATTTTCAATAATGGCTTTCCTGATTTTATCGATATCTCCGCCTGTACTCAGGTCCATCACTGTATCGGTTTTTGCCTCAATGGCTGTTTTTAGCTTTTTTAGCTCCTCCCTCAGGCTGGAATGTCCGGAAGAGGTTCCTATATTTGCGTTGACTTTGATCCTGAGCCCTTTTCCTATTGCACAGATTGATTTAAGGGAAAGGTGTTTCTTGTTATATGGTATAACTATTGTTCCGTCTGCTATATGCTTCTGTATATATTCCGGGGTGACTCTCTCCTGTTCTGCCGCTATTTTCACCTGTTTTGTTATTTTCCCGCCTGCTGCGCTGGTTAACTGTGTCATTTAAAATTTAAGCCTCCTTTTAGAACTTCTTATTTTTATCATGGAATTTGCATTTGTTTATAATAATTCTTCTGAATTTCCTGCATTCTTTTTCAACGTCCGGTTTTGCAACTATTGCCGAGATTATTGCAGCAGATTTTGCACCTGCTGCAATAACGTCAGCTATGTTTGTCCCGTTTATCCCGCCTATGGCCACAAAAGGTATTCTTATTCTTTCTTTAGCTTCTTCTACAAGTTTCAGCCCGCACGGAGTTCCTGCATCGGGTTTGGTACTGGTGTTAAATACAGGGCTTACGCCAACATAATCAGCTCCTGCTCTTTCTGCTGCTATGGCTTCCTCTGTGTTATGTACGGTTAAACCAATAATCTTGTTATCCCCGAGTATTTTCCTTGCGGTCTGGTACGGCATATCTTTGCTGCCGAGATGTACGCCGTCTGAATCTACTGCAAGGGCAATATCAACTCTATCATTTATTATAAATAAAGCATCGTTTTTCCTGCAGAGCCCGGATATTTTACCAGCTTCTTCTATCATTTCTTTTGTATTTTTATTTTTTTCCCTGTACTGGATTATTTTTACTCCGGCTCTGAGGGCTGATTTCACATCCTCTATGACTGTTTTTTGGGTCAATCCAGAATCTGTTACAAAATACAGGTCCACATTTTTAAGTTTTTTATTTATTTTCATTCTATCTTTTCCAGCCTGGTCATTTTTCTAATTTTATTTTCATCAATGTTAAAGATTTCATCCATTAAGATGACCTTATATGAATCCGGCCCTTTAGCAGTCCTGGCAGCGATTTCCCCGGCTATACCGAAGAAACAGAGAGCATTTGCCGATGAAAGCGCATAATCCTTCTCAACGGCGGCAAACGTGCCTATTACCGAAGAGACCATGCATCCGGAACCGACAAAGCAGCCCATCATGGGATGCCCGTTCCTGCAGGCATAGACATCTCTTCCGTTTGATATGATGTCTTCCCTGCCGGTTATAACAACGGTAAGATTTTTTTTACGGGCCAATTTTTTTGCTATCTCGGTCAGGTCGCCTTCTACAGAAATTGCCTCGACGCCTTTTGTTTCTGCTCTGGCTCCGGCAATCGTGCCGATTTCTGATGAATTTCCTTTAAGTATTGAAACATTCACACTGTCCAGGATTTCATTTGCTTTCCCGGTCCGCAGATCTGTGGCACCGGCTCCCACAATGTCAAGAATAACGGGTATGTTTTTCTCATTTGCTTTTCTACCGGCAAGAATCATTGATTTTACCAGGTCCATGGTAAGGGTCCCGATATTTAGAACAAGCGCCCCGGAAATAGAGGTCATCTGCTCAACCTCTTCGGGCGCATGGGCCATTACGGGCAGCCCTCCGGTAGCTCTTACAACATTTGCGCAGTCATAAATGGTCACCCAGTTAGTAATATGATGTATGAGAGGTTTTTGCTCTCTTACTTTTTGCAGATTCTCTACTATGTTCATAATTGTAGCGGCCTCCTTTTCACTGCTAAATCTATTTTAAATAAATTATATTAATTATTTGTTTCATCCTGCTTCTTCCTGCCCGTGTCTGTAATATAGTATTACCCGTATCCAGTATGTTTCCCTTATATCTCATGTTTTCTCTATCCCGGGAAAGTAAAAAATCCTTAAAAATAAAAAAACTACCAGCCTGACCATCGGCTAGTAGTTTTTGTATAGCTACTTTTCCTACGCTGGCATTACCCAGGTCAGGTTTAAGGGTCGACAGCTTACCGTTAAAACTGCCCTCTCAGCTAAAAAGCTCCCCTAAGCATTTGTAAATATTTAATTTTCAATGAATATTCTTTATAATATAAAAGAATATAACGGAATAATTGCAAAATCTAATAGATATTACCACAAAAAGTTGATATTAACAACGGTACCGAAAAGAAAGAAGGGTGCAAAAAGAGCCATAATGTTAGATAATAGCGCAGGTGGTATTTATAAAGTAAGATAGAATAAAAACAAGCGTAAAAGAGTCAAAAATTCTGCATATTAATGCAGGGGTAGTGATTTTAGATGAAATTTACCGAAAGAAAAATTAATATTTTAAAAGAAGTAGTGAGCAGGTTTATAGAAAACGCGGACCCGGTTTCTTCAAAAAAGATAGCGCAGGATTCTGAATTTGACCTCAGTCCGGCAACCATAAGAAAAGAAATGGCGGAGCTTGAAGAGATGGGCTACTTAACACATCCGCATACTTCGGCAGGGAGGATGCCCACTGATAAGGGTTACAGATTTTATGTGGATAATGTTATAAGAGAAGAATTAAGCTTAAAAACCAATTTTTATGCCGGGAAGAGCAATGCCCTAAGAGTAGTTGTAGATAAGGATATGGAAATCGAGACAATACTTCAGCGGTCCGTAGAGATGCTTGCAAAATTTACCAATTATCTCTCAATGATTGTAACCCCCACTATCAAGCAGAGTAAGTACAAGCACATAGAACTTTTAAAATTCAGGGGAGACAATATATTGATGGTTCTTATAACAGATGCGGGCAGGGTATACAAAAGAAGTGCTGTGCTGGAGGGTAAATATACAGAGCTTGACCTGCAGGCGGCAGCAAATATTATGAACATGCAGCTCAGGAATAAAAATATTATTGACGCTACTGCAGAAGATATAGAAATACAGAATAGCGATTCTAATCTTATACTCCTTATAAATAAAGTTATTGAAATGATAAAAGAATGTGTCAGAGAAAACTTTCAGTACAATAAAATTTTTATCCATGGAGCATCTGTTATACTGCAGCAGCCTGATTTTATTGATTTGAAAAAAATTCAAAACATCCTGCGTGTAATAGAAAACGAATACCTGTTGATGAAGCTGCTGCTGGACTTTTCAGGTGATAGCGATTTTATGGTAAGAATTGGTTCTGAACTCTTTGAGGAAGGTACCGGGGATCTGAGCCTTATAGCATCGAGATATAGAATTACAGATAACTCGGCCGGAACAATAGGTGTTCTGGGCCCAAAGAGAATGGACTACAGCAGGGTTATAAAAAGTCTTAATATTTTCAGGAAAAACCTTGCGGATATTTTTAATTCCAGGGCTTAACTTTTAAAATTAAACATGTTAAGGTTGTTAGGCGGAAACTGGAAAAAAGTGTTGAAATGAGTTATTATTTCTGCGCTAAGATTTCATATAAATCAATTGTTATTAATTTTAATTTAAATTTATTTTGAGGTGATTTTGGCCTGTGGCAAATAAAAGAGATTATTACGAAATTCTGGGTCTGCACCGTGAATGCACCACTGCGGATGTAAAAAGAGAATACAGAAAGCTTGCCCGTAAGTATCACCCTGATGTAAATAACGGTGACCCGGAGGCCGAGGAAAAGTTTAAGGAGATATCCGAAGCATATGCTGTGCTCAGCAATGAAGGGAAAAGGAGGCAGTATGACCAGTTTGGATTCAGCAAGAATTTGTTTGATAATTTTGACTTCGGAAGCGCATTTTCAGAATTCGGGTTCGGCGACATATTTGAAACACTCTTTGGAGCCGGATTTGGGAGTTCTTTTTCAGGCAGACAGAGAGCCGGACGGATGAGCAGAGGCTCTGATATAAGAATCGAGACGAAGATAGATTTCAAGGAGTCTGTCTACGGGGTCAAAAAAGAAATCGAGTATAAAGCCGATGATATCTGCGAGTCCTGCGGTGGACGGGGCAGTGCATCCGAGGATGGAATTGCTACCTGCAGCGAATGCGGCGGGACCGGAAGGGTAAGGACTGCAAGGCAGTCTTTCCTGGGCAGTATTATAACAACATCAACCTGCCATAAATGCGGGGGTTCGGGAAAGATAATAAAAGACCCCTGTGAAAAATGCGGTGGGAAAGGCTACCGGGCAAAAAAAATAAAGATAAAGGTAGATATTCCAGCGGGTATACACGACGGTGATAGCATGAGATTGCCCGGAAAAGGGAATTCGGAAGGCAGGGGTTCGGTAAATGGTGACCTTTACCTGACTGTAAGGGTAATGCCGCATCCTGAATTTAAAAGAAGCGGTAATGATATAATCTCTACTATTGACATATCTTTTGCACAGGCAGCTCTGGGCTGCAAAATGGATGCTGAGACTATTGATGGTAAAGAAGAGATAAATATTAAACCCGGAACCCAGCCGGGAGAGAAAATAATCCTTAAATCAATGGGAGTGGTTGAACTTAACGGATACAGAAGAGGCGACCATATAATAAATATAAATGTTAAAATACCCACAAAAATCAGTGATGAAGAAGTAGCGCTTTTAAAAAAATATGCTGGCGGAAGAGGAGAAAAAGTCGGAAGCGGGAAAAAGGGCGCGTTCTCTAAAATCAAAAACGCTTTTAAGAAATAAGAAATTTTTTTAATAAGAAAATTTTTAAAATAAAAAATATCTTTAATCATTGCTTCTTAATAATACTGCCAGTTTAACCACATTATAGTATATAATTACGGCTGTCTTATTTATAATTTACAATCATGATTGTTATAATTATTGTGGACGTTACGTTATAATTATCAGATATATGTATCAAATGAATGAAGCAGGATAAAGCGATAATGAGTTATCCGTATTTTTTTACAGACAGTGGTAATATTGAGGAAAATAAAATAAAAATAAGCGGAGAGGACCTAAACCATCTTAGGAACGTTCTCAGAAGCAGGGCTGGGGACACAGTTTATATATCTGATAATAATGAGTATAAATACAGAACAGAAATTCTGGATATAGGAAAATCCAGTGCCACATTAATTGTAAAGGATAAAAAACAAATAAAAAGAAAGCTTCCGCAGCTTATCCTTTTTCAGTGCATACTTAAAAAGAATTCAATGGAATTTGTGATCCAGAAATCAACCGAAATAGGAGTGGATAGAATTATACCGGTCAGGAGCAAAAGGGTTGTTGCAGACAGTAAAAAAATTTCCGGTAAAATAATCAGATGGCAGAAAATATCTGACGGAGCCTCAAAGCAGTGTAAGAGGGATTTTAAGTGTAAGGTTACCGAGCCAGAAGATATTTACAGCATAAATACCTGCGGATACGGGCTTTTTTATGTTCCCTATGAAGAAAGTGATGCTGACAGTGAAAATCTCGCAGAAACTCTGAAAGCCTCATCAGATGTTTCAAGTATTGCCTGTATAATAGGTCCTGAGGGCGGTTTCGAGGCCGGCGAGGTAGAATTTCTTAAAAAGAACGGTGCAAGGGAGATAAGACTGGGGGAAAATATTTACCGCTCTGAAACAGCAGCAATTTATTTTTTATCCGTACTGGATTACCTGATTGGAAATTAGAAATGAGAAAAATAAAATTTTCTATAGATACTCTTGGATGCAAAGTAAACCAGAGTGAATCTGATTTTATTGCGGAAGAATTGCAGAAAAAGGGAATGGAGCCTGTTTCCAGGAGCCGGAACCCTGACTGGTGCCTGGTAAACACATGCACGGTAACCTCGCAGAGCGATAGAAAAGCAAGGCAGCTGATAAGAAGAATCAAAGCAGAAAATAAAGACAGCAGAATTCTTGTTATGGGCTGTTTTGTTGTATTTAACAGGAGCTTTTTAAAAGAGTGCGGGATTGACTTTATGGTTAAAAATAAAGATAAGTACAGGATTCCTGATTTAATTGAAGAGAGAGCTGCAGAAGCAGGGATTCCGGATTTAATTGCGGATGAGGCAGCGGGCGGTGTCCCACAGTGCGGCAAATACGGAGGCACACATTCAAGGCCGCTGGTCAAGGTACAGGATGGCTGTGAGCAGAATTGCGCCTACTGTATAGTTCCAGTGGTAAGGGGCGGATATAAAAGTGTCCCCTTAAAAGATATCCTTAAGAGAATAACAGAACTCCAGAGCTGTGGTTTTGAGGAAGTTGTCCTTACGGGAATCCATATAGGGAAATACGGAGTGGATTTTGATGCGGGAAGCTTAAATCTGGCAAATACAGATACCGTAAGTTCAAAAGTAAGCAGTCCATACCCGAATATTATAGCTTCCGACCTTGCAGAACTGCTGGATAGAATTATTAAAGAGACTGATATAAAAAGGATAAGGATAAGTTCCATTGAAATAAATGAAATCGGAAACCGTCTTCTTGATGTCCTTAAAAGAAATAAAAAGCGTATTGCTCCTCATCTTCACATTCCTCTGCAGAGCGGGAGCGACAGGGTATTAAAGCTTATGGGAAGGCCGTATAATTCAGGATATTATTTAAAAAAAATAGATAGGGTCAGGGAGCTATTTCCCGGTATAGCATTGACTACCGATATAATGGTAGGATTTCCGGGTGAGGGGGATGATGATTTTACCCGGACTGCTGATGTAATAAAGAAGGTTGCTTTCAGCAAGATCCATGTTTTTAAATATTCCCGGAGAGAGCACACAGCAGCCTGCATGATGGCCGGCCAGGTGGATGAAAAGGTTAAATCCCGGAGAAGTGTAATTTTAAGGAACCTGGGGGATGAGCTGAGAATCAGTTATCTGAAAAGTAATACCGGGAAGGTACTGGATGTAGTCTGCGAGGAAGCAAACAGGTGCAAAAGTATTGCCGGCACAAAGAGCAGGGATAACGTTATTACAGATTTAAAAAGTAAATGTAATTCTATTCTTGTAAGCGGAACCTCCGGAAATTATATCAGGGTTTATTTTAAAATGGATACAGAAAGGTTTGACAGGTTAAAAGGAAAGATAGTGCAGGTCACCACAGATTCAATCTGCAAAAACGGTCTCTCTGGAAAGTTATGCTAGAATTTTAAGAAATTTATTTATATTTTTTAAAATTTATATAAGTTGTAAAAATTTAAAAAAATAGTATAATCTCCCCTTTAGAATAGGATTGGTTGTAAAAAAGTATAAAAGCAATTTTATAAAAATATAAAATATAGAATTTTAAAAAAGGATTCTGTAAATAGAAGGATATAAAAATAAAATGGAAGATTGTCTTTTTTGCAAAATTATAAATAAGGAAATTAAAAGTAATATAGTATTTGAAAATGATAATATTTTAATATTTAAAGATATATCGCCAGTGGCACCGGTGCATCTTCTGGCTGTTCCCAAAAAACATGTTAGCTCAATACTGGAAATAGAAAAGCTGGACTCTGGAATAATAAAAGAGTTACTGGAAGCAATCACTAAGGTCGCACTTGAAATGGGACTTGACGGGGAAGGTTTCAGAGTAGTAACCAATACAGGTACCGGTGCAGGGCAGAGCGTAAATCATCTGCATTTTCACATAATGGGAAAAAGAAAATTTAACTGGCCTCCAGGCTAAAAATTTTATATTTTCTACTATAATAGTTTCTGTAATATGTAACTTCCTGTATATTTATAATTACAAAAAAAGAAATCTTCTAAAAGGAGTTTATTTTGTCTTCGGTAAAACAAAAATTAAGTATTGATTTTAAGGGCGGGCATTCAATGGTAGAGCTTATTGGAAGCAGGGATGAGATGCTGCGCGTGATTGAGAGAAAATATAATGTGGAGGTTTTTGTACTCGGAAATGACCTTGAGATAACTGGAAAAAGTAAAAACGTAAAAGAAGTAGCAAGGTTAATTGAAGAGCTGGCGCTGCAGATAAACCTTGGCCAGAAATTGAATTCCCAGAAGATAAGTGATTCAATAAAGATTATGGAAGATAAATCAAACCTGCAGCCTCATGAAGTATTTAAGAGCAGCATAGTTGTAAACAGCGGTAAAAAAATTAAACCGAGAACAATAGGCCAGAAGAAATATATTGAAGCAATTCAGGAAAATACAATTGTATTCGGAATAGGTCCGGCAGGGACGGGGAAAACCTACCTGGCGCTGGCCCTTGCCGTTGAAGCATTAAAAGAGGATAAGGTAGGGCGCATTATTTTAATAAAACCGGTGGTTGAAGCAGGAGAAAAGCTCGGATTCTTACCCGGTGATATTTATGATAAGGTAAATCCTTATCTACGTCCGCTTTATGATGCTCTTTATGAGATGCTGGATGTGGAAAAATTCCAGCAGTACAGAGATATGGGAATAATTGAAGTAGTCCCGCTTGCTTATATGAGGGGCAGGACTTTAAATGATTCCTTTATTATCCTTGATGAGGCACAGAATGCATCTCCCGAGCAGATGAAGATGTTTCTTACAAGACTTGGATTCGGCTCAAAAATAGTCGTAACCGGAGATATTACACAAATTGACCTTCCCCAGGACAGGGTTTCAGGGCTGATTATGGTGGAAAAGATTTTAAAAGGAATAAACGGAATAGAATTTGTATATCTTACCTCAAAAGATGTGGTGAGGCATGAGCTGGTGCAGAAAATAGTAGATGCTTATAAAGTGTATGGTGAAAAAAATAAGAAGTAATTAAATGGAGGAATAAATAGAATATAAAAAGTAGCAGAAAGAAATAATCAGGTAGATATAATAGAGATAATAAATATATTTTATATGTGATTAAAATGATAGCCAGAAATAAAAAAAATAAAGAATTTAAGGAAAATGGAAATAGCAAACCTGGCAGGCTGAAGAATTTTATAGTCAGGTATTTTTCATTTAGAAGCAAGATTGCCCAGAGAATTTATATATTCATTATGACACTTGGCCTGGTAGTTGTCAGCCTTTCATATAATTATGCTCCGGATATAGGGATAGAACTCGGGAAACCCAGCCCGCGGACTGTTAAGGCAACCAGGAACATTGAATTTGAGGATGTTGAAAAAACCGAAGAAGACAGGAATAAAAATGAAGCAGAGGTAGAAGACATATATGTCTACGATATAGATGTATTAAGCGGTGAAGAGGGAGCACTTTACCAGGTAAGGTATTTCTATCTTTTAACCGGGATAGTCCAGAAAAAAGAGGACAAAACCTTTGAAGAAAAGATTGATTATATGAATAATCTTCTGGGCGGCCAGTACACAAATTCGGTCATTTCTCTTGCCCTCAGTCTTTCAGCAGGTGAACTCAACCTGCTTATGTCCAGAAGCCAGGATATTGCAAGAGAGGTAATGAAGGAAGAGATAAAGCCTACCGAGCTTGACATTGCCAAGAATAGGGCCATCAATCTTGCCAGGGAAGATGATGATATAAAAGACGAGCATATCCCCGTAATAACCAGTGTTCTGGAAAATAATATCAAAGCTACAGCAGTTTTTGACCCGGTTGCTACAGAAAAAGCAAGAATGGAAGCCAGGCTAAATACTTCTCCTCACAGAGTGTCAGTACTTGAGGGTCAGACAATTGTTTTTGAAGGGGAAATAGTCAATGAAGCTGATATCCTTGTATTAACCCAGCTGGGCTTGCTCCAGACGGGATTTAACTGGAAAAGGCTCCTGTATATCTTTTTCATATCTTCAACAGTTCTGTTCCTGTTTGGATTTTATATTTTTAAATTTAATTTAAATATATTCAATAATACGAAAAAACTGGTTATCAACTCACTTCTTGTAGTGATATTTACAGCATTGATAAAAGCCCTTACAATTTTATCATCAATACATTTGAATTTCTGGAATTATTTATTCCCTGTTATTGCGGCATCGCTCATCAGCACCATACTGTTTAATCCACGGATGGCAATGATGCTGACGATTTGCCTGGGGATATTTGCAGGCATTGCGACTGATTTTGATTTCAGTCTGACCATAGCATACATACTGGGTGGAATTTTTTCCACTTATATGGTCTCAAAAGTCTCCCAGCGTTCGGCCGTAATGAGAGCAGGATTTTTCAGCTCGCTTATCCTTGCTTTTCTGTTTTTAACAATTAACCTGATTGGCGGCCAGCTTGAGACAATTGTTCTCTATACAGTACTGGGGTTAATTAACGGTATTATCTGTGCGGTTATCGCAATAGGATTCCTGCCATTTATCGAGTCTACTTTTAATGTTGTAACAGCAATGGGCCTTCTGGAACTTTCTAATACCGACCAGCCCCTGCTTAAAAAACTTTTAATGTCGGCACCGGGTACTTATAATCACAGTATACTTGTCGGCCACCTTGCAGAGAATGCGGCAAAAGCAATAGATGCCGATTCATTACTTGTAAAAGTAGCTGCTCTATATCATGACCTCGGAAAGATGAAAAGGCCTGAGTATTTTTACGAAAATCAATCCAATATTGAAAATATTCATGACCGTTTAAATCCATCAATGAGCAGGCATATTATATCCAATCATATAAAGGATGGGCTTGAGCTGGCAAGAAAGAACAAGATTCCAAGGAAAGTTTTAAATATTATTTCCCAGCATCATGGAAATTCAATAATCACGTATTTTTATAAAAAACAGAAGGACAAGGAAATGGCTGCTAACGGCAACGGTGTTTCAAACGGCCTTAAAGAGCATTTCCGTTATCCTGCGAAAAAACCCCAGAGCAAAGAAGCTGCAATACTTATGCTGGCTGATTCAACAGAAGCAGCAGTCAGGTCAATTGAAAAAGTAACGCCCAGGAAAATCGAGCAGATGGTAAATGATATTTTTGACGATAGGCTAAAGGATGGTCAGTTAAGCGAAACCAGCATAACCTTAAAAGAAATTGATACGGTAAGAAAAACAATTATTGACGGGCTGATATCAATATACCACTCGCGTATTTCATATGATGAATCAGAAATTAAAACAAAAGAGGAATTTGAGAGAAGAGATGAGACCAGGTGAAAATAGAATTAATTAATATCCAGAGCAGGGTAGAGCTTAACCTGGATTTAATAAAAAAAGTCTCTGAATATGTCTCAGGCAAATTTGATAAAGATCCCACGAGCCAGCTGAACGTCATTTTTTCAGACAGCGGAGAAATAAGGAAACTGAATAAAAAATACAGAAATGTGGACAGCAAAACTGATGTTCTTTCTTTTTCATATATTTCAGATAAAGAGAGTCTGACTCCCGGAGAAGGTCCCTGCACTATAACAATAGGTGAAATATTTATATGTCCGGAAGTTGCAAAGTCCAATGTTTCCGCTGAGGGCAAAGACTGGAATCTTACTCTGGAGATAATAATGCTTATAATACACGGTATCCTTCATATATATAATTATGACCATATGAAAGAAAAGGACAGAGTCAATATGGAGAGCATACAGAATAGCCTGCTTGCAGATGTAAAAAGCACCTTCGGCCTGTAATCTTTTACAGGTATTTAATAGCACCGTCCTAAAATACCTCATCTAATATCTATTAATTGAATGTTTTTATAGAAAAGATTTTCAGTAACCGGCAGCCTGGATAATTATTTAGATAACGTAAAATTTTATGTGTAAAAATAATTTAAAAAAATAAATAAGAGGCGTATCCTTTCAAATAATAATTTTGTAAAAAACTAAAAGAAAGGAATACGCCATGAGAGATCTCTCAAGCCTAAGATTAGCTCAATTATGGAGAGAAGTAAAGATTACAGAAGAAGAAATCTGGGGGGACCTAAAACTGGAAACTAAAATATATTTAAAAAAACTAATAGAAGGATGCCTTGCCGAAGAGCAGGAAATTGCCCTTAAAGCTCCCCGCCATGCAAGATACAAAGCAAGGATTGATTACCGTAATGGCTACTACTACAGAAACTTAGAGACCACCCTGGGCACAATAGAAGATATTAAAGTACCAAGAAACAGGCTGGTAAAACTTGAAAGCAAAATAATAAAAAAATACAAAAGAAAAGAGGTAAGCCTTACTAATCTGATAAAGGACTGCTTTCTGGCAGGAATATCCACCAGAAGAATAGGAGAAGTCTTAGAAGATGTAATAGGACAAAAGGTAAGCGCTCAGACTGTATCAAATATTGCCAAAAGCTTAGACGGCCTTGTAAGAGCCTTTCACACCTGCCCGCTGGAGGATAGATACAGCTACCTTTTCTTTGACGGTATAAACTTAAGGGTAAAATCCCTTGAAAACAACAATAAAAAGACAGTACTTGTGGCCTACGGGGTTACAAAGGAAGGTGTGAAGGAACTGATATCCTTTAGAATTGCTAAAAATGAATCAGAAGAAAGCTGGTATATGTTTGTGGATAATCTATACAGAAGAGGATTAAAAGGAAAGAATCTCAGCCTTGTAACCATTGACGGAAACAGGGCTTTAATGCTGGCAGTTAATACTGTATATCCATTTACCCCTATCCAGAGATGCTGGGTGCACAAGCTCAGAAATATTGCATCAAAACTACCAAAGAAAGCACATCCTACCTGTCTTTTTGAAGCAAAAAAGATCTACCTTGCAGAAAATAAGAAATCCGCTACTGCCATATACAGAAACTGGGTAGCCGGCTACAAGAATATTTACCCGAAGGCGGTAGAATGTCTTTCTAAAGATATTGAAAGCATGCTTACCTTTTTTGATTACCCCAGGCCTGCCTGGAAAAAGATAAGAACCACCAATGCAATAGAAAGATCCTTTAGGGAGGTTAGAAGAAGAACAAGGCCTATTAGTTGTTTTGAGAATGATAAAAGTTGCTCAAGAATTATCTATGGGGTCATGTCCCATTTAAATAAAGTATGGAAGGATAAGCCAGTAAAAGAATTTACACAAAAGACTTGACGGTATCGGCTGCAGTATGGCAACATCCTGGAATTGGTTTAGATTCTCCCTAATAAATTTTCCGTCTGACCATGTCTTTCCGGTATAAGCATTAAAAAAGTAGAATAAATAATTTTAAAGATTTATAATAAATAGAAGATTCTGGGTGAAAACATCTGTTTAAATTAATATTTTGAAATAACGGACTGCAATATTTATTTTTTAAATGAGTAATGGATAATAAAGACAGCATTGACCTGAAAATACTAAAGGCCATCTACGGAATAGCAAGCTCTATTGGTTCAGAGCTGGAATTAAAAAAGGTATGCGACTTAATTGTTGACAGGGTCTTTAAAGTGATTAATTGTAACGGATGCGCCATAATCCTTATAGATGGCGACAGGGTCAAACTTCAAAGTGAAATCGGATTTGGGAATAGCATCAGGCAGGTAGAGTTTCACAAAGAAATGCCGCTTGTAAAGTATATATTATCCACAAAAAACAAGCTTTTCATCGGCAACATAGAGAGCTCATATTTTAAGTACAGCATTCCTAAAGGAGAAAAAACAACTTCCATGATATGCATACCCATTATAGTTAAGGATGAAGTAAAAGGAATTATCTATATTGATTCAAAAAAGACAAACGCCTTTTCAGATAGACATGAATATTTTTTAAACATACTGGCTCATGAAATTTCAGTTGCCATAGAGAGAGCGCTGAATTATGAAAAAATAAAAAAATTAACGCTGGTGGATGAGCTGACAGGTGTTTTTAACAGGAGAAAGTTTGACATAGACTTAAGGGACACATTAAATGAAGCCATAAGGTATGCCAGGAGCATGTCGCTTTTGATGATAGACATTGACTTTTTTAAAAAATATAATGATGTCCACGGCCACCAGATGGGAGATATGGTTTTAAGGAAAATAGGAAAAATTTTTCTGGAGAACAAAAGAAATACCGATAGGGTATACCGTTATGGCGGGGAAGAATTTTCTGTTATCTGCAGCGAGACCAATAAGGAAAACGCCAGAATTTTTGCTGAAAGGTTACGCGAAGTCGTGGTTAAAAGTAAGTTTGAAGGGGAAGAAATTATAAAACCCCGCAGCGTCCTCACAATAAGCGTGGGAGTTGCCAATTTTCCATTTGATGCAACTAAAAACGAAGACCTTCTAAAACACGCCGATGATGCACTGTACAGAGCAAAAGCTGGAGGCAGAAATATGGTGGTTGCATAATAAAAGGCATTTTCCGGGCGGCATAACTCAGACTGCTATGTTAAAAAAAATTCCTTTAAATATTTGACAAAAGCTTTTTTTTATTTTATAGTTAGCCATGACTAACATTATTAGATGAGTCAATAAATGGTGAGTGCGTGAAAAGATTATCACAGAGTCTGGAAGATTATTTAGAGGCAATGTATGTAATAGGGCTTAACAGCAGGGTTGTGAGAGTTAAGGATGTTGCAGAATTTCTTGATGTAAAAACACCGTCTGTTGTTGATGCAGTAGCAAAGCTTTCCAAAAAAGGACTTGTAGTTCATGAAAAATATGGGTATCTGGAATTAACTGAAGATGGCCAGAAACTTGCACGAGAAGTATATGGTAAACATGAACAAATTTATAAGTTTCTTAATGAAATTCTGGGGGTCAGCAAATCTGTGTCAAAAAAGGACGCCTGTAACATGGAGCATTATATAAGCAGGGAAGCAATGACAAAGATGGTAAAATTCAGCAGGTTTGTGGATACCTGTCCGGAAGGATATCCGCAGTGGCTTAAAAATTTTAATTATTATGCAAAGTATGGAAGTCATCCGGAGAGCTGTAACGATAAGAAATAGCTGTATAAATTATTTAGCCGGAATTTAAATGGAAAAATTTTAGAGGATAATAAGGGTAAGGGTAAAATTGATAATACATATAAATTTATTAAAGAAAATTAAAATGCAAGGCTGGTTAAAATGAGAAGATGGGGCTTTAGAAGAAGAGCAGCGGGACCTGGAAGATTTGCAGGGACTGCAAGGGTACCTGCATCCGGTAAAAATTACTTTAGTATGGCAGATGCTGTTCCCGGTAAACAATATAGAGTGATAAGGATTGACGGAGGCTACAGACTCAACTCAAGGATGTGCGCTATGGGGTTCGTTCCCGGTGAAGTATTCTATGTCTCAGGCGCATCAAGAGGCGGGCCGAGATGCGTTGTTATTAAGGGTACCAAGTTTGCGATTGGAAGAGGAATGGCAGAAAGAATTCAGGTCGAGGAGGCGCAGTGAGTAAAAAAGAAATAACCATCGCTCTTTCTGGCAATCCCAATTCCGGTAAAACAACAATCTTCAATAGTTTAACCGGTATGAGGCAGCATGTGGGTAACTACCCGGGGGTTACCGTAGAAAAAAAGACGGGTGTAGTTGAATATAAAGGATACCGCATAAATGTGGTCGATCTTCCCGGAACATACAGTCTTACTGCTTATTCCCAGGAAGAAATTGTAACCAGAAATTTTATCGTCAATGAGAAACCTGATGTAGTTGTTGATATCGTTGACTCATCGAACCTTGAGCGCAATCTCTATCTTGCTGTCCAGCTAATAGAACTGGATGCACCTCTTATTCTGGCATTTAATATGTCCGACATAGCCAAAAAAATCGGTAAGGAAATCGACATTGAAATGCTTTCCAGGCTCCTGGGGCTGCCTATTGTAGAAACTGTAGGTTCCAAAGGAATAGGAAAAGAAAAGATTCTGGAAGCTGTAATTGATCTGGTAAATAGTGTGAAAGAAAAGAAAGCAGAGGTTAAATACGGCGAAGAAATAGAAAACGAGATTTTTAATATCATATCCATTCTGGAAAGAGAAGAAATACCGACTTTCAATTTCAGCCTTAGATGGATTGCGGTGAAGCTTCTTGAACAGGATGAAGAGATAATCAATTTAATAAAAAAAGAAGCAGAGCAGAAGTACCAGGAAGTTAAAAAAACAGTTGATAACTCAATAAATCATATAAAAAGTATAGTAAGGGACACTCCTGAAGTAATAATAGCCGATGCAAGATACGGATTTATAAAAGGAGCGCTTCTTGAGTCATATAAGGAGATAGAACCGGAAAAATTAGATAAAACCGAGAGGATCGACAGGATACTTACAAACAGGATATTTGGAATACCGATATTTTTATTCATAATGTGGCTCATGTTTCAGATGGTTTTCAGCCTGGGAAAATATCCGGTTGGATGGCTGGAAACAGGTTTTGATAAATTAAGCGGCTTAATTTCAAATGTTATTCAGCAGGACCTGATAAGGTCACTTCTGGTAGATGGAATTATAGGGGGCGTAGGCGGAGTAATAACCTTTACTCCGAATATAATACTGCTGTTTTTTGCCATAGCTGTCCTTGAAGACTCCGGTTATATGGCAAGAGCTGCATTTGTAATGGACAGGATAATGCACAAAATAGGCCTTCATGGAAAATCATTCATACCTCTGGTTATTGGTTTTGGCTGTACCGTTCCTGCCTATATGGGTTCGAGAATCCTTGAGAATAAGCAGGACCGCCTGGTTACCATGCATATAAATACTTTTATGAGCTGCGGGGCGCGCCTTCCGGTGTACATACTGTTTGCCGGGGCATTTTTCCCTGCAATAGCGGGAAATGTTATATTCTCGATTTACTTAATAGGTGTACTGGCGGCCATTGTTATGGCTAAAGTGCTGCGTGCAACAAGATTCAGAGGAGAGTCGGAACCGTTTGTTATGGAATTGCCTGCATACCGAATACCGACAATTAAGGGAGTGCTGATTCATACATGGGAAAGAGTATGGGAGTACATTAAAAAAGCCGGAACCGTAATCCTTGCCATTTCTGTACTTATGTGGATACTCTTTACCTTTCCGATGATAGGAGATAACTATTCGCAGGATTATGAAGCTGAAATTGGAGAAATTGAATCGCTGTATCAGTCTAACGAAATAACAGTTGATGAGTATAATAATAATATATCTGAAGTAGAGGCAAAAATTGCCGGAGAAAGTATTGGCTATTCGGCTGCGGGAAGAATCGGGCATTTTCTTGAACCGGTTTTCAGGCCGCTTGGTTTTGACTGGAAAATGGTAGTGGCAACTGTTTCGGGAATTGCCGCAAAGGAAGTAATTATTTCAACAATGGGTACGCTGTACAGCATAGAAGAAGGAGACGAGGAGTCTGCTCCTTTAAAAACAGCTCTGAGTAAAAATTATACTCCGCTTGTAGGGTATAACTTTATGTTATTTACCCTGCTGTATTTCCCATGTCTGGCTGCTATGGCTGTATTTAGAAAAGAAGCAGGAACAAAAGAAATGTTGTTCCAGATGGGATATACTCTGCTTCTCGCCTGGACGGTATCTTTTCTGGTTTTTCAGATAGGAAAGCTTTTTATTTGATATTGATATACGGGCGCCGTTAATAGCAAAATAGCGTGGCATTATAAAAATAAAATAATGTTAAGTACAGATGATCAGAATTAAACAGGAGCTGGTGATAGAATATGTGGGAAATAATTATAATAGCAGTTACCGGGGCGGCAGCACTGGCCTATCTGATATTTTTTTTCATAAGAGAATCAAAGAAGAAAAATTCCTGCATGGGATGCCCCTATGCCGGCAGATGCGGGGAAAATATAGATGACTGCAGGGATAATAAGAATTATAATAAGAATGACCGGGCAGGTTAATTTCTAACCGAATCCGATAGCAGCAATGGTATTGTTAAATTAGATTAAAACATGAATAGAGAAAATGAAAAACAATTTTCCTGGAAGTTAAAGAGCTGGCACACAATCTTAATCTTTTCATTTTTACTTATGGGTGTTTACGCTCTGGGAACTTATTTTTTTGATTTCTTTGCCGGAAGTGCAACAGCTGGCTTTGGAAAGATGGGTGAAATCTATGGCACCGGAATGTTTTTTATCTATATGATTGGATATTTCATTTCCATAATAATAATATTTCCCATTCTTATAATAAAAAGATTCGGGACAGGAGTTTTACTCTATCTGCCTTATGCAGTAATAGGTTTTTTTGTAGAATATTATTATGAGTGGATTATGGAATCTACACTGGTAGGTCCCTGGGGAGCTGCAGGCTGGTGTATTGCAGGGCTTGCCATAGGCTTATCCGTAGATATTGCTTACAGATTTTTACCCCATCGCCTGAGCTTAAAAATACGTTCCGTAATAATGGGTTTTATTCTGGGTTGCGCAAGCTTTTTATTTACCCTGCTGCCTCTTTTATTCTTCTATAAAGTGCCGGTGTCGGTAAAGCCGGTGGAGCCCGGCTCTTTTCTCGGAGTGGCTTATTTTTGTCTGCCATGGCTCATAATAAATTGTGGCTTTGGCGGATATACGGCCTATTCAATTTTTAAAAGCTTAAAATTAAGAAAATAAATAAGAATCTATAAAATTTAATCTATCATTAATTCCCTTTTTGGTTATAATCTAACTAATTTAATTATCAACGGGTGAGAGCCATGAAAACAAAAAAATTTACCATACTTCATTCCAATGACATACACGGGGATTTTCTTGCAGAGGTAAAAGAGGGAAAGGGGAATTTAATTGGAGGACTGGCTCTGCTGTCGGGCTATATCAACAGGGTCAGGGAAGAAGAAGAAAATGTTCTTTATATTATCTCTGGAGATATGGTGCAGGGCTCACTTATTGACCAGGAATATAAAGGGATTTCCACCATTGAAATTATGAACTTCCTTGCCCCGGATGTGGTTTCACTGGGAAACCATGAGCTTGACTATGGTTTGCCCCATCTACTGTTCCTGGAAAAGATTGCTAATTTCCCGCTGGTGAATGCAAACCTGTATCTAAAGAAATACAACAAAAGACTGATGCTGCCTTATATAATCATTAATAAAGCAGGGTTTGATATACTTTTTACCGGAATCATTACGGAAAAGGTCCTGGATTCCATAAAGCAGGATAGACTAATCGGCAGCTTTATTTCTCTTGAAGAAGCCAGCAGGGAAGTGGGCAGGATAACAAATGCTTATAAAAATGATGATATTGACCTGACCATTCTGCTTACCCATATCGGGTTTGAATCAGATATAGAACTGGCAGGCCTGCTGAAACCGGAGTGGGGCGTGGATATGATTATCGGCGGCCATTCGCATACCATCCTGGAACAGCCGGCAAAAGTCAACGGCATACTTATAGCCCAGGCAGGAGTGGGCTCTGACCAGATTGGAAGATTTGATATAGTGGTGGATGATGATACCAACAGTATAGTTGATTACAAATGGAAACTTATTCCAATAGACAGCAGCCTGGCCGAGCCGGATAAAAGCCTTCAGGATTACATAGACTCTTTTAAGGATGTAATTGACAGAAAATACAATACAATAATCTGCAAGCTTTCAAAAAAATTGACCCATCCTGCACGGGAAGTAGAAACCACTCTGGGAAATTTAATTGCAGATGCTTTCGCGGAAACCTCCCGGGCAGATATTGTGCTTCTTGGAAGCGGTTCTATAAGAGTAAAAGAAATAGGTCCTCTTGTGACTTTAAAAGATTTCAGAACCTGTTTCCCTTATGACGATTTTTTAAACAGGTGCACTGTAAAGGGCTCCACTATTAAAAAAATATTCTCACATATTATGAGAAAAGAAAATAGAAACAGCGAGGGGGAGTGTTATCAGGTAAACAGCGGTATAGAGGCAGTTTACAGTGATTCCAGAGGACAGCTTATATCATTGAGTATAAAAAGCGAACCCGTAGCTGATGAAAAAATCTATACTATCTGCCTGCAGGGATACCACTTCAATAATTCTACCGACTATTTAAATGTTACCGGCGAAGAGTTGCTGGAATCTGGCCAGCATAAAATAATAACCACTTCAGCACAGGAGGTCCTGGAGGAATTTTTAAGAGATAACCAGAATATTTCCAGAAATATAGAGGGGAGACTGGTCTATAAGTGAAATATAAAACCAGTGGCTTAAAAGAGGGTAAAAATGCCATATAAGATAACGGGTCTTGGAGAAATTCTGTGGGATGTCTTTCCGGATGGTAAAAAACTTGGAGGGGCTCCTGCCAACTTTGCATATTTTGTAAAAAATCTGGGGCAGGAAGGATTTATTGCCAGCAGGGTGGGTAACGACTCCATGGGGAAAGAAATTCTTGCATCGCTTGAAAAACTCAATCTTTCCAGTGATTTTATACAGATTGATCCGGTACATCCAACCGGAACAGTTGAGGTAAAGGTAGATACAGATGGTCAGCCCGATTATATTATAACAGAGTCTGTCGCATGGGATTTCCTGGAGTTAAGCCAAAAATGGAAAGAGCTTGCTGCACAGGTGGATGCAGTATGTTTTGGTACCCTGGCGCAGAGGTCCCAACGGTCCCGTGAAACTATTATTGATTTTTTAGATTTATCCGGGAAGAGCACTGTTAAAGTACTTGATATAAACCTGAGGCAGAATTTCTATTCACTTGAAGCAATCGAGCGTTCGCTGAAGCTTTCCACAATATTAAAATTAAGTGAAGGTGAACTTGGCTTAATAAGGAAGATATCAGGTGCGTCTTATGACAAAAGCGATATTGTCTTTTGCAGAGAGCTTATGGAAGCATACAATATAAAGCTTGCCTGCATTACAAAGGGCAGTCAGGGCAGCCTTCTTATTGATAAGAAAAATTATTATAGACACCCTGGATACCGGGTTGATGTAGCTGATACAGTTGGAGCCGGTGATGCCTTTACTGCAGCGGTTGCAGTCGGCTATCTTAACGGAGCAAACCTTAAAGAGATGAGCGATACTGCCAACAGGCTCGGCTCATGGGTGTGCTCAAAGGAAGGACCGACACCACAGCCGGGCAGAGAAGTAATAGGTCTTTTATAATTAAATTTTTATAATTTTGCAGTTAAATCTTAACTTCTGCTTTTAAGGCAGGTTTCCGGTTCAGTAAGGCGCAGATGGGCATTAATATATATCTAAGCCTTCATCTTCCAACGCGTGAGTATGTTTTCCCTGTCAAAAATCTTAACTGCCAGCCGAAGGACCAGCGGGCAGACCGCCAGAAGCACAAGACATCCTGTAAGCAGGTAAGTAATATTGAGCAGAAAAATTCCTCCAAGCTGCAATCCTATAACAAGGTAGATGGGAAGTATTACCATTGCACCTATTCCCTGGGCAGATTTTATATCTGTGGACTTTGAAGAAACAATTACACTGGCCATAGTAATTATAAATGAGAGTATGGGGCTTAAAATAAATGCCACTATGACCCATTCCACAGTGGGAAGGGGAGCATAACCGAGTTTAACAAAGGCCGTAATATCTACAACTAAAGTTAATATAATAAAACTGGTAGTGGAAACAATAAATGCCGGCACAAGCGCCGTAAGGGATTTTCCAAACAGCAGCTCGGATGTTTTTATCGGAGTGGCAAGAAGCGGCTCCAGGGTATTGTTTTCTTTTTCCATAATAATAGAAGATGTTGCGATAAGGCTGGAAACCATTGCAGGTATCATAAGCAGTAAGACAAGCAATTGTTTCAGAATAAATCCAATAAGCATCCTTAACGGGTCCTCAACTGTACCGAATGCTTTATTTATAAAATTTACAGTATCCTCGTCTTCAAGTATAGATTCACTTCCAATAATAAATGCCAGCGGCATTACAATTGAAAATATGACAGTCATTATAAGAACAGGTATCCATATACTTTTATTCTTTATAATTTCTTTTATTTCTTTTTTAAAAATAATGAGCGCTTTTTTCATTTTGCCTCTTCACCCTTTATCAAATCCAGATAAATTTCCTCAAGGGTTGCTTTTATTTCGTTAAAATATATAATTTCAGCCCCGTTATCTACCAGTTTCTTTATAATCAGGGGATTGGAGATTTCAGGTTTCTCTATCAATGCAACCATCCTGTTATTATCAGCGGTGATGTCTTTTATTTCATTAATTTCTTTTATAAGATTAATATATTTTGCCGCATCATCCTTAAATACTATTTCAACTCTTTTATTTTTATCGCTGTTCTGTAGTTCAGAGAGAGTTGCAATCCTTATAATTTTCCTCCTTATTATACAGACCCTGTCGGAAAGATTTGATGCTTCCCCCAGGTTATGAGTGCATAAAAAAACTGTTGTTTTTTCTTCTTTTAAGCTTTCAATGAAATTTCTTACCATGTGGGCACTTTCCGGGTCAAGGCCAGCGGTGGGCTCATCTAAGAAAAGTATTTTTGGTTCGTGTATGAGAGCGCGGGAGAGGGCAAGTTTCTGCTTCATGCCTTTTGAATAAGTGCCGGCCGGGTCGTCTTTTCTGTCCCAGAGGCCAAACATCTTAAGATACTTATCAATATTTTCTCTTCTTCTGGCAGCCGGAATACCGTAAAAGCTGGAATAATAATCAAGATTTTCATAGGCAGAAATTTTTTCATACAATCCAGGGGATTCGGTAAGGATTCCGATTATTGACCGTATATGTTCGCCGTTACTCTTAGTGTCTCTGCCGTCTACGCTTATATCTCCCGAAGTCGGGGAAATAAGTGTGGCAAGCATCCTTATAGTGGTGGTTTTTCCGGCACCGTTTGGTCCCAGGAACCCGAAGATCTCGCTCTCGCCTATATCAAATGATATATTTTCAACTGCGGTAATATCACCGAAATTTTTTGTTAAATTTTCTACCTTTATCATAAGGAAAAGCTCTGCCTTTAACTTTCCATAAGTTTCAATCAATTATCTACTCTGAAACCTTATGAGTCAATATTTTCTTTAAATCTTACTATTGGTCAACTGTACTAATTTACTCCTTATAGATAAAAAGCTGGCAGGGAATACCGGATATAATCATAAATAATAAAAATTTAATGTTTGTCAATAAAAAATTATTTACAAAAATTAAATTATATATTACAATAAACGTATATTTTAATAAGTTTTAATGAAAGGTGGTCTATCTATGAATATTAAAAAAACAAAGCTGAAAAGGCTTTCCGGGATAATCAAAATAATTTTTGATGTGTTTTTCTGGGCTGCAATAGTTTTAGGGACAGTTAGTTTTTTAATTTTTATAGTAATATTATTTGTTCCTGAAGAAATATTTATAGTGTCCGGGATACAGAAGGGCTGGTCTATTTCTATGATAGGTGGAGTAATGAAATACAATATTGATCCGAACCTATACAGTAGTATTAATTTCAAGCCCTTTTTACAGGCCATACTTCCTACGGTAACGGTTATATCTTTAATGTTTCTTTTAATTGTGCATAACTTAAGATCGATTCTAAAAACTGTTGCAGACGATCATCCTTTTGAAAAAAATAACTCAAGAAGGCTTCTAATAATCGGAATTATCCTTATGGCCGGTTCAGTTATTTTAAAAATAGCAGAAGGGATAACAGCAATGGCAATAATTGATACACTGGAGATAAAAAATGTTGATGTAGTCTTTACAGTTGACGGAGCTATGCTGCTGACCGGGTTTCTTGTTCTAATACTTGCAGGAGTATTCAGGTACGGGAGCTATCTGCAGGATGAATATGATGCCACACTTTAAAGGGGGATTTATTATGGCAATAATAATCAGACTCGATAGAGTTCTTGCAGATAGAAAAATGCAATTAGGCGAACTGGCTGAAAAAGTCGGCATATCAATAGTAAATTTATCAAACCTCAAGACCAGTAAAGTAAGGGCAATCCGTTTTTCGACATTAAATGCCATATGCAAGCATCTGGAATGTCAGCCAGGGGATATTCTTGAATATTCAGATAATGAAGAATAAAAGCAGTGGTTTATTTAAATGGCGCCGGCACAGTCAGCAGGGCTGGAAGATTTTTTACCAGCTAGCCAGCCGGACAGGCACAGGAATCAAAAAAGTTCCTCAGTCAGGTATCTAAAGGAAAGCATGAACTATTTATATGTGACCTGGTAATTGCTGAAATTATTTATGTTCTGGAAAGTATGTATAATCCAGGAAGAAATGCAGTGGCTGAAAAGATAATGGCTATTGCAGAAAATAATATAACATTCCTTTTGAGATTTTGCCCTGCTTCTAATATAATTTCAGTTACAGAGAACAGGAGCTAATTTTTTAGATAAATTTAGTTTTGTAAATATATAAACATATAATTTAATCTTCATAAAAACAGGATGGAGAAGAAAAGGCGGAACTAAAAAATGGGAAAAGCCGTAAAAACGAAAAAAGTAGATATACTTATGATAGATAATTATGATTCATTTACTTTCAATCTGGTGCAGTATCTGGGAATTTTAGGCGAGGATATAAAGGTTAGAAGAAACGATAAAATAACTGTGGGTGAAATTAAAAAAATGTCCCCCTCAAAAATAGTAATCTCTCCAGGTCCCGGAAGACCGGAAGATGCCGGTATATCTAAGGAGATAATAAAACATTTTTATAAAGAGGTACCCATACTGGGAGTATGCCTGGGTCACCAGTGCATCGGAGAAGTATTTGGGGCGGAAGTAATAAATTCAGGGCTGGTAATTCACGGGAAAACATCCCGGATTTATCATGATGGAAAGAGCATTTATGAAGGCGTAGAAAATCCTTTTGAAGCAGCAAGATACCATTCCCTTATTTTAAAAAAAGACACAATCCCTTCTTCATTTGATGTAACTGCCCGCACAGAAGACGGCATTGTAATGGGGATAAGACACAAAGAAAACAAACTGGAGGGAATACAGTTTCACCCCGAATCATTCCTGACTCCGGCGGGACTGCAAATACTTAAAAATTTCATAAATTTATGAAAATTCTTTCCACAATTACAGATACTCAGCTGGAAATAGAACCTCAGGATATTGCCTATATGTTAAAAGATTCCACTTACTTAAGTTTTCTGGACAGCAGCCTGCCCGGCAGTAAATATTCAAAATTTTCATATATTGCTTGGGAGCCGGCTTTTATAATAAAGAGCATCGGATATAAAAATGAGCTTATAAATAATTCTAAAGGAATTTGCTGCCACTCATACCAGCATCCGCTATCTTTTTTAAAAGAAAATATAAAGGATAATATTTACAGCTTCCCGGGGACAGGTATGGGGAATATAAATACGGTATATATAAGCGGCGGCAAAATAAGAAGGGAAGTAAAAGCCGGCGAAAAAAATCTTTCTAATTTTAAACTTCCCGATTTCAGGGGAGGCTTTATTGGCTATTTTTCATATGATTTAAAAAACTATATCGAGAAGCTCCCATCCAGTGCGGTAGATGATATGGGCCTTCCCCTGTTTTATCTTCTGTATTACGAAAAGCTGCTGGCCTACGGGCATGAGGACAGCAGGTGGTATTATATAAAAAATTTTAAATTATATGGGAATAATAAGAATAAAGAGAGCATTGATGAGGACATAGATAAGAGCAAAGATGATAGTAAAGATATTACCGGGACCGGTTGCTTTGATAATGATTATATTGATGAAAATATAAGTGATAAAGATTTGATAAAAAGGGTAAGTAAGAGCCTGGATGATGCCATATCTGCAGTTAAAAAGCCGGATGATACAGGTGGCGGCATCAAAAAAAAGATAATTAAAAAATACTTTAAAGGAAACATTTCTGATATAAAACTCCGCTCCAATATGACAAAAAGAAGCTATATCGGAAAGGTAATTAAAACAAAAGAACATATCCATAACGGCGATATCTACCAGGCAAACTTCAGCCAGAGATTTGAGGCAGCTCTGCCTGTGGAGCCGATGGATCTGTATTACATATTAAGGGGAAAAAACGCCGCGCCTTTTTCGGCTTTCTTAAAATTTCCGGACTTCTGCGTGGGGAGCTCTTCGCCTGAGAGGTTTCTATTGCTGAAAGGAGATATTATAGAAACAAGACCCATAAAGGGAACCAGGCCCAGGGGAAGGGATGATAAAGAAGATTATAAAAATATGACCGAGCTTAAGAATAGTATAAAGGACAGGGCAGAGCTTAATATGATTGTCGACCTTGAGAGAAATGACCTCGGAAAATTCTGCTACTACGGCACTGTTAATGTCCCTGAACATGCTGTGATTGAAAAATACGCGAGGGTTTACCATTCCGTGTCCACAGTTACGGGCAGGGTAAAAAAAGGAACGGATATTTCTGATATAATAAAAGCAGCTTTTCCGGGAGGTTCTATAACGGGAGCGCCTAAAATAAGGGCTATGGAAATTATTGATGGACTGGAACCTACTGCAAGGGGCGTCTACACGGGTTCCATTGGTTATGTGGGTATTGATTCCACAACTGATTTAAATATTGTAATAAGAACATTTGTTATTAAGCAAAATAAATTTTATTATAATGTAGGAGGGGGAATCGTTGAGGATTCGGTACCCGAAGAGGAATACAGGGAAACACTGGATAAGGGAATTGCCCTGGAAGAAACATTGAAATTTTTTACCGGAAAAAATTTAAAAAAACTAATAAAAGAAATATAAATTTAAACCGGAGTTCAATATGTGTAATTATATTTTTATAAACGGAAAATTTGCCTCTGGCAGCAGGGCCGGGTTACCGGTTAAGGACAGGGGGCTTCTGTATGGCGATGGGCTCTATGAGACTATGAGAAGCTACAGGGGTTTTGCAT
The DNA here is from genome assembly GCA_964616545.1 of uncultured Actinomycetota bacterium. GTDB lineage: Bacteria > Actinomycetota > Humimicrobiia > Humimicrobiales > Humimicrobiaceae > JAQVEM01. The sequence goes on along the minus strand of CAZTUA010000027.1, from coordinate 104,935 downwards.
TCATGCTGAGTGAGCACATAAAGAGATTGTTCCATTCGCTAAAAATTCTTAGATATAATGTTCCTTTTGATGAGGAATATGTATGGGATGCGGTAAGAAAAACTTTAAGTAAAAATAATCTCGGTGGAAAGGAAGCATACATAAAAATAATTGTAACAAGAGGAGTCCACGGAAAAGATCTCTATTTTAGCAGCAGCTGCAAACCTGCTCTTGTAATAATTGCAGAAAAGCTTACTCCCTATCCTCGGGAAGATTACACAGAAGGCATAAATATTATCTCTTCAGTGATAAAAAGACCCTCTGTGGGCAGCCCTATCTATGGCCACAAGCTTATAAATTATTTTGAAAATCTCTATGCAAAAGATGAGGCGCACCGCAGCGGTGCAAAAGAGGCAATATTTCTTACACCAGACCACGTGGTGCTGGAAGGCGCCTCAAGCAATATTTTTTATGTAAAAAGAAATACGGTATATACTCCGCCTGTTACCCAGAATATCCTCCCCGGTGTGACCAGAGGTGTCGTTATGGACCTGTGCGGGGAAAATGGGATAAAAATAAAGGAAAGAAGGATTCACTACCGGGATTTTATTGATGCAGATGAAATATTTAAATCAAGCTCTGTTGCAGAGATAGTGCCCGTAAAAAAAGTTGACAGGTTCAACCTTGAGGGAAAAGTCCCCGGAAAAATTACTTCAAAAATTATGGAATTATATAAAAGCAGAACGCAGCTCTTACTTCTCTAGAACAAGGATCCCGAGCCCTGCAGTTGACTGCCACGAGTTATTGGTAGGGTCATTCCATTTAGTTATGCTGTCCCTTGCTCCGCTTCCCTGGTCATCATTTACCTGAAGGTCAAAGCCGATAACATCGCCTTCCTGCGGGGTAATGGTCCGGTAAGGGATTTTAACCTCAACCGCATAGCCTCCCTCGATAATTTGAGCTGCACTTTCAAAACCATCCACGCTGCCGGTTGAGCCAAAGGACTGCCTGTTTGTATAGCTAACCCTGTACTGACCGTCATCTTCCTGATAAAAAGTTGTCTTGTTATTATTCTCATCCACAAAAACCTCAATGCTGTCCTGCATGTAGACAGTATCGCTTGCCTCGCTTAATACGGGGTCGTTTACTTCCATGTACACATAGAGTGCATCTTCATCCCACAGTACAAATGCTGTTGCAGTTGCGCCCTGGAAAATGTTTTTTTCATCCTCTATGCCCTGGATAAATGTCTCAACGGGCAGGGGAGTGCAGACGTAATATTCTTCATCCATCACGCCATCGATTTCAGGAGTCCCGTAATGTGCCGCTGTCCTTTTGGGAGCTTTTACAAAATCAACCGTGCCCCAGTATTTTGGGATGTTGCCTGCAATGTCGTCCTTATCATTCCATTTTACGGTTGCCCCGTCACCGCCGGTTACCTGGATATCCAGGCCAATCTCTATCCGTTCACTTCCTTCTATATGCTCAAATGGAATCCGTGCTTCAAAAATATAACCCTCCCTGGTTTCATTGAGGGCGGCATATCCGGTATTTTTCCATTCTGAGTCAAAGTTAAATTCAACTACCCTGTCATTTTCATCCAGGGAGTCTGACTTTTCGTTTTTCTCATCTAAAAAAATTTTAACGGCACCATTCTCTCCATGGCTCTTATCCTGTACTTTAAGCAAAATGTAGAGGAGTTCTTCATTCCAGAGTGCTTTTGTCTCAACGCCGGGGTCTTCTGAAGCGTCAAAATTGGGGAAATATTCAGCGGACTGCCAGATATCGTCCTCTATGCCGTCAATTTCAGCACCGCCCTGGATTGCTTTTGCACTGTTTATCCTGGGAGCCAGTTTCTCCGGGTCCACCATTCCCCAGAAGAAGGGTTTTTCTTTGAGCTCTTCGTCAAAAGGAAGTGGCCAGTCTTTGCGGTCCTCAAAATAATACCTTAGCCAGGAATACTCATCTGTAATGCCCCAGTAAGTTATGCTGGTTATATGATCCTTATATTTATCAAGAATATCAAACAAATCCTTTACACGGTGGCCCTGCTCATTTAGCATCTCCTTGCTGATAGACTCAAAAGACTCCGTCCTGTCTTTATATACGGAAATATCCATTTCGGTTATATGAATCTCAAGACCCAGTTCGGAGAATTTCTGCAGTGTTTTTTCAAAATCTTCAAGTGTTGGTTTTTCAAGGGAGATATGCATCTGCATGCCTATACCGTCTATGGGCACATCTTTTTCCTGGAGCCTTTTTACAAGGTCAACGATTGCCTGACATTTATTGGTGTTAGTGGTGTCAAAATCATTTAAAAATAGTTTTGCCCCGGGGTCCGCTTCTCTTGCGTAACGGAAGGCAAGTTCTATATATTCTTCCCCCAGTATCTCAAACCAGCTGTTCCTTAGCAGACCATCAGGAGCATCTGCATCAATCGGCTCATTTACAACATCCCAGGCATAAATCTGCCCTTCATAGTGCTGCATAACTTCGGTAATGTGAGTTTTCATTCGCTCGCGCAGCGTTTCTTTAGAAACCTGCTCTCCGTCTTCGGTAAAAAACCAGTCCGGCACCTGATTGTGCCATATAAGAGTGTGCCCGCGCAGGACAATTCCATTTTCACGTGCAAAATCTGCGATTTTATCAGCATCCCTGAAGTCAAACGTTCCTTCAAGAGGCTGGATTTCTTCAGGCTTCATGGCATTTTCTGCCGTGATGCTGGAATAATGCTTTTTTATAAGTTCAGCAAGCCCGGGGTCTTCAAGCTGGTATGCTTCTACTGCTGTGCCCATGTAAAAGTCATCTTTAAAAGCTTCTTTAAGGGAGGGGATTTCTTCCGGTACCTCTTCCTCCGTAACTTCTTCTTCAGTAACTTTCTCTTCTTCCGGTGGAGAGATTTTCTCTTCTTCCCCGGTAATATCTGCTGGCTTCTGGCAGGAGATAAGCAGCATGATTATAATTAAAGATAAAAAAAGATATTTAAGTATTCTCATAATACCACCCTCTTATAACATTTTTTAGTTATCAGTATATTACAATAAAGCGGGCAGGAGTTCCATATATATTGCCGCTCCTGCCATATATGTATAAACCGGGAAAAATATCCAGCCAGTTGTTATAATAATTTGCATTGGCATAATTTATTGCTACAATAAGTTTGTAACTCATATACATGTCCCGGAATATAACAGGTTTCCTTAAATTATTATAAAAAAATCAAAATATTTTTAAAAGACTAAATAGAGGGAGAGTGAGAAGAGATATGAAATACAGGACTTTAGGAAAAACAGGTTTCAGGGTCTCAGAAATTTCGCTCGGCACCTGGCAGCTCGGCGGCAAATGGGGAGAGAAGTTTAATTTTGATACCGCAGAAGAGATTCTAGAAAAGGCAGTTGAAGGCGGCATTAATTTTATTGACACTGCTGATGTATACAACGAAGGCATGAGCGAGCAGGCAATAGGAAAATTTTTAAAGAAAACAAAAGAGAAAATTTATGTTGCAACCAAAGCGGGAAGAAGGCTGGACCCGCACACCAGTGAAGGGTACAACAAAAAGAACATAACCGGGTTTGTAGAGGACAGCCTGAAGAACCTTGATGTTGAAGCGATAGACCTTCTTCAGCTCCACTGCCCGCCAACAGAAGTCTACGATGATCCGGAAATTTACGGAATTCTTGACGGGCTTATAGAAAAAGGGAAAATTTTAAATTACGGCGTGAGCGTTGAAAAAGTGGAAGAAGCATTAAAGGCAATAGAGCATCCCGGTGTAGCAACTGTTCAGATAATATATAATATGTTCAGATTTAAACCTGCTGAAAGTTTCTTCGGCCACGCACATGAGAGAAACGTGGGAATTATTGTAAGGGTTCCGCTGGCAAGCGGCATGCTTACGGGAAAATTTAAAAAAGATACTGAATTTTCTAAAGATGACCACCGCTCCTTTAACCGCGAGGGTCAGGCTTTTGATAAGGGTGAAACATTTTCAGGTGTTCCTTATGAAGTGGGGCTCCGGGCAGTGGAAGAGCTTAAGAAATACTTTCCGGAAGAGAAGCTTGCAGAATATGCTCTGCGCTGGGTTTTAATGAATGATTACGTAAGCTGCGTTATTCCAGGCGCCAGCAGGCTTTCCCAGGTAGAGGATAATATAAAAGCTTCGGGTCTCGAGCCGCTGAGTGAAGAGCAGATGGAATGCACAGAAGAGGTTTATCAGAAATATATTAAAAAACATGTACACCATCTGTGGTAAAATTTTTTTACTTGAGAAAATTACAGTGTTAATATAAAGTAGTTTGCGTCCCAATATTAAAATGTAGTATTAAGTTGCGAATGTAACAGAAGTAAGTCTTTAAGATCCGGTTTTATTGATTAATAAGGGGGTAATGGAAAAATGAAACAGTTCTGCAGTCTTATGGATCTTATAGAAAAGAGAAGAAGCATAAGGTCTTACAAATCACAGGAAGTAACCGAAGAAGATTTAAATTACGTGCTGGAAGCTTTCAGGAAAGCTCCTTCGGCCAAGAACCTGCAGCCATGGAAGCTTATTGTTGTAAGAGACAGAAAAAAAATAAATGATCTTGCCATAGCGTGCAATAATCAGACTTTTCTTACGGAGGCTCCGGTACTGATTGTAACGTGTGCTATAGAAGATGAGGCCTATGGAATGATGGGTGGATACATGAATAGCTACCCCATAGACATAGGGATAGCCATGGAACATTTAATCCTGGCTGCCACAGAAAAGGGTCTTGGCACCTGCTGGATAGGGGCATTCAAGGAAAAACTTGTAAAAGACCTTCTTGAAGTTCCCGAAGATGTAAGAGTTGTGGCTATAACCCCGCTCGGGTACCCGGCTGCAGAAGGCAGGCTAAAAGGCAGAAAGCCCCTTACAGAGATAGTATGCTATGATAAGTATATTGATGAGGATAAGAGAGTTTAAGGTCCTGTTATTTTTTGACGGCACCTTTATTAATAGCTATAGCATTACAAAAAAGGCTTATAAGGCTTTAATGCCGGAGTTACATGGAAATTATTACAACCCATCTTAGTTCTGATTTTGATTCCTTTGCTGCTATGATAGCAGCAAAAAAGCTTTATCCTCAGGCGCATATAATACTTCCCACAGCCATAAACCAGAATGTAAGGAAATTTATAACTCTCTATGAAGATGAGCTGCCCCCGCTAAGGGACGTGAAGGGAATTGATTTTTCTCTTGTTACAAGGGCTATTGTAGTAGATACAAAATTTGCCTCGCGGCTGGGACCTGCAGGTGCTGCCCTTGATAACAGAGATATTGAAATAATAGTATATGACCACCATCCTAAATCACCCGAAGATATAAAGGCAACATACGACTACTCTTCTGAGATAGGGGCCGCAACAACTATTCTTGTAAATGAAATCAAAAAGAGAAAAATAAGCATTTCCCCGCTTGATGCAACGCTTTTTACCCTGGGGATCTATGAGGATACCGGCTCTTTTACATATCCAGGCACAACCCACAGGGATCTTGAAGCGGCTGCATACCTTATGAAGAATGAATCCAATCTTTTTGTGGTCTTAAAATTTTTAAATCTCTCGCTGAATGAGGACCAGCACAACCTGTTGGAAAAACTTATAATGAACTACCGCAAAATTAAGGTTCACGAGACTGAAATCCTTCTCTCAGGTGCGGTGATGACAAAGTTTGTAGAAGGGCTCTCGGTTCTTACGAGGAAGCTCTCCCAGATTGAGGATGTAAGTGTTGCCATATGCTGGACAAAAATGAAGGAGAAAATCTATGTGGTGGGGAGAAGCGATAACAGGGATGTGGATGTATCAGAAATCCTTAAATCTGTCGGCGGAGGCGGGCATCCCCAGGCAGCTTCTGCAGTTGTAGCCGATATTGGCCTTGATGAAGTAGAGAAGAAAATTGTAAGCTCGCTCAGGAAAAATATAAAGGAGCCTGTTCTTGCAGGGGATGTAATGTCATATCCGGTTAAAGTTGTGGGTGAGAATGTCAGCATCGCTGAGGTAAGCGGGATGTTAAAAAAATATGGACACTCCGGGATACCCATAGTGGACAGTGATAATAATATTGTAGGGATAATAACCAGAAAAGATATAGACAGGGCCATAGGGCACGGCCTATCCCATGCCCCGGTAAAGGGTTTTAAGTCCCACGGTGTTGTAAAGGCCAGCCCCAGAGCTACCATAAGCGAGATCCAGAATCTTATGATAGAAAATGGTATCGGGAGGATACCAATTATTGATAAGAAAAAAATAGTAGGAATAGTCACAAGGAAGGATATCTTAAGGTTTTTGCATGGACGTATCTATGAGGACCTCTGGAGCTTTTTCCCTGCGAAAGTCCGAAAAATTTTAAAATCTATCTCAGGCGTGGCCAAAACCCTTAAATATAATACCTACCTTGTGGGAGGAATTGTAAGGGATTCGCTTCTTAAGATACCCAATTTTGATATAGATATCGTTGTAGAAGGTGACGGGATAGAGTTCGGCAGGGCGCTTTCGCAAAAATTCGGCTGTAAGCTTGAATATCATAAAAAATTCGGGACCTCTGTTGTTGTGCTTGAAGACGGGCAGCATATAGATATAGCATCGGCAAGGGTTGAGTATTACAAGAGTCCCGCAGCTCTTCCAACGGTTGAAGCGGGAAATATAAGGCAGGATCTTTCAAGAAGGGACTTTACCATAAATACAATGGCTCTATCTTTAAATAAAAAAAATTTTGGCGAGATTCTTGATTTTTTCGGAGGCAGGGAAGACTTAAAGAATAAAAAAATAAAGGTACTGCACAAGATGAGCTTTATAGAGGACCCCACAAGGATTTTCAGGGCGGCAAGGTTTGAGAACCGGCTGGGGTTTAAAATGGACAGCCAGACCGAAAAGCTTGCAAGGACAACTATAAATATGGATATAGTATCAAAGTTAAACGGGGTTAGAATAAGGGATGAGCTTGTAACCATATTCAGCGAGGCAAATCCTGCTGAGGCAATACAGAGGCTGGCCGGTCTTGGTGCCTTAAAGAAAATAGGGATAAAGGTAAAGGTTGATAACGCATTTATAGGGAAGGTAAAAAAAGTTTTAAGCTGCTACGGGCAGCTTAAAGATTTTTATGGCGGTGATGGTGAGGAAATAAAGAAGTGGAGGCTTGTATTTATCCTGCTGCTTAAGGGAAAGACACCCGGTGAGATTAGAAGATGGTGCTCCTGGATGAAGGTAAGAAAGAAGGATATGAATGTTATGGTCGCTTCATTCAGTAAGTGGGACAGGATAAAAAGGGCATTAAAGAGCGAGGTCAAGAAAAATTCTGTGCTTTATAAAACGCTAAAGAGAATCTCACCAGAGCTTCAGGTAATTGCCTGCAGCTGGGGTGAGGGTTACTACAGGAACATTAAGAGGTACCTGACTGACCTCCGTGATATAAAGCTTGATGTAAGCGGGGAGACTCTTAAGGAAATGGGGTACAGGCCATCAGAAAAGTTCAGGGCCGTACTGGAGAAGCTATTTGAGATGAAGCTGGATGGGAAGGTGGAGAGCAGGGAGGACGAGGTCAGGGAGCTGGAGAGATTGATGAGAGAGTAATGAGATTAGGGTTTTTTAATCCAGGTTCTATAAATTCAGATGTTGTTTAAAAAGGTATAGTATGCATTCTAAATACCCTGAAATTGGTGTCTGTGGGCTTTCGTGATTTAGTGTCGCCTCTGCCCGTGGTGCAAAGCTACTTCACGGATTCCCTTGGATGGGATTGCGCTGGAGAAGGAGTATTATCTAAAATTGAGGAAAAAGAATATATAAGGGCTTAATTAAAGGAAGGTGATAAAAATGGAAAAAGAAAAAAAAGAGGAATTTACAGTTAAAGGTGAAGAACTGCTGGCAAAGATAAAGGAACTTGTAAAAGAAGGAAATATAAGGAGGATTACCATAAAAAGTGAAGAAGGTAAGACTCTTATCCAGATTCCCTTAACACTTGGAGTAGTGGGTGCAATACTTTTGCCTGTGTGGGCTGCAATTGGCGCCATTGCGGCAATAGTTACCAAAGCTACTATAACTGTTGAAAGAGAATAAAGATATTGGCCAGATTCTCTGGCAATACTCGGCAATTCTGGCTGGGTTTACAGAATGATTATGATATAGAGGAAGAAAAAATATATAAAGAAGACGAATTAAATAAAATCAGGCAGTTAAATGTGGTATGATTCTATGTTATTATCTATTTTAAAAAAGGAGCAGTTTTGAAAGAATCATTTGTATTGCTGGTCATGGATGTTCAGCAGGGACTATTTAACAGGGAAGCAGGCCTGTATGATGAAAATCATTTTATGGCAAATATAAATAAACTTATTAAATATACCAGGGATACCGGAAATTATCTTATTTTTTTACAGCATAACAATGACAGGTCTTTAATAAAATATTCTCCCGGCTGGGAATTGCATAAAGGCATTGACTACAGGGATAGCGATATAAAGGTAGAAAAGGAAGACCAGGATGCGTTTAAAAACTCACAATTTAAAAATGAGTTAGATAAACTAAACGTAAATAGGGTAGTTATCACCGGATTAGTCTCACATAAGTGTATAAGAGCCACCTGCAAGGGAGCTGTTGAAAATGGATTTAAAGCTACACTCGTGTCTGATGCCCATAGTAATTATGAAAAAGATGGTCAAAAAGTATTCAGGGAAATAAATGAAGAAATGGGTAAAATTGTTGAAGTAAAAAGTACTATGGAGATAATTAAAAACGGGGTAGAGTAGTAGCCTGCCTTCATAACGGGCTGCCCAATTATCAGGTTTTATCCTTCCAGTTAAGCCATTTTAATAAATGGGAGTTGTGGTTGTAATTCTTCCATCTAATCTTTGGGCGGCGGAGGTGGAGGTTCCGGAGGAGGTCCTTCAGGTTCCGGCTTGGGCTCCTCTGGCTCATCCGGCTGTGAGTCTCCCGTTCCCTGGTTTTTTTCATTAGTAGAGCCAGAACTGTCAAATCTGTTTTCCAGTCTTTCTATTTTATTTTCAAGCTCTTCAATGGTGCCCTTAAGAGATGAGATTTCATCTCTTAGTTCGTTTATTGTATCACCCAGTCTTCTGGTTTCATCAATTAAATTATCTCTGGTACCACTGCAGGAAAAAAGGCAGAAGGAGGTAATTAATGCCAGAATTAAAATTGGTATTAAAAACTTTATTTTCATAGCCGTCCTTTCCGGTCCCTGATGCCGGGAATTTTATTCATTTTATAAATAAATATATACCATAAATCGGTAAAAAATTAATCAATATATTTATCTATTATTTTTTCAGCTCTGTATTTTGAAATATTAAAACTCTGCCAGCTTTTCTGGCTTTCAAGTTCAGATTTTTTTTGCTTAAAATATTCCAGTATTTCTTCGGATATCTGTTTTTTCTCTGATTCTGAGGGATAACTGTCTGATGTTAAAAGTTTCTGCATCCCGGGTATAGCGTCGTAGGACAGGCCCTTTAAATAATGCATATCAATCTGCCCGGAATCAAAATAACGGTCAATATTATTTTCCGCTATTATGACGTCTACATTTGCGAAGTTCATTATTATATAGATAGCAAGCGCGATTATAAAATAAGATTTAATAACAGGGAAATTCAAATGCCAGATATAGATAATACTGGCAATAAAGATAAAAAACAGCATTATCATAAAGGTCTGGACAAATATCCTGAGGTATGTAAACCCGTAGGCCTGCTCATAGACAAGCATTCTGTAAAATGCCGACACCAGCAGAATTAGGGTAAAAATTACAAGGAGGGTAAGAAGGATTCTTATGGCAGTGAATATTTTTTTATTATCTTTTTTTACAAATGTTATACCGAAAAGTAAAATCCCGAAATTAATGATTGAAACAACAACCAGTTCAAAAAAACCTCTCCTTGCGTATTCTGCATAAGTGTAGGAAGAAGGAAGGACAAATGAACTTCCGCCGAAAAGATATGCAAATTGAATAACAGAGAATATGGCATAAATTACATTTATTAAAACCAGTATGGTAACCAAAATTACTGGGTCAAAAAACAGTTTCCATTTTATTTTACTGTATTTAGTCTGCTGCTCTCTTTCATCAAAAGCCTTCGCGAGGGCCCAGAAAAAACAGGTTGCGTAAACCGAAACTATGATTATTACCAGAAAATGCTTTATTATTTTAGAGGTAGGGATATTTAAAAAAAGGTCCTTAAATACAATATCTGCAGATGAGAGAAGCCATATAATAAGTGCCAGTATCGGAACTGAAATCAATATGCCCAGCAGTACTTTTGGAAAGACTCTGCTCCTGCCTCCTTTGCTTCCGGGGACATCTATCCTGGATAATGCCAGAAATGGTTTATGTATGAATCCAAAAGGCACAAAAATTCTTTTAGCAATATCTCCGATAAATCTTATATCCGACCAGTCTGATTTATTTACCTCTGAAACCAGGGTGCTGAACATCATTATTAAGACGGGAACGATTAGATAATTTAAAATCTTTAGCACCTGATTGGAGTGAACAAAGAAAGTGGCAGCAAGCAGTAATGCAGGGATTGCAAATAACCACATTAAATTATTTAATTTTTTTAAAGAATCCCGGAAACATAGAGGAAACATAAGTAGAATCAGGATGGTAAAAATCAAATAAGAGATACCCAGAGTCTTATCATAGAAAAGGATGTCAAATGATACTCCGATTATTAACCCGTAAAGAAGAAGCCAGTATTTTTTACTTTCCAGTTCCATAAAATTAATATCTCACCTGCAATTTTTTATTTAAAGTATTTATACAAATTATGATTATTTTATATTATTTCCCCATAAAGTAAAAATGGTTTTAATATGCAGTGATGACATTCAGCTCTTTTAGCTTAAGCAATCTGCTTTTATTGGCATGATATACAGCGGTAGCCGCTGCCAGAATAAAAATGCTGCAATCTCTATGAGGGGAAATTGGAAAAATAATTTTAAAGTATCTGCATTAATCTTCATTATAAATGGATATATAATAATATTATTATATAATTGTAATACAGTTTTACTGCCAGAAGCTCTGGATGCATATTTTTAATGTGGTTGTTTGATTATTTATATAAATAAATATATTAAACCGGGCAGTTTTTTAAATGCTGGCTTATTTTAATATATTACCTGACCTGGAGGATAATTGTGAATGATATAGCGGTTGTTACTGACAGTACTTCTGATCTGCCGGGAAGCGCCTGTAATAAACATGATATAAAAGTGGTTCCGCTTTCTGTTGCATTTGAAGATAAAATGTACACTGATGATGGAAAAAGCATAAAGCAGGATGATTTTTATAAAATGATGGAAAAATCAAGCCAGATGCCAAAAGCTGCAACGCCCAGCCCGGGTGATTTCTTAAAAACCTACTCCAGATTACTGGAGGAGAAAAAGGAAATAATATCCCTGCATATATCAAGAAAGCTATCCGGTACCATTAATTCAGCAGAACTTGCTAGAAAACAGTTTGACGATAAAAATATTTACGTAATTGACTCACGTCTTGTTCACATGCCCTGCGGATTTATGGCCATAAAAGCTTCATGTCTGGCAAAACAAAATTATAGTGCAGCTGATATAATAAAGGAGCTGGATAATTTCAGGGGGAAAATAAATTCATTCTTTATTCCAAAGTCCCTTGATAATTTAATAAAAGGAGGACGGATAAGCAAGATAAGGGCCGCTTTTGCCAATCTTCTGGAAGTAAAACCCATACTTACCTTAAAAGACGGAGAAGTAAGCCTGTACAGAAGCACCCCGAAATGGGAGCAGGCTAAAAAAGAGATGCTCAATTCAATGGAGAGATTAATAAAAAAAGAAGGTAGACTGACTGTGTCCATAGGTGATGTTGCATCTGATGAGGAAGCCAGTGAATTAGAGAAGATTATAAGAGATAGATTTAATCCTTCTGAAGTTTACAGGACAAAGATAGGCATAGTAGTGGGCTCCCATCTGGGCATAGGGGGGTTAAGCGTTTCTTTTTTTCAGGAATAGATAATTAAAATACATATTTTATAGAATGATAAAATTCAACTAAAAGCTAATTATATAAAATATTAAAAAAGATGGAGATTTACAGTGTTATTTCGGCATTCGGACTCTCGGCCAGCGCCGGGTTGAATGCCTATATCCCTCTGCTGGTAGTTTCACTGCTTGCAAAATATACGGACCTGATAAAACTCAGTTCACCCTGGGATGCTATGACTTCCTGGTGGGTGATTGGCACATTAATCTTTCTCTCGGTAATTGAAATACTGGCCGATAAAATTACTGCGGTAAATCATATTAATGATATAGTGCAGAGCTTTGTACGGCCTACTGCAGGTGCCATTGTTTTTGCAGCCAGTGTATCTAATATTGCACATGTAAATACAGTTCTTGCCATTATTGCCGGATTGCTGGTTTCGGGCAGTGTGAGCGCGGTTAAATCATTTGCAATACGCCCTGCCGTTACAGCTACTACAGGCGGAACTGCCAATGTCCCGGTGAGTATTGCCGAAGATGTAACCTCCGGTACAGCATCCATTCTTTCAATAATTGTGCCGGTTGTTGCTGCCTGTTTGTTTGTCATAGTAGTTGCTGTTGTAATTATACTGCTGGTCAGGCGCAGCAGAAGAAAAAAGAAAATATATAATTAAAAATTTTTAGATAAGATGGGCAAAAATATTAGCAGGAGAATCGCAGAATCACGGCGGAAGGGTCTCTACAGAGCAGGTGGAGTAGCTGCTATTATAGCAGCAGTATTGCTTCTGGCAGAGATTTCGGTCTTTTCTGTATGGCCACAGCCGGATACTGCTGATGGTTACTTTGTATTATTTCAAAATAACAGGTTGATTGGACTGATTGATTTCTATCTCCTGGAATTTTTTGCTTATATTCTTTTTATACCGGTATTTCTTGCCATCTATGTGGCAATAAAGCGGGTTAATGAGGGTTACATGGCACTTGCACTGGTTATCGTTTTAACAGGAGTGGCTGTATTTATCGCAACGAATAACCCATTTTCCATGCTTTTACTGAGCAACCAGTACACAGCTGCAACAACAGATGCGCAGAAGAACCTGTATCTGGCAGCAGGCCAGATAATAATTACAAATACAGGCCAGCGTGCATTTGGAGGTTTTAATACAGGATTCTTCCTGGTGGCAATCGCCGGTTTGATAATATCAGTTATTATGCTGCGAAGTGAAACATTCAGTAAAAAAATCGCCTGTGTTGGAATTTTAACTTTTACAATTTCATTGCTGGATTACGCCAGGGTAGTATTTCTACCATCGGCAACAGTCCTTCTTATTATTATTGCGGCTGCTTCAGGTTTACTTTTAATGATATGGCTGGTAATGATTGCCATAAGATTACTGCAGCCTGGAAGGGAAGTATAAGCAAATGTCTGGAGGAGGCTCCTGCAGATTGTCCCTGTGTACTGCTCCTGGTAAGCCACAAAAAAGGATTCTTAAATAAATCAATAAAGACAGAGTGAAGGATAATAAAAGAAGCCAGCCCGGGAAAGATATTCAGACCCCATCTGAAATAATAGTATGTTTTAAACCTGGATTTGCCAGTTAAGCCAGCTTTTACTGTCTTTTAAAAACATATATTGCCCATCCAAGTGTATCCCTGCCGTACATGAGATATTCCTTCTTTGATTTTTCTATCATGCTTAACAGCTCTGGATTATCCGGGTCATCGGGATTTCTGGATACATAATCGTATGCCGACCACCACTGCAGGGTTTCATAATGGTCCCAGTCATCACGATTGCTTACAAGTGTGTATATACACTTCAGCCCTTTATTTTCAGCAACATCTATATTCTTATAATGGGTATTGAATTCTTCTTTTTTTATTTCACTCATTTTAAGATATTCATTATCCGGTTCCTTAATCCAGTATGGCTCTCCTATAATTATCATGCCATCCGGTTCTGTCATTTTCTTTAGTGCATCTATTGTTCCTGTAAATCCCTGATAAGCAAAACTTGCACCGAGACACATAGTAAGGTTGAATAACTCATTTTCTTCAGGTTTATACTCCGCGCCATCCATTTCCAGGAAGCTGACATCGGAGCCGGGAATTCTTTCATTCTTTTTCTTCCGGCAGTCTTTTATAAAATAGGGTGAAATATCAACGCCGATACCTGAAATACCGAAAAGCCCAGCAAGCCTTACCAGCGGCTCTCCTTTACCGCAGCCGATATCAAGGACTCTGCAGTCCTCCTTTAAATCAAGCAGTAAAAATAATCCTTCCAGTTTTTTTACATTCATGGGGTTGCAGATTATGTGCTTCTTATGCGTAATATTATAATATTTCCAGATATCCATGGGATGCCTCCGGCCAGTTTTAAATTTTAGTATAGAATATAATTGCCATGTTTGATATTAGTATGTCAGCTGCTCTGTGTTACCTATTACACATACCCAGGTGGATCCTCTGTTAAAGAGAATCTGCTCTCCATTTTGGTCATTAAACTCAAATGGGTCAAATATGCTGTCCCGTCCCCAGGTGCCTTCAATTACACTGCCGTCCATAAAATAAAATGCTCTGCCGTTTGAGTGAGTTCCTGTTGTCCTTATCATCATATGTCCCGAACTGTCCAGCGGACCGTCAATATCGGTAATCAGTACTACTACATTATTAAGACTTATCTGCTGCCCTGTCTCATAATCGGTATGAGGCTCTCCTGCAAGAGACCTGAGATACTTATTGGCATCAACCTCATATGAAAAATCAGCCCTGTATGAGGTGGTTGAAAAATCCACTGTAATCTCTGTAATATCTCCCCTCATGGGGTCTTCTGCATCTACCTTGAATGCCATCGGTGATTGTCCACCCTCAAGGGAATATCCGAATTTTTCAGCATCTTTTTTTATCCCGTAGGTATCAATGAAAGCTGTATGTTCAAGAAAATCACTCCTGCTATGGTCCCTCCAGCCGGCAGTGGTGTGGGGGACATATGCGTCGCTGTTTGCATCTAAAACATCCATATCCATTGCCTTTATTGCGGTGTAACCTTCTGGATATGTTCCCCAGAATGTATATACAGGGTCAAAACTTCTGGCTATTTCTGCAAAATATATTCTTGCGCTTCTTACGGGTCCTATTATATCTGCATCATTTGATGAAAATAATGTAACAAACCTTGTAACCCCGGCTTCTGCCACTGCCTCAAAAACCATATCCGCATATATCAGCCCGGAATGCGGCCTTGCCTGGGGGCTATTCTGTACCATAATCGCAAGGGGTCTGTGGTTCTGTACCGAAGCGGTCAATTCCAGACCGCTTAGCATATTAATATTATCAGTTATAATGTCTGTAGCTTCTGTTTCTTCAGGGGGTGCTTCCTCTCCGGACTCATCGACTGCTTCACCCTGATCTGTTTCAGAAATTGTATCTCTATCTGCCTCAGGTTCAGCGGATTTGCATCCTGAAAGTCCGGCAGTCATTAAAAAAGAGAAAATAATTGCTGCAGTTATTATGCTTATTATCTTAAGTCCTTTTGCATTTTTTTTAGTTGGCTCCAATTTAAGTTACCTCATTTCATGTTAAATATTTTTAGCAATAAATTTTTAACATTATAATTTAAATTACCGGTAAATAAAACCATAAAATAAGACAATGCTGTTACCCGGGGACCTGCGAAGTGGAAAGAGGGTCACTACAGGCAAAAATTAATCCCGGGGTTTTGATTAAAACTATAAAATGTTATCTATGTTTTTTAAAAACCAGTCGAGTGTTTTCTTGAAGGCTTCTTCTCTTGGAACCGGCGGCCTGTATCCAAAATCCTGTTCTGCTCTGCTGCTTACAAAAGTGTGGTCCACGCAGGTCTGGATAATTGCAAACCTGTTAAAATTTGAAGAAGGGTTTATCTTTTCATTTATAGAGCTTAAAAAGTATGCAAGATGGTAAGGGATGGATTTTTTGGGCGGTTCCAGACCCAGGCCTGCAAGGAACGGTTCCATAAAATCAAAAAGATTCTCGGCAGGGTAGTCGTCTGTTATAAAATAGGTATTTCCTGCAACAGGGCTTCCGTGATAGAGGTGCTTTGCTGCAAGTATGTGCGCATGAGCAGCGTTTCCAGAGTAAACGTGGCTGAACTTAGCCGTACCGTTGCCAGGCCTGATATTTATGCCGTTTGAAACAGCTTTTATAATATTTGTAATATGGTATTTATCCCTGGGACCGTACATTCCTACAGGTCTCAGTGAACAGGTAAGAAGCTGCGGGCAGTTTGCTTTCAGTACCATCTGTTCGGCAATTATTTTTGTTCTGCAGTAAGGGTCGGCCGGCATTTTTTCAGGGTAAGGAAGTGATTCGTTTCCATCAACAATGGGCTTTCTGCCGTCAACCACCACATCCATTGTACTGGTGTATACGAGTTTTTTTATGCCCTGTGCAATGCAGGTATTTATAACACTGGCATTTCCTTCGATATTTACTTCATCATAAACATGCGGCGGCATTTTTGGGTCCCACACTGCGGCTGCGGTCTGGAACACTATATCCATTACGCTGCATGCTTTCCTGAGATCATTATGATACCTTATATCGCCTGTATGCTCCTCAAAACGGCTGTCATGAGCAGAGACAGGGTCCAGTATCCTCACGTATTTACCCTGCTCATGGAGCTGGCTGGCTATTTCATAGCCCAGAAGCCCCGCTCCTCCTATCACAAGACAGTTTTTAAAATCGGCCGAGCCAGTACGGTTACCAGCACTTAAATATTTTTTGTCATCTCTTGTTTTTACCGGCTCCAGCTTTACCTGCCTTTAAAAGGTTTATAAAATATTCTTTAATGGCCGCACATGCTGCTGATTATCTTACCTTAATTGCATTCTCCGGGCATACCTCAACACACTGCATGCAGCCTGTACACAGAGAAGGCCACAGGGGCGTTACCCTCCATTTCTGCGGGTCAAAAGAATTGTCTTCTTCTGCCCCGATAGTCTGGTGAAGCAGGAAAACTGCCGGTTTGCATGCCCGCATGCACCTGGCGCAATTCCTGGGATCAATTCTGCTGCCGTCTCCGCATATTGAATAATCAATGGTAATCTTTTTTTTCTTAAACATAAATAAATTCTTCTTTATGTTCTTTAATATTTCCCGCGAACTTCCGGCACGAGGTCCCTTGGCGCCAGATAGAGCGCCCCGCCCGGACAGACATGCCTGCAAACCCCGCAGCCAAAGCATTTTTCTAAATCAATCCTTACTGTTTTACGGACCCTGTCTACACTGATAGCTCCAAAGGGACACTGGCTGACACATCTCCCGCAGTAGCTGCACTTCTGCGGGTCAAGCTGTATTATATATTCAGCCTTATAAATTGAATTTATCCCGAATTCAATCCTTGGCCTTATCCCGGCACATTCAGGATTTTCACAGGAACAGAGATTATTTATATAAGGGAAGGGACCGAACCATATTGTACCAATGTAGCCCTTTCTGTTATGTTCTGTAAATCTATCTATGGCTTCTTTTCTGGTTATGTGAAACTTATCCTTATCAGGTATAAATCTGGGAAGCTTTTCGATTATTTCAGACATTACGCCGAAATTGATGCAGCACGCTTCTTTTATGCCGCGGCTCATATAGCGGCACATGCAGTTTTTCTCGATCAGGGGCTCTGCGGCGCAGTTCTCTATAATTGCTATGGCATCTTCAAGGGGGACAACCTGGCCTATGTGACCCTCTGCCCGCAGGGGATTTTTAGGAGGCTTTTCACTGTGGAGCATATTTTCTGCAATCCTCCTGACCATTCTTCCGATAATGGGGATACGGAGCTTATAGCCAAGCCCGGCTCCGGAGAACCCGTTGACTTTTCTTATGGAGATCTGTTCAAAATTCTTGTATTGTTCAAGAAGATAATCCCGGAGATTATACTCCTGAACTATTTTATCAGAGTAATGTTCTGCGTTAAGGTACCATTTCCCTCCGGCACCATGTTTCATACAGAGATCACACATGTATTATCAGCTTTCTATACCGATTTTCAGAAGTCAAATTAAAAATTAATGATAGGGATTGAAAAATATATGTCAATACATAATTTGAGAATGTTATAAGAATATGGAAAAAGTTATGTATTATATGGACTTTCCCTGGATTGCAGTTACCTGACAGCTTTTCTGGATTCGATCATGGATTTTTGCAGCAGAAAATATATAATTATGATAATGTAAAAAAAATACCAGATTATACAGCCTGGCGCTATTTTTAAACCATAAAAAGGTAGAAAATGAAAAAGAATTTAATGAAATCAGTTATTTTGCAGGGCAAAAAATTAAAGATATTTTTTAGTAAAAAAGACAAAGATAAAAAAGACGGCGATGATGATTATAATAGTATTATCTCTGCCGAAACAGGTATAGAGGGTAAGATTTATTCCCCCGTGCCCATAAAAATTGATGGCGCTGTAACAGGAGAGGTTATTTCTAAAAAAGAGGTTGTGATCGGAAGAGGGGGCAGGGTGAAAGCTAATATCAGAGCAAGCAACATAGTTGTAGAGGGTGATTTTACGGGCAACATTATTGTATCAGGAGAAGCGAAAATCACTTCTTCCGGCAGGTTATCAGGCAATGTGATTCAATTAAAGCCCTTTGTCACAATAGAGACAGGAGGCCTTTTCAGTGGCAGAAATGTTATCACCGATAATAAGGAAATATTTAATAAAAACAGCAAAAATACAATTTCCAGCATTAAAGTAAAACCCACGAGAATATTAAAATATTAGAATCCAGACCTGGATAAATTATATTTTTTTATCGAAGGTTACAGCTTCATATCATCTTCTACGTCACCAAGCTGGAATTCTTCCCCTGTTTCTTCTTCTACTGTTTTTTCTCCCTTTCCGGCTTCCTTGCCTCTGGCACCTTCTTCTTTTAATCTGTATTTTGCCTTCTTTTTGCCTTTACTCTCTTCCTGGGTTATTCTTGTCACCTTACCGCTAAAGATACCGCCTTCGTTTATAATCAGTGAATCTGTTTTTATGTTACCATTCACTACGCCGGTATCAGTGATTTCAACTTTACCGGTACCCTTCAGGTTCCCTTCAAAATTTCCTATTATCTTTGCATCAATAGTTGTGACATCTGCACTAACGGAACCTTCTTTCTGAATAACCATCTGACCGTCAACATTTAATTCACCTACCACGTCGCATGCAATCTCTATGGATTGAGATATGTCTAACTTGCCTTCTACTTTTGCCTTATTTCCCACGATGGTAAGCAATGTTCTCGGTTCCTCTGTGATGCCTTTCTCATCTGACTCCCTGCCTGAGAAAACCATATTTTCCCTCCTTCTTTTAATTTTTTTTAGTTTAAGTGCTTACTGCACTCTCAATCTGTGAAAATAAGTTTATAATATCTTTTGATGCTTCTGTATTCGGGAATGATATAAAAACAGGCTCCTTTTTTAATGTTATGGATTTCTGGTAATGCACCAGATATCTTATTTTCTGGTCAAATATAGTTAAGCTATCACCATATTTTCCATAAAGAGCGTTTACTATTTGTTCCGGAAGTTTGTTTCTTTTTTCAAAGGCGTTAATAACGATTCCCGCAATATTTATGCTAATATTGTATTTTTTTTCAAGATTTTTAATTATTTTTTTTAAGTATTCAATATCCAGCAGCGAGAATAACTCCGGTTTTATGACCGCAATAATATTCTGCGTATATATTATTGATGCAGTGGAAAGAAGAGAGAAGTTGGGCTGTGAATCTATCAGCACATAATCATAGGTATCTGTATTGATATTTTTCTCAAATATATTTTTTAATATTGAATTTCTATAAAATGCTCTGTAAATTTTTTTTTCATGTAAGGTCCTGTTTATGAGATAATCTGTAAGATATTCCTCGACAAGCGAAATATTATTGGAAGCCGGCAGTAAATCAATATTATCATTGATCTCTATGACGTAATTCCTAAAATCTATTTCTCTTCTTTTCAGGTGATCAATTATGAGGTTATCCAGATTTTTTTTATCATCTGCCTGTTTCCTGTTAAAGGCCTGAACAAGATTAATCTGGGGGTCAAAATCCATAAAAAGAATTCTTTTATTCTTTTTTCCGGCTAGATACCAGCCAAAATTGTAGCAGATAGTTGTTTTTCCGGTTCCGCCCTTGGTGTTGAAAAAGACGATTTTCTTCATTTTTCAAACCTTTAATTTATCTTTTAAACCTGATAAAAACTTTCCCCATAAAAACTGCCTGGAAAACCTATTCAGCTCTTTTACCGGGTCCAGGTATATAAAGCGACGATTCCTGTCATGCATACATTATAATAATATTTTAGTTTAAATAAAATGATTAATATATTTTTATTAACTTTTATCTCTACTTTCTTTATAAGAGAACGATTAATAATCATTTTTATTTTTAGAAAATTTATGCATTAAGCTCATTGAGCATATTTATAGAAATATGCTAACTGCTGTGTTAATATAAAAAAAATATCATTAATATTCAGGGAAAGCAGCATTGATTTCCGGAATAAAAATGCCTCCGGCTGGGACAATCCAGACGATGGGACCGGTAATTCTGGATGTGACAGTATAAATAAAAAATACAGGTCAATAAAGATATGAACGAATTATTATGGGTTTTACTCGTAGTAATAAATTTTGCGGCAATTATTGCTGCATTCAAATTATTCGGTAAAAAGGGATTATTTTTCTGGGTTGCAATTGCGACAATAATGGCCAATATCCAGGTCATGAAAACGATTGAGCTGTTCGGACTTGTTGCAACACTTGGAAATATAATATACGGTACGATTTTTTTGGCTACGGATATACTTAATGAGCTGTATGGTCCGAAAGAAGCAAGAAAAGCAGTATGGATCGGATTTTTCTCTCTTGTAAGTGCAACTATTATAATGCAGGTCTGCCTTTTATTTGCACCTCACCAGTCTGATTTTGCACATGAGCATCTTCAGGCCATATTTGGCTTTCTGCCGCGCGTAGCCTTTGCAAGTCTGACAGCCTACATTATAAGCCAGTTCCATGATGTATGGGCGTATAACCTGTGGAGAAGGATTTTTAGTAAAGACAGCCAGATATGGATAAGGAACAATGCAAGCACAATGGTGAGCCAGGCAATAGACAGTGTTATTTTCTGCCTTATTGCGTATGCGGGTGTTTTTGAATGGCCTGTCCTCTGGCAGATAGTCCTTACAACCTATATTTTAAAATGGATTGTTGCAGCATGCGATACTCCGCTGATTTACCTTGCAAGGTATATGGAAAATAAAAAAAATATGGCTAATAGCAGCAATTAAAAAAAATTAAGTCAGGACTTAAATATGGTACGTAAATTAAAAAAAGATCTGGGGATATTCGACCTTTTTTGTATATCATCTGGAGCGATGATAAGCTCAGGTTTATTTGTCCTGCCGGGGCTTGCTTTTGCAAGAGCAGGACCTTCGGTAATTGTTTCATATATTATCGCCAGTGTTGTTATAATTCCTGCTTTTCTATCCACTACAGAGCTGGCCACGGCAATGCCCAGGGCAGGAGGAAATTATTTTTTTGCAGACAGAAGCATGGGACCGTGGGTCGGGACCCTGGTGGGACTATCTGACTGGTTCTCACTTGCACTTAAAAGTGCGTTTGCCCTGATAGGAATAGGTTCGTTTGCAATGCTTTTATTTCCCGGCATAACCGATATTCAGATTAAAATTATAGCGGTTAGCTTTTGTGTTATTCTGGCAATTATAAATGTAGCCGGGATCAAACAGTCGGGACGGTTTCAGGCAATGCTTGTTATAAGTCTGCTGGTTATTCTTACCTTTTATATAATATACGGCTCGTTTTACCTGGAAGGCCGGAAGTACACGCCATTTGCACCCTTCGGATATAATTCAGTGTTCGCAACTGCAGGACTTGTCTGTGTAACATTCGGGGGATTGACCAAAATTCCTAATATTGCAGAAGAAGTTAAAAATCCCGGCCGGAGCATACCGATGGCAATGTTTTTATCCTGGATAGTGGTTTCTATTATTTATGCACTTGTCGTGGCTGTAACTATAGGTCTGGTCAATCCAGCTGAACTGGAGTATTCATTGTTTCCAATATCAGCAGGAGCGGGCAAATTGCTCGGATTTGGCGGAAGCTTACTGCTGGGAGTTGCGGCACTGCTTGCATATGTAACTACTGCAACCGCGGGTTTGCTGACGGCTTCAAGGACTCCTTTTGCCATGAGCAGAGACAGGCTGCTGCCTGATTTTTTCCAGAAAATTTCCCGTAGACACACACCTGCTAATTCTATAGTTATTACTTCTGTTTTTATGATTATTGTTATCATATTCCTGGATCTGGAAGGACTTGTAAAAGTTGCATCGACATCATTTTTATTTGTTTATATGTTTAATAATTTTTCTGTTATTTT
This sequence comes from uncultured Actinomycetota bacterium, assembly GCA_964616545.1. GTDB lineage: Bacteria > Actinomycetota > Humimicrobiia > Humimicrobiales > Humimicrobiaceae > JAQVEM01. The sequence continues at coordinate 82,550 of CAZTUA010000027.1, read as the reverse complement.
TATGAGGCGGGGAAAAATTTCTTACTATCAGCCGAAGTACAAAGCACCTTTTTATCCATATCTCCAGATAATAGGGATACTTATTTACGGGTTTTTAATCATTGAAATGGGACTTGTCTCGATAATCAGTGCTGCTGCTTTTACCATTATTTCAGTATTATGGTTTTTATTTTACGGAAGGAAAAATATTGAAAGGGATCATGCTATTTCCCATATTATAAATGAAATTAAAGGCAGAAATGAGAAAGAGTGTGTGCTGGGCGAGGAACTGAGGGATATATTACTGGACGAGGGCAGCGCTACCAGGGGCAGATTTAAGAAAAAGATAAAAAATGCTCTGATAATAGATTTAGACGAAGTCCTTACCCGGAATCAGTTTTTAGAACTGGTTTCAGAAAATTTATCCAACAGGCTTGGCTTAAAAGCCCGAAAGATACATAGATTGCTAAGAAGGGACAGGAAAGAACTGAGCATATTGATTCATTCGGGCGTTGCCTGTATAAATGCCCATGTACCGGGAAAAAATAAATTTGAGATTGTGCTGATAAGGGATAGGAAAGGCATAACGCTTTCAAAAGATGAATCCCCTGTATATGCGGCATTTGTAGTTGCTTATTCTCCGGACAGAAAGGATTTTTTCCTTAATTCGCTTGTATGGATAGTGGATATTGCTGAAAATACTGATTTTGACAGGAAATGGCTTGATGCAGAAAGCAAAGAGGAACTGAGGGATATAATAAAGGGTAACATCAGGTAAGAGATACCCGAAAACTTTACAGAGAAAAGCTTTTTTTAACTTTTAAAAAAATAAAAAAAAGGATTACAGAGGACTCTTTTGAAATTAAAAAAATTAACGCCTGCGGAAGAAAAGATAATAATTCATAAAGGGACTGAACCGCCCCACAGCGGGAAGTATGACGGGTTCTTTGAGGAAGGTATTTATACATGCCGCCGCTGTGACGCTCCACTTTATAAATCAGAGGATAAGTTCCGTTCCGGATGCGGCTGGCCGTCATTTGATGATGAAATAAAGGGTGCCGTAAAAAGAATACCCGATGCTGATGGAATCAGAACAGAAATCATATGCAGCAGGTGCGGCGCTCATCTTGGTCATGTATTCACAGGAGAAAGGTTCACCCCAAAAAATACAAGACACTGCGTTAACTCAATATCATTAAATTTTATTCCAAAAAAAACCGTTTAATGAGTTATTAAATTTCTTTTAAGCAGGTTAAACAGCAAAAACAGCCGCAACAGGCAGGCAATCTACATGTGTATAAACTGCAGCAGGTTATAGACAAGGAACGCCGGCCAGACAAGAGCTTTAAGGAAGCCGAGTACTCCTTCGCCAAAAGAAGCTGCATTCTGGATATAAAATACTGCGGCACCAATAAATGCCATAAAATATGCAGAACCTGCTATTCCCGAACCACTGTGTTTATTCATTTTATTTCCTTTCTCCATAATTTTCATTTTTATTATTGTTTTATTATAGATGTTTCTAAATAATATCATTAAATGGTGTGGTCGGTATAGTATAATTTTGCAGGATCAGATTATAAATAATGAGAAAAAAATATAAATATATTATAATCATATAATCATTCCGGTATGTGTTTTTTAAAAATGTTTTTACCGGAGTATAAATTTTTATTAGAATAATAAGAATTTTAGAGAAAGATAATTTTATGGAAAAGAAAGCACTGGAGCTGCTGGGAAATTTTAATAAAAGCTCGAGGGTTACCGGAATCGGAAGCGTGCCTTTTACGGATGTTGATGAAGCGTGCGAGCTTATCTTGAAATATTGTCCGGATATCCCTTATGTGCCGCAGCTTATAAAAAGGGACCCGAAGGAAAATATGTTCCTGCAGTTTAGCGAGAACTTTCCCTGTGTTATAGAGGATTATGAGAAAAAGCAGGTCTTCTATGATGAGACGGCAGACAGGGAGAAGAGCCTTACCGAATTTTATGACTATGTGATAAATAACTGCTATGAGTATTTCAAAATAAGTCCGGAGTATTTAAAGGGATTTTATCCAATGCTTGAAAAGTGCAGCAAAAAGGATAATCCTTTTATTAAAGTTCAGGTAACAGGACCGATTACATATATGATACCTTTAACTAAAAAAGATAAGCAATCCATGATTTTTGATGAAGAGTTTACCGAAGCCATAACGCTGGGGCTGGCCATGAAGGGCCTGTGGCAGGTGCAGGAGATTAAAAAAACAGGGAAAGCGCCGGTGCTCTTTTTTGATGAGCCGTCTCTCTGGGGTCTGGGTTCGGCGTACCTGTCAATCAGTGATGAAAGGGTAGCTTTACTCCTGGGTACCCTGATTGATTTCATAAGGGAGCGTGAGGATAACATAATCCTTGGAACGCATTGCTGCGGTAATACCAACTGGAAAATTATACTTGAATCAGGAGTGGATATCGTAAGTTTTGATTCGTACAGTTTTGGTGACAAACTGGCACTCTATCCCGAAGAAATCAGGAAGTTTCTGGAAAAGGGCGGCTTTCTTGCTTTTGGTATTACTCCTACTTCAGAATATAAGGAAGGCACCTCAGAAGAGGAACTCTATAAAAAATTTATCTCAGTTCTTGAAGGCTTTGAGGAAAAGGGTATCAGCAGGGATTTATTGCTTAAAAGCATTATGCTCACTCCTTCATGCGGTCTGGGGCCAATGAGAGAACCAGATGCAAAAAGAGCACTGGAACTCACTGCTTCACTGGCAAAAAGAATATAATAAGCACAGCCCTGATGTTACATTTTGCTGCTTATAACCTCTCTTGCCCAGGCAGATGCGCGTTCTTCTTCCCCATCAATAAGCGGACCCTCTTTACCTTTTACAAGAAATCCCTCGGGAGGAAGAGTGGAAACGCCGCCCTTTGCTTTCAGGATTTTGTCAATTTTAATTGAGGCGTAACCAAAAATTTTTGCAAATTTAGCCGGCACCCGGGTATCAAATGATGCTACACTGACATCTTTAAGGGAAGTACCGGGAATTTTATCCAGGAAATCCTGAACCGGCTGGGTCGGCCTGCCTGCGTAGGTAGGGGAGCCAACGATTAGAAAATCAATGGGCTCATGTCCGGAAAGATCTGCATCCCCCGCACGGACTACGGCGGTATCGCCTCCGATTGTGCTGCCCATAATCTTTGCAATTTTTTCAGTATTGCCGTAAGCAGAATCATAGACTATTAAAGTCTTCATTTAAAACTCCCATATATTATTTTTTATATCAGTATACAATCCTTTATCCTTAAAAACCATAGGGATAATTGGAAGAGAGAAAATAATGGTTTTATTATATATTTATGATAATTTTTTATGAAATGTCATATAAAAATCAATATACCGGGAAATTTGTAACGGATATCCGGGAATTAAAATATAATACATACCCGCGGGTTTTATAATATATTTATAAAATTTTCTGTAAAGTTTAAGTTATATTTTTTTACTCTTTAGTGTAAAATAATATTTATTTTACAATAAAAGGGTGCCAATGAAAAATATAGCAGTAGTAATTGATTCTGCTTCAGGTATGCCTCAAGAACTGGCAAAGACCAATGATATAACCATCATACCTTTAAATGTCGGATTTAATGGCGAATTTTATAAGGACGGCCGGGAAATTGATAGCAAAGTTGTATTTGATAAGCTGAGAAATGGCATAAAAATATATACCTCAACACCGTCAGTAGGGGAATTTGTAAAAACCTACTATGACCTCATTAAAAACAAGAAAAAAGATTTGATTTACTCCATACATTTAAGTTCTGCGCTCTCCACTACTGTTAATTCAGCGCTGCAGGCAAAGAAGTTTTTCCCTGAAGCAGAAATTAAAGTCGTTGACACAAAAACCGCAGCCATTGCTATGGGTTTTATTGCGCTGGAGGTGGCAAGAGCAGCAAGAAGGGGGGATAGCGAAAGGAAAATAGATAGAATTATCGATTATCTTATTAAATATAACAGGCTCTTTGCAACTTTTGAGAATTTTAAATACCTGTTTGTGGGAGGAAGAGCGCCCTTTCTCGGGAAATTTCTGGCAGCATCTGTCAGGATAAAACCGATTATTACCATCAGCAATAGCGGAAAAGTAAAATTAATAAAATTTGTAAAAAATCAGAGAAATTCTTTAATAGAACTCTACTGGCAGGCCAGAAAAATTTCGTACCCGGTTAAGGAAAAGAAAATTGGCATTCTATACGGCGAGGATATAGGTCCTGCACTTGAGCTGGAAAAAATAATAAAAAGTGATAAAAAAATTGTAATAGACGAGCTGATATTATCTGAATTAACCACGGTAATGAGTGCCCATACAGGTCCGGGAATATGGGGGATAGTCGTCTGTCCGGCAATTAAACCCGACCAGTTTTAAAAGCCGTGTAACTTCTAAAAAGGTGTCTTTCCTGTGGGAAAACTTTCTTTTACTTTAGTGTAAATATTACTGTAACGGGTATCATCACATCTTTTTCAATGGTTGAGGTATCGTAAGTTCCCCAATCGGAAACCTCGGTAGAATTAACAGGAAGTACCTGGACCACGCCAAGGCTTGCAGATTTTATTGCCCCTATCTTTTTCCCGCTCCCACTGGCGATTTTCTGGGCTCTTAGTTTTGCATCATTTATTGCAGCAGGTATCAATTCAATTCTGAGTTCGGGGAGCCCCGAGTAGTAATACTCGAGTGATTGCGTGGAAAATATAACACCGCGGTTTATCAGCCCATCAGTGCCTTTTGCCATATTTGTAATTTTTTCAACATCATTTGATTGAATTTTTACTGTCTGCCTCAATGAGTTTTCTTTGGGTGCATTTGGGTCATACATGTAGAGCTGCTCCATAAATACAGGGGAGATGGTCAGGTCATTTTCGCTAAATCCATTATCTTTAAAGAAGTCCAGTACCATTTTCTGATCGCTCGCCATCATCTGGTAACCTTCTTTTAGATTTTCGGCGGGAACCGTCCTTGTAAAACTGGAGGTCCATATTGCTATATCTGAAGTAACTCTCTGCCTGACCGAGCCGGTTACCGATAGAGTATCAACGGGTGACCTCACCGCATAAAAAGTAAAGGAGCCGATTAAAGCGCTGATTATAAGGCACACACCCAGGATTATCGCAAAATAAATTATTTTATTTGAATTTTCTTTAATCATATTTCGCCCCGGCTTAAACAGTTTAACCCTTTACGTAAATGGAAAATTGTATATATAAATCTTTATATACAATAATAACAATTCTGGGCGCATTGTCAAGAAATGGCAGCAGGATTTAATTAAAAATAAACAAGGAAAATGGTAGCTAATAATTTGATAAAGCCGGAGCTATGGACCCCGGAAAAGAACTAAAGCCTTTTATACCCAATTTAAGTCCGTATTAGTATTTTTAAAAGAAACATATTATACTTAAAAAGTAATTATTAATATAAATATGAATTTATAGAATTTTAACCGCACAGGATAACAACAGAGACAATCCGGGATTTTTAATGCCATTGATAATTAAAACAGGTTTTATCTATTTACAAAAAAGTATGATATAAGAAGAAAGGAGTAAAAATGGCTAAAGTAACAAGAGAAATGGTGGAAAAAGCGGGGGTAAATGTTGAAGAAATTATTGAACTGCTTGTAAAAAATGCCGGGGCTGAGCTTACTACCTACTATTACTACACTATATTAAGAGCAAACTTAATAGGACTTAAAGGAGAGGGAATAAAAGAAATAGCTGAAACTGCGAGAATTGAAGATAGAAATCACTTTGAAGCAATTGTTCCCAGAATTTATGAGCTGGGCGGCAAACTTCCCGAGCGCATGAAGGATTTTCATGATGTATCAGCCTGTCCGCCTGCAGCTCTTCCCAAAGACCCTGCAGATGTTATGGCTATTCTCAGGGTACTGGTTGAAGCTGAGAGATGTGCGGTAAGAGGTTATACGCATCTCTGCAATATTACAGCTGGAAAGGACCACAGGACCTATGATTTAGCCCTGGCAATTCTCAATGAAGAAATTGAGCATGAGAGCTGGTTCTCGGAATTCCTCGGCGAGGGCCCATCGGGCCATTTCTTGAGAAGAGGGGAAACTTCTCCTTTTGTGGGAAAATTTCTAAAATAATTAGTTTAAATACACAGAAGCTTTTTCCAGGGCAGGAGCCCTGAATTAACAGTAAGGGCTCCTGCCCATTTTAATCAAATAATTTAATATCATGTCTTAATTTTCCGCGCAGGTGCCGATTTGCTTTTGTATATATTGATAAAGGATAATAAGCAACGTCTAAAAAGTAGTTTAGCTACTAATCGGATAAGAATTAGATGAGAGAATTTACAGAAGAACAATTAAAAAAATATGATGGAAAAGATGGAAGGAAAGCATTTATTGCTTACGGGGGAAAAGTTTACGATGTAACAGATAGTTTTCTCTGGAAAAAGGGGAAACACCAGGCAGTACATTCTGCCGGAAAAGACCTGACAGATAAACTTGAAGAAGCTCCTCATGGGATAGAATTTCTCGAAAAATTTCCAGTAATTGGCAGGTTGAAAAGATGATTTCTTATGTTACAAGAACCAGGCTTAAAATCATTACTACCATTCCGCCTATAAAGCTTAATATGGGCAGGTGAATATATCCGTATGATTTGGAAACCGGAAGGAGCTCATCAATAGATATAAAAACCATAAGTCCCGCTATTCCCGAAAGCATATATCCAAGAATGCGGAGGTTCAAAAAAGGGAGGAGTATCAGAGCTGTAATCAGTGCACCGATTGGTTCCACTACTCCGGATAAGAATGACAGCGTAAAAGCTTTTCTTCTGCTTCCGGTTGCCTTATATATTGGCATGGATACTGCAATACCTTCCGGTATATTATGAATGGCAATGGCAATAGCTATTGATATTCCCAGGCTTGTGTCTACCATAGAGCTATAAAAGACTGACATTCCTTCAGGAAAATTATGAATAGCTATTCCAAGGGCGACAAAAAGACCGGTCCGTAAGAGCCTGGAATCGGTTTTACCATCCATTTTTTCTTTTTGCCCGATATACTCATGGGGAATAAGGGTATCAATTAAAAAAATAAAAACAAAACCCACAATAAAAGCGGCACTTGCTCTTGCAAGTCCCAGTTCTTCGATTCCTGAGGGGAGCAGCTCAAAAAAAGAAATACCTATCATAACCCCGGCAGTAAACCCAAGAACCGAGCTCATGAATTTTGGATTTTCTTTTTTGATGACAAGGCCTATTATGCTTCCTATTGTGGTAGAAAGACCTGCAATTGAAGTTAATATCAGTGGTTTTATTATTTGCTGATCCATTGTTGTAAGAGTCAGTTTTATTTAAATATAAAAATATTGATATTTATTTTAATGGTTATCAGGATAAATAACCACAGTATAATTATAATAATAAGAAATATCTTAATGTCAAAACAAAAAGTACGATTATTTTAATTAATTTATATGTTATAATATGGGAAATATTTTTTAAAATTTATAATCATTATGGAGAAAAATGGATAGAGCCAGCAAGTTTTATACTATAGAGGAGGCTACTGACATACTTGGTATAAGCGAGCGTGAAATAATGAATATGATTACACTTCAGAAGCTTCCAGCCGTGAAGGTAGAAAAGTCTATTAAAATCAGGGAAGAGGATATGGAAAATTTTCTGGATAGCCTGGGCAAAGCTGGTGATGCGGACGGTGATATTTTAACAGAAAAACAGAAGAACCCGGCTAAAACTGAAGGAATAACCGGGAGGGAAAAGCCCGGAAATGAATATGAGGCGGAAGATAGAACTGAAGAAAATATGATAAAACTGGAGAAATCATATAAAGAGTTATTAAAAAAGAAACAGGAGCTTGAAGAGGATATAAACTACCTGCAATATAAGTTTGACGAATTTAAAAACAGGATAAGAAGAATAATATCGGAGGAATTCCAGTTATTTATCAGGAGAATAGATGAAGAAAACTTACGTGACGGTGATGATGTAGTGGAGAATGATTTTGATAATGATGAAGAAATTGATAGTGATATTGAAGATGCGGAAGAAAATGATTTCAATGGTAATGGTGAAAAACTGTCAGGCAAAGACAATGGTAGAATTGAAAAAAATCTTGTATCAGAAAAGGATAATACAATCGAACTTAAGGGGAGAAAAACTAATAATTTATAAATATATTTCAAAGTAAAACCCGGCAGGAAAGAAAAGTACTGTATAAATGAGAGTTTATTATTTTTTATTAGATAGTTTATACATATCAGGGCAAAAAAAATTTAAGGCTTTTAAGAAGTCAGAGGTAAAGTTTCACCTCTGATTTTTTTGTTATATAAAAATTTAATTTTAGAATAAGAATCTCTGCAAGATGGATATCGATAAAATAACGAAAGAGCAGCTTATAAATAAACTGGTGGAAATGAACCAGAAAATCATTGACCTTAAGGAATATGAGAAGCAATCGGTAGATTTTAAAAAGTTACTTTCAGAAACTGAAGGCAGATATAAAAGTCTGCTTGATACCGGTTCTGTGGGTATTATCATAATAGATAACAACGGAATAATAACAGAATGCAATGACGCAGTGCTGGATTTTTCCGGGTATGCAAGAGAAGAACTTGTGGGTAAATATTTCACAAGGCGCGTAAATATCAGCACAAAGGATATCCCGAGGTATATTGAAATATTTAAGGAAGTTATTGAAGGGAAAGAAGTAAGTGCATTCGAGATAACGCAGCGCAAAAAAAACGGGGACATCCTTTTCGGGGAAGTATACTTCGGTCCTCTAAAAAACGGCAGCAATAAGATTGCCGGCTTCAAGATAATCATAAAAGATATTACAGAGAAGAAAAAACTCGAAAGTCAGTACCGTGATAGCAAAAATAAATTTGATGCTCTTTTCAAATCTGCAATGGAAGGAATCGTTATTCATGATAACGGAAAAATTATGGAAGTGAACAATGCTTTTAGTAATATGTTTGGTTTTAACAATGCAGATGTTATCGGTAAAAATTTGATAGATTTTATTTCCCCGGGGCATAAGGAAGTCATAATGGATAAAATCAGAACCGGTTATAACGAGTCATACGAGATTGCAGGAATCAGAAGCACCGGGAGCAAGCTTTTTGTTGAAGTAACCGGCAGCGCAATTGTTTACAGAGGCATCACTGCAAGAGTTGAAATTTTTAATAATATAAACGAGAGAAAAAAAGCGGAGAGAAGAATCAGGTACTTAAGTTTTCACGATAAACTTACAGAGCTTTACAACAGGGCTTATTTTGAAAAAGTACTGGTTAATATCTACAGGGACAGAGGTTTCCCCTTAAACTTTATAATCTGCGACCTGAATGGACTTAAACTGGTAAACGATGCCTTTGGTTATAACGAAGGGGACAGGCTATTAAAAAGAGTTGCAAAAATATTGAAATACTGTTCCCGGGAGGAAGATATTATTGCCAGGTGGGGAGAAGATGAATTCTTTATACTTCAGCCGAGAGCCACGGAAGAAGAAACCGGGGAAGTGCTGGGGAAAATAAAGAGAATCTGCTCAAAAACAAAAGACCAGAAAATACCGCTGAATATCTCAATAGGTATTTCAACAAGGGAAAGTCAGAGCCAGAGCTTGAAAGAGGTTATAAAAGAAGCAGAAGATAATATGTGCAAAAACAAGCTTCTCAAGCGTAAAAGCGTATACAATTCCATTATTCTATCGCTGGAGAGAATACTGTGGGAGAAAAACCGTGAAACCAAAGAACATGCGGACCGCCTCAGAGGTCTGGCACTTCAGCTTGGAAATGCCATTAATCTGCCTCAAAACAAACTTGATGAGCTGGAACTGCTTTCGGCTCTTCATGATATTGGTAAGGTAGGAATACCGGATAAGATATTAATGAAAAAAGGCAGGCTTAATTCCAGAGAATGGAAAATTATAAAAAGACATCCCGAGATTGGATATAAGATTGCAGAATCAACTCCGCAGATTGCATCAATTGCGGATGACATTCTATCGCATCATGAGTGGTGGGACGGCTCCGGCTATCCGCAGGGTCTTAAGGGGAATGAGATACCTGTTAATGCAAGCATTACTTCTATTGTGGATGCTTATGATGTTATGATTTCCGGAAGGCCTTACAGAGCGCCTATTTCCGATGAAGAAGCGCGGCAAGAGCTCCTGAAGTGTTCGGGAACCCAGTTTAACCCTGTTCTGGCAAAAAAGTTTGTAATGTACCGTGAAAAGATAAATTAGAAGCACAAAAATTCATAACCACCTTAAAAAAAACTCCGGAATTTTATAATTATATATGTGATACATTTTTTTAAGCAACTATATTTGTGTGTGAGATTCAGGCCCCTCTGCCAGGGATTTGATTTTACAGATAGTTTATAATTATAAATAGAGTGTTAATTTGTATAAGTTTCCGTAAAGATGGCTTTAATTAAAATAAATATTTTTCTATAGGATAGATTTAGGAAATGAAACGAAATTTAAAAGCATTTGCTTCTATAATAATAGCTATTGCACTCTTATTAGCTATTGTTACCGGATGTGATAACAATAAAAATAAGGATTTTGAGGATGATAAAATCAGAGTGGCTGTAAGCATACTGCCGCAGGCTGAATTTGTAGAAAAAATCGGGGGCGATAAGGTAATTGTTACAGTTATAATTCCTCCGGGCGCAAGTCCGCACACATATGAACCTTCGCCTGCACAGCTGGAAGAAATAAGCAGGGCAGGAGTATATGCGAAAGTTGGTTCGGGAATAGAGTTTGAACGGGAATGGATGGATAAGATTATTAAGTTAAACAGAAAAATGCTTGTGGTAGACTGTAAAGAAGGGGTAAAATTTATTGCATCGGGCGAAGCAGATGATGAATCTGTGGTTTATGAGCAGCCCGATAGAACCGATGAAACCGGTGGTGGCCCGAGGGGAGCAGACCCGCATATCTGGCTGTCAATTAAAAATGCGAAAATAATGTCTGAAAATATTTACAGCGGTCTTATAGCGGTAGATCCTGAAAATATGCAATATTACAGAGAGAATCTGGATGATTTTATAGAAGAGCTGGATAAATTGGATAGTGAAATCAGGCAGGTGTTTGAGGGTAAAAAAAATAAGGTGATAATAGTTTATCATCCTAACTGGACATATTTTGCTTCTGATTATGATATCAGGCAGATCTCTATTGAAGAAGATGGAAAAGAGCCTGCGGCCGGCCATATGAAGGAATTAATAGATGAAGCTCTGGAATATAATATAAAAACAATTTTTGCCTCACCTGAGTTCAGCACCAGGAGCGCAGAAGTTCTGGCCGGAGAAATTGGGGGTTCAGTTGTTCTTATAAGCCCGCTTGAAAAAAACTATATGGAAAATATGAAAAAAGCTGCGGAAGCATTTGCAAAAACAATGGAGTGAATGCGTAAAGTGTGAGATTTTCCGGGAAAGATGCCGGTTATCTTTATTTATTAAAGATTTAACAAACCTTATACTGATATGAAAGAAAAAAATATTATAGATTTCAAAGGCGTATATTTCTCTTACGGAGATAGAGCGGTACTGGAAAATGTAAGCTTTTCGGTCGGGCGCAATGATTTTATCGCGCTCATAGGCCCAAACGGCGGCGGCAAGACAACTGTTCTTAAAATTATTATGGGACTGCTGAAGCCGGAGAGAGGAGAGGTAAAGGTCTCCGGCAATGAGCCTGAAGAAGGGAGAAAATCGATAGGCTATATGCCGCAGAGCCTCTTTTTTGACCTGAATTTTCCCATTAATGTATTTGATACGGTTATTATGGGAAGGTATCACGGACTGTTAAAAAAATATAGAGAAATTGACAATGAAGCTGCACTGGAGGCTCTTTCAACAGTGGGAATGCTTGAATATAGGGACCGCCACATAAGCATGCTCTCAGGAGGTCAGCTGCAGAGGGTGCTTATTGCCCGGGCTATTGTGAGGGAGCCGGAATTGCTTTTGCTTGATGAACCGATGAGCAGCGTTGACCCTGCGAGCCAGAAATCAATATATGAACTGTTCCGGGAATTAAACAAAAAAATGGCAATAATCTTTGTAACCCATGATATTGGAGCAATATCTATCTATATTGACAGGGTTTTCTGTCTTAACCGGAAACTTTATTATCACGGCCCAAAAGAGGGAAGCCTCGGGAAGCTTGAAGAAGCATACAACTGTCCCGTTGAGATACTGGCTCATGGAATTCCGCACAGGGTGCTGGGGAGGCATAAAGAGTAATGGAAATATTTCAATATGAATTCATGAGAAACGCTTTGATAGCCGCAATTCTTGTTAATATAGCCTGCGGCATTGTGGGGACATATGTTGTGATAAAAAAGATCGTATTTATAAGCGGGGGTATTTCCCATGCGGCATTCGGAGGTATCGGACTGGGTTATCTTCTGGGAGTAAACCCCATTATTACTGCGGTTCCTTTCAGTATCTTTTCGGCGCTTACAATTGGATTTATGAGCAAAAGAAGTAAATTAAGCGAGGATACGGCTATAGGAATAATATGGACAGGAGGAATGGCGCTGGGCATTATTTTCATTAATCTTGCTCCGGGCTATGCACCGGACCTCTTCAGCTACCTTTTTGGTAATATTCTTACAATTCCTGTATCAGACCTATATATTATGATTGTGCTGGACGTGGTAATAATACTGGTTGTTGCCATGTTTTTTAAAGAATTCTTTTCAATATCATTTGACGAAGAATTCTCAACAGTGGTAGGTATCCCGGCCAAAATCTTATATCCGCTGATTCTCTGTATGGTAGCTTTAAGTGTAGTTATACTTATCAGAGTAGTTGGCATTATACTTGTCATTGCACTGCTAACAATTCCCGCGTCTATATGCAGACAGTTTACTTACAGCATAAAAAAATTAATGCTTAGCTCGATTATTACAGGTATTATTTTAACCGTGGCCGGTCTGCTTATTTCGTATCTGCTAAATATTGCTTCGGGTGCAGCCATAGTTATTCTTCTTGTGATGGTATTTACCGCATCCTTTTTTGTTAAAAAAGTATTAAACTCCATAAGCCGCAGAAAGCATAACAGAAGCAAAACTGTAAGATAGAAGAACGCAATTTCCTGATGATAATGGCAGCACAAAAAATTTTTTACCTGGTGCTACTAATATTTGCAAAAGTAACACAATAATTATATAATTTGCCATTATCAGAAACCTCTATAAAAGGAGAAATATGGGCTACAGAGATGAGATTAACAGTCTCATAGCAAAAGACGACCTGGAGGGGCTTTTAAAAAAATCAGCAGAATTTCACGGACACATCTGCAGCTTTTCCGCTTATGGGGTAAAGGCCGGTTACTATGCCATGAAAAAGCTGGCTTTAACCAGCCAGGGAATGGAGGAGGTGCTGGCAATAGTTGAGACAAATAATTGTTTCAGTGACGGGATACAGGTTACAACAGGCTGCACTTTTGGCAACAATGGACTGATTTTTTACGATAAAGGCAAGACGGCAGTGTCAATAATCAACAGGAAGAGCAGGGATGCTATAAGGCTGTCGCTAAAAAAAGATTTTTTGGACTCGAGAAAAGGAGTGTACCCGCTTGTTTCCGGTTTATTTGAAAGGATAGTGGCCAGGAGGGAGAAAGTTTCGTCTTCTGAAAGGCAGAAGTTCTTTAAACTCTCAGAAGAGATGGCAATAAGTGAGCTCGGGGTGCCCGAGACTGAAATGTTTGATATAAGAAGAAGCAGGGTCAAACCTCCGGAGTACGCCCCGATATATGATTCGGTTACCTGCAGTGTATGCGGAGAAAGTGTCATGGAGAGCAGGGCGAGAATAAAAGAAGGAAGACCTGCATGCGTCACGTGCCAGAACGACTGGTTCTTTTATATGGATGGATACGGAATCGGTATAAAAAAATAAGAAAGAGAGGGGGGGGGAAATGAGAAAATATCTTATAGTGCTGCTGGTATTACTCATATCAACCTTTCCAGCATCCTGTTCTGCTGCCGGCAGCGGCCAGATTCAGGACATTATAAGGATAGGAGATTCAACCGGAGACTGGGGTTTTCCCTCTCCATACGGGATGTATTCGAGGGGCCCGGGATATATAAGGATGAGCCTGCTATTTGACTCTCTGGTATGGAAGGACAGTCAGGGCAATATAATCCCGATGCTGGCAGAAAGCTGGGATTATGATGAAAATAAGACTGCTTATTCCTTCAGACTGAGAGACGACGTTAAGTGGCATGACGGGGAACCATTTGAAGCCTCCGATGTTGTTTTTACATTTGATTATATAAAAAAGCACCCCTGGGTATGGGTGGATTCAGATTTTATAGAATCCGTAACACAGACCGGTAGCTATACGGTAAATATAGTTTTAAGTGAAAAGTATGCCCCCTTTTTAAACAACATTGCCGGCACGCTTCCCATACTGCCGGAACACATATGGGAAAATATAGAAGAACCGTTATCCTACACAGGAGGTGATGCCCTTATCGGTACGGGTCCGTTCATACTGAAAGATTATAATAACAGCGAGGGTTCTTACCTTTATAAGGCCAATCCTGATTATTATTACGGCAGAGTTAATGTGGAGAACCTCGCATTTGTTAAGGTTTCCGAAGAAACCACTCCGGCAATGCTGGCCGGAGGTGAAATAGATGCGGGCTCAATTCCCCCGGATGTGGTAGAAGACCTTGAGAGCAAAGGGTTCATAATGGAGGAAGAACCACCTGTGTGGGCCGCCAAATTAATAATAAACCACCGGTCAAATAATTTACTAAAAGAAAAATCATTCAGGCATGCACTGGCCTATGCCATAGATAGAAAACAGATAGTGGAGATTTCACAGAGGGGCTTTGCAGTTGAGGGAAGCGCTGGCCTGATGCCACCGGCCAACAGCTTCTGGTACAATAAAGATATCCCCCGATATGAATACAGTATTTCAAGAGCACGTGAATTAATAGAGAGCCTGGGGTGGATAGAGGGGGATGACGGGTATTACTGTAAAAACGGTGATACCCTTGCGCTGGAGCTTGCAGTGAGCCAGGGTGATTTTGAAAGAGACGGCCAGATTATAAAAGAAAATCTGGAAAAGGCGGGGATAAAAATAAACCCTGTAAGCTATGAATCGAAAACGCTTGACAGCATGATAGAAAACTGGGATTTCGACCTTGCAATCAGCGGGCACGGAGGTCTCGGGGGCGACCCTGAGTCACTAAATAGCGTGGTTATAGGGCAGGGGTTTAACAGTGTCCGTTATTATGAAAATAACAGCCTGGTAGAATTAATGCAGTTCCAGCTTGGGGAGATGAACACTGATATCAGGAAAGAAATGGTCTATGAGATCCAGGAGATATATGCGGATGAATTACCTTCCATAACACTGTATTATCCAAAATGGTACTGGGCCCATAATGAAAAAGCCGGTATATTTTATACTGAAGGCGGGGTTGCGCTGGGGATTCCCATTCCAATAAATAAAATAGCTTTTGTGGATATTTGATATGAGAAAAAAATGCCTGAGCTATGCAATTGCATTTTTAATAATTATAACGCTAAATTTTATAGTCCCGAGGCTGCTGCCCGGAGACCCTCTGAGTGCAATATACGGCGATGAAGTTTTACTGAAACTTTCTGATGGAACCAGGGAATATATAAACAGCATGTATAACCTGGACAGGCCGGCTGCGGCACAGTATGTGCTGTACGTTGCATCAATATTTAAGGGCAACCTTGGATATTCAATCTACTATAAGAAACCCGTAATTGATTTAATACTGTCCTATATACCGTATACTATAGTGCTTATGGGGCTGGCCATGTTTATCTCTACGGTTCTTGGGGTTATGCTGGGTATAGAATCGGGCTGGAGGAGGGGAAAAAAATTTGATAGATTTACTCTGTTTTTAATGATTTTTTTCTCAGGTTTCCCCAGCTTTTTCATAGGTGCGTGTTTTTTAATTATTTTTGGTGTTACACTGGATATTTTCCCCTTTCAGGGGGCCAGGACCATGTATTCAGGTCTGGGAAGCTTTGGCCTTTCAGTTGATTTCCTGATGCATCTTATACTTCCGCTTCTTAGCCTTGTTTTCATATTCATCCCCTCCAGCTATCTTTTAACCAGAAATTCCATGATATCCAGCTTAAAAGAACCATATATCCTTCTGGCAAGAGCCAAGGGATTAAAAGATGCCTGTATAAGATACAGCCACGCAGGAAGAAATTCTCTTATACCCGTGGCAACCCATACAGGCATAAGGCTGGGTACCATGATGATAACCGGAACTCTTTTTATTGAAATAGTTTTTTCTTATCCGGGCATGGGTACCCTGATATACAACTCCATACTGAACAGGGATTACCCTGTAATTCAGGGGAGTTTTCTGTTTGTTGCAGTGCTTGTACTGGTTATTAATTTTTTTATGGATATTTTTTACGTGAAGCTTGACCCGAGGATAGAATATGCATATTAGTGTAAAAAACAAACTAAAAAAAGATAAGAGTGCGTGGATAGGGCTCATTATATTTATAATCCTGATTTTATTTTCCGTTCTTGCACCATTTTTTACTGCGAGCCCGGATGCTTTAAGCAAATCAATCTTTTCCAGGCCGGGCACCGATTATATCCTCGGGACAAATGACCTGGGGCAGGACATATTCTCAAGGCTTGCCTTTGGACTGAGAACTTCACTGTTTGTATCTGCCGGCGTTGGAATACTTGCCACGTCAATCAGTATTTTTGTAGGGGTTTGTTCCGGTTTTATCGGAGGTATTTTCGACATGATTGTTATGAGGATTATAGATGCGTTCCTGGTTCTGCCCTCCATAATAATACTGATACTGTTATCGGTTTTTATAAAGCCGGATATAATAACCCTTGTTATTCTTATCTCATTGCTTTGCTGGCAGGGAGGCGCAAGAATCATAAGGGGCCAGACGCTGGCGTTAAAGGAAAAAAGACACATATATTCGGCAAGAACTTTCGGGGCAAAAAAAATATATATACTTTTAAGGCATATAATACCCGACCTGGGAAATATAATAGTAGTATCCTTTATACATAATGCCCGCTCGGCTGTTTTCCTTGAGGCGGGCATGGCTTTTATAGGCATATCAGGTATTACGACTATAAGTCTTGGGACAATAATGCACAACGCATTTAAATTTTACTACCTTCCGGTGTGGCTGTGGTGGTTTTTACCTGCAGGAATACTTCTTTCCATGATTCTGTTATCATTTACATTTCTGGGCAATTTGATGGAAAAAATAATAGACCCGAGGTTAAATAATGCTTGAAGTAAGCAATTTAAGCGTCTCCTACGGCAATAAAAAAATTATAAAAGATTTAAACTTCAAACTGGAAAACAGGGATATAGTCGCTGTGGTAGGGGAATCCGGTACCGGAAAGACAACCCTGGCATTGAGTATAATGGGCCTGCTACCCCATCAATCAGGAGATGCAAGGGTTTCGGGAGAAATAATTTTTAGAGGGACAGATATATGCAGGAGTAAAGAGCCGGATTTAAGACTGCTCAGGTGGAAAAAAATTTCGATGGTTTTTCAGAACGTGGATAATATCCTTAATCCCACTCTGACAGTATACCGGCAGATAGACGAGATTGCCGGTAAAAATAATAATGGTGCTGCGGTCAGGGAAATGTTAGAGACCGTAGGCTTTCCCGTCTCAAGAATTAATGCCTATCCCCACCAGCTCAGTATGGGCGAGAGACAGAAAGTTATGGTGGCTATGGCGTATATACTGGACCCCGACCTTGTCATACTGGATGAGCCCACTTCATCCCTTGACTCCGGGATGAGAAATAGTCTGATCTCAACCATAAAAATGTTAAGCAGGGAAAGGGCAGTGCTTCTGGTAACACACGATCTTGACACCGCAAGCAAACTTTCTGAAAAGACAATGGTACTTTATGGAGGGAACATAGTTGAAATGGGGCCGACCGGAAAGATTTTTTCTAACCCCCGGCATCCGTACACGAGGGGGCTCATAAGGTCATATCCCGGAATTAAGAGAACAAAGGACCTCCAGGGTATAAGGGGAAAACCAGAATTTATTGAAACGGGCTGCCCGTTTCAGCCAAGGTGTACGCAGAGTATTGAAGTATGCAGGCTGGTCAGGCCCCGGCTAAAAAAATACGGAGAAATAAAACTGGCCTGCCACAGGGGTGGAATAGTTCCAATGCTTAAGATTAAAAATACAGGAAAATCCTATGGCAAAAAAAATGTATTAAAATCGGTCAGTTTTGAGCTTTACGAAGGTGAAACTGTGGGCCTTCTGGGTAAAAGCGGTTCGGGAAAAACTACCCTTGCGAGAATAATAATGGGGCTGCTGAAAGCCGATAAAGGGGAAATCTACCTTGAAAACGAGCCTGTTAAAAAGTGGGATGCTGCTTTTTACAGCAAAGTCCAGATGATTTTTCAGGATGTAAGGTCTGCTGTATCCCACAGGCTGAATATTCTTGACGCGGTTATGGAACCCCTGATAATACAGAAAAAAGGAACCCGTGAAGAAAGAATAGAGGCAGTGAAAAATGTACTGATAGAAGTAGAGCTTCCCGCTGACGATGACTTTCTATATGATTACACGCACCATTTAAGCGGCGGAGAGCTCCAGAGGGTGATTATAGCAAGAGCTCTTATTCTATCTCCTAAAATAATAATAGCGGATGAGCCTACATCATTTCTTGACCCGAGCATACAGGCAAAAGTCCTGAAGCTTCTAAACCGGATACAGGAAGAGAGGGGACTTGGAATGCTTTTTATAACACACGACCTGGGTGTGGCAAGAAAGGTGAGCGATAGATTGTTAAGGCTGGATGAGGGAATCATAAAGAAAGAAAGGTTAAGATAATATGGAAGAAGAGTACATTATAAGACCGATAGGAAGGATAAGAACCCCCTACAAAGAAAGGGGACAGGCTCCGCGCCAGGCTAAATATTCAGGCGGTGCGGAGGGTGTAATTGAAGTCTATGAGGAATACAAAAAAGGCATAGAGGGACTGGAAAAATGCGAGCATATTATCATTCTATTTTATTTTGACCGTCTGGACGGCCAGAGGCTTACAGCAACACCTCCTGGTTCCCGCGGGGAAAGGGGTGTTTTTGCCTCAAGGTCCCCGCACAGGCCCAATCATATAGGGATGTCAGTGGCAGAGGTTTTAAAAGTAGAAGGTAATAAAATTAAAGTAAAAAATGTGGATATGCTTGATAATACCCCCATTATAGATATAAAACCTTATATTGAAGAGATGAACAAAAAAATACCCGGCCAATAAAAAATAAATACCCGGAAACAGAAAAATTCTTCCGTAGTTGACATCCGGAGATTATTATATTAATATTAAACCGACCAGTTGGTATTTTTTACAGAAATAAGGGAGTAATATGAAATTAAGGGACAAAGGCAGAGAATCCAAAAGAAAGCTGATTAATGCAGCCGAGGTTTGTTTTACAAAATACGGGCTTGATGCTTCCGGCGTAGATGTAATCTGTAAAACTGCCGGGATGAGCAAGGGTGCTTTTTACCACCACTTTAAAAGCAAGCAGGAGCTTTATCTGGTGATGCTGAACCAGTGGCTAAAAATAATCGACGATTATGTTGAATCCGCAAAACATGATTCATCAAGTATGCTGGAGCTGTTTTTAAATATCGGTAAAGCAAAATCAGTATTTCAGGAAGCTGCGGGGAAACTGCCTATTTTCATTGAATTATGGATCAGGGCCTCAAGGGACAGGAAATTAAGAAAAATCACCATAGGTTCATATTACAAATACCTGGAGCTATTTAAAGACCTTATAGACGAAGGAACAAGAAAAGGATTAATAAGAAAAGTCAATCCGGATACTGTCAGCAGAATGATAATAGCAGCAGCTGTGGGATTCATAATGCAGGGAATGCTGGATCCTGAGGGAACCGACTGGGATAGAGTAGCCAGGGAAAGTCCGGAGATTTTATTAAAAGGTATTGTAAAATAATAAAAAGTTTAAGAATAAGTAAAAAAATGGAGGAACAGAAATTGAACATACTTGTAACAGGCGGTTTTGGCAATGTAGGAATGTTCACCATACATGAATTGCTTAAAAAAGACTGCAGTGTAAGGGTAATGGAATTAAAAACCGCTGCAAATGAAAAAATTTATAAGAAATTTAAATCAGATATAGAAATAATATGGGGTGATATCACAAGCAGAGAAGATGTAGAAAGGGCCGTAGAGAATCAGGATGCAGTAATACATCTGGCTTTTTTAATACCTTCCCTAAGTGAAGAAAAGCCGAACTGGACCTGGGAAATTAATGTTGAAGGAACCAGAAATCTTCTGAATGCACTAAGGGTGATTCCTAAAAAACCGAAGATTGTATTTGCCTCATCCGTTTCTGTATTCGGGAAAACAAAAAATTTCAAACCGCCAAGAACTGCTCTGGACCCGGTAATGCCAACGGACAATTATTCACATCACAAAGTGGCCTGTGAGCAGCTTATGAAGGTGTCTGGTCTGGACTGGGTTATCTTAAGACTGGGTGCGGTGTTATGTGTATCGCTATGCGGACTGGATCCTTTGCTTTTCAATGTTCCGCCAGATACCAGGATTGAATTGATACATGCACATGATGCAGGTATCGCTCTGGCAAATGCTGCAACAAATGAAAAAATAAAGAATAAAACCCTCCTTATAGGCGGTGGGAAGAAATGCCAGATGTATCAGAGGGACTTTATAAATAAAGTTCTAAGTTTTATCGGTATCGGAATGCTGCCGGATGAATCATTTTCATCTGAACCTTTTTATCTTGACTGGATGGATACCACCGAGAGTCAGAGACTCTTAAATTTTCAGAATAAAAATCTGGATGATTTTTTAGCAGATATTAAAAAGCATCTTGGATTTAAGAGGAATCTTGTCAGGGTTGTAAAACCATTTGTCCGTTACTGGCTTTTAAGCAAATCACCTTACTTTAAGAAAAGTTATTCCACAAGAAAGAACATAAAGCCAGCGGTAAAGGGCAGAGTCGTGACCGGTACACGATAGATTTTTACGCCGGAAATTTTAGAAATTATTAAACCAAAAAAGGGGTTATATTATCAGCAGGCTGGCAAAGAGCGTATTCTTTTTCGGGATTTATATAGTAATAGCAGGTTTATTTTTACTGGTGTTCCCGGATATTCTTATTATCTTTGCCGGTATGGATGAATCGGCCGGTACAGCGGTACGTATCCTGGGAATGACACTTCTATTTTACGGATATTATTATATAAGAGCCGGTATAAAAGGCGAGAAGATGCGGGGCTTTTTTAAGTGGACAGTGCATACACGCATGTCTGCGATAGCGGTTCTTCTAATTCTTGTATTACTCGGGCTGGCACCGCCTGCGGTAATGGCCTTTGGAGTGCTGGAATTACTGGGTGCGTCATGGACTCTTGCCGAACTTATCATTTCAAAAAAAGCCGGAAAAGAAATTTGAATCAACCGTATTGATTAAGGAATTTTTACCCTCTATAATAAAAGAAAAAAGCTCTAACGCAAATAAATTCCTGCAGTTTTAAAAATCGTTCTGATAAAGATAATGAATTAATCAGCTTATAATCTCTATATTATATTTATATATTCCCGGGATATAAGATACATTTAAAAATAATCTTTAAAGCATATAATGAACCTGTATAAATATTTACCCTTAAAATAGAAGCGTGGTGTCATTTATATTATGAATTCGGGATTGCTTGAATATATCAAAGAAAATATAAAAGTACCGAATAAATATTTTTACCATCGCAGTAAATACCGAACATCCTCATGGAGCTTTAATAAAGTTTATGATTATGCAGAGAGGTTTGCGGCACTTCTCGGGAAGTATGGCATAAAGAAAGGCGACCGGGTTATAATAAAGGGTCAGAACAGTCCCGAGTGGATAGCCTCTTTTCTGGGATGCCTTATGAAAGGTGTGGTTGCGGTACCTGTTGATATAAATTCAGGTCCTGAGTTTGAGAGAAGGGTGCAGTCAAGGGTAAAGGCAAAGCTAAAAGTCGGAAACACTGACGGGAGCAACAGGGATGAGGGAATATTTTCAGCTGGACGACTGATAAATATTGAAGAGTTAGAAGAGCTACTTTCAGGCACCCGGCCTGAAAAAGACAGAAAGGCAGAAATTTTACCCGATGACCTGGCCCAGATTATTTTTACCTCCGGAACCACATCAAAACCTAAAGGGGTAATGATTACACACCGCAATATTGAATCAAATCTGAAATCAATCCAGCCGGTTATGGATAGATGGAAAAAGTTTTTCCGTATTATGTTGAATCTGAAAATCCTGTCAGTTGTCCCCCTGAGCCATATGTATGGCCAGCTTATAGGGATTTTCGTGCCGGCAATGATAGGAAGTTCCGTGGTTTTTATGAATAGTATAAACCCTGCTGAAATCATTAAAGCTGCAGGGGAAGAAAAAGTCTGGATTCTCGGAACGCTTCCCAGAATTCTTGAAATGATAAAAGATTATATAACAAAAAAATTAAACCTCAACAGTGAAATATTTAAAAAGAAATACAATAGATTTAAAAAGATCAAATGGCCCCTGCGTTTCATGGCATTTATGAATATCCACTTAAAAATCGGCTGGAGGCTTGTTGCCATAGTTGTTGGCGGCGCTGCATTTGATAAAAATATAGATGAGTTCTGGAGATGCATTGCGTATACGATATTTCAGGGTTACGGCTTAACAGAGACAGCTCCACTGATAACACTGGCAGATCCTGCGACATCTGGAGCCGGGACTATAGGCAAGGCGCTGGAAGGCCTTGAGGTGCGTCTTGTAAACGGTGAAATATATGTCAGGGGAGACAATGTAACCCCGGGTTATTTCAAAGACAGGGCATTAACAGAGGACGCTTTTTCGGAGAAGTGGTTCAGGACAGGAGACCTTGCTGAAGTAGACGAAAATGGAAATCTGGTTTTTAAGGGAAGAAGGGACGCAGTTATAGTAAGAGAAGATGGCATAAATATATATCCGGAAGATATAGAATCTGTCCTTAAAAAGTCTGAGAAGGTAAAAGATTGTATGGTTCTGGGGCTGGAAAAGGAGAAAAGCATGGAAATCCATGCCGTGTTGATACCCCGGGATGATACAGCGGATAATCCTGAAAAAATAATAGAAGATGCAAACAGAAAGTTAAATGTATATCAGCACATAAATAGTTTCAGTATATGGGGCAGGGATGATTTCCCCAGAGCATCTACCGGAAAAGTAAAGAGAGGCGAAGTTGTGGCTGCTATTTCCGATGCCCGGAAAGAAAAGGCAGTCTCCGGTAAAAAAATATTTAAAGAATCTGAAGCTGCGCTGGAAATCCTGAAAAGTTTAAAGAAGGTAAAAACAGATAAGTTAAAAAAAGATTCCGAGCTTGAAAAAGACCTCGGACTGGACTCTCTTGACCTTGTACAGCTTTCGGGAATAATTGAGGAAAAATATGGTGTGGAGGTGGATGACACCCTCATCAGAAGAGATACAAAAGTCAGCGAGATTGAAAATTTGATTAAGTCCCCCGAGAAAAGTTCATACAGGCTGCCCTCGTACAATTTTCCGTTCAGGCTGCCTGTCTGTATAATAAGAACAATTTTTCAGTTTATTTTATATCCATTTACATTTTTAATTTACCGTCTCAGGGTTACGGGCGGAGAGAATTTAAAGGAAATAGAAGAACCAGTGGTATTTGCTGCAAATCACACCAGCATTCTGGATACTTTTATAATTCTTTATTCCATGCCTCTCAGGATACGCAGGAAGGTTGCTGTGATGATGTCAATAGAGTATCACTTCAGGCACTTTTTCTATCGTTCCGGTCCATGGTGGAGAAGAGTCCTTGAGGCAATCGGCTTCTATCTTCTGGTGAACTTATTTGTTAATGCTTTACCTCTGTCCAGGACTCATGGGTTAAGGAAGGTTATGGAAAATACAGGCAGAGTGCTTGATATGGGATGGTCTGTGCTGATATTTCCCGAGGGCAGGGTCACCACAGACGGGAGAATAAGCAAGTTTGAGTCCGGGATAGGGATAATAGCATCGGATATGAAAATACCTGTAGTTCCTATTAGAGTCAGGGGTCTTTTTAATATTTTAAGAAATGGGATACTTCCCTGGGGGCACAGGCCCAGATGGCCCGTTGTAAAGGTAAGTTACGGGGAACTGTTAAAATTTAAAGATAAAGACTACAGGGAAATAACATCGGTAATCGAAAGAGAAGTAAAATCGCTTTAAAATCCAATGAAGCCAGCCTGGCCCGGCAGAGACAATACGCTTTTTAAATTTACACTGCATGCATAAGATAATATAATGAAGCAGTGAGATAAAATTTTAATAATTATATTAAAATAAAAGAAGGCATTCTAATTATAAAGGAGGTTGAGATGACTGAAACGCTGCAAATTTATAAATGTGAGATTTGTGGTAATATTGTTGAGGTCCTTCATACCGGTAAAGGGGAGCTGGTTTGCTGCGGCGAGCCCATGAAGCTGTATGAAGAAAATACTATTGACGCAGCTCTGGAAAAACATGTGCCTGTCATTGAAAAAACTGATAATGGATTTAAGGTAAAGATCGGGAGCGTTGCCCACCCCATGATAGAAGAACATCATATTGAGTGGATTGAACTGATTGTTGATGGAATTGCCTACAGGAAATTCTTAAATCCGGGAGACGAACCCGAGGCAAAATTTTGCATAAAAGCTGAAAATGTAACCGCAAGAGAATATTGCAACATCCATGGCTTGTGGAAGAGTCAGAACCAATAAGTCCGGATAGGACACACACAGATTAATATATGCGCAGCGCATTCCGGCTGCTGCAGAGGTTACGTGTATATTTATATTCAATAATAAAGAAAAGGACTGATTTAAATGAGCATACAAAAAATTAAGGAAAATATTTACTCTGTGGGAGCAGTGGACTGGGACAGGAAGCTGTTTGATGAATTGATACCTCTCCCGGACGGAACCTCATACAATTCATATTTTATAAGAGGTTCAGAAAAAACTGCACTCCTGGATAGCGTGGATCCGCCGATGTACGATATCCTGGCAAATAACCTTAAAAGCCTGGGTTTAAGTGGAATAGATTATATCGTATCACATCATGCAGAGCAGGACCATTCAGGTTCTCTGCCCGAGCTGATAAAAGCTTACCCTGAAGCCAGAATAATCACCAATGAGAAATGCAAATCAATGCTTGTTGACCTTCTTTTAATACCCGAGGAAAAATTTATAATTGTTGGTGACGGGGATATAATCTCTCTGGGGGACAAAACACTTCAATTTATTTTCACTCCCTGGGTTCACTGGCCCGAAACGATGTCTACCTACCTGAAGGAAGATAAAATACTTTTTAGCTGTGATTTTTTTGGCTCTCATTACGCGACCAATGAATTATATGTAATAGATGAAAAGAAAATATATAATGCCGCAAAGCGCTATTATGCAGAAATTATGATGCCTTTCAGGAATAACATAATAAAAAACCTGGAAAAAATTAAGGACCTCGAAATAGAAATTATTGCCCCCAGCCACGGTCCGATTTACGATAATATTGATTTTATTATTAACGCATATAAGGACTGGTCCTCTGATAATGTAAAAAATGAAGTTGTGATACCCTATGTATCAATGCACGGAAGTACCGGAAAAATGGTTGAACATTTTAAAAAATCCCTGGACAGAAAAGGAATTACTGTTAAGGATTTCCATCTTACCGAATCCGATGTGGGGGAGCTTGCAATGGCCCTTGTTGATGCTGCAACGGTTGTAATTGCAACGCCGACGGTGCTTGCGGGCCCTCATCCAGATATAGTTTATGCCGCTTATCTGGTTAAAGCATTAAGACCCAAACTGAGGTTTGCCTCAATAATCGGCTCGTATGGATGGGGCGGGAAAACTGTTGATATCCTTTCTGATATCCTGTCAACCTTAAAGGCCGAGATTATAGAACCTGTAATTATAAAGGGGTATCCGAAAGAACCTGATTTTAAGGCGCTTGATGAACTAGCCGGGAAAATTAGCAGCAAACACAGTGAAATATCTGCAGGCAGGTAATTAGAAAAATGCATGGGTTGATACAGGGCAGGAATTAAGTTAAAAAAAAATATAAAAGAAATTATTCCGGTACCGGTCAGATGGAAGGATTTAAAAAAGAACTGGATAAATTATATCTGGAGTATAACAGCAGGAGTTTTGTCCATCCAGACCCCCTTGAATTTTTATATGATTACAGAGAAACGGCAGACCGTGAAATCGCGGGCCTTATCGCCTCTTCGCTTGCATACGGAAGAGTTGCCCGGATACTCAAGAGTGTATCTTATGTGCTAAAAAAAATGACGCCACATCCATATTCTTTTATAAAGGAGTCATCTCCGGAGCTGCTTTATAATCAATTCAGGGATTTTAAACACAGATTCACCACCGGCAGTGAATTATGCTGTCTTCTTAAAGGCATAAAAAAAGCCATTGAAAAATATGGCTCTTTAAACAATTGTTTTCTGGAGGGTTTTAAAAACCAGGATAAGATGGCGGAGAGAACGGTTCTTCCTGCTGTGGTAAGTTTTGCAGAAAAGCTCAACGCACTTGCAGAAATTAGATGTAATAGCCTCATGCCTTATCCGGCGGGGGGCAGCGCATTCAAAAGATTAAATCTCTACCTCCGGTGGATGGTACGCAGGGATAATGTGGACCCCGGAGGCTGGAACGGTATTCCAAAATCCATTTTGATTATTCCCCTGGATACGCATATATACAGAATATCTGTGAAGCTCGGGTTTACAGAGAGGAAACAGGCAAATATCAAAACTGCAGTGGAAATAACCGGGGCTTTAAAAAAATTTGATAGAAACGATCCCGTCAAATATGACTTTGCACTGACCAGGCTGGGGATGAACAGGATAGAAGAAATTCTTTTAAAAAAACTTATTTAATGTTTTGAACAGCCTGAAAATAATTGTATAATGGTAGGAATTATTTCCGGAAGAATTTTTAAGTTCTACCGGGGGATTGGTTTATTTTTTTTATAAGGAGTGGACAATGATAGGAAAAATATTTTCTGGTTTCAGGTATATTATAGTTATAGCTCTGGTTGGAATATTAGCTTTAACTCTCTTCCCGAAAGCCCTTGACGGAGGCTCCGCAGAACAGGTGCAGAGTTTTGTTTCCCGGTTTTATGTGCAGTGCCTGGGAAGACAGCCAGATTCTGGAGGGCTTAATGAATGGGTCGGCCGCCTTTTAAATGGTTCCAAAACCGGAGCCGATGTTGCAGAGGGCTTCGTTTTCAGTGAAGAGTTTTTGAAACAGAACCATTCAGATGAAGCATTTGTTGCTATACTTTACAGAGCATTTTTTAACCGCGAACCTGATCCAGAAGGTTATAATACCTGGCTGGGAAAGCTTTCCGGAGGAGCAAGCAGGAGAACGGTTCTGGATGGTTTTCTTAAATCGCAGGAATTTGCAAAACTCTGCAGCAATTATGGAATAATACCTTATGCCGGTGCGCCCTCACAGGCTTCTTCAGCTTCTTCATCCCTTTCCGGCTATAATTCTGGTGTTGCGTCTGGCTTTAACGCGGGAAGAAAAGTTAATTTCATTATATGGGGTGATGACAGCGCCCATGACAGGGCCGGTGGAAGGATAAGCGGAAGAACCGATATTAATGTATTTGTCCACTTAAATCTTGATACACGTAAGGCATATCTTGTTACGATACCGCGTGATACCTGGTTTGAGGGACGGAAAATTAACGGATACCATGCAATCGGGGGAAATGATTATGCTGTGAGTAAATTTGAGCAGTTTACAGGTGCGAAAATTGATTTTTACATAATAACCGATTTTGATGGATTTACCCCTCTTATTGATTATTTTGGCGGTGTGACCACTACAGTTGAAGAGAACATAGCGGATTCATTTTCCGGCTGCTATCTGGCACCGGGAACTCATGCGATAAACGGCACACAGGCGCTTGCTTTAACAAGGGCAAGAAAAGGAAGATCACTTTACGGCGGAGGAGCTTATGCGAGAGAAAGGCAGTCTGCTATGCTTCTGGCTGACCTGCTTCTGCAGAAGAGGTCCATGGTAAATTCCAAAAATCTGAATGATTTTTTAAACATAATGGGAAGGTATGTCCAGACCAATATATCATTGAGCCAGGCCGCGCAGATTCTTCCGGTGGCTCTTTCAATGGGAAGAGAAGATATCACCATAACAACATTTAATTCAAAACCGCAGTGGTTCGGGAAATCAAGCGCTGTCGGTTATAACGAGGCTGAAAAAAACCAGTTTTTCAGGAATATTTTAAACCAGTAAAAAAAGGCTCATAAAATTATTGTATCTGTAGAGTTTATATTTTCAGGACGGTAATATACCGGAAAACTGTAATGGAGTCTATCTGCTTTCCAGGTGTTTTCCGTTTTTGGTGCCTGTATGTTGTATTACTTAAAAATCTTCTTTTGATTCTTCGTCTTCGGGCTTCTTTCTTTTAAACATAATTTTTGCTACTTTTATTTTAATAGGAATAAGTATGGCTATAGCTGCCACAGCAATCAAGACCCATGCCCACCACGGTAACGGCACAGTAGACCTCCTTTTTTAAGATAATAAAAACAATGAATGTTTTTCATCCTGACTTAAATTCTAACATAAAGGTTATCAATAGCGCATTATAAAATCTTTAAAATTCTTCAAGTTAGAACAAAACAATATGGAATTTACCGATTCCTTAACATATTTACCTGATGTGATTGACAAGAAAATATTTTGTATTTATTATTTGCAGAAGGTGGAAAAATTTTTTTAGTAAATGAAATAATAAACCGCAGACCGGGAAAGAGATGATAGTTTAATGGGAAGAGGGAAACCGATAGTTTTAATTTCAAGTTATTATCCAAGGCTGTGCGGCATAGCAACGTTCTGTGAAGAAGCCAGGGAATTTATCCAGAAAGAATATCCCGAAAGAGATGTTCTGGTGATAAGCCACACAGATGGGAAGGGGGATGGAGTTTTCCCCATAATAGATACATCACACCGCTTCTGGTGGAAGCCTGTAGCAAAAAAGATTAAGAGACTTTCACCGTATGCCGTGCACATCGAGCATGAATACGGTCTGTACGAGCATGTTGATGACAGGGGAATCGGAGACAAAAATCAGGGATTTATAGAATTTCTGGGCTCCATTAATGAATTCCCGATAGTTGTCGAGCCCCATACTGTTCATGGGAGGTTAAAAGAACATGAGGAAAATTTCATCTACCAGCTATGTGAAGAGTCCGATGTGGTTTTATTTAAATGTGATTACCAGAAATGGAGACTGAACTGGACTTTTACCCAGAAAGGCTGGAAGATGCCCAAAAATATTATGATTATCCCCCACGGAGCAAGGGTGGATAGAAGCTGGAGCGAGAAAGGAATTAAGGAATTAAGGAAAGAAATTGGCCTGGATAAGTTTAAGTATTTAAGTAATAACATAGTGGGTCTGGTCGGATGGATACAGTCAAATAAAAGATGGGATATACTGACTTCTGTGTGGGAAGATATAATTAAAGAGATAAAGAAAAAAACGGGCGAGAGCTGGGATCTTCTGGCTGCCGGCACCATAAGGGATAATGCCCATCTGGAAGATTACAATCATTATAAAAAAAGCCTGGAATTTCTGGAAAAGAAGGGAATTGCGCATTATTATGAATTTGTTCCGAGAGGAGATATTTATTATAAAGTAATGGCAGTATGCAAGTTCATAGTATTGCCTACAGTAGATGAAACACAGTCCGGAACGCTTGCAAGAATTATTGCTTTAAATAAACCTTATATAACCACGGCCCCTCTTGAAGGACTGACAACCCAGACCCTGGAAAGTGAGGGCGGCCTTTTATTTACAAATAAGCAAATGTTAAAGGAAAAAGTTATAAGACTGGCCTGTGATGAGGATTTAAGGAAGAAATTATCTGAAAATCTAAAAAAATATTTAAACGAAGTTGTATCATGGGAGATCGTTGCAAAAAAATATAAGAGTGCATATAAATTTGCAAGGTTGAAGAAAAAGGCAGGGAAAGAGATAAATTTCCCGCCTGACTTTTAGTACCATTTTTTATTCCATTTGATTTATAGATTAATAAAGCTTTAATAAAAACTCAATAAAGCTTATTATTAGTTTGTTAGTCTGAAATATTAATATACCTTTTTAAATCTAAGTAAAAATATATTTTTCCGGAAGAACTATGGAGGGAAGTATTACTTATGGAAAAGCTTAAAAAAGTTATGGAAGAAAAATGCGGAGGCATAAACAGCATATTTATCTCATCATATGTTCCAAGAAAGTGCGGAATTGCTACCTACACGAGGGATCTGACAAGAGCAATTAACCTGATAAGCCCTTACTGTAAAACAAAAATTATAGCCATGGATAAGCCTGAAGATAAAATTGAATATCCTGCCAGAGTAAAATTTAAAATTAGACAGAATGATATTAATTCATATATTAAAGCTGCAGGATACATTAATAAATCCTCTGCAGACCTGGTTCTTATCGAGCACGAATTTGGATTATACGGAGGGGAATTCGGGGTATATATGAATAAGCTGGCCGGTCTTTTAAAGAAGCCGCTGGTTATAACGGCACATACGGTTCCTGATAATCCTCATGAAGGATACGGACTGGTATTAAAAAATATAACCGGGTTTGCTGATAGAATAATAGTCATGATGCCGGATAGCCAGAAAAAACTTATAAAAAGATATGACTACCCTGAAGAGAAAATAGAGATTATTCCCCATGGTGTTCCCGATATCTCCCTGGAGCCGGGCAGTAGATTCGAAAGTAAGGGAGGATTTAAAGACAGGCTGGTGCTCGGGAGCATAAATCTTCTCTCAGAAAATAAAGGGCTTGAGTATGCAATAGAAGCCCTGGTGGGGATTAAAAAACATATTCCCCATGTACTTTATCTGATAATAGGTCAGACACATCCCAATGTAGCGCGCTACGAAGGGGAAAAATACAGAAATTTTTTAAAGAAAAAAGTGAAACAATTGGATCTGGGCGAAAATGTGAAGTTTTTAAATAAGTATCTGTCACTTAAAGAGCTTATCTCATGGCTGCTGACCATAGACATGTATATAACTCCGTATCTTGATCCCCACCAGTCTGCTTCGGGGGCTCTTGCTTATGCAATAGGGGCAGGAAGGGTATGTATCTCTACGCCCTATCTGTACGCAAAAGAAGTTCTATCGGAAGGACGGGGAATAATAGTACCCTTTAGGGATTCGAATGCTATTACAGATGCTGTAATAGATATATATAAAAACAGACCAAAAAGACTTGAGGTCGAGAAAAAGGCATATAAATACGGAAGGCTGATGACCTGGTACAATGTGGCAATGCAGCATCTAAGATTATTTAATACGATTCTTTATGAATACAATGGCAGGGATAGTGGTAAAGAAATAACTGGAACTATCCCTGAAAAGATTCCATCAGAGTGACTGCCGGACAGGAGTGATTTTTTGGATCCGCTCAAAAAAATAAGCCAGATGACCACAAATACAGGGATTTACCAGCACGGAAAACTGGATAAGCCTGACCCGGAATTCGGGTATGCAATTGAGGACCAGGCGCGCGCTCTTATGATTGCCGATGAATTTAAAGATAGAAGATTGAAAGCTATTTATCTGGGGTTTTTATTAAAAGCCCGGAGAGAAGATGGCCTTCTATATCATTTTTTTTATGAAGATAGCAGCAGCGGATTTTTTAAAAGTAAGGAAATTGATTCGGAATCCCAGAATTTAAAAGAAGCTTATGGGCTGGTACTGTGGGCTCTTCTGACTGTAAAAAATACAGGAGATGGCTTCTTAAAAAAAATTGTTAAAAATTTAATTGCGGATGCTGCAAGCTGGACCTCACCCAGAGCAATGTCAGCAGCACTGCTGGGACTGCTTAATCTTGAAAAACCCCACAGTATGGAAAAGGTATTAAAACTTAAATTACATAATTTATATCTTAATACCCGCTCCGGTGACTGGAGATGGTTCGAGGATTACCTTGTATATGCAAATGCTATTATACCCTGGGCCTTCTGGGAAATTTATTTGAGAAGAAATTGTAAGGACAGTCTTAAAATTGCTGAGGAATCAACACGGTTTTTAATGGAAAAATGCCAGGAAAAGGGTATTCCTTCGGTAATTGGGAACAGGGGCTGGTATTTCAGGGGAGGTAAAAAAGCCCTGTACGACCAGCAGCCTATTGACGCAGCTTATATGGTCTGCTGTCTTGAAAAAGCCTATTATGCAACAAAGAATAAATTCTACAGGGAGGAAGCTGGAAAATGGTATGAGTGGTTCCATGGTAATAATATAAACGGGGCTTCGCTTGTAGATAAAAAATTTGCCTGTTATGACGGGCTGACACAGGACGGAGTAAACCTAAACCAGGGAGCCGAATCAAACATATGCTTCTTAATGGCATATCTTGCAGCCAGAAGATTGGGTTTTGTTAAATAACAGAAAATATAGTTCTAAATCCCTTATTATTCTCTTCTTGCCGATTGCACAGGAAAATAAAAGCATCACAGCAGAGTAAAATCTGAAATTAAAAAACTTTTATTTAAATCAGGTAAAGTAATATAATATAAATTAATATCATTTGTTTATCATATCTTAAAAATATATGATAAATATTACCTCAATATTTAAGGAGCCGGCAAATGTCAATTGCAAAGGTAACCGAGATCAAGGTTTCTTCTCCGGATAGCTTCGATGACGCAATAAAACAGGGTATTGCACGTGCAAATAAAACTCTCAGGAATGTAAAATCTGCATGGGTAAAAGATTTCGAAGTTATATCAGACGATAATGGAGTGATAACGGAATACAGAGTTTTGATGAAGGTTACATTCATTCTTGAGCAATAAGAGATTAAAACAATTATTAAATTATCCTGAATAATTTATTTTACTGTTTCAGAGTTTATTAGCAGGTCATAATGATTGTTACAATATCTCTACATGCTTTTCCCCCGGGAATCCCAGTTTGTTAGCCCAGTTCTCGGGGTATCCTTTATAGTAGTCTGATTTATTAAGTTTAAATAGTCTCCATATTATTGACCTTGTTATTGAAGGCAGACCGACAATTATAAGATAAAACCAGCCAAGATATAGAGATTGTATGGAGTGGCCGTATTCATGTCTCAGGACTGATTCATTTTTTGTATATCCTGCATTTAAAATTATAAACCTGCCAAGCGAAATACCTCCCGGGAAGTTTTTTACGTAAAAGATTTTTGAATTATAAAAAGTCTCCTGAACTGTGAATCTCTTTCTCAGAAAAACAAGAATTATACCTGCAAGCAGAATCTGCGGCAGTTCCCAGATAAAAATCATAACTCTCAGGTACTTATCCATTTATTTATTATTTCTGTTAATTGTATTATCAGTTATTCTATACTTTAGTTAATACTGTGTCTAACTGAGGGTAATAGCATAGCCTGTATGAAAAATTCCAGAAATATATTCATAAAAGTGATTTTTTATAATTTAGAGTGAAAAACTGGCATTGACGGCTGATGGATTGATGTAAATATTGAAATTGACCGTCAATAAAAGTTGTATAATAATGAATATAATATATAATGAATTATTGCTGATTAATACTTTTATGGCATATCAGAAAAGAAAATCAGGTTATTGCTGGATAATATTTTGATGTAGAAAGTCTGCACTTATATTTGAGCCTTCCAAAATAAAATCAGCGATTATTGTGTCATCTGTACTATGCCCGGGTTTTTAATGAGCAAAGAAAATTTTTAACAAAATGAAAGGAATAAGAGTGAATAAAAGACTGTATGTAGGTAATCTTGAATACTCTACCACGGACAGTGATCTTGAGGAATTGTTCTCCGGCGAGGGTAAAGTAGTCTATGCAAAAGTAATCAGGAGTCTTGATGGCAAATCAAAAGGTTTTGGTTTTGTAGAGATGGATACTCCGGAGGAAGCGGCCAGAGCCATAGAAAAGCTTGACCAGGAGAGCTTTAAGGAAAGAAAGATTGTTGTGAATGAAGCAAAACCCCAGAAAAATAGAGGTTTTGGCGAGAATACAAGAAGAAGTAATTACAGGAATGCACCCAGAGATGACCTTAACTACAAGTTAAAAAAAATAAGAAGAAAATCCAGATAATTAAAAATATTTTTATATATTTTTATAAGCCCTGCTTTATTATATAGTCATGCAATAATCAATATCAGATACCGGCGAATATTTAGGAATATGGTTATATTAAGGTCCGAAAAAAATCCAGTAATAAAACCTGAAGATGTCGAGCCTTCAAGAGATGATTTCAGAGTGGCGGGTGTTTTTAACTGCGGTGTAAC
This sequence comes from uncultured Actinomycetota bacterium, assembly GCA_964616545.1. GTDB lineage: Bacteria > Actinomycetota > Humimicrobiia > Humimicrobiales > Humimicrobiaceae > JAQVEM01. Next base: position 48,171 of record CAZTUA010000027.1, on the reverse strand, counting down.
GCGTTTTAAAAATGAGATTATTCTCCTTTTGAGAGTTGCAGAAAACCTGTCTGGTGAGAATAATGGAGAAATACAGGTACCTCATCTGGATTTAAAAACTGGCAAAATTTCGGTTAAAAAATTTGATAAAAACAATAAATCAATTGATTTTTCTGATCCGAGATTTTTAAGAACTGTCTCCGGCAATTATCTTACCTCAATTTCTCATCTAAGAATTGCCAGAAGTAAAAACGGCATTGATTTTAATATAGATGGAAAACCTGCTTTATTTCCCGAAAATGAATATGAGAGGTATGGCCTTGAGGACCCGAGGATAACATGCATAGAAGGAAAGTATTATATAAGCTACAGTGCGGTGTCGGATATAACCGGGATAACTACCTGTCTTGCATCAACGTCTGACTTCAGGTCATTTGAGAGACACGGTGTAATTTTTTTGCCGGATAACAAAGATGTGATAATTTTCCCGGAAAAGATAAAGGGTAAATACTATGCTCTGAGCCGGCCCGTATCCGGTGAATTTGATTTAAAGGATATGTGGATATCCGAATCTGACGACCTTATATGCTGGGGCAGTCATACAAAACTGATGGGTACAAGAAAAGGGCACTGGGACAGTTCAAGGATAGGAGGCGGAGCTGTACCCTTCAGGACAGAGGATGGCTGGATTGAAATCTATCACGGCGCATCAGAGAATAACCGGTACTGCCTTGGAGCGGTATTGCTGGATTACGAAGAGCCCCGGAAGGTATTATCCAGAAGCAGAGTGCCGTTAATCGAGCCCGAAAAGGATTATGAGCTTGGCGGGTTTTTCGGGGGAGTAGTTTTTACCTGTGGTGTTTTGTACGAAGAGAACAGGGTAAAGATATATTACGGTGCGGCTGATACCAGTATAGCATATGCTGAGGCCAGGCTGAGTGATATAATCAGCGGGCTTGAGTAACCGGGTTCTGATGCCGGAATAATTTATAGAAATGTATTATAATTAATCCAGAAAATTACGGTAATTTTTTCATTTGATTAAATTTTTCCATAGTTTTTTAATCCATTAAATTATAAAATCTAATGGAAGTTATATTCTTTTATTTTAAAATCTGGATGGATTTAAAAAGCATTACAGAAGGAGCACGGATGATTATAAAAAAGAAAAAAGATTTCAACCCTGCTGTCAGGGATGATGACGGATTTAGAAGTGTTAAATTTTATCCAATGCTAACGGCAAAGGACGGAACGCCCACCTTTGCTATGAGACTTTTTGAAATAGGCCCGGGTGGTTGTACCCCGAAGCACAGGCATGACTGGGAACATGAAATATATATTATAGATGGCGGGGGAATCGCAATTAAAGATAACGAGAAGATTGAAGTAGAAAAAGATGATTTCATTTATGTGGAGCCTTCCGAATTGCATCAGTTCCAGGCAGGAGAAAACGGGATGAGCATAATATGCGTGGTGCCAAATAAGGGACAGCCTTCATAGTCCTTTTAGAAATGGATAAACGAAATATTATTGATTATAATGTATAAATTATGAGAAAAGTAATATCTTTAAAAAATCCGGGATGGCTCTATTTTCTGGTTATAGCTACAGGCACTTTTTTTGGGCTGGATATTCTCAAGACATTTCTTTCTCTCCTTGTAAATTTCTTAAGAGAGCGTCCCGCTGTGTCTCTTACCGAAGTTGCTATTTATGCACTGGTAACATTTTTGCTGGTTTTTGCGACAGGTTTTCTATTCAGGTTAAGATATGAAATAGCGCTATGGGTTCTTGCAGCAGGTTTGTGTATCGCAAGATTACTGCTTCAGGTAAACCCATGGGCACCCTTAAGCCTTGCAGTATCAGCGGTGGGAACCATTTTCTGGATGGCGGGCTTTATTTTTTTTGTATCGCTTGCACAGCAGAAAAAACAATATCTTCTATCTTCATTTTTTCCCGGCATTATTTTCGGGATAACTATTACAACTGCGGTGCACGGCCTTTTTGGGACCTGGGACATGATATGGAGACAGGACTGGTATTTAACTTTTATTATTATTCTTATTATAGTATTAAAATTGTGGCTGGTTTATAAAATTTCTCGTGGTTTAAAGGAAACCAGGCCGTCTGACGGAAGTAAAACTGTCTATTATACATTAACTGCCTTTATGCCCTTTATTTTTCTCCAGCTATTAAAATTTCAGAATGTAGCTGCGTTTAATGCGGTTACCGGCAGGAAGCTGAGTGTTTCCCTGGCTATAATAATAACCTCAAATATTGCAGCTTTTGGATTTACATACCTTCTCAATTTTAAAAAGGCGAGGATACCGCTGGTTATTCTAAGTGCATTGTTTGTGCTGATATCTTTCTGGCCTGGTGCCGGAGGAAATTTATATATTATGCAGGTTGTACTGGGGAATATAGGAGCTTTCTGGATGCTTGCTATCATTATGGATAAAGCAACGGTTGTATCAGTTCCCGGAATACCCTGGAAAAATACATGGGCAACCGGTATCAGCGGGGTAATATTTTTTATCTTTGCCTTTGTATATTATGGAAGCTATGATCTGGTCCTGCCTTTCGAAAACTGGATAATTCCGGTTGTGCCGGCTGTTTTTATAGCTGTCTGCGCCATATTTTCATCCTGTCTCAATAAAAAAGGGGATGCAGCTGCTGGAGACAGGAGCAGAAACGGGGAATATGCATCCAGAAAACCTGTATTTCTTTATCTTGCGGCTGTGCTGCTTGTGATTCCCCTCATTATGTTTATTCCGCCCAAAAATACTGACAGCGTCAGAATAAAAGATGGTCCTGTAAGGCTTATAAATTATAACATTCACCAGGGATTTAATATAAAGGGCTACCTTGATCTTGAGAGTATTGCCAGAGTTATTGAAAGAAGCGGAGCTGATGTAGCATGCCTTCAGGAGGTCTCCAGGGGGTGGTTAATAAACGGCTCGGCAGACAACCTCTCATGGCTATCAGATAGGCTCAATATGAATTATCTGTTCATGCCTGCGTCGGATGATGTATGGGGTAACGCTATTTTGAGCCGGTATCCGTTAAAATTGGTTAAAAGCGGATTTTTACCAAGACTGGGTGCACCGCTGCGCAGAAGTTTCCTGATTGCTGAAGTGGAAATTGAAGGTGGAGAAAATATAAATGTAATGTGCGTGCATCTTCATCATATAAAAGATGAAAGCCGGATAAGGGAAGAGCAGATAGATAGCCTTCTGGAAGAGTGGGACGGGTTGGAAAGAACCGCTATAACGGGAGATTTTAATGCAGAGACGGATGATGCGGAAATTAAAAAGATGCATGATGCCGGATTTATAGACTCGCAGCTGCAGCTGGGAAAAGGAGATACGCTGACCTGGGTACACTATGAACCTTTTAGAAGAATAGATTATATCTGGGTAACCGATGACCTGGAGATATCAGATGCAGAGGTACCTTACAGCACTGCTTCGGACCATCTGCCCGTTGTTATTAATATTAATTAATATTCTTAAATATCTTCTTAAAAAATGAAAAATAAAAATCAAATCACCGGAAAAATATTGATATTGATTATGACCGGTATGATTATATTAATGTTCGTTTCTCCTGTCACATCATGCAGGCCTGAGTTAAGTTTTGGTGAAATGGTTATATGCAGCAAAGTGGATGCTGTAACTTTTGCACCTGTGGATGCCAGTAACAATTTTGACATTGATACACAGGAGATTTTTGCAGTAATAGAAGTATCCGGTGCAGAAGCCAGCGATATATGGAAATTTGTATGGATAAATGAAGATACAGGAGAGATAATTGCGGAATCCACAGATAAATTTTCTGAAAGCAGCAGGGGCTATATCGAGGGATATCTGTCAAATTGCGTGGTTCCCGGAGAAGGGGAGAATATTATAGGGGAGCCGGGAGATTATCGTGTTGATTTTTATTATAACGGGCAGTTAACAGATAGTGCTTTTTTTGTAATTATGCCCCCGGTTATGGAGATAACCGGTGTAACATTATCACGTGAGATAGATGAAGCAGGTGAGCCTGCCGGAATCACTGAAATTTTTTATCCCGGCGATGCGGTACATGCTTTTGCAGCGCTGAATTATAGTATCAGTGGTGAAACTGTGAGTGCGAGGTGGTACAGGGGTGAGGATGAGCTGCTCGGTGAGAAAGAGTTTTATATTGAAAATGATTATTATTTTCCCGATTATATTGTGTTTAAAATAACCGGTGAAGAATTATGGCCGGCTGGTGATTATAAAATTGAGATATACCATAATAATGTTCTGGAAGGCAGCTATTATTTCAGCGTGATAATGGAAGAGATACCTGATGCCGTTTTTGACGGTAATAATATATATGATAGGGAGGAATACGGGTTTTCGATGCTTTATCCGGATAGCTGGAAATATGATGAGGAAGAGTCAGACAGCTGTCTTGTGGTTAGATTTGTACCTCTATCTGATAAAATAGAAACTTCTGTTGAATTAAGGGTTCTAAAGAAGGGATATTATCCATCGGAAGAAGAATACTCACAGTTTTCAGATAGTATATTAAATGAAGTTGTTGATTCAGCTGATAATATGGAAGTTGAGACAAAAAAAAGCACCGGAGAAATTGACGGAATAGATTACGATAAAATAAGTTATAATTATCCAGAAGTTGATAAAAGCGGTATATATATAGATCTGGTTTATATAAAAAATAATGACATGCTTTACCTGTTTATAAAAATTTCAGATGTACACCACAGGGTTTTTTCTGAAAAACTATTTAATGTCATGCTTGAATCGATTTCGTTTAAATAAAGTGTCACGTAAAGAAAATTATTGTTTGTGGATATACCGGGATATAATATAATAGTTTCTGTTTGCTTTAAATTATTTTTATTATTTTTTTCTTAAGGGACTGTTAAGAGGCATTTATGCTAGAACTCGGTAAAAAATTAAGGAATCTCCATAAAGATGGAAAGTCCATTAAGATTGCTATAGTTGGAGTGGGGCAGATGGGCAGAGGACTTGTGTCGCATTTAAGAGAACTGGATGGAATGCAGGTTGTTGCAGTGGTAAACAGGAATGCGTCAAGAATTATGGATATCATGAAAGAACTGGATATAGATGAAAGCGAAATTGTAATAGTTGAGGGCAGTAAAAAGTTGAGCTCTGAGCACAGCAATATAACTAAAATTATCCTGGAAAATGATACTCCGGATGAAGAGGCCAGGAAAACAATAAACAGGTTTGCCGCGGAGAATAAGCTGATTGTCGCAGACAATCTTTCAATACTTTTTGTTCTTGATAATGTGGACGTTGTAGTGGATGCAACGGGGAGCCCCGAAGCAGGAGCGTTTATAGTATCAAATGCTATTATATCAAAAAAAAATATAGTAACTCTCAATGTAGAGGCAGACGCTACTATCGGGCCCGTGCTGAAGAAAATGGCAGATGATGCCGGGGTTATGTATACAGTATCCGCAGGAGATGAGCCCGCTGCCCTTAAAGAGCTGTATAATTTTGCATACACGCTCGGTCTTGAGGTAGTTGCTGCAGGGAAAGGCAAGAATAATCCGCTTGACTGTTATGCAAATCCTACCACACTAAAAGATTATGCAGAAAGCAAAGGTTCGAGCCCTACCATGATGACTTCCTTTGTGGACGGCACAAAATCAATGGTAGAAATGGCCTGTCTTTCAAATTCTACTGGCCTGTTGCCGGATTGCAGAGGAATGCACGGTCCGAAGGCCGATATTAAAGATTTGCTGGATGTATTCAGATTGAAAACTGACGGCGGCATATTATCCAGAAAAGGAGTGGTAGACTTTGCAATAGGAGATCTTGCCCCTGGTGTTTTTCTTATCTATTCAACGGAGAACAAAATGATAAAAGCCGATCTAAAATATCTAAACCTGGGCGAAGGCCCATATTATTTACTTTACAGGCCTTATCATCTGACCAGTATTGAAACTCCGTTATCTATCGCTCTGGCATATTTTTATGGTGAGCCGACTATTACTCCGGATTATGGCATGATTTCTGAAGTTATAACTGTGGCCAAAAAGGATTTGAGTGCAGGAGAAATGATAGACGGTATAGGCAAATATACGGTTTACGGCCTTATTGAAGAATACACAAAAGCAAGGAAGAAAAATCTGCTGCCCATTGGAATTTCAGAAGGATGTATTTTAAAGGAAAATATACAAAAAGACCAGCCGATAAAATATAATGATGTGAAACTGGTTGAAGGTTCGCAGGTTGTTAAACTAAGGAAATTACAGGACGGACTGTATAGAGGCTATTAAATCTATTAAATATAAAAAACTAAAACAGTATTATAAAACAGATTTCAAAAAACAATAACGATAAATAGAAAAAAACAACGATAATAATAATAAACTAATATCTATTGCTGGAGGAGAACATGAGTGAATTTTTTTCTGGAAGAAAATTAAAGTCGTTTGCTATTGCAGGTATTTTTTTTATTTTTATTTTTATGCTTCTGCCACTTGGTTCCTGCAAATTTAAAACTATAGATAGGATTGAAGAAACAAGAGAGATGATGGGAACTTATGTAAATATAGTCGTATATTCAGATAAAGAGACGGGAAATAATGCAATAAATGCGGCCTTTGAGAAAATAAAAGAAATTGAAAATATGGCTTCAATTTATGATGAGAACAGTGAAGCTTCGTTTTTAAATAAAAACGGATATATCGATAACCCTTCACCTGAATTCCTGAATCTTATAAATACATCGGTTGACTATTATGATATTACCGGCGGATGTTTTGATATAACTGTCCAGCCTCTGCTTGATTTATGGGGCGCCGGGCTGTGGAAAGAAAGTGAAGAAGTTCAGGAACAAAAAATAGCTGAAACGCTTGAAATAATCGGTTCCGATAAAATAAGTATCAGTGATAGTAAAATAGAATTTAAAACAGAGGGAATGGCTGTTACGTTTGGAGGCATAGCCAAAGGATATGCAGTAGATAAAGCAATTGAAAAAATAAAAGAATCCGGAATTGAATCCTGTCTTATTAACGCAGGTGGAGATTTATATACTATGGGAGTAAAGCCCGATGGGGAAAAATGGACGGTTGAGCTGGAAAACCCGGATGACGTGGCAGGGGAAGATAAAGAAGAATCTGATATCGAGCCTGTTATGGTTTTTTCTGTTACTGACAGAGCAGTGACGACTTCCGGAGGATACCACCGTTATTATGACCTTGAAAAAAAGGTGCACCATATAATGAACCCGAGGACCGGATATTCTGCAGATGGCTGTAAAAGCGTAACAATAATAGCCGGCAGCTGTATGGAGGCCGATATCCTTGCCACCGCCGTTTTCGTAATGGGAGCCAGCGATGGGATGAAGCTGATCGAATCGCTTGATGAAATTGAGGCACTGGTAATAGATTCGCAGGGTAAAATTCATGAATCTTCTGGACTTTTAGAATATAATAAGTAAAATTACTTTTTAGTTTTACTTTTTTTAAATCTAATATGAATATTATTATTAAGAGGAAAAGTGCATTTACGGGTCTTTCTCTACCCGAGAATAAAATCACTGACGAAAAATCCATCGAAGCTTTCCCGATACCTGAAAAAGTTATTCTCCCGCTCCAGCAGAGTATTGGTGCCCCATGTGAATTTTTGGTTGGCAGGGGAGACGAAGTTAAAACGGGACAGAAAATAGCCGACTCAAAAAGTTATGTATCAGCTCCCATTCATTCTTCAGTTTCAGGAAAAGTTACCAGAATAATAAAAATGGTTAACCCTGTTACCGGTAAAACAATGGATGCTGCCATGATTGAATCTGATGGGAAAGATTCATGGGTTAGCCTGACAAAATTGTCTGATATTGAAGAATCAGGGAACTTTTTAGAGCTGAAGCGGATAATAGATTCCATTGATACAAAGGAAATGCTTGATAAAATCAGGGAAGCCGGAATTGTTGGTCTGGGAGGAGCAACATTTCCCACTCATGTAAAATTAAACCCGCCCCCGGATAAAAAAATTGATACGCTCATTTTAAATGGATGCGAATGCGAGCCTTTTATAACTTCAGACCATAGAATTATGCTTGAAAAGGGCAGCGAAGTTATAATGGGGCTTTATATCATAAACAGAATCCTTTCCCCTGGTAATATTTATATAGCAATAGAAGATAACAAGAAAGATGCCATGAGGAATCTGGAGGAGCTTATAGCAAGGGTAGGTTTTGGCAATTTGTTTAAGATAGTATCACTAAAGTCTCAATATCCAATGGGGGCCGAGAAATCATTGATAAAAACCATAACCGGCAGAGTTGTTCCAATGGGCGGGCTCCCAATGGATGTCGGTGTTATAGTCAATAATGTTGCAACTTCTCAATCAATATATAAAGCTGTAATTGAGGGCAAACCGCTTATAGAAAGAGTGGTCACAGTGACGGGTATAATCACGAATCCAAAAAACTTACAGGTAAGACTTGGCGTAAACATAGGCTCGCTTATTGAAAAGTGCGGCGGTTACAGAGATGAAATAAACAGCATAATTACGGGGGGTCCCATGATGGGCATTTCTATTGCAAATACTGATTTTCCCGTAACCAAAGGAACAAATTGCGTACTTGTTATAAAAAGGAAAATCCAGGATGAACAGAACTGTATAAATTGCGGCAGATGCGTGAATATTTGCCCCATGAATCTTATGCCTCTGGCATATGTCAGGAACGTAAAAAACGGAGATTATGATAATTGCAAAAGTTATTACATAGATAATTGTATTGAATGCGGTTCATGTGCCTATGTCTGTCCTGCAAATATTCCTATTGTGGGATATATAAAAACCGCTAAAAGCGCACTGGCGGAAAAAGCAAAAAAGAAATAGCATTAAAGGAGAATATTGGAAGAAGATAAAATATTAATTTCTCATTCACCACATATATGGAAAAGTTTTTCTACGAGTAAGATAATGTATATGGTGGTAGCGGCTCTTCTATTTCCTGCCGGTGCGAGCATTTATTATTTTGGATATTATGCGATTTATTTAATACTTGTAAGTATAGTAACGGCGGTACTGACCGAGTTTATTATAAAAAAACTCAGACGAAAAAGATTTATTATGGATGGGAGTGCGGTAATAACAGGACTCCTTTTTGCTCTGACACTTCCGCCAAGGTTACCGCTATGGATGGCTGTTGTAGGGTCATTTTTTGCAATCGCTGTGGTAAAAGAAGCTTTTGGCGGACTGGGATACAACATTTTTAATCCGGCTCTTGCAGGAAGGGCGTTTTTATCAGTATGCTTTTCTGAAGAGATGACAGCCTGGGTGCTGCCGCCTCATTTTAATTATGATGCTATAACGGGCGCAACTCCGCTGAGTGATAGTTTTACCTATCAGCTGGATAAACTTGCATTATATAAAGATTTATTTTTTGGGAACACCGGAGGCTCGCTGGGGGAAACATCAGCAATGTTTATACTGATTGGCGGATTGCTGCTTATATTGTTCAGGATAATAGACTGGAGAATTCCTGTAATCTATATAGCAACTGTGGCACTGGGTTCTTTTATAATGGGAAAAGATGTGCTGTTCCAGATTATGGCAGGGGGGCTCCTGATAGGCGCATTCTTTATGGCAACAGATTATGTGACTTCACCGGTAACAAAAAACGGAAAAGTTATATTCGGATTGGGGCTGGGAATACTGACAGTGCTTATAAGAAATTTTGGCAGCCTGCCCGAAGGAGTTGCTTTTTCAATACTTATTATGAATGCTTTTGCCCCTCTTATAGATAAATATGTAAGGGTAAAGCCATTTGGTTTTTATAAGAAGAGTAAAAATGCTTAAAAAATTTTTATCAAATAAAGCATATCCTGTTATATTTCTGGCAGTAGTTGTTACGATTTCTGTAGCTCTGCTGATGATGGTTAATAGTCTAACCTCTTCCGTAATCGAAACCAGGAAAGCAGAGGAAGTTAAAGGCATTCTTGAAAATATTTTTCCCGGGATGACGGATTTTGAGATTGAAGATGAAATATATGTTATATATGAAGATGGTGAAAAAAAAGGTTATGGTTTTTCAACCAGGGGGAGCGGTTACGGCGGAAATATAGAGATATTTGCCGGGCTGAATGAGAATTTTGAGATTGCGGGTATATCAATACTATCACATACCGAAACCCCGGGACTTGGCTCGAAGATAACAGAGAGTTCGTTTACCGACCAGTTTAAGGGCCTACAGGCATCTGATATTGCCCTGAAGCCCGAGGGTGGTAAAATAGATGCAATAACCGGAGCCACTGTGAGTTCAAGAGCTGTTGTTAATGCCGTTAAAGAAAAAATGACCGAAATAGCAGAGAGTCTGGAGAAATAATACCGGCGTAATTATCCCCTAAAAAAGGAATAAGATATAGATAAAGAAAATGAATAACGAGAATAAAAAAAGCGGGTGTGCATTTAAAAAAGAGAGTAAAAAAGGTTTCTGGAAAGAGCTGGTGAAGGGAATCATTATATCAAATCCGGTGTTCATACTCACTCTGGGATTATGCCCGACCCTGGCAATCACAAATACTGTTACAAATGCACTGGGAATGAGTGCGGGAGTTATATTCGTGCTTCTGTGTGCAAATATTATAATAGCTGCTCTGAGGAAAGCAATACCTCCTCTTGTAAGAATCCCTGTTTTTATAGTCGTGATAGCCACATTTGTTACTATTTTAAGTCTTGTGTTTGAGGCATATATACCGCCGCTTTATGAATCTCTCGGGATTTATCTCCCCCTTATTGTGGTGAATTGTATTATTCTTGGAAGAGCAGAAGTATTTGCTTCCAAGAATCCAATAATTCCTTCCATTGCCGATGCACTGGGCATAGGGCTGGGCTTTACTGTTGCTCTTATAATAATTTCATTTATAAGGGAAATTCTGGGAACCGGAGCTCTGAAAATATTCCAAATTCAGCTGTTTAAGCTGCCAGGCCTGTCTTCCCATCCACTGGCATTCTTTGTTTCTCCACCCGGAGCTTTTCTGGTTATAGGAGTTCTTCTTGCAATATTTAAATGGGCAGGGGTGATAGATAATGAATAACATGCTGACAATATTTGTGGCAATGGTACTTGTAAATAATATGGTTCTTACCAAGTTCCTTGGACTGTGCCCGTTTTTTGGCGTATCAAGGAAATTATCCAATGCATTCAGCATGGGTCTTGCAGTAACACTTGTTATGCTCATTGCTTCTATTGCAACTTCGGTTATTTACAATTATATTCTGGTCCCATATGAAGTGGAATTTATGAATATCGTAATATATATACTGGTTATAGCGTCACTTGTGCAGATGGTAGAATTAGTTATAAAAAGGACAAATATAATACTGTATAACGCACTGGGAATTTACCTTCCCCTGATTACGACCAACTGTGCCGTACTGGGTATAACGCTAATAAATTCTTCAGAGAACTATTCAATTCTAGAAAGTACCGTTAGCGCCCTTGGGGCAGGTGTTGGCTTTACCCTGGTACTGATTATGATGTCGGGCATAAGGGAAAAACTGGACCAGAGCGACCTGCCTGTGTCCATGAAGGGGCTTCCCGCAGCCTTTATAACGGCAGCACTTCTGGCTCTGGCATTTATTGGATTCAGCGGGATAGTATAGAAAATACATTCATAAAAAAAGAGGTTTTTTAAAGTTTTAAAGGATATTTAATTATGAGCACAGGTTTGATTATTATAATTTTAAGCTCAATAGGAATCATTTGCGGGATTCTTATTTTTCTCGTAAACAGGTTTCTTCCCAGAGAGCCTGAAATGCTTAAAAAAGCAGAAGAAATTTCAAAGTATTTACCGGGTATGAATTGCGGCGCCTGCGGTTTTCCGGGATGTTTTGCTTATGCCCAGGCTCTTGCAAAAGACAAAGATACCTTCTTTACGAATACATGCGCAACCATACTGCAGGAGCCCGAAATGCTCGAGGAACTAGGAAAAGTGCTGGATATTGAAATAGACCCTTCTGCAATTAAGAAGAAAGCGGTGGTTCATTGTTATGGTAACTCCGGCGTCATTGGTGACTACACAGGTGTTAAAACCTGCAGGGCTGCAGCTGGCCTTATTGGAGGGTATAAAAGGTGCCCTTATGGTTGTCTTGGATTAGGAGATTGTGTTTCTGTCTGTCCAAATGACGCCATATCTATTGATGAGGAGATGAATGTGGCAGTAATAGATCCGGATAAATGTACAGGCTGCGGTATCTGCGTAGAAGTATGCCCCAGAAATATAATCAAGCTTGTACCGGCAGATTCAAATATAGTTTATCTATGCAGCTATCAGCCGCTCAGAAACATTCCCGGAAGAGAGAAATGTGACATGGGATGCCTGCATTGCAAGAAATGCTTCAAAGCCTGCGAGAACGATGCTATTATCTGGAACGAAGAAAAAGCTATTCCGGAATTCGATTTTACAAAATGTATTCTCTGCGGCGAGTGCATTAAGGCCTGCCCCCACAACAGGCTTATTGAATTATCCAATGTAAAAAAAGATAGTGGAACACGGGAAGAAAAAATTACTGTTTCTTAACAGGGCCGGAGCTCTACCGGTACTACAGCTCAAAGCTTTTATACCGGCCTTTCTTAAACTTTTTACCTGTTCTTTCAAACAGGCCTTTTATATGGTCATCCATCGTCATATAAACTATCTGCCAGCCATTTTTAGCAATATCTGCAAGCTTCTCTATAAGAATTTCACGTTTTTCCCAGTCTGAATGCTGGAATGCATCGTCAAGAATCAGGAAGAGGGAATCTTTTTTCAATAATTTACGTGTAAACCCAATTCTCAGTGCCAGCATTACCTGTTCCCTGGCACCTGTGCTCAAATCTCTTATGCTGAAATTATCATACGGGTCCGAAATAATGAGGTTTCCGTTATCAATGTCAAGACCGGTGTATCTCTGCGTGATGTCTTTTAAGGGTTTTATCACTGTCTCTGACTGAAGGCCTTCTTTTATTTTCAGGTCTTCTTCTTCACGCAGCCCGGAGACAACCCTGTGAACAGTGAGCCCGGCTATAATACTGGCAGAAATTTCTTTTAGCAAATCCTGTGCTTCCTGCCTTTTTCTGCGGAGATTTTCAATAAGTTCCTCCCATTCAATACCGGGGTCATCTTTTGTTTTATCGCATATCCTGTATTTTAAATTTTGAATCATATCTTCTGTGTTCTTGATTTCATTCCGTTTATCTTCAAGAGCTGATTTAACCTTTTCATACTCCTCCTGGCTGTACTTAATTCCGGTATCCTCTGAGATGTATTCCTCTACAGGTACATCAAGTTTATAAAGTTCTTCTTTCTCACTATCAATCTGGCTATTTATGTTTTTATTATTCTGTTTTAATTGCCTGATTAATTCTTCCCAGTCCGCTTCATCTATCTTACCGGTGTAAAAACTTTCGGTTTTTCTTTTAATAAGGAAGTGCCGCTCTTTTAGCTCTTTATTAAGGGAAGAAATCTGGTTCTCCAGTAACGCTGATCTGCTGGTCGATTCTCTCTGTCTGTTCAGCGTTGATTCAAGAAGTGATATATCTGTAAGTTCCATGCCTGTTCTTTTTTTAAATTCCTTTTTAATTTTATCTAACTCTTCATTCTTGCCGGTCTGTCTTGTAAAATCAGTTATTTTTTTAACATTTATAAGAGAAAATACAACAACTGCAAGCAAACAAAAACATATAATTCCGGCATAAAGTACAATACTGAAGGTTGAAATACTCTTATACCGGAAAATAATCAGTGCGGCCATTACCAGCCCTGAGGCAGCAAAAATACCGAACAGGACAAGCGGTAATTTGCCTGGTTCTTTAACAGTTTTAGAAATCAGTTCTTTATAATATGAAAGAGCGCTTTCCAGCCAGTCGTGGTCTTTACTTTTCTCAAGTGCGGTTTTATACTCTTCTTCAAGCTGGCTGTATGCATCCTGTTTGCTTCTAAATATTGAAAGTTCATTTTCCGTTTTTGCCAGTTCATCCTCCGGAACATTATTGAGTTTTTCATTTAACTTTTTGATTCTTTCCGAAATAAGATATGCAAGATGTCTCTTTGCCCTTTCCAGACGGGCGAGTCTATCCTGAAGGGCTTTTTCTTCAATTTTACAGGTTTTAATTAACCCGCGCGCATATTCATTTTCTATTTCATCAAACTGCCTTTCAATGCTGTTAAGCTCTTCCCTGGCATCGTTGTAATTTTTACCTTCGCCAGTTCTGGATATAATAAGCTGGTTATTAATTATTTCTGCTTTTTTTACTGTTTTTGAAATATTGCTGTCACTGTCAATTTTATCCAGAATATTTATGCCCGACAGCACCTCCTTTATTAAAAATTTACTTACGCCTTCACCGTCCTCAATTCCCGCTTCGCCGCCTCTTGCAATAAGCAGTTTTGGCATTGAAAAGGGGAGACCTTTTTCGGAACTTTCCCAGTAATCTTCCATCTTTTCTCTGGAGTGCAGGGTAAAATCAACGGGTTGTTTTTCCAGTCCTGTGATTGTAACCTTACCTCTTCCGCCTTCTCTTAAATAGCTCCAGCGGCTTATGTTTTTAAAAAGGCAGCGGATTATAAACTCTGTGAGAAAAGTTTTTCCTCTTTCATTCTTGCTGTATATAAGATTAAAAATACCAAAGCCAGCCGAGAAGTTTTTAATGGGGCCAAGGTTTTTTACTGATATTTTACTTATTGTAATTCCCATTGATTTCCTGTATCCCTATCTTCTTTTGTTCCTGTCTCACTTATTGCGCTCATGGAACTATTCTTTTAATACTACATGAAGAGCTTTTTCAAGAATATCTTCCTTTGAAGTGGTTTTATTATCCCACTCAAGTTTTTCTATTTCATTCCTTAGCTTCTCCACTATAGTTATTCGCTCCGGGTCATTGAATATCGATACCCCGGCCAGATCCGGCTCTTCATTATCGTAAAAGGTAAAATCTTTTAGTGTTTTTTTAATTATTTCAAGAAGTTTGCCTTTATCAGATGTGTATCCTTTAACTTTAAGGCGTATTCTTACCTTCGGGATTTCGTTTTTGCCTGTGTTCCATCCATCTATCATTTCCTTTATCTTTTTTTCCATATAATCAAATTCACCGGAAACAGGCAGTGAGATTAAAGTTTCATTGAAGAATATAATATCTGTATCTATTTCTTTTTCAGTTATTTCCAGGGTGTCTGTATTTAAAATCAAAAAACTCCTTTTTCCGGTTTCGTTTATATCGAGTCCGCATGGAGAGCCGGGATAATATACTTTACCGAAGTTTATTCTTTTATGAATATGGCCGAGGATAACCCTGGCAGGGTTATAATACTGGATATCATTTCTGGAAAGGGGCATATAAATACCCGGTTCATAGGGGTTCGGGTTGCGGAGGCCGGCAGTATAATCACCGTGTCCTATCAGGACCCACGTACCTGTGAGACTTTTACCCTGTTCTGCCAGAACCTCTCCCATGGACCTGGCCGGTTGATAGGGGATAAAACAAAAAGTGGCCGCCGGCTCGCCAGGAGAGAAAATTACGGGCTTATCAAAGACTGTGATATTATCAGAAGTAAAATGTTGCTGCCTGATGGATGGGTCGTGGTTTCCGGGGATTATATAAAACTTTATACCGCTGCCGGCATGTTCCGGGTTTTTGCAAAATTCATCAAACTCCGGGTAATTCTGGCTATCTTCATTGAATAAATCTCCTGCTATTATCAGTATTTTAATATTTTCGGAAAGCATCTTACCGGTAATATCCGATAATGCATTCCACCTTGCAGGCGATTCTTTTTTTGTTTTTAGATGTACATCTGAAGTAATTGCTATTTTCATTTATAACTTACACTAACCTAAATTATACAGGGCGTTTTTTAAAACTGCGCTACTGCCGGAAAGAAAATTGGCTGACGGACTAAATGTTATCCTGTATGCAATTATATACAATAATGTTCTTTAGTTTAAGATATAATTTAAAATTTTATCATTTACCATCGTATTTAAAGTTTTTTTAAAACACCTGCAGGGCGTACATGATTTTGCCGGATTTTCGGCAGGGTGACATTGCTGTGAAAGCTTCTTTTTAAGGAGACGGGCCTTAATTATATGTTAATTTTACTGCTTGTGATATCATAAAATGCTAAAATATAATTCTTATAAGGACTTAAAAACTGTTGCTTGCCCGGTGATATTAAATGAAAAAGAAAAATTTTAAATTGAGCCCGGAAATTTATGATCTGCAGGTGAACTGGGACAGAAGGCTGGATAAGGAAAGAGACTTTTTTGTGGATATATTCAGGAAAAATAATATCGGGAAAGTGCTGGATATAGGCTGCGGAACCGGGCATCATGCGCAGCTTTTTTCAGAGTATGCAGAGAAAGTTGTAGCCATCGACCCTTCAGAGGATGCAATAAAATTTGCAGGGGAAAAAGTGGTGAAATCACCTGATGTAATATTACTAAAAGAAGAATTCGAGGGGATGGATAAAATTTCAGGCGGCCCCTTTGACCTGATAACGGTTCTGGGCAACACTCTTCCTATTCTGGGCAATAGAAGGAAAGTAAAACAGGCTCTTAAGAAAATAAGAAATAAGCTTACAGAAGATGGATTGGCAGTTATTCAATTTTTAAATTTCAATTCTAATGTAATGGAAGAAAACAGATTTTATCCCCCAAAAATGGTTAAAAAAGATGGCAGGAATTATATTTTTATCAAACATTTCGAATACGGAAAGATTAAAACCAGGGTTGATTTTATAATTACCGTTGCCAGCAGGGATAAAATTGAGGATTTTTTCGTAAATTCTTCCAGCTTATGCACGTTAAAAACTGCTCTGTTTATAAAAATGGCAACAAATGCAGGCTTTAAGAGCATAGAATTTCTTGGACCAGGAGGGAAAAGAGCATTTAACAGAAAAAAAGATATAAGCCTTTATGCATTAATACGCAGAAAGTGAGGCCGGCAAGAGGTTATTTATATTATTTCTGATATAATTTTTTAAACCACGATAAAAGGAAAAAAATGGATGAATTAAAAAGATTTGGCGTATCTATAGAAAAAAATTTATTGAATAAATTTGATAGTTATATAGAAAAAAGAGGTTATGCAAACCGTTCCGAGGCTTTGAGGGACATGATAAGGAAAGAACTTGTAGAGAGCCAGTGGTCTGAAAAATCAGGCGGAGAGGTTGCGGGAGCCATAATTATTATATACGACCATCACCGCAGAGAACTTGTCGACAATATTATAAATATCCAGCATGACTACCATAAGGTTATAATATCCAGCCAGCATGTACACCTTGACCACAGCACCTGCCTGGAAGTGATTGTGGTAAGGGGTAAAATTACCGATTTGTTCGAGCTTGAGACCAAACTAAAGGTAATAAAGGGTGTGAAACACGCTCTGCTTGCAAAATCAACTCTCGGCAGGGAAATTTAGAATCTAAAAAAAACAGGATAACTCTGAGCGCACCGGCTAAGCATTCTCCTGGCCAAACCGGCAGTATTTTAAAAGTCTGCATATATTACATTTAGGGCTTCTTGCAAGGCAAATGGCTCTTCCGTGTTCGATTATCCTGTGGGAATAACTGCTCCAGTCATCCTGCGGGATTATCTTCATAAGGTCAAATTCAATTTTTACAGGGTCAGAATTTATGGTTAGCCCGAGCCTAATTGAGATTCTCTTTACGTGGGTATCCACTATTATGGCCTGCTTTCCAAATATATTTGCCAGGACAACGTTGGCAGTTTTTCTGCCCACGCCGTGAAGCGATGTTAGATCTTCTATATTATCGGGTATTCTGCCGTTAAACCTGGTGACAATGTCCTTTGAGCAGTTAATTATGCTTTTTGCTTTATTTCTGTAAAAACCCGTTGATTTTATATCCTCCTGGAGCCGGGCTATATTTGCTGAAGCAAAGTTCCGCGGGCCTTTATATTTTTTAAAGAGCCCGGGTGTTACTTTATTTACCAGCTTATCTGTGCTCTGGGCAGAAAGTATCGTGGAAACCAGCAGCTGAAAAGCATCTCTGTGCCGGAGTGAAGTAGAAACAGCCTCCGGATACTCCCGGTTCAGAATATCAAGTATTTTATCTATATTTTCCACTGCCGGCCTGTACGCAGATGTATATACTGAATTTTCCTTATTTATATTCTTTTTCCTGCTGCTCTTCATAGACAGATTCTAATGGCAATTAATATTTTTTATTTTTCTTTTTTTGTTTTCTTCTTTTTCAAGTAATTGCTGAGCTGAACAGAGGAAAGGGTATTTGGCACATCCTTCTTTTCCAGCCAGCCCTTGCGGGCAATATTTACACCGAATTTATAGTCATCTAAATTTTTTAGACTGTGGGCATCGGGATTTATAAAAATCTTTACCCCTCTTTCCTTTGCATATTTACACATCCTCCAGTCAAGATCAAGCCTGAAAGGACTCGCATTCAGCTCTATATCCACATCGTTTTCGGCAGCTGCGTTTATTATTCTTATGGTATCAACCCTGTACGGATCCCTGGCCAGAAGCAGCCTCCCTGTAGGATGGGCAATCATTGTGGTGAACTTATTCTCTATTGCTTTTATAATTCTACCAGTCATCTGCTCTTCGCTAAGGTTAAAGCCTGAATGGACCGCAGCAATGATAAAATCAAATTTTTCGAGCATATCTGCGCTGTAATCAAGGCTTCCGTCCATAAGAATATCGGATTCGATCCCTTTAAAGATTTTAAAGCCGGAATGTTTTTTATTAAAACTGTCTATTTCTTCCATGTATTTATCAATATCCTTATCTTTTAGGCCGCCGGCATAAGCGGCAGATTTACTGTGCTCGCTTATTCCTGCGTACTGAAATCCCTCTTTTTTAAGGTAACTGCAGGCCTGTTCTATACTCATATTCCCGTCGCTGTATGTGGTGTGAATGTGGAATATTCCTTTTATGTCTTTTTCTTCAATTAATTCTGGAAGTTTTCCGCTTCTTGCTGCTTCAATTTCCCCATAATTCTCCCTGAGTTCCGGAGGAATCCAGTCCATTGAAAAATAATTAAAGATGTCCTTTTCACCGGAACATTTTATGAGTCTGTCATTTTTAAAAAGGCCGTATTCATTCATCTTTATGCCGTCTTTTTTGGCTGCAGTCCTCATGGCTGTATTGTGTTCTTTGCTTCCGGTAAAGTGATGAAGGGCATAGGGGTACTGGTAATCTTTAACAATCCTTATATCTACATTAATCCCGGATTTTAATCTTATACTGGATTTCGTATCTCCGCGGGCTATTATATCTTCAGCTTCATCAAGTCCGGTAAAGAAATCCATGACCTTTTCCGGCCGGCCGCTGCTTGCAACAATATCTATATCTTTTACCACCTCCTTCTTCCTGCGGACGCTTCCAGCGAGACTTGACCTTTTAATATGCTTAAAATTCTTAATTTTTTTATGAATCGCCTCTGCCTCAACAATAATGTTTGCATAGAGATATTTGCCCTGGTATTTCTTTAAAACTTCAATTCCTTTTAAGATGTTTTCCTGTGTTTTTTCACCGAAGTTTGGAAGGTCAACAAGTCTGTTCTCCATGCAGGCATATTCAAGCTGGCCGATATTGCTTATGCCCAGGTTGTCATAGAGATATTTTATCTTTTTGGGACCAAGGGTGGGGACCGAAATCATCTCCACAAGACCGTGAGGAATGGATTCCTTTAGCTCCTCATAAATCTTGAGTTTTCCGGTATCCAGCAGTTCCAGTATTCTCTCTGCAATGTGGCTGCCCACTCCTTTTATTTTTATAAAATCCTCTGCTTTTAAATCTCCGGTAAAATCCAGGTCTGATGATTCCAGGGCCCGTGCTGCATTCTGATAGGCCCTGATTTTAAAAGGATTTTCATCTTTTAGCTCAAGGAGCACGCTTATTTCTTTTAAGATTTTTATTACTTCTTCCTTATCCATAAAAAGCTGCAAGCCTCCTTATGGCTTTTATTTTTTCAGTTTTACCTATTTTACTATCCTTTAGTGCCCTGTGTAAGATCTCTATTGAGCGGTCATAGTTCTCCCTGTTAACAGGATAGGGTATACCGTCCTTTCCACCGTGGGCAAAACTAAATCTGGCCGGGTCCTTAATACTGTAGTTTACCCCGTAAACGAGTTCAGAAACTAAAGCCAGCGCCCGTATTGTTTTGGGACCCACGCCCTTCAGTGCCAGCAATTTTTCAAAGTTCTCCGGTTTTCTCTCGTAAGTGAAGGTAAATATTTTTTCCAGCCTCTTTGATTCCATATCGCTGAGTTTAATATAATGCCTCTGCGGCAGAATATAACTATTTTCCTGCCGCCGGCTTATTTTTCTCAGGTCATTTAAAATATTTTTCGGATTCTCGCATGAAATGCCCGTAATTGTTTCCCTGGCCTCCCGGCTTTCTGCTGCTACCAGGTTTATTACGCTTGTTTTTTTATCACAGCATATTGCCTTATGCGGTTCGCAAACAAAACTTTTCAAATCTTTTGAGAGCCAGTGATATCTTCTCGCCATCCTGCTGGTTTCATTCATTCCCTGCTGTATTACCGACCAGGTGCCGCCATCGGTGGTGAAAATGAAGCAGTGGTGATAAAGCTGGTAACCATCCTGAAGCGCGTTGCTGTCTATTTTTGCAGTAATTTTACTGTTATATATAAGATGGGAGAAATCTTTTCCAACCAGGTTAGAGGCATTCTCGATTTCAAGGGGAGTTTTTCTTGAAGTGCCTCCTTTGCCGCCGGCAACAAAAAAACCGAGGTCTTTTTCCAGTCCTCTTACAGCTTCCTTGACTGCTCCGCAGACTGTCGTGGTAACCCCGCTGGAATGCCAGTCAAAACCGAGGACGCAGCCAAAGGCCTGGAACCACAACGGATCGGAAAGCCTCAAAAGCATTTCATCCGGACCGTATTCAGAAACTATCATCGATATTATTTCACGGGAGAGTTTTTCCATTCTGGTAAATAACCAGGCCGGCGCCTTTCCTCTGTGAAGGGGAAGATTCATTGTTCCTGTTTTCATAATATTTTGAGATTTATATTATTTGTTTTTGATTAATCTATATTATATCTTAATCCCTTGTTAACGGGACAAAGGCCACGTCACAAAGTTTTATCTTTTTTATGTTCTTTCCCCTTTTGATTACCTTATACAGAATCTGACTCCAGCTGGAATGGCCGACAGGGATAATCATTATACCGCCGTCTTTTAGCTGCTCAATAAAGGTCCGGGGGATATGATCTGGCGCCGCGGTAACAATTATTCTGTCATACGGAGAGTATTTTTCCCATCCCAGGTATCCGTCGTGATTGCTCATCTTTATATTTTTATATCCGGCGAGAAGTTTTTTATTCTTTTCATACAGGGAGGTAACTATTTCTACGGTGTAGATTTCCTTTGCGAGTTCTGCCAGTATTGCAACCTGATAACCCGAGCCGGTCCCAATTTCCAGGACTTTTTCATCTCCCTTAAGCTCCAGGCTTTCGGTCATGAGAGCCACTATGTATGGCTGTGATATTGTCTGTCCCGAACCGATAGGAAGCGGCCTGTCTTCATAGGCGGAGTCAATATGGGCTTTATCCACAAAAAAATGGCGCGGCACCTTCATCAAAGCTTCAAGAATTCTCTTATCCTTTATACCCCGTGATACAATCTGTTCTTCTAGCATATTTTTACGCATCAGCCGGTATTTTTTATTATCCGGAGTTTTACTGTAGCTGGTTATATTACTCATAACTTGAAGTAATTTATGATATAATATCTTGTTTTGAATATTAATACAGGAAATATTATAACATAATAATTATTATAAAATGATTAATTTACGCCTTGCAAATATCTTCATGGATATTGCAGAAATTAAAAAATCCGGTAACACGGATAAAGAACTGCTCTTAAATCTGGTAGTAGCGGCAAGGACACTGAGAGACAATCCTGAGAGTATAAAAAAAGCCTATCCAGGCGGACAGGTCAGGGAGCTGCCGGGCATGGAAGGACCGGCATATGAACTGCTGGCCGAGTACATGGAGACGGGAAAAATTGAATTATATGATAGATTGAAATCAAAGTATGATGAGGACCTGATAACGCTTACAAGAATAAGCGGCCTTGGAAAAAAGAGAATGTTTAAAATTTATGAGGCCCTGGATATAAAAACCATTGAAGAGCTAAAAGAAAGACTCGCCTTAGAAGATGCCGGCTCAAGAATTTACAATATTATGGCCGGCGCTGGTTTCAATGATGGCGCAGACACCATGTTTTATGCCAGAAGGCTTAAATTTTCTCTGGATTATATCGATAGTATTGAAGGCCTTTACCCGCGGTGGCAGGCTGAACTTTTCCTGGGCGAAATAGAAAAGAGTCTCTGTAGCATAAAGGATATAGAGAAAGTATATGCCGTAGGATCACTCAGGAGAAAGAAACCTCAGGTAAGGGATATAGATATACTGGTGCTGCCGCGTTTTAATGAAAAATCCTTTGATTCTTCAAGAAGTCTAAAACTGCTGGAAGAAATTAAATCGCTGGAGTTTGTAAAAGGATTTAAGGAAAACGATATCAGGCCCGGGAGTATAAGCGCAAGATTTGAGACTATTTACGAAGTAGAAGCCGAGATTATTATAAGCAGCCACAATAATTTATCTTCGGATATTTTATATACCACCGGGAGCAGGGAACACATAAAAAAACTGGAAGAAATAGCCAGAAAAAGGGGACTTATTGAAAACGGGAGAATAAAAAATACCGGTTCCTCCGAAGCAAACGGCATGGAGGCAAAAAACTGCTCTCCGGGTAATGGACCGCATCCTGAAGAACAGATTTATAGAAGGCTTGGTCTTAAGTATATCCCGCCGGAGCTGAGGGAAAACCAGGGCGAGATAGAGCTTGCAGAGAAAGGCTCACTGCCGGCACTTCTGGAAATGGAAGACATCATGGGCGACCTTCATGTTCATTCCAGATGGAGTGACGGCATTATAAGCATTGATGATATGGTTGAGAGGATAAGAAAATATAATTATGAATATCTTGCAATTACGGACCACTCTATAAGCAATTATTACGGCAGAGGGCTGGATAACAAAAGAATACAGGATAAGACAAACTATATAAATGAATTGAAATCCAGGTTTAAAGATTTCAATATTCTAATGGGTTCGGAGATTGATATAAAAGGAGGCGGCAAATTAGATTATCCCGATAGCATAATAAAAGAGATGGAAATAGCCATAGGTTCAATGCATTCATCATTTTTAAATTCAAAGGCAGAGAATACTGCCAGGGCTATAAGCGCGGTTAAAAATAAGTATATTGACTTTATCGGTCACCCGACGGGAGTAGTTTTTGGAAACAGGGCACCGTACTTTATTGATATTGAAAGATTAATCAAAGCAGCGGCTGTGCACGATAAAGCTCTTGAGATAAATTCATATTATTTAAGGATGGACCTTAATGAACAGAACATAAGACGGGCTTCAGAGATGGGAGTAAAGCTGGTTATAAATACAGATTCCCACAGGCCAAATAATATGGATATGATGAGACTGGGCGTGGATATGGCCAGAAGAGCCGGCCTGGAGAAAAAAGATGTATTAAATACATTCTCTCTTGAAGAATTAAGAAAATGGAAAAAGAAGAGAAAATCCACTGCAACGGATTGATTTACAGCCGGTAGTCAAACAAAAACAGCATAGTCAGGGCTTATCATCCTTATAGTATCTGAAAACATTCTTATCTTTAAAATCCGGCATGAACAAATCCTCCCCCTCGCCCGGTGATATATGGTCCTGTGTCCATCCATAACTAAAGCCCCTTTTTTCAGCATATTTTACCACCTCAATGTATTCTTTTGCTGTAATCATTCTGCTCAGTTCCGGGTACCTGAATGCCCTGTAAACAGGGTGGTACTGTGCCATAATGCTTAAATAGACATCAGTTGATAACTCGTTTTTAATAAAATCCAGGGTGTTTTTAATTCCTCCAATATTTTCCGGCATGACCAGAAGTCTTACCAGGAGCCCTTTTTCAGCAACTCCCTTTTTATTTAACTTAAGACCGCCTACCTGCCTGTACATTTCTTTTACTGACCGGCGGTTATAACGGACATATTCTTCTACGGAAGAGTATTTTTTTGCCATGCTGTCTTCACTGTAACGCATATCGGGCATATAGATATCAATGAAGCCGTCAAGCATTTTTATAATGCCGGGATTATCATATCCTCCGGTATTGAATACGGTGGGAATAGAGAGACCCTTTCCTCTGGCAATATCCAGTGCCTTTATTATCTGCGGTATCCATATTGTAGGTGTTACAAAATTGATATTATGGCAGCCGGAATTCTGCAGGCAAAGCATGCTCTCCGCCAGCCTTGCAATACTGTAGTCTGCTCCTTCTGCTTCCTGGCTTATCTGGTAGTTCTGGCAGTACACACATTTCATGTTGCAGTATGAAAAAAAGATAGTTCCGGAACCGCGGGTTCCCGAGATGGGCGGCTCTTCCCCATGATGGGGCATTGCAGATGAAATTACCGGGCTGTATCCAGCACGGCAAAACCCCTTTTCTCCTTTAACCCTGTTAACCTTACAGTTATGAGGGCATATAACGCATTTGTTTAAAATTCTATCAAAAATTTCAGAAAGTTCTGTTAGCTTCATAATGGAATATGGAATAAATTAAATAATGACAGGTTTAAGATATAATAATTCTACTCTTCTGTGAATGATTTTTTTCTATCGGCTACTTTTAGTCTCTCTTTATCTGCAAGTGTCTTTGCGAAATCAAAGGTTTTATCAATGATATGGGGGTTTTTCTTTAAAATTTTTTCAATTTTATAAATTCTGTATTCCATGAAGTATTCCGGGGGTATACCAAGACCGTCAGAGATGACTTTAATAGTCGAAATAGGCGGATAACTCCCTCTTTTTTTAAGTTTGCTGAAGTAACTGTAATTCAGGCTGGTTTTATTGGCCAGACTTCTCAGTTTAATTTTCTTTTTCTCTATTATTTCCTTTAAAGCAGTACCGAAGTCTTTATTGGAATAAATCATATAAATAAATTTCAAAAATACTTTTTAGTATCTTTTCAATTCTATAATATTAAAAAGAGTTCTATAAGTTTTTTGGCCCATAACAAGTTGACAATTATATCAACATATGAGCCCTGATTTTTAAGATCAGCAGATCGGAGGCTCTGGAAAATATAAGCCGTTAATGAATTATTGAGATATTTATTATATAATTAGGAAAATAAAAAATTGCCGGGTCATAAATTAGTTCCCGTAATGAAAACATATAAAGATAAGTTAAATTCAAAAAGTAAAAGGAAAAAAACCCCTGAGAAAACCGGGGGAGATGGGTCATATTATAAGAAGCTTCTGGATAATGCTTCAGATATCATATATAAGTATAAGCTGGTTCCGGAATTTGAGTATGAATATATGAGCCCTTCAGTAAAAAAAAATCTTGGTTACAGGCCGGAACAGTTTTACGATGACCCCGGATTTATCTATAAGGTTATTCATCCTGATGATAAAAAAATAATTAAAAGAATACAGAGTGGTGATTTTGATTTTTCAAGGGCGGCAGAAATCCGTTTTATTCACAAAAACGGCAGCACAGTATGGTTTGAAGAAACATTAACCCCATTTTATAGCGACCGGAACGAACTTGCCGCCATTCAGGGCATTCTTCATGACATATCAAAAAGAAAAGAAACAGAGAACCACCTGTCTTATATGTCCTTTCATGATAATCTTACAGATCTTTACAACAGAGCTTATTTCGATGAAGAGTTAAGCAGGTTAAATACTGAAAGGCAGCTTCCTGTAAGCATTATTATCGGGGATATAAATGGATTAAAACTAATAAATGATGCATTTGGCCATGACGAAGGCGATGAGATACTAAGAAGCTGTGCGGCTGTTTTAAAGAGCTGCTGCAGGTCAGAAGATATTATTGCAAGATGGGGCGGCGATGAATTCTCAATGCTTCTTCCGAAAACCGATGAAGAAGTTGCCATGAGAATTGTAAAAAGAATCAGGGAAAAAAGTGCAGAAACCCGGGTAGGGGGAATTCCGCTGAGCATATCACTTGGAACCTCCACTAAAAGTAGAAATGCTGATAATTTTTCAAAAGTGATAAAGAAAGCCGAAGAAAATATGTACAGGCAGAAACTCATGGAAACAAAAAGCATCATTAGCTCAATAATATCATCACTGGAAAGAACATTATTCGAGAAAAGCATTAAAAGTGAAGAGCACACCAGAAAAATAAAGGAAATGGCTCTGAGTCTGGGTAAGTCAATCGGGCTATCAGCAGCTGAGCTTGACGAACTTTCCCTACTGGCAACAATTCATGATATAGGGAAAGTTGCCATACTGGACGTAATTTTGAATAAAAAGGAAAATCTAAGTAAAAGAGAATGGGAAACCATAAAGCGTCATCCTGAGATAGGCTACCGGATTGCGGTCTCGTCAAAACAGCTGTCAAGTATTGCCGAATATATTTTAACCGTACATGAATGGTGGAACGGCAGGGGCTACCCCCAGGGATTAAGAGGGGAAGATATACCTGTTCTGTCAAGGATAATAGCTATTGTTGATGCTTATGAAGTCATGGTAACGGGAAGACCCTATAAAAAAGCCATAAGCAAAGAAGAGGCAATAGCCGAGCTCAAAAAATGCAGCGGTACGCAGTTTGACCCGGATCTTGTAGAAAAATTCATAGAGATTTTAAAGAGTAATAGAAGATACTAAGTCAGGCAAACTATTAATAATCATAATTAAATTCAAGAGGGATCCTGTATAAGAAATGCCAGAGGAGAAAGGGGCAGTTAAAATGAAATTAATTAATAATATTCTGGTTATATTAATAATAGTGCCACTCCTTTTTCTGCTGTTGTCATGCAGCGGAAAAAGTACAGATGCTATGGATGAAAAAACAGGGGAAATGGATATCATCGAGAGTCCTGCTGCAGAAGATGCAGAAGATACCGTAAAGCAAACCGGAGAAGTTACATGGATGCTGAGTACTCCCGATGAGCAGTGGAAGGATATGGAGCCCCCTGTGCTGGTCAGGGAAGAGAGAAAGAAAGCCAGCGTAAGGGTTTACACAGTTGATACAAGTATAGGCCAGGAAATTGATGGTTTTGGCGGAGCTTTTAACGAAAAGGGCTGGGAGGCGCTCCTGCTCCTGGCTCCTGAAAAGAGGGATGAAGTGATAAGGGAGCTCTTTGACCCGGAGGAAGGCGCAAAATTCAATATCTGCAGGGTGCCGATAGGAGCCAGCGACTTTGCAGTAAGCCGCTATACATTAAATGAGGAAAAAAATGATTTTAAAATGGAAAATTTTTCAATAGAGAGAGACCGGGAATATCTCATACCTTATATTAAAGCTGCCCTTGAATACAGGCCGGACTTAAAAGTCTGGGGCTCGGTCTGGACACCCCCTACATGGATGAAAACAAACGGGGATTTTGACGGAGGCAGCATGAAAGATGAACCGCGCATGTATGAGGCGTTTGCGCTTTATCTTGCGCGTTTTGTTGAAGAATACAGAAACGAGGGAATTGATATTTATATGGTTGCGGTACAGAATGAACCGGAAATTGAAAGAAATTACCCCACCTGTCTGTGGACTCCGGAGCAGTTTCTTGTCTTTATCAGGGACTATATGGGCCCTTTATTTGAAGAAAGGAATTTGGGAGCAGAAATAATGCTCGGCACGATACAGGAAGCTAATTATTTTGCCTTCCCTTACAAAGTGCTTGGTGATGCTAAAGCAGATAGTTACGTATCCACAGTGGGCTTTCAGTGGAGCGGCCTTAACTGTATAGAGGAAATACGCAGGTATCATCCTGACAAAAGGATTATGCAGACAGAAACAGAATGCGGGAATTTCAACTGGCTGCCCACCTTTGACCCTGATTTTCCGCAGAATGACTGGGAATATGGCGTGCATACATGGGGTAAAATAAAGGAATATTTTGATGAAGGTGCGAACTCATATATGCTCTGGAATATGGTACTGGACGAAGAAGGGAAAAGCATAGATTCTGTAACACCCTGGCCACAGAATGCAGCTGTTGTAGTGGATAAGAATACCAGAGAGGTTATTTACACGCCGATGTTCTACGCTTTTAAGCATTTCACTTTTTTTGTGGAGGAAGGCGCAAATTATCTGATAACTATGGCAAACGGTGTGGATGCAGTATCCTTTTTAAATCCTGGAGGGGAGATTGTTATTGTTTTACAGAATGACACACAGAATCCAGAGGATTTAAGCATAAGCACCGGTGATTGCTGGTTTGAAGTGTCACTGCCCGCAATGTCATGGAGTACCTTTGTCATACATCCTGCTGAGTAGAGACAAAAAACCTTTTATTGCTAATTTTGATTTGAGGGATCAAGAGTTTTTCTGCCGGGATTAATCAATTCTCCATTTCCAGGCTGGAATAATAGAAATCTGTCCCTGTTAAAATTAAGGTAAATATATTCACCCTGATCAATCCCGCTTATCTGTTTAACCGGACATATTACATTTATAATATCACTTCCCATTACACATCTTATATTTGCCTTTGGAGGAAAACTCTGGACCAGGTCAACTTTTACTTTCGGGCTGCCGGATTTTGGTCTGGCTTTAAGCGGTGCGCCTGAAAAACTTATATCTTCTGGTCTGATTCCCAGTATAATTTCAGGTTCTTCTGATAATTTATCCAGGGTAGAACGATCCATATAATTGCTGAGATCCGCTTCGAAATCACCGGAGCAAAATTTAGCTTCCTTTACGGTACCATTTATGAAGTTCATTCCCATGGTTCCAAAAAAATCAGCAACAAGCATATTTTTAGGGTGATAATAAATATTATAAGGGGTATCTACCTGGGTGAATTTTCCATTGTCCAGTATGGCGATTCTATCAGCGAGAGCTATTGCCTCGCTGCTGTCAGAGGTAACGTAAATTGTTGTGGTTTCCATTTTTGTGACCAGTTTTTTAAGATAGGTTCTGGTATTCATTTTAATTTTAATATCAAGATTTGAAAGCGGCTCGTCCATTAGAATAACTGCAGGTTTTTCCCTTATTATTGCTCTTCCCGTGGCAACTCTCTGCCTGTGGCCGGCTGAAAGTTCTCGTGGAAACAGATTAAGGTAATCTTTCACTCCGGCATCAATCTTATTTACCGTGGATTTTAATTTCTGCGATATTTTTTCTCCGGTGTATTTTTTCAGCCTTAAAGGAAAGGATATGTTATCTCTTGCTACCATATAAGGGTATAGGGCAAAATCCTGAAACACCATTGAAACATTTCTGGCAGATGGGCTTAATTCTGTGATATCTTTATCATTAAAATAAATTCTACCGGAGTGGTCGTTATCCAGACCTGCAATAATCCTCAGAAGAGTAGTTTTCCCGCATCCTGAAGGGCCGGTTAAACATAAAAATTCTCCATCACTTACTTCCAGAGAAATGTCATCAAGTATGAGATTTTTGCCGTAGTATTTTGTAATATTCCGGAGAGTTATTTTTGACATTTAAAGCCACCACCTTTATGAATTTTAATTACCAGCAGGGTGTGTTTATCTCTTTTTATATTATAACTCTTCTATAAGATAATAAAAAATTACGTAAAATATAATGATTTTATATTTTTCTATAAGATAATCCTAAAGTTAACAACCTGTTTACAACTTTAAAAATAATCTACATAATAAAGTTATAAACAGAGATTTTAAAAGCAAATATTAAGCTAACAAATTTAAAGATAAAAAGAAATACAGGTTATAAACGCTAAACTTTAGAACAATGAATGTTAAAAATACTAATGAGAATGTACTTTTTATAATAAAAAGAGCACTTCCAGGAGTATAAAGAAAGTATTATAAATTATTTTAGATAATAATTTTAAATGAGACCAGAAGCGTAAAAATAAGAAATGAGTGAGAAAGAAATAATTGGCAAAAGCAAAAAACCGCAGACCGCTGTAACTCTTGCGGAAGACCTTAAAAAAATAGGTGTTAAAGAGGGGATGGTGCTCCTGGTCCATTCTTCCCTGGGCTCGATAGGCTGGATAAGCGGCGGTGCGGTGGCTCTTATCCTTGCTCTTGAAAAAGTGCTGGGAGAGGAGGGGACGCTTGTGATGCCGGCTCACTCGGGAGACCTCTCGGAGCCGGCAAAATGGGAGAATCCTCCGGTACCCGGAGAATGGTGCGAAACCATAAGGAAAAGCATGCCGGCATTTGACCCTGATATGACACCGACAAGGGGAGTTGGTGCTGTTCCCGAGGTTTTTAGAAAACAGAAAGGCGTGCTCAGGAGCAATCACCCACAGGTATCATTTGCTGCAAGAGGGAGGTATGCGGAATACATTACTGCCAAACACAGCCTTGATTACGCATTTGGTGAAAAATCACCGCTTGCAAGAATATATGAGCTTGACGGTTACGTGCTCTTAATAGGGGTGGGCCACTCAAGTAACACTTCAATTCACCTTGCAGAATACAGGGCCGATTATCCATCAAAAAAAGAAGAAATATCAGGCACCCCTTTAATGGTTTCCGGAAAAAGAAAGTGGGTAGAATTAAAAGATATAAAAACTATTACTGATGATTTTGAAAAGATGGGTTCTGAATTTATAAAAAGCAGAGCTCCAGATATCAGGACCGGATATACCGGTCAGGCAAAATCACAGTTAATACGCCAGAAAGCCCTGGTTGATTTTGCAGTGGAGTGGATAGATAAAAACCGTAAGTGATGCATTTTTTTCTCATAATAATATAAATTAGAAGCAAATCTGAATTAAGCCAATAAGAAATAATACCCGATAATACTTTAAAAAATAGCCGGGAAAAGGACCATCTTTTTTTATATATACCCGGCATATTCAGATAGACAGCTGCAATATAATTAAACAATAAAAAACAATATATAAAGTATTGACATAGCTTAAGTGATGTTTTAAAATATTACCGAAAACGTTTTAGGTATTTATGATGGTAAATATAAGAGACATAGCAAAAGCAGCAAATGTATCCGTATCAACTGTATCAAAAGCTCTTAACGGATATCTGGATGTTAATAAAGAAACAAGAAAGAAAGTTATGAAAATTGCAGTTGATATGGATTACCTGCCCAATATTATGGCAAGCTCACTTATTACAAAAAAGACAAATACAATAGGTATTTTTTTTGGGGATAAAATAAATTCAGGATTTGACCATCCATTTTTTAATGATTTGATAAATTCAATAAAGGATGTTGCCGGAGAAGAAGGTTATGATATTTTAATTTTTGCAAACAGGAAAAAAGAAACCAATAGCTATAAAACTATATGTTACGAAAGAGGCGTGGATGGAGTCATACTTATACTTACAGGGAAGAAACGTACAGATAAAAAAATATATGAATTAAGTGAAAGTATTCCTACTGTACATATTGACAGTTTCATATACAAGAAAAAATCAGTGAATTTTATTGAGTCGGATAACGAAGCAGCTGCAATGGAAGCAACCGAGCATCTGGTAAAACTGGGCCACAAAAAGATTATGAAACTTGCAGGTGACAGAGTAGCAAACGCAACATATGAAAGAATCAGGGGCTATAAAAAAATTTTAAAAAACCATAACCTTCCTGTTGAAGAACAGTTAATACAATATGGAGAATTTTCAAAAGAAAAGGCAAAAGAAGTAACCCGTAAAATTTTTAGGGAAAAAAGAGACGTAACTGCTATCTTTGCATCAAGCGATATGATGGCTTTTGGCGCTATCGAGGCTTTAAAAGAACTGGGTTATAAAGTTCCTGAAGATATTGCTGTGGTGGGTTTTGACGATATTGAAATGGCAAAGTTGTATAAACCAGCATTAACAACAATACATCAGCAGGGATATAAAATGGGTGAAGAAGCAGCAAAAATGTTAATAAGCATTATAAGAGATGAAAGGAACCATAAAGCTCCCAGGAATATAAGGATACCCGCCCGATTAATAGTAAGAGAAAGCTGTGGTGCAAAATTAAGAGGTAATATTTAATGAAATTAATTTTCAAAAGTAAACACTTTTTATCTAAAGCAAACAGGAGGCAGCTTAATTGAATTCAAAAAGGAAAGAAATATTTATTACTTTAATTGTTATTTTACCGGCACTTGCAGCTGTATTCTTCTTTTATTATTATTTCGCAGGATGGAACTTTTATATATCGCTTACCGACTGGAAAGGTTTTACACCCAGTTATAATTTTTCAGGGTTTAAAAATTATATAGCTTTATTCAATGACTCATTATTCTGGATTTCTTTGAAAAATAATCTGATATTGATTCTGGGATTCGTAATAGGTGTCCTCCTTATAGGTCTGGTTATTGCGGTATTGCTTGATCAGCAAATCAAAGGGGAAAACTTTTTTAGGACTGTCTACCTGCTGCCATTTGGTCTTTCATTTGTAGTTACAGCAACCCTGTGGACATGGATGTATAGCCCAAAAATGGGGACCATAAATGTTTTACTGGAAAAATTTAATCTGGATTTTTTAAAGAGCGGATGGATTACCGAACCTAAAATTGTTATGTACTGTATTATCGTGGCTCTTATATGGCAATTTGCCGGTTACTCGGGAATAATATTTCTGGCCGGAATCAGGTCCATTCCAAAATCCCAGATAGCAGCAGCAAAAGTGGATGGAGCACCCGCTTTTACATTGTACAGGCGCATAGTATTTCCTCAATTAAAAGCTTCTTTTGTTACAGCTTTTATTATTTTTATGTGCTTTGCCATAAAGGCATTTGATTTCATCTGGGTTATGAATAGAGGGGGCCCGGGATATTCTTCACATACACTGGGCGTTACTATGTATAAGGAAACTTTTATGTTTGACCAGTACGCTTACGGAGCTTCATATTCCACAGTAATACTGTTACTGAGCCTGGTAATTGTTGTGCCATTATTATCTTATGTATACAGAGGGGGTAGAAAGTGAGGACCTTCAGACCAAGCCGAATATTACTTTATATAATACTGGTATTCCTTGCAGTTCTAACTCTTTTACCGCTGTGGAGCGCTGTTGTCACTGCTTTAAAAACTTCAAAAGAGGTGATTTTATCAACACCAATATCGGTTCCATTGCAGCCCACACTGGAACCTTTAATAGAAGCTTTTGGCTATCTTAAGAGACCTCTTACGAACAGCCTGGTGCTTGTTTGTTCTGGAGCAGTGGTGTCAAGTTTTCTGGGGTCTATACTGGGGTATTATTTTTCCAAACGTAAGTTCAGGATATCCAATGTCCTATTTATTCTTGTCATATTATGCATGTATATCCCGCCTCAGGTACAGCTTATTCCGATGGTAAGGGCTACATCGGCTCTGGGCTTACATGGTAATCTCGGCTCACTGGTTTTATTATATATGATATTCGGCACACCTATGTGTACTTTTGTATTTAAAACTTTTTATGACGAAATCCCTGAAAGCTACATAAACGCAGCCAGGATTGATGGGGCTGGAATATGGATGATATACAGAAGAATATTGCTCCCATTTTCCATAATCCCCTTTATAGTTGCATTACTTCTTCAGATAACTGTTATCTGGAATGATTTTATATGGGGACTGATACTGACATCAGGGAGAGCAAATCTGCCTGCTACAGTGGCAATGGCAAATTTAAAGGGTTCGTTCGTGGCTGAATGGAACCTGCAGATGGCAGGAGCTCTGTGGGTGGCACTGCCGCCATTAATTATTTTTATATTCCTGGGTAAATATATAATACGTGGGTATATCGGTATGAAGGAGGATTAAATGACAGATTTAAGTATAAAGGACTTAACCATAAAATATGGAGAAACAGTTGCTGTGGAAAACCTGAACCTGGATATAAAGGACAAAGAGTTTGTGGTACTGGTGGGACCATCAGGATGCGGGAAAACTACAGTTCTTAATAGTATAGCAGGCTTAATTGATATAAGTAATGGAGAGATATGGTTCGATAATGAGCTGGTAACTTCTCCAGAGAAAGGCATATTTAAAGTTCCGCAGAAAAGAGATGTGGCCATGGTTTTTCAGGACTATGCAATATATCCTCATATGAGTGTGTTTGATAATATTGCTTTTCCGCTGGAAGTTAGAAAAGTGAAAAGAGATAAAATAGAAGAGAGAGTAAAAGAGACTGCACGTCTTCTAAAAATAGACCAGTTTTTAGATAGAAAACCCCGGGCTCTGAGTGGCGGACAGAGACAGAGAATAGCTCTGGCCAGAGCAATGGTCAGAGGTCCAAAAGTGTTTTTAATGGACGAGCCCATGGCAAATCTTGATGCTAAACTGAGGACATATGCAAGAGTAGAATTAAAAAAGTTACAGAAAAAACTTGGTGTAACTACAATTTTTGTAACACATGATCAGACAGAAGCCATGACCATGGGGGATAAAATAGTAGTTATGAATAACGGGAAATTAGAACAGATAGGTACGCCGGAGGATCTGTATAATAATCCAGTTGATAAGTTTGTTGCGGAATTTATAGGAAGTCCGCCTATTAATTTGCTGGAAGGGGACCTGATTAATAAGAATGGTAGTATAGAAATTGATCTGGGTTTTTCTATTTATAGATTTAGAAAAAGAAATAATAAATTGAATTTAAAAACTCCGCTGGAAATTTATCTGGGTATACGTCCGGAAGACATAATTATTGTTAAAGGAAACCATAATGAATTAATTAAAGCCAGAGTTGCATATATAGAACCGGTAGGAAAAGAGTCCAATGTTCATCTGGAAATAGAAGGAAATATTCTAATTGCGATAGTGGGTTCAATCGGAGATCTTAAAGTTGGGAAAGAGGTCAACATCTCTTTTAACGAGGAAAAGGTTCATATTTTTGATAAAAAGTCAGAAAAAACTTTGCTTTAATATTAAGGCAATAGGGGAAAAGGAAGGAAATGAAAGGTAGAAAGAAAAACATAATCACGAATATTATAAGTCTGGGAATTGCTTCTGCCGGGTCTATTATGCTCTTTTTATATCTATCTGAAACAATAATACATTGGAGGATAATATTTTCTGTTCTTTTATTCTTTGCTGCTTTTATTATGATAGAAGGTTTTTCAAGAAGGGTTTGATTAATATATTAAAGTAATAATTTTATTGTAAAAGGGAGAGAGTAAAAGGAACATATCTTTCCGGGTATTTATCGAAAGGGGATAAAAATTGAGAAGAAAAAAAATAAAACTTGCTCTAATTCAGATGAATTGCAGAATTAATGGCAAGGAGGAAAACTTGGATCATGCAATGGATTTTCTGAAAAAAATTAAAACAGGAACAGATATTGTGTGTTTTCCAGAGTTTTTTAATACAGGTTATAACCTGGATATGATTGGAGATAAATTTTATGATTTTGCCGAAACGATACCCGGAGATACTACAGAGAAACTGGCAGTAAGAGCACAGGAAAAAAATCTGGTGATTGTGGGTAATATTATAGAAAAAGATCCTTTAATGGAAGGCGTGCTTTATAATACAACTTTTATTATTGATAAGGATGGAAAGCTTATCGGTAAATATAGAAAATTCTATCTTTATCCGCAGGAACACTGTTTCTTTAAGCAGGGAGATGAAATTCCTGTGTTTGACATAGGAATAACAAAGCTGGGTATAGCTATATGTTTTGACCATGCTTTTCCTGAATTATTCCGAGTTCTCGCTCTAAAAGGAGCGGAAGTCGTATTGATACCTTCTGCTGTACCAAAGGGATACGAATACCTTTTAAATTTACGAACCAGAGCCAGAGCTCAGGATAATCAATTTTTTGTTGCATCTATTAACAGAGTAGGTAATGACGGAGACTTTAATTATTGCGGTTTAAGTAAAGTTGTAAATCCCCGCGGTGAGGTTCTTATGGAAGCTTCTACGGATAAAGAAGAAATAATAAATTGTGAAGTCGATCTTGATGAGATCTTAAAAGAGAGAATACAGGAACCGGTTCTAAGAAGCGTAAGGCTGGATTATTTTTAAATTAATTATTTTTTAATTTGCCCTTTGAAAATATAAATACTGGCAGGAATCTTACTTTTGGAAAATTAGTGCCAGAAGTAAATATCAATATAAATAATTGTTACAAGAGCGACAGGTAAGGGGGTGATCTTATAAATAGAATAAAATGAGATTTGTTTTGAAATTTAGCCACCGCGCCATTTCTAAAACAAATCTCCGCGCTATTTTATCATAATTGTGGAAAAACCTGAACAGGAGGACAAGATGAAGAAATCAATAAAAACATCGATGCAGTTATTAATAATCTTAATATCTGTGTCTATAGTAGTAACTTTTTCACTTGCAGGGTGTGCAGAAGAAACACCTGAAAAAGAAGCTGTTGTTGCTGAAGAGGAAGCTGCTCCGGCCGAAGAGGAAGCCACACCGGCTGAAGAAGAAGCTCCCGCGGAAGAAGCCGGAGAAGCCGGAGTACTTGAAATTTATCACTGGTGGACTTCGGGCTCAGAAAAAGCAGCAATGGATGCACTCGTTGGCGTGTATCTTGAATCTTATCCGGATGTTGTAGTATTAGAGAGTCCGGTAGCCGGTGGGGGTGGAATATCAATGAGAGAAGTCATACAGACACTGATGCTGGCAGGAGAAGCTCCGGATTCATTCCAGAGTTATCCATTCGGCCTGGTTTCTTACTGGGAAGCTGATATGCTTGAACCAATAGACGAAGTATGGACATCAGAGGTAAAAGATGCAGTTCCGGATGTAGTGGAAGATATGTGTATGATGTCTGACGGCCATTATTATGCTGTTCCAGCAGGCGTTCAGCAGGCCGGTGTTATCTTTTACAACAAAGAGATATTCGATAGGTACAATCTTGAAGAACCCGGGACCTGGGAAGAATTCTGGGGAATATGTGATACTCTGAAAGCAGAAGGAATAGATGCAGTGGCTCTGGGAGACAAGAATGCATGGCCGCTGACTTATATATTCAGGACGCTTACAGCCAGTGAGGGTATCGGGTATTATGAAGACTTTATAAACGGGAAAGTTACCTCGGCTGACAACCCCAGTCTTATAAGCTCACTGACAAATCTTAATAAAATTCTGGATTATGTAAATTCAGATCACGGAGCTCTCACATGGGATGAAGCGATGGGACTTGTTGCTAAAGGTGAAGCAGCAATGAGCGTTATGGGAGACTGCGGCGCTGGAGAATTTATAGTTGCAGAAAAGATTTACGGAGAGGATTTCGGGGCTTTTTATGCTCCCGGAGCAGCAGACATATTCGGAATTTCCCTGGATGTTTTTGCTCTTCCTAAAGGCTCAAAGCATCCGACCAATGCTGTCAACTGGCTCAAAGCTCTTGCCAGCAGTGAAGCCCAGAGTGCGTTTGCCGGTCCTAAAGGATTTATACCTGCGCGGACTGATGCGGATATGAGTGAAGGATTCTCTGATTACCAGAGAGATTCATCTGCAGTGCACTTCAGTAATGCGGCCTATTATCGTCCCGGAATGTGGAGCGGTACGCCAGAAGCTTTTATGGGTAAACTAACTGATATAATATCCAATAGTATTGGGATAAATAGAGATGTTGATGAGGCAGCAGGCGAGATAACCAAACTACAGTCTGAAATAGAATGGCCAAAGGAATGGAACCTTGCAGATTAATCTGTCAGAGAAATTGTAAAAAAACAGTAAAACTGGCTTCTTAATAGTGCTAGAATCCCGGGGTGTTATAAAAGCATCCCCGGGATTTAAAAATCGGAGTAATACCATAAAAACACTCACTTAGATTTCTTAAACTAAAATTCTATCCTGTAAAATAAAATTAGTTAGTGCTGAATTGATTATGAAAGATATAAAACAAAAGATAGCCGGTAAATTAATTTTTTTATACGGAAAGAAACGTGGACAAAAGGCATTACATAAAATAGAAAAAATTACAGAAAATTTTTTTATTAAATATTCATCAAAATGCAGCGATAAAAGGAAATGGTTAGACGAAAAGGATATTATCCTGATAACTTACGGAGATCAAATTAAAGAAGAGTGCAAAAACCCGCTGGAAAGTTTAAAAGATTTTCTTGATTTATATGTAAAGGACACAGTGAATTCGGTACATATTCTTCCATTTTATCCATACTCTTCAGACGATGGTTATTCTGTAACTAATTATTTTAAAGTCAATCCCGAACTTGGAAGATGGGAGCATATTAAAAAAATATCGGAGAATTTTAATCTTATGTTTGATGCAGTAATTAATCATATTTCAACAGGGAGTATATGGTTTAAAGGATATTTAAAAGGGGAAAGCCAGTACGGTAATTATTTTATAGAAGTTAATAATGATACAGACATTTCTTCAGTTGCCAGACCGCGAACATCATCGGTACTCACTCAATTTAGAACTTCTAAAGGGAAGAAAAATATCTGGACGACTTTTGGCAGGGACCAGGCTGATCTTAATTATAAAAATGAAAAAGTACTCATCAGGATTATTAGGTTACTTTTATTCTATATAGAAAAAGGTGCAAGATTTATAAGACTGGATGCGGCCGGATATTTATGGAAGGAAACTGGTACAGAATGCATTCATCTTAAAAAGACACATAAGATTATTCAATTGATTAGAGATGTATTAGAAATTGCAGCACCAGGAGTAATCCTGGTTACCGAAACAAATGTAGCCCATAAAAATAATATAAGTTATTTTGGTAATGGCTATAACGAAGCCCATATGGTATATCAGTTTCCGCTGCCTCCTCTTGTGTTAAATGCTTTTTACAGGGGTAATGCATCTAATTTATCAAAATGGGTGAATTCTCTCAAGGCAGCCCCAAAAAGAACAACATTTCTCAATTTTCTTGCTTCGCATGACGGTATAGGAATTCTTCCCGTAATAGATATATTGAGCAGGACAGAAATAAATGAGATGATAGAAAAAGTAAAGGAACACGGCGGTTATTTATCATATAAAGATAATGCTGATGGTATAAAAAGTGTATATGAATTAAATATCAATTATTTTGATGCTCTATCCAATCCCGGGGAGGATGAAGATTTAAAGATAAAAAAGTTTATTTGTTCCCAGGCTATACTTTTAAGCCTGGCAGGAGTACCGGGAATTTATATTCACAGTCTGTTCGGTTCCGCAGGCAGTACAAAAATAAAGAGGAAATTACAGAAAAATAAGGAAATTAATAGAAGGAGTATAAATAGAGAGAAATTAATAAGAAAAAATCTGGAAGAAGAAGTTAAAAATCCGGATACTCGAAGATATAAAATATTTACAAATTATAAAGAATTAATAAAAAGGCGTGCAGCTGAGAAAGCTTTCAATCCTGATGGAGGGCAAAAAACAATTTTTTTAAACAAACATGTTTTTATAGTCTGCCGCATATCTATTGACAGTTCAGATAAGATTGTATGTCTGCATAATGTATCTAAAAAAAATCAGGTTATAAAAATAGAACCGGAAGAAATTAACATTAAATGTGCCTGTTTCAGGGATATCATTTCAGGAAAAGAAATAGAAATAAAATCTGGTATTCTGGATATTTCTCTGGAGCCGTACGGATTTCTATGGCTGAAGGCAATTATCAAAGTATAAATAAATTTATAATCAGACATTTCTAGGGGAGAAGAATTGATAAGAGAAAAAAAACTTGTTCATATTATTTCACACACCCACTGGGACCGTGAATGGTATTTAAGCAGCGAGTATACAAATGAATGGCTGCCAGAATTTTTTAAAAAACTCTTTGAAATAATGGAAAAGGATAGAGCGTATACTTTTGTTCTGGACGGCCAGACTGCCATGATTGATGACTATTTTGATGAATTAAGAAAAAAGGGAGAGGAAATTTCGGGGTATAAGAAAAAAATAAAAAAATACGTTAGAGAAAAAAGGCTCTTTATTGGGCCTTATTATGTTCAACTGGACTGGAATCTTGTCAGCGGTGAAACGCTTATCAGGAATTTAATTATTGGAAATAGGATTTCTATGGAGCTGGGGGGAGTAATGAAAATAGGATGGTTAATGGATAATTTCGGCCAGATATCCCAGACAGCACAGATACATATGGGTTTCGGAATTAAAGGGCTTTATGTATGGAGGGGAGTTGAAATGAATCCTGAAAGTATGAGGTCGGAATTTCTATGGGAATCCCCTGACGGCACCAGGCTTCCTTCAGTATATCTTATAGACAGTTATAGAAATGCAATGCGTCTTGCAGAGCATAAAAATATTTTAAGGCAGAGAATATATGATGAAGTAGAAAAACTCAGACCGTTTGCTACAACTCCCAATATTTTGTTGATGAATGGCTACGATCAGGAAATAACGCCGGATTATTATTCCCCTTATATAAAAAACGGTAAACTGGATACAGATGAAATGGAAATTATTCAGAGCGATCCCGAAAAATATATAGAAGAGGTAATCAGGTATAAACCGGATTTAGGTGTTATAAAAGGCGCTCTCTACAGCGGTAGATTTATTGCTGTTTTTCCCGGTGTGCTGTCCTCACGAATTTACCTTAAATTACAGAGTTATCAATGTCAGAAATTACTGGAAAGATATGCTGAGCCTTTATCAGCAATTTTATGGTCACTTGGCGGAGAGTACGAAGAAGAGATTCTGGAAATGTTATGGAAAAAGTTATTAAAATATTTTTCCCATGATAATATTTCCGGAGTATGCACAGACGATATCTGCAGTAATATGGAAAAAGTTTTCATGGAAGTAAAAAAATCAACAAATAAATTAATCGAAAACAAAATAAAAAAAATTGCCGGATTAATTGATACATCCGGAAGCAATAGCAGTGAAGCATTTATTCTTTTTAACCCCTGCGTATATAAAAGGAATGAAGTTGTATCCATAAATGGGAAATGCCAGCCTGTTAAAAACATACCTCCTCTGGGATATAAAGTTCTTTGCAGTAACGATGGACAGAAAATAGATGGATGCATTAAAGTTAAAGGCAATTCAATCGAAAATAAAAAAATAAAGGTAAGTATTTTAAGTGACGGGTCATTTAACGTTACTGATAAAAACTCGGGAAGAGTATATGAAGGTCTCGGGATTATAGAGGATAGCGGTGATGCTGGAGATGAGTATGATTATTCTTATCCTGACAGGGATAATGTTATCAAAAGCAGGGGGAAAAGAGCAGAAATAGAATTTATCGAAAAAAGCAATGCCAGAGTTGTAGTAAAAATAAAAATAATTCTTAAAGTCCCGGAAGCTCTTACACAGGACCGTAAAAGAAGAAGCTCTAATACAAGATCTCTGCCAGTTGTAACTTATTTGACCATAGATACAGATTCTACAAGTATTAGCTTAAGAACAGAGGTAAAAAATACCGTAAAAGATCATCGAATGCGAATATTATTTCCTACCGGTATTAGCACAAAAACTTCTTTTGCAGGTACTGCCTTTGATGTAGTAAGAAAACCCATTTATATTAAGGGGTATAATAATAAAGCTATCCCGGAAGAAGTGAAAAAAATTATTATCGGAGCAAGAGAATCGGAACCCGGTACAATTTTCCCCATGAAAGAGTTTGTTGACTTATACGATCAGAATGGCGGTATCGCATTACTGACCAGAGGACTTACAGAATATCAGGTAATTCCAGAGAAAAGAACTATTGCAATCACGCTGTTTAGGAGTGTCGGATGGATTGCGAGGGAAATTAATAACAGGATTGGCGATGCCGGACCGGAGATAATGGTTCCAGATGCGCAGTGCCTGCGCCATATGGTATTTGATTATGCTGTGTATGTTCATGAGGGAGACACATTTAAGGGCAGGGTACAGCAAGAGGCAGATATTTTTAATAATGAGTTAATGTTAATAAAAACTGTACCCCATAAAGGTCCTTTAAAAAAAAGCTGCAGGTTCATAGAGTTATGTGATGCAGAGCAGGTCTTAAAGGTGACTTCTATTAAATGCTCTGAAGATGGAAAAGCAATAATTTTACGATGCTATAATTCTTCTAATAAGAAAGCAGCCGGGAAGATTAAATCGAGCTCTGTCATAAAAAGAGCATACTATTCAAGCTTTCTTGAAGAAATTAAAGGAGTTATCAAAAAGAATAATAACCATCTTATAGAAATTGCTGTCAACCCCGGGCAAATTGTAACGATTCGCCTGGAAATTGAAAGGAAGTATATAAAGAATTTCCCGTCCCATCCGGTAGAAATTATAAGAAAAGAGGTTACAGAGGATTTCAGTAAATATGAATCTGTCCCGCCTATAACAGAAGAAGATATTTTAAGGGAAGAAAAAAGAGCTATGTTATTAAAATCAGAAAATAAACAAGATGATCCAATGATAAGCAGAAAAGCTCTTGAAGCAGAATTATCAGCCAGGCTGATTCGCAGAAAGGTAATAAAAGATGATATCCGAAAACTTGGGTATAAGATAAACAATGCAAGGGTAAAAGCAAGAGTATATAATTACATATACAAATACTTAAATAAAAATGATAAGTCTATGTAAATGTTATTAGCGCCGGTCTGATGAATACTATAAATATGAAATTAAAAATCCTGGTTTCTACGGATAAATATAAAGGCAGCCTCTCTGCGATTGAGGTTTGTAATACTATAAAAAAATCTATAATGGAAGTTGATAGGAATATAGAAGTAATTATAAGTCCCATGGCTGATGGCGGAGAGGGTACAGTCGGTACACTGGTAGAAAGCTATGGCGGTAAATATATTAGTTTAGAGGTTACAGGACCTCTTGGTAGACCTGTAAGAGCAAGGTTCGGATTGATAAAGGAGCATACAGCCATAATTGAGATGGCTTCTGCTTCCGGGCTGGTGCTGGTGCCTCAGGGTAAAAGGAATCCGATGGAGGCAACAACCTATGGTACCGGGGAACTGATAAAGAAAGCCCTGAATATAGGATGCAAAAAGGTGATAGTAGGCATAGGCGGGAGTGCGACTAATGATGGAGGGCTGGGCATGGCCCAGGCTCTGGGTTATAAATTCTACAATAGAGAGGGTAAATTACTTGGTCGGGGAGGAAAGGAACTGGTTAATCTTTATAAAATTGATGCATCTGATATTCACAAATCTATTCCATTCTGCCAGTTTGACGTAGCATGTGATGTTACAAATCCACTTACTGGCAGCAATGGGGCTGCTTATGTATATGCTCCTCAGAAGGGCGCTGACGGGATGATGGTTAAGGAACTTGACAGGGGACTCACTAATTTTGCAGAGGTTGTAAAGAAAGAATTAGGAAAGGATGTAGGGAAAATAAAGGGGGCCGGTGCAGCCGGGGGACTGGGTGCAGGCCTTGCCGTTTTTCTAAACGCAAACCTCAGGCCAGGTACCGATATTATTATTGAAGCTACAGGGCTTGAGGATAAAATAAAAGATGCAGACCTTGTAATTACCGGTGAGGGTGCTCTGGATATGCAGACTTTTTTTGGTAAAGGTGCCTTCGGAGTTGCAAAACTGGCTAAAAAATATAATAAGCCGGTTATAACAATTAACGGTTCGGTGCTGATAGATAGAAATGAAATAGACAGAAAATACCGGAATTTAACTGATGGAAATTTTTCAATAATAAACAAACCCTTAAGTCTTAAAGAGGCAGTTGAAAACGCAGAAGAACTGCTTGGAAAGAAAGTAAAAGAATTGATTACATTTTATTTAAGCATTAAGAAATAAAAGTTTTAAAAGGTTATTTAAAAATACTTATAAGAAAAGAAGTATTCCGTTTTTATCATAAATCCAGCAGTAAATAATTGTATTCCCATAAATCCAAATTTAAGGCTCTCAAGATAGTGTAATTACATATATGTGTAAATGTACTATTATTATTTATATTTTATTAAATACCTGTAAAAACCATTCAGAAGGATTCTTTTGAGGGCAAGTCAGAGTAAAAGGGGAGAGTATCTGCCAATAAAGAGCTGGCCTGAATTAGAAAGGCCAAGAGAAAAACCTATAAAATACGGCAGCGAGCATCTCAGTGGAGCCGAGCTTATCGCAATAATGCTGGGAACCGGTGTTAATAATATAAACGTCAGCAAATCTGCGCTTGACCTGGCAAAATCGCTTCTTTCAGGATATAAGAAATTAAACGAATTGCTTTAGTTGATAAAATACCGGAGTAAAAAGATAAGAATATTGTTAAGCACAATAAAGGATACTTATCTTACCGGGAAAATTAAAAAGAGTAAAGGAGCAATGTTTATATCACTTGCTAAAGATTATGCTGGAAAAAATAATATAAATCTTAATTTCAGGTGATACTGCCATAAGGTAATAAAGGACGGGATAAAAATTATGGAGTTAAAATTTAAAAAGAAGTTTTTATACTGAATAAGCTTAGTAGTGATGAGCTTATTTCCCCCAAGAGTAGCATTTGCTGGTACAGTAAATATTAATATACGAACGCTTACAATGTTTAATTTGAAATAAAAATATAATACATATAACATACTATATATAAAATAAGATTCTA
The DNA here is from genome assembly GCA_964616545.1 of uncultured Actinomycetota bacterium. Lineage (GTDB taxonomy): Bacteria > Actinomycetota > Humimicrobiia > Humimicrobiales > Humimicrobiaceae > JAQVEM01. The sequence goes on along the minus strand of CAZTUA010000027.1, from coordinate 3,757 downwards.
TATATAGTATTTAACAATGAAAAAATATTTATTAATAATATTTATAGTAATACTGGCTATATCAATAATTTTAAGTGGTGTTAGTTGCAAAAAAACAGCTGAATCTTCTACCTCTGATATAAATGAAGTAGAAATTACTAAGACTGAAGCAGCTGTAAAAGATAAGATTGCCTTTGTATCTGGTAAGTATGGAAATAGAGAGATCTATATAATGAATATAGATGGCTCGGAGCAGACTCGCCTCACAGATAACTCAGCAGATGACTCTGAACCCTGCTTTTCGCCGGATGGAGCTAGGATTGCTTTTGTATCTGATCGTGATGGAAATAAAGAAATCTACATAATGAATGTAGACGGTTCGGAGCAGAAAAGGCTTACAAATAACCCGGCAAGTGACAGGCATCCCTGCTTTTCACCTAATGGGATTAAGATTGCCTTTGCATCTAATAGGGATGGAAATACTGAAATTTACGTAATGAATATGGATGGCTCGGAGCAGACAAACCTTACAAATAACCCGGCATCGGATACAGACCCCCGCATCTCACCTGATGGGACTAAGATTGTATTTATATCTGATAGGGATGATAGGGATAGTAGCGAACACTATTTTGAGATCTACATAATGAATGCTAACGGATCGGAGCAGACAAGGTTTACATATGATAGCAAAGATGGTAAGCGGGTTGATTCACCTTGCTTTTCATCTGACGGGACTAAAATAGCTTTTAAGTCGCGTGCTTCAATTGATGTAATGAATATAGACGGCTCGGAGCGGAAAATCTTTTCAGGTATCATTTCAGTCGACTCAGATCATTGCCTTTCACCTGACTGGTCTAAAATTGCTGTCGTAAGAGGCGGGGAGGCTGGAGATATAGTTAGTGATATTCTCGTTTTTACTGTAGATGCATATAATCTAGATGGATCATATGAAGCATCCCTTACAAAAAACCCGCCAAGCGGCGGTTCACCCTACTTTTCACCTTAAGGCATGCGATGCCTCTCTTACCAGGTATATATAAATTATTGTATTAGGATTTTCGGTACTGGACATAGAAGTAAACCTTCCCCTTTTATTATAAATAGCAAATTTTAGTTACAATAATATATTTACCGCAAGAGTAATCTCTGCTATATATTTTCTAAATTAAATTAAACCTCCAATAATGTAATTTTATTATATAATAATTATCGGAATTATCCCTTGACATGAGATAATAATATTAGTATGATATACCCGTAATTATATTAGTAGTTTATAAAAAGGAGTATATCATGGATTTTCAAGAATTTCAGGAGAAATTTGGAAGTGAAAGAAAAGTGATAGAGTATTTTATAAAACAGAGATATCCGGAAGGAATTAAATGTCATTTCTGTAATTCCGAAAAGGTATATCAGAGAAAGAAAACACCAAAAGTTTTTGATTGTGGCTTTTGTGGCAGGTCTTTTTCAATATTTAAGGACACTATATTTGAAAAGACTACCACCGATTTAAGGAAATGGATGTATGCTATTCACCTGTTTTTAAATGCTAAAAAAGGTATTAGTGCCAAGCAATTGCAAAGGGAAATTGGAGTAACATATAAGACGGCTTGGAGAATGTTGCACCAGATAAGAAAAGCTATGTCCAATAATGAAAACCAAAAGTTTGTTAATACCATTCTTGAAATTGACGAAACATATGTTGGTGGTAAACCAAGAAAGTCAAATAAGAGAGATAATAATAAGAAAGGGGGTGGACAAAAGCGAGGTAGGGGTACAGACAAAACTCCGATTGTTGGAATTGTAAGTAGGAATGATAATAAGGTATATGCAAAAGTAGCGTTAACGAATAGAAAAGGTCAAAAATTAACTGGTCAGCAATTAATAGGAATACTTACCAGAGTAGCATTAGATAGTAGCAAGAATGTAGTAATAAGTGATGAATTTAGTAGTTATGATAAGTTAAGAAAAACCAAATTTATACACTTGAGAATAGACCATACTAAAATGTATGCCGATGACTTAATTCACACTAACACTATTGAGAGTTTTTGGGCTATTGTAAAAAGAGCCGCTTATGGTATATATCACAGGATATCGGTTAAGTATTTACAGGATTATATTAATGAGTTTTGCTTTAGGTTCAATAATCGGAATATAGATAATTCATTTGATTTATTAATGAGCCAGTCTGTACTTACCAGCTAATTATTATGGAAGACAGTGTAATACGTAATAATATTGAAGGTATTAAGGATAGTTATACCAAATCTACTTGTAGTTTACTTTGTTATGCACAAGAAAGGCTAAGAGAACAAACAAGAACAAAGACAAAAGAACTTGAAGAAAGAATTAATACTCTATCTTCAATTATTATAAAAAAAGTAAATCCTATTGATTTGGAAAAAGCTATTGAGAAAATTATTTAAGAATTTTCTTCTCTTTGAGATTTTTAGCAATTATATAAGACAGTTCTTCAACAGCTTGGGCAACATGTTTTATAGAATTAAAAATTGCCGAATTATCAAAATTGGTAGTGTTTAATACGCCCTCTATTTTGGTTTGGGCTTCTTGTAGTCGTTGTTCTGATGTTAGATTTGGTTTTGACATTTTAATTCCTTTCGTTCTTTTGATAATTTAATAAGTTTGGGGTGTGGGTTAATAATCAGAAACAACTCCTTATTAACTACTACTTTGAACTCCTTTTATAACTCCAATAAGAATAATTATACTGACGTTTTACTTTGTATTAATTCTTATATCCACTCCGATAAGGAGTGCTATGATTATGAGAAGTATAATTGAATTCATATTTCATAGTTTTCCTTTCTGTAGTTTTCCACACCCCAAATTATTATAACATGAATAACAATATACTTTAAATTTTATCGTATGTAAGGGGATAATTCCAATAATTATTATTTAAAATACTTGTATAGGAGATGGTCTTTATGTTTAAAAAAATTCTAATCTATATACTTATAAGCTCTTTAGTATTTATTTTATCTGGCTGCATAAGTAAGGGGGAAGAATCAATGGAAATCCCGCAGGAAGGAATATATTCAAGATGTATCGAGGTTGAAGAGAAAACTCCATACAATATCGTAGATAGTGTAGAGTTCCCATATTTTGATGAAAATACACTTTTTGAGAATGCCAACCTTATATTCAAAGGAACAGTCATTAATGAAGTAGAAATTGGTATTGAAGAATATGTTAATGGAGAACTTAATAATACATATTATAGTGATATTTCTACATTTGAAGTAGAAAAAATATATTATTCGGATGATCCTTATTTAGAGGTTGGTGATTTCGTAAAAGTTTCAAATGCAAGTTGCTCTTATTGGTGGGTTGAGGGAACTATAAAAATGGAAAAGGACAAGGAATATATTGTACTTGCAATAAGGAGTTCTAAAGTGTCTTACACTGATTTTACAAAATATTATGATTATCACGTCGAAAATTACTGGGTACCAATAGTCCCCGTAGAGGGCGGTAACTACTATGTTGATGAAATGCTTACATCCTTAACAGGTAATGCGGAAGAAGAGATAATAAGAGAAGAGGGCAGTTTTAAGACTACGGTCTATGTAAAAGGCGCTGGATTTGAAGATGAGCTTAGAGCCCTAATTTTAGAGAAGAAGGGGGAAAGCTAAGGTATGGTAATATTAAGGTATAGCAAAAAAAGTATAATTCCAAAATTATTTATTAAATCCATATTATTTACGTATATAATTAATTATTTATAATTTTTTAATATTATTATAATATT
>CAZTUA010000026.1:0-27808 GCA_964616545.1 uncultured Actinomycetota bacterium | reverse complement strand
GACTCAGATAATGATAAATCATGCATGGGATTTGTTAGCTTTGATATATCGGAGCTTAAAGGAGGTACGGTGAAATCTGCCAATCTTATCCTGGCCAGCGCAACAGTAATGGGTGAACCGCTTCCTTTTTTTGAAATGCTGAATATAAATGTTTTGAGCTGGGGGACAAGACCCATTAAACAGGACGATTATAACAAAGACGGTATACTGGTAGCAATCTATAATGCCCCTGATATAACCTGTAATGTTTCTAAGTTGCAGGAGGAGCTTCAGAAGGCAATAAATGATGGTAAATCAAGATTTCAGATAAGAATTCATTTCAGCGGCCCCCAGACCAATAATAATGGCCAGTATGATGGGTGGAAATACACGCAGAGCAATGTAAATCTAAGTGTAACCATAACAAAGTAAAAATGGCCGGTAAATGTAATATACTTGACATTGCAAAATAAATATGTAATTATTCCTTTATAATAATCTCAATAAATATGTAAAAATATATATAGTAAATTAGTAGCAGCAAAATAATATACTTGTAGCAATGAAAAAGAAAAAGTTATACAAAAATAATACTATTACTGGTTTTTTAAAGAAAGCAGCTTTAGGCATGGTTGTTTGTTGTGCCTTAATAGGGCTGCTTTTTGCTTTCTCATGCACCCTTTTAGAGGATTATCCGCAGGTTTCCGGCAATGATAATGATACTAATGATACTGTAGAAAAAGAAGATGTAGCTGATAATGATAAAGATACTGATATAAAAGACGAAGATGAGACCGGTGAAAAAGAAGATAACGATAAAGAAGAATCCGAAGAAGTAGAAGCCGGCGATATTACCATAAATGTATACTACTCCGATGATATGGGCCAGTATCTGGTAGGAGAAACAAGAACAATCTCCACAGAAAATAAATATGTTGAAGCCCTGGAGGAGCTCATGAAACTCCCGGCTGACAGCAGTCTTCACAGGCTTGTTCCGGAAACTACAAAAATAAATTCCGTAACCATTGAAAACAGCCTGGCAAAGGTGGATCTTTCGGAAGAATTTATAGAAGACAGATTCCAGAGCGACACGGTTGATATTATGCTTATTTATTCAATTGTAAATACATTAACAGAATTTCATGAAGTGAATTCTGTATCTTTATATATAGACGGAGAAAAGCTGGATATTCTGGGCCAGCTCGCTATTGACGAACCCATTTTCAGGAGGGGCGATTTAATAAAAGAATAAAAGGGTAAGGTTCAATGAAAAAAATTATAAAATCACTTAGATTTTTTGCAGTCTTTATGACTGTAATTGCTTTTTGTTTTACTTTTATTTATGTATCAGATGGCAGCAGTTTGTATGCACAGAGTGGAAAGATAAAAGTCTATATTGATGCGGGCCACGGGGGATATGATCCGGGTGCTGTTAGATTCGGTCTCAATGAGAAGGATGCTAACCTGGATATTGCATTGAGGCTAAAATCCAAACTGGAAGCAAAGGGCTATGCCGTAGTAATGACAAGAACAAATGATGCCTATTCAACCCTGGATGAGAGGGTAAATAAGGCCAATAGCTCCGGTGCGGATATTTTTATATCAATTCATAATAACGCTGCACTATCAGAGTATGCTCATGGAACCGAAACTTACTGGTGTGCAAATGGCGTAACCGGTTCCAGCCAGCTTGCAGGTTATGTTCAGAACAATCTCGTAAAACAGATAGGCAGGGCGAACCGCGGGGTAAAAACTGCCAATTTCAGGGTTATTAAATATACCAAAATGCCCGCAGCGCTTGTGGAATGCGCATTTGTTTCAAATCCAACAGAAGCAGCTCTTCTAAAAACTGCTGATTTTAGAGAAAAATGTGCGGTAGGTCTATACAACGGTATTGCAGCTTTTGCAAAAGGTCTTGATAAGAACAGTGGAGGCAGCGAGAACAGTGGAAGCAGCGGTAGCAGCAGCGATAACTACAGTGACAGCAGCGGTAAAGAGTCAAAAGGCTTTACGGTAAGGGTACTTGAACCTGAGAATAATTCTGTTGTATATAATGACTTTACAATAAAAGGCTGGGCTGCAGATATAAAGAACAGTTCTCCTCTTAAGCTTACAAAGGTTGAATTATATAAGGGTTCAGAAATAAAAGAAAGTAACCTGCTGGCAAGTATTACCAGCTTTAAGAATAATATACTCGGGGCCACCGGGATAATAAACGGCGGCTGGGAAAAAACAATAGAGATAAGCAAACTCGATGATGGTGAAAACATAATATATGTTTACGCATATGATAAGAATAATAACTACAGCCAGGCAAATGTTAAGATAAATGTTATTAAGGACGGTCCTCCGCCTGCTGAAGAAAATGCCGTTCCTGTAGCTGATCCGGGCGGACCATACAGCGCTGCAACCAGCGAAGAAATAACATTTGACGGCACCGGCTCATCTGATTCTGATGGCGAGATAACTGAATACATATGGGATTTCGGTGACGGAGAGACCGGAAGCGGAGCAGAACCCGTTCATGCATACGCTGAAGCAGGCGAATACACGGTAACGCTTACAGTAAAAGACGACAGTGACGCATTATCTGAAGAGGTTACCGCCACTGCTGTGATAGAAGATGAAGAGGACAGCGGTGAAGATGAAGAGGAAACAGGAATAAATAAGCAGGACTCAGAAGAAAACGGAAATGATGGAGAAGAAGACCAGCAGGTAGTTACTGCCAGTGCCGGTGAAGATAAAACAGCGGATACCGGTGAGGAACTGACCTTTGACGCATCTGGAAGCAGTGTATCGCCTCTTGAAGAAGATACTATAGTTACATACTCATGGGACTGGGACGGAGACGGAGAATATGATGAAACGCTGGAGGAACCGGTAATAACCCATACTTATGATAAAGCTGGCGTGTATGAGGTAACTTTAAAAGTTACAGCATTTGATGATGTATCTTCAACAGATACGCTTACCGTTACCATAAATGAGCTAAATAAGGCTCCGGCTGCCAATCCGGGTGGACCATACACAGCCACAGCAGAAAAAGAGCTTACCCTTGACGGTTCTGGCTCATCTGATTCCGATGGCGAGATAGCTGAATACACATGGGATTTCGGTGACGGGAAGACAGGAAGCGGAGTTAAACCGGTTCACAAATATACTGAAAAAGGTGAGTATACGGTAAAACTTACAGTAAAGGATGATAAGGGTGCTGTTTCGGAAACTGCTACCACGAAGGTAACGGTAAAAGAAGCCGAGAAGACCTATCCTGCTAACACTTCACCCATAACCAATAGCACTAATGTCATTGGTTATACAGAAGTTACCGTTGACCAGCTTGTTAAGATCTTCAAAGATAGGAATTCTACAAAAGTAGAATGGGCAAAGAGGATCGCTCCGATATATATAAAATATGGAAAGCTGTTTAACATCAGGGCTGACATTGCATGGGCTATGATGTGCCACGAGACCGGATTTTTGACCTATACTGGAATTGTTCCCGCAAACGCCAACAATTTCTGCGGGCTTGGTGCAACAGGCGAGAAGGATAAGAATGGAAATTACCTGTATAATTCATTTGCAACCGAAGAGCTGGGAGTAATCGCCCATTATGCACACATGGCATGGTACTATTACCCGGGCCATGTAAATACGTATTGCAGCCTGACCTATGACCCGAGGCATTCCTCAACTCACTGGAGGTATACAGGCAATACAACCCTTGGGTTCCTGAATGGTCAGTGGGCTCCGGGAGCTACATATACCAGTAAAATAATACAGTTCGCCAATCAGATTTACGGGTATTAGAAGTAAGTATACGAGACAAAAAGAGCATATTACCAGAATTTAGCACTACTCAGTGGATTATTTCTACTTTGCCATTAAACCTATTTTTTATATAGCAAATAAAGACATGCCTTTATATTGTTCTGCCATTAGGGCACTCAACTTAAATATGATATTTTGCCCGGGGATATAAAACGTTAATACATAAGTCTTAAAAACAAATACAAATAATTAAACAAATATTCTATAATAATTAAAAATATCTAAAAAATATTAGTGGCATAAATGAGTGCTGGCATTATTATATCTTAAGTGTATCTTTAGATAAGATATAAACTGATACTTAAGAAACCAGGACCGATTGAAACCATAAAAATCATAAAAATAGGAGTAGAAAGAGTTTAAAAAGTGAAGGTTAGCGTAATAGGCACAGGTTATGTGGGACTTGTTACAGGGGCATGCCTAGCAGAGATTGGGAATAAAGTCATATGCGTGGATAAAGCAAAAGAAAAGATAGACATACTAAAAAAAGGAGGTTGCCCTATTTATGAACCAGGATTGGAGAAGATTATAGGGACTAATATAAAAAAGGGGAGACTTCAATTTAGTACCAGCATAGAAGAAGGGGTAAAAAAATCTGAGGTCATATTCATATCCGTAGGAACACCCTCCCTTCCTAATGGCCAGGCCGATCTCAGCTTTGTAGAGCAGGTGGCAGTAGATATAGGTAGAGTTATAGATAGTCATAAAATAATAGTAAATAAAAGTACAGTACCGATTGGCTCTGGAGACTGGGTATCCATGATGATATCAGAAAGCATTGAGACCAATAATAGCAATAAAAATATTAATTTTGATGTGGTTTCCAACCCCGAATTCTTAAGGGAAGGAAGCGCTGTAGAGGACACCTTTTTCCCAGATAGAATAATTATTGGTTCTTCTTCTGAAAAAGCCATAGAGAGGATGCTGGAGCTATATAAACCCCTAATAGAGCAGAACTTTGAGTGGCCAGATAATAAAAGATTAATACCAAGAGGGCAAAAGATTCCGGTGGTAGTAACCGACCTGACCAGTGCGGAGATGGTTAAATATGCTTCCAATTCATTTTTGGCTACTAAAATATCTTTTATAAATGAAATTGCAAACATATGCGAGAAGGTTGGAGCAGATATAAAGGCAGTAGCGAAAGGTATGGGTCTTGATAAAAGGATTGGTCTTTTATTTTTAAATGCAGGTATAGGCTGGGGAGGGTCCTGTTTTCCTAAAGATGTATCTGCACTAACTTATATTGCCAGTGAATATGGAATGACACCACAGATACTTAATTCTGTAATCAACGTAAATAAAGAGCAGAGATTAAAAATAGTCAAAAAAGTACAGGATGAATTAAAAATTGTCAAAGGTAAAACAATTGCTGTTCTGGGCATATCTTTTAAGCCCAACACTGATGATGTAAGAGATGCCCCATCTATAACTATTATGAATAGTTTGTCTAAGATGGGTGCCAAAATAAAAGCATATGACCCGGTTGTAAAAAATAAACCTGAAGCACTAATTGATAGGGTGAAAATATGCAGGAATGAATATGAAACTATGGATAGCTCGGATGTTTTGATAATTGCTACAGAATGGGAACAGTTTGCAAGGCTTGATTTTAATAAAGTAAAGAAATTAATGAACCACTATATCATAATCGATGGAAGAAACTTTTTTGAAAGAGATAAGATAGAAAAATTAGGTTTCAGATATATAGGGATAGGACGATAAAGGAGACTTACATGAAAAAAAATGCACTGGTTACGGGAGGGGCAGGTTTTATAGGTAGTCATATATGTGATTACCTTATAGAAAAGGGTTTCAGGGTTATATGTATGGATAATCTTATAACTGGTTCATTGGAAAACATAGAGCATATCAGGAGCGGTGATTTTATATATTTAAACCATGATATAGCCATGTATATTGATATAAAAGATGATATAGACTGTATATTTCATTTTGCGTCTCCTGCAAGCCCTATTGATTATTTACAGCTTCCAATACAAACATTAAAAGTGGGCTCACTTGGGACCCATAATATACTGGGTCTGGCTAAAGCTAAAAGGGCCAAGATGGTTCTGGCCTCAACCTCTGAAGTATATGGAGACCCAAAGGTACATCCACAAACAGAAGAATACTGGGGAAATGTTAATCCTGTTGGTCCCCGGGGAGTATATGACGAAGCAAAAAGATTTGCGGAAGCTCTTACAATGGCTTATCACAGGCAGCAGGGACTGGATACTTATATTGTCAGGATATTCAATACTTATGGTCCAAGAATGAGAAAAGATGACGGAAGGGCAATACCCACTTTTATAAGTAAGTGCCTTGAAGGTAAAGATATAACTGTATTTGGTGATGGCAGCCAGACCAGAAGCTTTTGTTATATTTCCGATATGGTAGAAGGTATTTACAAGCTTATTAATTCTGGTTATCATAGGCCTTTAAATTTAGGCAATCCCGAAGAAATGACAATATTAAAACTTGCAGAAAATATAAAGTATTTATCAAAGAGCAAAAGTAATATTACTTTTCAAGAACTACCTCCTGATGACCCCATGGTAAGAAAACCTGACATAACTAAAGCTAAAAGCGTGATTAATTGGGAGCCGAAAGTAGATTTCAAAGAGGGTATTAATAAAACTATAAAATTCTTTAAGGAAAAATTTAATAAATGACGTTAAAAATTGATGTCGAATTAAGTATCTAAAGAGTAAAGTTAGGAGAAACAAGAAGTTGAAGAACATAGATATTATTATCCCTGCAATTTTTAAAACCCTTACTTTAATTGAATCGAAATTTAGATTATTAAATACGGATTGGTATCCAGTTTTTTTAAATAAAACACGTATTGAAGCAATGGGATACAGGATAAGATTTTTAAATATATTTGACTTACACAAATGCAAATTATCAGATACCGTAATTATTGATATCAGGATAAAGAAAAATTTAGTTAAAAAAAGCAATGCCACACAAAAAGAAAAAGAAAATATAATAATAAATTTTTTAAGTCATATTAAAAAAAATACAAAGTCTTTGATTTTGTTTGATAATCTGGATAGTACTTCAATGTTATTTTATGTTCTACCTTATGTAGATTTTTATTACAAGAAGCAGTTATTAAAAGACAAGTCTTTGTATGGAAAAGCATTATTTGGGAATAGATTATTTACAGATTATTACAATAAAAAATATAATATTGGTAAAGGAGACTACTCGCCTCAAAAAAATCTTAAAAACAATAAATTACATATTTATTTAAGAAATAAACATAAAATAGGAATTTCGTGGAACATTCTACTGGCTGTAAATAATTTTCAATCTAATTTATCAAGAATCGAGTATATACTCAGGAAAAGTCTCGCTCTAAAATATGGTGAGGTCGGTGGAGATAAAAAATATATAATTAGCGCTAATTATTTTAAAGATTACAGGAAAACCATAATTTCCTTTCAGAGAAAAAAAATGCATAAATTTCTTTCAGACCACCAATTGGCTGAAAATTTTTCACTTGGAATTGTGCCAAAAAAGGAATATCTTACAAATATGTCAGAATCTAAATTTGTTGTCAGTCCGTTCGGTTGGGGTGAGATATGTTATAGGGATTACGAAACATTTATGGCGGGGGCCGCATTGATAAAACCAGATATGAGTCATTTGGAGACGTGGCCAGATCTATATATACCGGATGAAACTTACTTCCCAATCTCATGGGATATTGAGAAGTGGAAGGATGAATTTAATAATATCCTATCAGATGAATCCAGCCGAAAAAAAATTGCAGAAGAAGGGCAAAAAAGATTTAAAAATTTATGGGACGAAAATGGCATGAAGTATTTTAGTGAAAGATTCATAAAATTAATTAATATTTGATTATATCAGGTCGGTAATTTAAATATAATTTTTAATATACATATACCAGAGGTCAATAATTATTTTGGAAAGTGTGGCTTATTGTTATATAAACTTATATGTTAAAATGATAAAATATTATACTTTATGATAATAAATTTTTATAATCCTATTCTAAACGAAGGGACATGGCATGGATGAAAAAGGGGATAACTATTCTGAAGATACAATTGATCTTAGAACACTGTTCCGTTTATTTCTAAAAAGAAAATGGTGGTTCATTATAACTGTAATATTAGTTGCTACTCTTGGATTTCTTTATATTTTTAGAATTCCAGTATTATATGAAGCAAGATATAAATTCAGCCTGAGGGATGATTATGTGCAGGATGAATATCTACAGTACAGTGATTCCCAGGACCAACTTATAAGCAATCAAAATGTTTTTATTGGAGCTTCAGATATCTCCCTAATACTAAAAACGGATTTAATATTCAGTGCGCTGGAGGATATCCCGGAAGTTGATAATTATAAAGTATATGTGGATTCTTCCCTGATAAAAATAGACCTGGATAAAGATACCAGTGTTTTTTCTTTAAAGGTTAAGGATCGGGATAAAAAGCTTGCAAAAGATATTGGATTTAAACTTATTGAATCACTTGGAGAACAGATTAAAAATCATGATATTGAAATATTTAATAATACACTTGAAATGATTAAAAAAGATATAGGAGTGTTGGAAGAGGAAAACAATTATTTCGAAGAAAAAATATCAGAGATTAGTCGAGAAATTAATAGCTTGTATAATAAAATGGATAATGCCGCAACAGAGCAACTTGAGTATGAGATAATGGAGAAAAAGGGAGAGATGCTTTTATACAGAGAAAGGGTAATTGACAATGAGGATGAAATTAGAAAATCCAGCATTCTCTACCAGGAACTTATAGATGAAAAGGAAAAAGTAGATAACCGTGTCGAGCTTCTGACAGAAGAACCCAGCATTAATATCGAGAATAATAGAGCTATAAATTCTATCATTGTAATATTGTTAAGTATACTTACAGGTCTTGTTGTGGTTATTGCAGTTAATTATATATACAAGCTACGTCGGAGTAGGAATTGATTATTTGTTTGAGTCTTAAGTTGATTTTAAATTAAATACCAGTATAAATAAAAAAATAGAAAGTAGAAAAATGTATAAAAAACCAATTATAGTTGCTGAAATAGGATGCAATCATATGGGTGATTTTAATATAGCGAAGCAGATGATAGAGATTGCATCCAATTTCTGTAATACCGATGTTATTAAATTTCAAAAGAGAACTCCTTCCGAAGTACTTACTCCGGAAGAATACAATACTCCCCATCCTGTGCCAATGAATTCATTTGGTGAAACTTACGGACAGCACAGAGAGTTTTTGGAGTTTACAGTTGGCCAGCATAAGGAATTAATGGAAGAATGTAAAAAGTATGGGAAAGTTTATTCTTGTTCTGTGTGGGATTTAACTTCTGCAAAGGAAATATGCAGCATTTCTCCGGAGATAATAAAGATTCCTTCTGCCTGCAGTAATTATTTTAAATTACTTGATTATATATTTGATAATTTTGGCGGCGAAATTCATCTATCACTTGGCATGACAACTGTCGGAGAAAGAGAAGAGATTGTAAATTATTTTCAAAAGAAGGGAAGAAATAAAGACCTGGTGCTTTATCACTGTATTTCCGGATATCCTGTTAGTTTTGAAGATATTTGCCTGCTCGAAATTGAAAAGTTAAAAAAACAATATAAAGACGTAGTAAAGGATATAGGATTTTCAGGCCATCATCTTGGAATAGCGATAGATGTAGCAGCTTATGCACTCGGCGCAAGATACATAGAAAGGCATTTTACGCTGGACAGAACATGGAAAGGGACTGACCACGCTGCTTCTCTGGAACCCGATGGTTTGAGAAAACTTGTAAGAAACTTATTTGCTACCTATACCAGCCTTAAATATAAAAATAAAGATCTGCTTGATGTTGAATTAGAACAAAAGAAAAAATTAAAATGGAACAGAAACCTGAGATTGTAGCTCTTATACCGTTAAGAGGTGGCTCAAAGTCTATTCCTCTTAAAAATATAAAATGTATCGCCGGAAAGCCATTGTGTCTGTGGGTGCTGGAAGCGGTTAGCCACTCCAAATTAGTTGATAATATATATGTATCAACTAATTCTAATGAAATAACTAATGTCGTATCTAAATCTGGATTACCGGTAAAAATATTAAAAAGAGACCCAATGCTGGCAACAGATACTGCATCAACGGAATCCGTTATGCTGGATTTTATGGATAAAGTTAATTTTAATATTCTTATAACCCTGCAGGCAACTTCCCCTCTTACAACAACGGAAGATATTGATTCTGCCATAAAATATTTTTTAGAAAATAATTATGACTCCCTTGTAAGCGGAGTGAGGGTAAAAAAGTTTTTCTGGTCCGATGATAATAAACCAGTTAACTATAACCCGGCCAAAAGGCCGCGCAGGCAGGAATTTAATGGATGGATTATGGAAAACGGAGCTTTCTATCTAACAAAAAGGGATATTCTTGAAAATCAAAAATGCAGGCTTGGAGGGAAAATAGGTACATATGAAATGTCTGCCGAAACCTCTTTTGAAATAGATGAACCGGATGACTGGAATATTGTGGAAAATATTCTTCTTAAAAAAAGGGAAGAGGATAGAAAGAGAAATATTAAAAGCTCTGTTAAAAATATAAAAATGCTGGCTATGGATATGGATGGGGTGCTGACAGATGCTTCTGTTTATTGTGATATAAACGGTACAGAAACGAAGCGGTTTAACGTTAGAGATGGAATGGGCCTGGGGCTAATCAGAAAAATTGGTATACAGACTGCTATAATTACAAAAGAAAATACGACCATTATAGATTTCAGAGCAGAAAAATTAAAAATTGACTATCTTTATAAGGGTATTGATAATAAATTGGGAGTATTAAAAAAAATCTCAGAGCAGTCAGGAATATCTCTGGAAAATATCGCGTATATTGGTGACGATATAAATGATATAGAGATTCTAAAATCAGTTGGATTTGCAGCAGTGCCGGGTGATGCGGAACCTTCTCTATCAAATATTGCAGACTATGTATGTGTCAGTAAGGGCGGTAACGGCTGCGTAAGAGAGGTTTGTAATATTATCCTGGAAGTAAATTCCTGATGTTAAATGCACAGCCTTATTCTAAGGCAATCAAGAAAGTATTAAAGCCCCCTGCCAGGGCACTGGCAAAAGTAGTTGTATGGTTGATATTACTTGTGAACTTTTATTTATTTCACAGTAAAAGAAATCATGTACCTGCTCTGCTTGCGAGTTTATGTTTCAATGACTCACTTGTATTTAAGACAAATCTGGAACGTTTAAAATATCATATTCATGACCCTGACTCTATGCCTGAGAATATGTTTGTATGGTCAGGAGAATGGGACAGGGATATAATTCTCACAGAAGAACATGAAAAGTTTGTTATGATAAGGGATTTTTTTGTTGAAAATAAGAACTACAGGGACACCCGGTTTTATTCTTTTGCTACAGGTGAGATGCTTAAAGGTGAACCTTTACAGCGCGGGGATATTTTACTTGATTCTGAGGAAAATATTATTCTGTATTTTAAAAAGTATAAAAAGTTATTTGCAGAAATTAAAAACAGCGGTTTTAATCCCGACCTCGCACCAGAGGTAGGTGTTGTAATTGACAGAAATGGCCGGCTTCTTTATTTTCGGCAGGGCCATCATTCGCATGCGATTGGGAAAATAATGGGTATAAAGAATATAACTATAAGAATCCGCGCCGTACACAGTATCTGGCTATCGAAACAGGTAAAGAGTGGCAGCGGGCTGCACCTTCTGGAATCTATCCACAGGGGATTCAAAAATTTGTTTGACTGAAAATTTTTATATTATTTTTTCTGTTAAAGGTTATTTTATAAAAAGGTTATTATGGGAAAAATAAGAATACTTAAGATTTAGGGGCTACACTTAAATATTCACCTTTGACACTTTTCTATTTTAGATAATTTTTTTTGTAGATAAAATCCGAGAATAAAAAGTAAGATAAATATAATAGTACCGATAATATAATAATGTGTTTCCGGTTTAAGGAAATTTAGTGAAATATATGGCTCTAAAAAATCTAATCTTAAAAATTCAAGAATAGTTCTCCAGTAAATATTATAGCTTTTAGAATAGGGTAGACCCATTCGTCCGACAAATGGGATAAGCGCCGAAAGAGTTAAACTAAAAAACGTTAATATTCCTACTATCCATCTCAACCAGATAATTTTTCGTGCTGCCCATAAAATCCAGCATAGGCCTGGTAACAGAACAGGAATGGAAATTAGCAGGTATCTACCGGATGGGCTAAAACCTGAGTACCAGGAAACGCCGGCTTTTATAAATAAATAGGCCAGGGTTGCCGGGATAATAAGTAAAAAGGATGACCTATGTTTTTTAAACCAGATGAATAGCCCTGTAAATATAAGTGCAAGCAGTGGTGCATTGGGAATCATCCCTACTTCTATGTCCAGCCATTGCCCGAGCCAGCCTCTGAATGGGTAGGCAAGAACTACGAATAAAGTCATTGGAATAATAATTGAAAGTATAAGAAAGAAAGATGAATTCTTCTTTTTATGCAGGATAAAAAGAAGAAAAAATATAAGAGTAAAAATTAAAATCAAAATAAAGCTCACTTTAGTATCCAGCCATTGCCCGAGCCAGCCTCTGCCAAGTAACCTATTTATAAGTGATAGGTATCCGCCAGCTCTGGCTGGGTTACCCAATCCATTAAAATAAAAAGCCCCAAACCAGTAAAAATTCATTAAAATATTTGCGATTAATAAGGAAATCCAGGGAATTAAAATACAGCAAGGGATTTTTCGGTAATATCCTGAGTAAAACCAATCTTTAATTTTTAAAGAATCATCTTTTCCCAGTGCAAGATGTAAATAAACAAAACTGTTTATAATTAAAAAAAGTGATAAAACCATTAGTTTTGAATGTAGAAATATAGTTAATCCCAGAAAGATACTTCCCAGTAATAGCCATTTATAATTTCGTCTTTTTTTAAATATTAGAACTCCATAGATTCCCATCATTACAAAATACCCGGCAATTAAATCTGAATAAATTGCCTGACTGTAAATTACAGTTGGTAGCTGAATTAAATATAGAATTACACAAAATATTCTTATATTTTTACTGAATCCCAGGATCCTTAGAAAGTTAATAAGAATAAGGCTAAAGAGGATATGAATGAATAACATGGTTAATCTGGGGAAAAATAAAAAGGCTCTGTTACTTTCAAATTTTAGGGTTTCTTTAGCCAGCAAACTCAATCCATAAGCTGGTGTCATGATAATTGAGGTTAAAATACCATGAGCAGGCCTCAATTCACCGTGTCTACCAGTGTATGCATGGGGGCTTTCCTCATGGTTATGATGAGCAAAATAATCTTTGTTTTCATAATTATTATTAAGTACCAGGTCGCCATCTTTTAAAATACTGCTACTTACAAGAAGGTAGTGAACCTCATCTCCATCACTCCAGCGTTCATTGATAATAACCAGTAAAAATAAAAGAAGGTAAATAATAATCAGGGTTGTGGTTAATACTCTGGTGAGATGTAAGCTTTTTATAGGCAACATTTAAAAAAAATTTATATTTTTATATTGTAGGTTTCACCTTAACAATAACAATTATAGTGGATATTAATTATAATTGACAATATCATTATAAACTATAAAATACATTGAATTGTTATTATTATATTAAAAATCTTTATAAAAGATATATTAATACTCTCCTGTACCTGCTAACATATTACTGATAAGATGCTAAAAATTTTTTAAAGATTGATGAATATAAATTTATTTATAGCAAATTTATTTTTTTATTAAGATATCGGAAATGAGAATAAGAGATATAATAAGCGGATATTGTTCCAGAATCGGTACTCTCTCCTTAGTCCGCGATTCCATTACCACTACAATCTGGAATGTTGTGGGTAAATCTGTTGGATTTTTAATTCCATTTTTTATAGCAGCCTGGTTTGGTTTAACTACTGAGACCGATGCTTTTTTCTTTGCATATGGGATTATTATATTTATTGCAGGAGTGTTTTATCCTGTTGTAGAGAAAATCATGGTGCCTTTTATTGCTGATTCAGAATCAAAAGGAGAAGATACGGGCAAATTTATAGGTGGTATTTTAGTATCAGTGACAGTGGTTCTCTTTATTTTATCCAGTGCAATTCTCCTGGCAGCCAGACCGGTTCTTTCAGTAATAACCAGATTTGATACAGAAGCTTTAAACTTAATTATTGTAATATTATTGGAAACTGCTCCACTCATAATTTTCCTTACCTGGACAAGCATAATGGGAGGAGCAATAAATGCGTATAAAAGATTTGTCATACCGGCAATATCTCCTGCATTTCGTGCAGTTATTTGCCTGTTGATTATTTTTATTTTCAGGGATTTGTTGGGAGTTCATGCTATTGCTCTTGGATATGTAGCTGGTGAAATCTTTAGATTTCTTATCTTACTTATTTTTATTTATAAAAGAAGACTTTTTAAAATAAATTTATCATTTAACATTAGTATAAAAACCAGAAAGTTTCTAAAAGTTTCCTCTTATCAGGTACTGGGAATGCTGGCTGTAGGCTTAAGTCCAATTATAGATAAAACAATGGCATCATGGCTTAAAACAGGAAGTGTTTCTATCCTTGAATATGCAAATAGGCTATACACAATTCCTTTAACTTTTTTGTCTGCAGGATTAATGGTTGTGCTCCTTTCTCACTGGAGTGAAAGGTACTATAAAGAGGGTAAGCAAAAATTAAAAGAAAATGTAAAAAAAACTATAAAGGTAGTAACCATAATAGCAATAATTATTACTTTTATAATGATTATCTTAAACCGGGTAATTGTTTCAGTTGCTTATGGCAGAGGAGAATTTGATATGGAAAAACTTCCTGAAATAGGCCGGGTTTTTGCATTTTATATGGCAGGATTTATTCCTTATATGGCCGGGCGGATTTTTGTTTTGTCTCACCTTATTCTAAAAAACACAAGGGATCTTTTAAAATGCGGCTTTTATACGGGTCTATTAAATATTCTGTTTAATTATATTCTTATGAGAATTTTTGATGTTGCCGGGATAGCACTCGCAACTTCTTTGGTATCAATATTTAGTTTGTGTTATCTCGGTTTTGTTTTTTATAAAAAACTCGGGAAAGAAGGGTAATGTTATGGTAAAAGAAAATTATCGCAGTCGTTGCTATAAGAATTATGTAAGCAGATACTGGGGTAAAACACATAAACTATCAAAAGATGAATTTAGTTTTGTGCGAAAAATTTATAAAAAAAGATATAGTAATTTTATCCCGGAGGATAAGAATACTAAAATTATTGACATAGCATGTGGTTCTGGGCATTTTCTCTATTTTCTTCAAAACGAGGGTTATACTAATTGTTCCGGGATAGATATAAGTGTCGAACAGATTGAAGTAGCAAAAAGCACAGGAGTAAAAAATATTCACCAGGCAGATCTTTTTGAGTATCTACCGCATCATAGAGAAAGCTTTGATATAATAATAGCCAACGATATTATAGAACACCTAAAAAAAGATGAAATAATAAAATTTCTGGATTTAATATACAGGTCCTTAAAAAAAGATGGGAAAGTACTGATAGGGGCTCCGAATGCGATGTCACTTTTTGGGGCAAGCACAGTATTTACTGATTTTACACACGAGGTAGGATTTACTCCAAATAGCCTGATACAGGTTATGCAGATATGTAATTTTAATAATATAAAAGTTTATGGTGAATGCCCTGTTATACATGATTTTATAAGTGCTATAAGGAGGCTTATCTGGCTGGTAATTACCAGTATGTTAAGAGCATATATAACTATAGAACGTGGAACTGGAAGAGGTTTTAAAAAATACAGATACATATTTGAACCAAGAATGTTTGCCGTTGGAGAGAAGCAGGAATAATTTTTACATCTAAATGTTTATTTATTATCAACATTAGCACGATAAAAAGAAAGAGATTGATTATAATGTAAAGTTGCTAAAAAAATAGATTTTCTATTATAAAAATTATTTCTCTTTTTGTATATTCACATTACTTGATTATTGCAAAAAAAAATTAAGCAAGGGAGGCAGTAAAAGAGTTAATATATTTAATAAAATTATAAAGGGATTTAAAAATCCAGAACTGATTATTTCATATTTTTTAAAAAAATTGAGGGCAGTAAAAAACTTAACCTTAAAAAAGTTTATCTGGTCAAAAAGTGACATAGATAATAAATTAAAAGTTAGAAAATATAAAAATTATAATGAATATATTAAGCACCAACGTTCGAAGTTGGAAAAATTATCTGAAGATTTCATTAATGAATATGATATTAAATACAGGAAGGTATTATATGAAAGACTTTTAAAACAGAATTTGCTGAAACCACAAATGAATGTATTATGTCTTGATGCAAGAATTGGAACAGAAGTAAAAGCATTCATAGACAGGGGATGTTTTGCAATTGGTATTGATATAAATCCAGGAATTTTTAATAAATATGTCGTGTATGGAGATTTTCATGATATCCAATTTGCTTCTGATAGTGTAGATGTAGTTTTTTCAAATTCCATAGACCATTCCCTGAATTTAGAAATATTAATTAAAGAAATAAAAAGGGTATTAAAAGTAAATGGACTACTTATAATTGAGGTAACTACAGGTGAAAAAGAAGGGAGGACTGCAGGTTATTATGAATCTTTATGGTGGGATAAAATTAAAAATATAATAGATATATTTAAAAATAATGGCTTTTTAGTAATAAAAAGAGATAATTTCACTTATCCCTGGAAAGGCCAGCATATTACTTTAAAACTTATAAATAAATGGTAAGCCAAACTATTTAATTTTAAAATACTAAGAAATTATAGAAAATTTAAATAAAGTTAAGATTTACCCGGGTTTGAAGAGATGAGAGATACATGATTTATAAAAAAATAATGCACCTGTGCCAGTAGTATCTTTGTGGGGTAAACTGCATGAATAAAAATAAGCGAAAAAAAATTCTTTTTATTATACCTTCTCTTGCAGGAGGTGGAGCCGAAAGGATTTTCCTTAATATCCTTAAATATATTAACAGAGAAAAGTTTATGCCTTCTCTTGTATTATTTGAAAAAAAAGAGGTATATGTAGAGCAGATACCTGAAGATGTAGATGTGTATGATTTAAAAAAAAGAAACAGATTTGATTTTTTTAAACTTATATTCAGATTGGCTTGTAGGATTTATCGTAATGTCAAGCCTGATATTGTAGTAAGTTTTCTTGATTATGCTAATTTTATTAACATCTTTTCCAGAATAATCTCTTTTTTTATTAAACCGGTAATCATTATCAGCCAGCGTAACTACACTTCCGCATCAATAAAGCTTAATAGGTTAAAAAAAATTAAATCAATTCTGGTAAAAAATTTTTATCCCCGAGCTGATAAAATTATTGCTATATCAAAAGGTGTAAAAAAAGATTTAATTAATAATTTTAATATTCCTCTGGGAAAAGTAAAAGTAATTTATAATCCTGTTGACTTACTTGAAATTGACAGGCTTGTTAAAGAACCTATTGAGAATGGATTGTTTCATGATAATATACCAATTATAGTTGCCTGTGGAAGATTAACTAAACAAAAAAATTATCCACTTTTACTTCATTCTTTTTCAAGAGTTTTAAAAAGATGTAATGCAAGACTTTTAATCCTGGGAGAAGGTGAGGAAAAAGATAACTTTATAAAACTATGTCTTGGTCTAAAGATATCTGATAGGGTGTTTTTCCCGGGTTTCCAGAAAAACCCTTTTAAGTATATAGGAAAAGCTGATATTTTTGTTTTATCTTCTTTATTTGAGGGTTTTTCCAATGTCATTATTGAGGCTATGGCCTGCGGGATTCCAGTAATATCCACCAACTGTCCTTCCGGGCCGGACGAAATCATTACTGATGGAGTAAATGGATTGCTGGTTCCGGTTGGAAATGTAGAAGCAATGAAAAATGCAATTATGCGATTGCTTAAAGATAAAACGCTCAGGAAAAATTTATCTGAGGCAGGAAGGAAACGTGCAGAGGATTTTAGAGTTAAGAAAATAGTAAAAGAATACGAGAATTTATTTAGCAATGTACTAGCTTTATAATCTTATTTTATGAATATATACCGGTACAATTATGAAAGAAAATTATATAAAATTATTATCAGTAAAGTTAAATAAGTGGTTACCTGTAATTTTTTTGTTGATTATATGGTATATTCCTCGCCAGACAGCTCCAGGTGGATATCTTGAGAATTTTATTGTTTTAAGGTGGATAACTTTCCTTACAATTCCTGTTATTTTCTTATTTTTTTTGCTATACAGGTTACTCACAAAAAAAAAGGTAAATACAGCAAACATAATGCTACCGCTTGCTGCTATATTTATAGCTATATTTCTATCTGGTTTGATTAATAAATCATCTTTACTGGAGATAGCCTTTACGGTTTTGATTTATTTAAGGTATCCATTATTGTTCATTGTTTTTTTAAATAGGGATATGGACAAAGATATACCTGAATCTTTTCTAAAAGTTTTTTTATTTTTAGTAATCATACAGATTCCTGAAGTCTTTTACCGTTTTTTCGTAATGGGGGTCAGATGGGACCATATTTCATGGACACTGGGGCCGTGGGGCACCTTCGATCTTGGAGTTTATATGTTATATGCCACTGCAATAATAGTAGCTTACTCTCTTATTATGAAAATAAAACCGGTTAGCTTAGTTTTTGTTTTACTTCTTATTCTATGTTTCTTTTTAGTTGCTCTGGCGGGAGAGATAAAAGCATTTGCTTTTTTTATACCGTTTGTTTCTGGTTTTGTGATTTTTAATTATTTTAAAAAAAATATTGAAAAAAAGAAAATTTATATCGCTATAGGGCTTATAGTTATTATACTCATTGGGTTTATTTTTTTTATTAGCTTATATGAAAAGATGTTTCCTGATAGTAGAGACATGGAAAAGATTGCTGGTATATTAAACTCTGGAGAGGGAGAAAAAGTAATTGGTAGCATTAGTGCCCCTACTGAGTTGGTAAAAAAAACCGAAATAGGTTTTTCCAATTTCTTAATAGGCTGGGGACCTGGGAGTTCATTAGCCGGTGAATACCTGGCAGATAGAGGAATTATATTTGAATTTGTAACGAATAAAACACAGCTAACTGAAACTTTTGTAGATATAGGAATTATGGGAATTATTGCTTATCTATGGTTTTTGATTAGCATAATTCTAAAATTAAGAAAGCATCTGAGAGTTGAATATGATAAAACTTACATCTTTATGAATCATGCTGTAACGGGAATGTGGCTTTTCTATACAATACTGGGGCCTTTTTACGATCTTGTCTGGAGGCATGATTCTCCAAATTTTATCTTATTCTTTTTAATCGCTATATTATATAACAGGTATCATAATATAAAAAATGAAAATCTTACTTATAAATAAATTCCTGTTTCCCGCTGGAGGGGACGCAATAAGCACGCTTGAGACTGGTAAGCTGCTTATCCGGAATGGTCATAATGTTAGGTTCTGGGGGATGAAACATCCTTTAAATAACAAATTTCCTTTTGAGGAGTTTTTTGTATCATATGTGAACTATAAAGAGAAAGCCAGTATTTTTAAACAAATAAAAAGTTCCCTAAAAATTTTGTATTCGTTAGAAGCGAAAAATAAGATAAGTAGCCTGATGGCTCAATGGAAACCGGATATTGTACACTTAAATAATTTTGCACACCAGATTTCTCCATCAATACTGGATATCTTTAAAAAATATAAAATACCCTGTGTAATGACTATGCGTGATTATAAATTGGTATGTCCTGCTTATTTAATGCTGCTAAATGGCAGACCCTGTGAAAAATGTAAAGGCGGAAGGTTTTATAATTGTTTATTTAATAAATGTACAAAAAGTTCGGCATTAAAGAGTCTGGTAAATACAGTAGAAATGTATCTCCATCATAAAATTTTACATATATATAACAATATTTCTATTTTTATATCACCAAGCATTTTTTTAATGGAAAAATTAAAAGAAATGGGATTTTGCGGTAAACTGGTTTATCTCCCAAACTTCGTTAACCCGGAAGAATATGAGCCATGTTATGATTTTAATGACAAAACTATTGTATATTTTGGGAGATTATCAGAAGAAAAAGGCATAGATACTCTTATAACTGCCGCTAATAACCTGGATGTAGAGGTTAAAATTGCAGGCAGGGGCCTATTTGAAGATAAATTAAAAAGTATAGTTAAATCTGAAAAAAGAATAGATGTATCTTTTATAGGATACAAAAAGAAAGAAGAGCTTAAAGAAGTAATAAAGAATTCTTTATTTACAGTAATCCCCTCTAAATGTTATGAAAATAATCCCAGAGCAATATTGGAATCTTTTGCTCTTGGAAAACCTGTTGTGGGTGCAGCAATTGGTGGGATACCGGAGCTGGTGATAGATGGCAAAACTGGTTACACATTTAAGGTTGGAGATGGTAGAGATCTGAAAGAGAAGATAAAATATCTTCTGAATAATATGGGTGAAGTAAATAAAATGGGGAAAACCGCAAGAAAATTTGTAGAGGAGAAATTTAATCCCGACAGGCATTATAAAAAATTAATTGATATTTATAACGATACAATAGAGAACAATAGTAAATAACAGAGAAAAAAGAGAAATATAAAAGGTGGTCTGGCTTATGGAAGCTTCGATAATTATAACTTACAGATGCAACTCAGGATGTTATATGTGTAATACCTGGAAACATCCTACAAAAAAAGAGGAAGAATTTAGACCTGAAGTTTTAAATAAACTTCCTGCCCTTGATTTTTGTAATATAACGGGAGGAGAGCCCTTTTTGAGGGAGGATATAGAAGAAATAATAAAAATACTTAAGAAAAAATCAAAAAGAATAGTTATAAGTACCAATGGCTACCTGACTGACAGAATAATAGAAGTTGCAAAAAAAAATAAAGATGTTGGTATAAGAATAAGTATAGAAGGATTACCCGAAGCAAACGATAGCTTGAGGGGAATAAAAGGTGGATTTGACCACGGACTAAGGACATTGTTAAATCTTAAAAAGACGGGCTTAAGGGATATAGGTTTCGGTATAACAGTTTCTGACAGAAATGCAAAAGATATGTCAGAGCTTTATGAATTAGCCGATGGACTTGATGTGGAATTTGCAACTGCTGTGGTTCATAATGGCTACTATTTTCATTCTTATGATAATGAGATAAAAAACAAAGAAGAGCTTATTGGCTATTTTAAAAAATTAATAAGTGAGTTGTTGAATACCAAAAAACCTAAAAACTGGTTCAGAGCATATTTTAATTACGGTCTAATAAATTATATGAGAGGCAAAAAAAGATTACTCCCGTGCGAAGCGGGAACAGAAAATTTCTTTTTGGATCCTTTTGGAGAGATAATGCCATGCAATGCCATGGAAGAAAAGTACTGGATTGATAGCATGGGAAATTTAAACACAAGCCAATTTGATGAAATCTGGCACAGTAAAAAGGCTGCAGAAGTCAGGGATAAAGTAAGAAAATGTCCAAAAAATTGCTGGATGATTGGGACCGCAGCTCCCGTTATGAAAAAATATATTAAAATTCCTTTAAAATGGGTAATAGATATTAAATTTTTAAAAAAAATAAAGGTACAGGATTTATGAAAATGAAAATTGCCTTTATCGGACAAAAAGGAATTCCAGCAATCTGGGGAGGTGTTGAAACACATGTAGAAGAACTGGGCAGCAGGCTGGCAGTAAAGGGGCATAAGGTTACAGTTTATGTCAGAAACTGGTATACTCCTAAGGATATAAATAAATATAAAGGTATTGAGCTAAAACACATCCCCTGTATCCACTCAAAATATTTTGATGCGGCAATTCATGCTTTTAATTCCAGTATAAATTCTTTATTTAATCTTTATGATATTATTCATTACCAGGCAATGGGCCCAGCAATATTTTCATGGATTCCCCGTATGTTCGGGAAAAAAGTTGTAGCTACAATACATAGATTTGATTATGAATCCGGGAAATGGGGATGTCTTGCCAGGAAGGCACTTAAAATTTCAGAAAGATTGGCTCTTTCAATTCCTTCTAAGACTATAGTAGTGGCAAAATATCTAAAGGAAATATATAAAAATAAGGGGTATAATCCTGTTTATATACCAAACGGTGTAAATATTCCTGATATAAAAGAGTCAGATATTATAAAAAAAGAGTATAAATTAAAAGGAAAGGACTATATTTTATATATGGGCAGGCTGGTTCCCGAGAAGAGGTGTGATTGGTTGATAAATGCTTTTAAAAAAATAAATTTTAGCAGTAATAACAACTTAAAGCTGGTAATTGCTGGCGGCTCGAGCAGTTCTGATGATTATGTAAATAAATTAAAGAATATGTGTAATGATAATAACAGGATTATTTTTACCGGCTATGTTACAGGTTTAAAGAAAGAAGAACTGCTAAGTAACGCTCTTTTATTTGTACTGCCTTCTTATTTAGAAGGCCTGCCAATTGCAGTGCTTGAGGCATCCAGCTATGGCCTGCCGTGTCTGGCAAGCGATATTGTCCCCCATAAAGAAGTAATTGTGGAGGGAGCCGGCGGATTTTTATTTTTAAATAATAATTATAGTGATCTTGAAAATAAATTAAAAAAGGTAATTTCATTTCAAATGAAAAAGCTGGAAAGAGTGGGAATGGTGGCGAAGGAAAATGTTAAGAAAAAATATGACTGGGATTCTATAGTTAATAAGACCGAAAAGTTATATTTTGAAGTTTTAAAAAATTAAAGATTAAAATCAGACTACCTTTAAATAAAAATGGCTTTAAAGAATATAAAAAATATTTCCCAAAAAAAGAAATTATTATACGGGTTTATTTTATTTCTAAGTGATGTAATATTTTTAACTTTAAGCTTTTTTTTATCATACCATGTGAGATTCTTTACTACTTTTTTTGGTCTTGCCAGGCCCACTTATGCTATTGATAAACAATATATTTTTTACTCAGCAATTTTTATTGCCATTACTCTGTGTTTAATGGGATTTTATCGGTTATACAACCGGGATTACATATATAGGGGTTCTGGTTACTATTTCAGGATTTTTAAGGCAGTCAGCATAAATATTATAGCTATTATAATTATAGGATATTTGTTTGAAACTTTTTCCTTTTCAAGAATATGGATAGCTCTTTTGTATCTTTCCAGTTTATTTTTTATTTTTAGCGGAAGGTTCTGCATATCAATTCTAACTGGTTTTCTCATCAGAAAACTAAATTTATCCTCAAGAACTTTAATAATTGGTATTGGGGAAAACGCAAAAAGAATAGAGGATTCCCTGAATAAAAGCCAGGTAGACAATTATGAGATTGTAGGTTATATAGAAAAAGAAGAAAAAATTTATGAAGACAAAGATTATGCTGATAAGTTTAAAATTTTAGGGTGTCTTGAAAATTTAAGAGAGGTAGTAATAAAAAGTAGCGTACAGAAGGTAATTATCTCGGGCAAGGAATACAGATATTATGAAATTTTAAATATGCTTGAAAAATTGAAAGGGCTTGATGTCCTGGTTTTAATGTTTCCGGGGTTTTTTGAATTTTCTATAAGAAGAATGAGAATGAGAGAAATGGCCGGGGTTCCCCTGATTCATATATCAAATGTGGGATTTTTTGGTATAGATTTATTTTATAAAAATGTAATAGATTATTTTTTAGGATATTTATTATTTATAATTTCTATTCCTTTATTTTTATTTTTTGGAGTTCTAATAAAAATTGATTCAAAGGGTCCTGTTTTTTATAAGCAAAAAAGATATACAAAAAGTTTTAAGCCTTTTTATATGTATAAATTCAGGACAATGTATATTGGTGCTGACAAGAAGCTGGCAGGTCTTAAGAATAATAGTTTTGTGGATGGTCCCATATTTAAAATGAAAAATGACCCGAGGGTAACCAGGGTAGGGAAGTTTTTAAGAAAATTTTCTATTGATGAGCTTCCCCAGTTAATAAATGTTTTAAGAGGTGAGATGAGTCTTGTAGGGCCAAGACCACCCTTACCTCAAGAGGTGAAAAAATACCAGGAATGGCATAAAAAAAGATTAAATGTGAAGCAGGGAATTACAGGGCTCTGGCAGGTTAGCGGCAGAAGTAATTTAAGTTTTGAAGAGATGGTAAGACTTGATATGTATTATATTCAGAACTGGTCTATTGGAATGGATATTAAAATTCTTATAAAAACTATACCGGAAGTTATTTTTGGCAGAGGAGCGTACTGAGAACTTTCTGATTTTTTTATTATTGGGTGATAAAATACTCAAAAATATTCCAAATAAATAAAAGTTGAAATAATATAGTTATAAAAGAGGGATTTTGATTGTTTTATTTTAATATTTTATATTATTATGGATCCCAGTTATAAGGTAATTATGGAAAAATTAAGAATACTGATGATAATTGTAATCTTTTATCCTTATACGGGTGGGGCAGAAAAGCAGGCTCAGAAACTGGCGTCCGAGCTTGTCAAAAGAGGCACAGATGTTACTGTTATAACCGGCAGGTGGAATAATAATCTAAAAAAAATTGAGGAATTTAATGGTTTTAAGATAATAAGAAATTTTACAAATTTTGACTTCAGGAAAAGAGAAAAAATAAACACCGATAAGAGCTTTTTTTATTCAGGTGAGTTAGATAAGAAATCAAAACTAAAATCGGCAAAAATAATTCTTAGAAAAATATTTGTTAGATTAAGTGTATATATTTACCAGGCCTCGCTTTTTTTCTTTTTAATTTCACAGAGGAAAAATTATGATGTTATTCATGCTCACCAGGTATTGTATCCTGCATTTATTTCTACGCTATGTGCCCGCATTCTAAAAAAACCAGTCATTGCCAAAGTCGGGAGCAGCGGCTTTAACAGCGATATTAACCAGATAAAAAGATTTCCTGAAGGCAAAATGCAGCTTAGATATATCCTTAAAAATATTAACAGGATTATATGCACCAGTAAAATTATGATAGAAGAGTTTGTAAAAGAAGGTGCAGATAAGGATAAGATAGTACTTATAAGAAACGGGGTCAATGTGGTATATTTTAACCGTTCATATAATTCCTGTGAAACTCTGGTTACAATGGGAAGATTTATAAAATCAAAAAACATCAATTTTTTGATTACTGCTTTTTCAAAAGTTATTAAAACCACCGCAAAAAAGTTAAAATTAATTCTTATAGGAGATGGCCCCGAAAAGGATAATATTGTAAATCTTATAAAAAAGCTTGGATTAGAAAATAATATTATTTTAACCGGTATGGTAAGTAATCCAGAAGATTTTTTAAAAGAATCTGACTTGTTTGTTTTCCCTTCACTGATAGAGGGTCTTTCCAATTCGCTTATTGAAGCAATGAGTCTTAAACTTCCCTGCATGGTATCAAATATATCGGGAAACATTGAAGTTCTGGGGGAAAATGATTCAGGCTACGCCATAAAAGAGGGAGAATTTAAAATTAGTGAATGCGGGATATTTTTTAACCCTTCTGATACAGGCGGGCTGATAAATGCAATCAATTATGTAATGAATAATCCGGAGGTAAGAGAAAAACTCGGGGAAAGTGCATACAGAAAAATTTTAACCGAATATAATATAAAGGAAGTTGCTGACAGGTATCTGGAGCTCTACAGAGAGGTTTTAAAAATATGAAGGTAATGATAGTAAATTCACTGTACTGGCCGAATATAATTGGAGGAGCCGAAAAATCCACACAGATTATTGCAGAAAATTTAAATAAATCCGGCATTGAAACTGTAGTGGTAACCGTATCAGATAAAGAAAAGGTGGATTATGTAAATGGTGTAAAGGTCTATTATGTTTACCATTCCAGTGTCTACTGGTCTTATTATTCCAAGACAAAAAAAGCTTTTTTAAAAGTTTTCTGGCACATTAGAAGCCTCTACAATTTTCCCATTTTAAAAAGGGTTGATAAAATAATAAAAAAAGAGGCTCCGGATATAGTAAATACAAATAACCTCTCAGAGTTTTCTGTGGGAATCTGGAAAGTCGTAAAGAAAAATAAGATACCTGTTGTTCATACCTTAAGGGATTTTTCCCTGGTATGCCCCAGGGCAACTCTTTTTAGAAGGAAAGATATCTGCAGTCGAAAAAGACTGGTGTGTATTATAATGCTCGGTTTTAGACGACTTTTTTCAAAATATGTTGATTCTGTGGTGGGCAATAGCCACTTTGTTTTGGAAGAGCATGTAAATTCTGGATTTTTTAAAAGTTCCAAAAAATATGTAGTTTATAATTCCCTTGAATCGGATAAAATCGCCCGGCATGTAAAAGTTCCCGGCAAAAAATTAAATTTTGGATATATGGGCCACATGTCCTACCACAAGGGAATAGAGTTCCTGCTGGAAGTATTTAAAGAGAGAAGCACAGAAAATCTGCATGTTTTTGGAAAAGGCATAACCCCGGAATATGAAAAATATCTAAAAGAAGAGTATGAATCGGAAAATATAACATTTTATGGGTACAGGAAGGCAGAAGAAGCCTTTAATATAATTGATGTACTAATAGTGCCCTCTTTATGCCACGATGTGCTTCCGAGGGTTATATATGAGGCTTATTCATTCGGGGTACCGGTAATAAGCTCGGACCGCGGCGGTATTCCTGAAATTATTGATATCGGGAAGACAGGTTTTATTTTTAATGCTGGATCCAAAAAGGAGCTTCTGGGCAGGGTAAAAATTTTTATAAAAAATCCAGAAATTATTATAGAAATGGCTGCCAATTGTTTTAAAAAAACGGAAGGTTTTTTACCAGAAAAAGTGCTTCAAAGGTATTCTTATATATATAAGAATACCTTTGAAAAATATCATGAAGGCGCGTGATATAATAAATTATTTCGGTAGGGTTCGAGACTAAAAATTGTTTTATTTTAAACGGAAGCATGTAAAGCTCTTTAGATATTATATTAATTATATTAATATTTACTGTAATGTATAACGGGGTTAGAGTCTGATTGATGGAAAAGATTAATAAATATTCAAATTATTTATACAGAGTCCTGCTCCTTCTGATAATAGTATTTATCAGCAGTGATATTTTCTTAACCATAGATATTTCTGGTGCAACTATAAGATTCTCTTATATCCTTTTTTTTATATTATTTATTCTCTGGTTAATCTATATCATTTTTACAAAGAATTACAATATCCCTGTAGATAAAACTTATCTGCCATTAATCCTTTTCTGTTTTATATCCTGTTTATCATCTTTAAACTCTCTTTTCCCTGTTAAATCACTAATCTATTCACTCTGGACAATTTTTTATGCTCTGACCATAATGTTTCTCATATGGTTTTCAAGAAATAACAGGCTTAACAATCTTGACTGGATGTTAAAGGTATACTTTTACTCTTTTCTTGCTATATCAATTTTTGGATTTTATCAAATACTCCTGCCATTTATTATTGGAGAGAAAACACCTTTTGTTATGCAGTGGTGGCAGAGATACACTCTTGCAAGAATAAATGTGTTTTCATATGAGCCATCCTATTTTGCTACGTATATGTTGATGGGGTGTTTTATCTGGTTTATCTTATGGATAAGAAAAAGTGAGTTTATAAATTACAAAGGTATAATAGTAATCGCAATTGGGCTTATAATTTTTCTATCTTCCTCCAGAATAGGCTGGATAGGTATAATACTGATAGCCGTTTATGGCCTTATTGAACTTATCGGTTACTATTATGTCAATAAAAAATTTACAAGGCAGAACGCAAAATATTTTGTATCCTTTATAGTGGCATCAATCTTTGCCGTAACCTTATTGTTTATTATTATTAATGACCCTGAAAGATTTGATTTTCTTTTTAAAGGGACCGGACTTTTTGATACTGCGGACTATTCATATGCGATGAGGAACGAGAGAGCGATACAGACCTTCAAAGTATTCTGGGATAAACCAATTAATATTCTTTTCGGGGTTGGCCCCGGCGGAGTG
>CAZTUA010000025.1:0-2782 GCA_964616545.1 uncultured Actinomycetota bacterium | reverse complement strand
ATAAATAGTTCTACCGGAATCATTAATATAATTAGATAAAATATTTCTTACCCTTACTATCTCACTCATAATACCAACAAGAAATGCACCGCTTCCAACTGCAGGGTCACATACCTTTATATCAAAAAGCTTATTATCAATTAATTCTGCATTTTTAATAATGCACTCTGGAATATCATTATCCTTCAAACTATCCACTAAATCAGTATTATTCTCCCCGAATTGCTCTCCATATTTAAAAAGTATCTCAATATCATCTTTAGATACCCTTCCCTCCAATTCGGTAGCAAGATAATTTATAAGGCTCTGCTGGCACATATAATGAACTATTTCCCTGGGAGTATAATATGTACCTTTTGATTTTCTATCCTTTACTTCAAGAAGATTCTCAAATACTTTACCAAGCATCTCAGGGTCAACTGCAACTTCCTTTTCAAGTGGTTCATCTTCTTTTACTGTAAAATTGTACCTGTCAAAAACATCAAGAATTCCTGTTCCAGTATCTCCTTCCTTAGTTGAAATTTCGTTGGAGAATAATTCATCAGGTAAATTTATATCAGCATGTACCCAGTCATAATTATTTATAGGATCAAAGAGACCGCCATTAAGGAATGGAATTTTACAATTAAACAGCTTATAGTAGTCATCATCATGACCCCTATCCATTCTTAAAGCCTCATAGAAAAGAGGTTCTAAGATATCATTATAGAAATTTTTATATTTGCCGTGTTTTCCTTCAAATAATTCCCGAAGAAAATTCTTTGGCCCTGTTCCCCAATCAGCATCTCTTGCCACTCCAAACCAGCCTTTTTTCTGAAGAAAATATAAAAATACAATCTGTCCAAGAAGTTTTTTAGAAAAATCTACGGTATTTATATTTTTGGCTTCAAAATCCAATCTTACTTTACTGTCTGCAGAAAGAATTCTATCAAGAGCTTCTTTTGCGCTTAAAAAAAGCTCCCGGTATTTATTGAAAAATTCCTTTGTTACCTTTTCAACATTAAATGCTTCTTCAAGCTGGTTAATTGACGGACTGGCTTCATCATCTTTAAGTATGTCAATAAGCTGGCTTTGGGCAGTATGGCTTCTCTCATCTAAACCAACTAAAAACGACCATCTTTTTGCAGGAGTAAATTTTTCACTTATTTTTATCCTCCCCTTTTTATCTTCCCCAAGAGAGTAATCCATCTTGATAAGAGAAAAACGCCAATCATTCTCATCAGGAGAAATAAATGCTGCAAGAGCAGCATCCTTCATTTCACTGTCACAACCGCCTCTTAGATACCAGGCAGTAAAATTTCTCTGCATTGTTCTTGCCCGTTCAATAGATTTTTCTTTTTTAAGCTTTATCGCTAGAACATCCACTTTGTGTTCACCGGATCTGTATTCTACTATTTTTTCAAATGTATCTATAAATGGATGATATATATTCGGAACCTGATTTGTATTAAATGTAACACCTGGATCACTGATTGCTGAGGATTTTATATTAAGGAGGTTAATTATAAATCTTTTAAATCTAAACTTATCAAATTTATTTTCAAATGTATCTTTTATTATATTCTGGGCCTGTTTTCTATCCATTTTGGCTACCCGCCAGATAAAGTGATAATATTACTTCTCTTTTATATAACCCTGCTTTAGAGCCGGCTATAAAGTGCTCTTCAAGAAGTTTTTTGGAAATATTTGTCTGAAGTGATGCCAGAACCTTTAGCGAATTTAAAATATTTTCTGTTCCTAATTTATTTAATGCATCCAGCGTTTTTTTAACTGTTTGTTTGGGAATAGAGCCATCTTCAAGCCTTACCATTACATTTCTTAAATATTGTTCCTGTTCATCAGTTAATCTTTGAGAGTTCTTTAAGGTCATTTTTAATATCTTTAAAATCTTTAAAGAACTGTCCCTTGTAGCTTTATAACGCTGTTTTACATTTTCTTCTGTGGTGGCAACAATAAAGGCTTCTTTATTTTTATCAAGCATCTCATAATAGCTTTTGGGTATTTTGTATTTCTTTTCTTCGGGGCGGCTTTCCAGTATTTTCGCTGCTGAAATGAAGTCAAGTTCTTTTAAGTTGTTATTTATATTGGCAAGGAAGAATTTATCCAGCTTACCCCGCCTGAAATATGTTAGAAGCGAATCCTTTATTTTATTATAGTATTTAGAGGTTCTTGCCTTTTTAGGCAGTTTTTTAATCCTATCAAATAATTCTTTATCCTTATCCCTTATATCTTCAATAAGTTTTAAATATTTAAGTTCACTCTCTTCCAGTTCATCCTCACCTGTTATGGTCTGTCTTGAAGTTAATCTATTAAACAGCTCATGAGAAGCAACCGGCTCACCTTCGGTTAAAACTGCGGCATCTCCACCCAGAAGGGTGAGGAAAGCATTAATTTTGGCTTCGGCAATTTCTTTTAGTTTGATTTCATCATTTGACTGCTTTGTCGGGAAAAAATTAAATGTATGGATTTTGTCAAACTTTGTATCTACCCTGTTTATTCGCCCTGCCCTCTGCATCATTCTTGTAGGATTCCAGGGTATGTCATAATTTATTACAACGTTTGAACGGTGCAGGTTAACGCCTTCTGAAAGGACCTCTGTGGAAACTAAAATCCTGTAGTCATCCTTAGGATAGCGTGCGCGTGCATCAAAATTCTCAATAACCTTATCCCTTATTTCTTCATGTGAACTGCCGGAAAAATAAAGGGCAATGTTTCCAAATTTTTCATTTATATTAGAAGCAAGGTACTGCGCAGTTTCTTTAGATTCTGTAAAAATTATTAA
>CAZTUA010000024.1:0-3382 GCA_964616545.1 uncultured Actinomycetota bacterium | reverse complement strand
ATAGACATGGTTGAAAACAGGCTTATTGGTATAAAGTCAAGAGAGATATACGAGTCTCCGGCAGCAGAAATTATAATTGAGGCTCACAGAGATCTTGAGTCAATGGTTCTGGATAGAGAATTAATTCATTATAAATATATGCTGGAAGAAAAGCTTGCGGAACTTGTGTATTACGGATTATGGTTCACGCCATTGCGTGAGTGTTTGAATTCTTTTGTAGAAAAGAGCCAGAAATATGTAACAGGAAAGGTAAAAGTTAAAATTGAACATAAAGGTTTTAAAGTTATTGGAAGAAAGTCAGACCATTCATTATATGATGTAGGGCTTGCAACATATAATAAAGAAGATAAATTTGACCACAGCCATTCGGAAAGTTTTATAAAATTATGGGGTTACCCGTATGAATTACTTGGGAAAAAGGGAAGAATAAATGGAAAATAAAATATGGAAGGGAAGAATAAAAGAAAATATGGACATAGCAGCAGAAGATTTTACTTTCTCTATAGATCTGGATAAAGAGCTTTATCTTTATGATATAACCGGTACCGCGGCCCATGCGGCAGGGCTCCTAAAAATCGGAGTAATAACAGAAAAAGAGCTCGTGGAAATCTTTTCCGGACTTGAGAAAGTAAGGCAGGGACTGGAAAAAGGAAAGATTGATATAAGCTCATATGAAGATATTCATAGCCTTGTTGAAAACGAGCTGCATAAAATTATCGGAGATGCAGCAATGAAAATCCACACGGGGAGAAGCAGAAACGACCAGGTAGTACTTGATGAAAAACTATTTTTAAAAGATGCGCTTGTAAATATAATGGGAAATATTATAACTCTGGAGAATAATATTTTAAATAAAGCAAAAAATACACTGGATATAATTATCCCTGCATATACACATATGCAAAAAGCCCAGCCGGTATTGTGCTCGCACTATCTAATGTCGTATTATCATAAATTTGAAAGGGACCTTGAAAGTTTTTTTAACAACTTTGAATTATGTGATTCACTTCCGCTGGGTGCAGCAGCATGTACCGGAAGCGGCTATAATATTGACAGGAATCTATTAAAGGAACTTCTAAAGTTTGAAAACCTTGATAAGAATAGCATGGATACCGTGGGAAGCAGGGATTATATTATAGATTTTATATTTTCATGCAGTAAAACTATGCTTCACCTAAGCAGGTTCTGCGAGGATCTTATTATATATAATTCAGGTGAATTTTCATTTATAGAAATAGAGGAATCTTACTGCAGCGGCAGCAGCATAATGCCCCAGAAAAAAAATCCCGATATCCTGGAGCTTATAAGGGGAAAGAGTGCGCTTGTTACGGGGAATCTTATACAGTTAATGATGCTTTTAAAAGGTTTGCCTTCAACATACAACCGCGACCTGCAGGAAGACAAAAAAATACTATTCAGCGCCTATAAAGAAACAGTCTCCAGCATTAAAATTTTTTCAAAGTTAATTGATAAAATTAATTTTAACGAGTCAGAAATAAAGAATAATTTAGAAAAAGGTTTCCCTGAAGCTACGGATATAGCTGATTATCTGGTAAAAAAAGGGGAAAGCTTCAGGAAGGCACATAGTACTACTGGAAAAATAATAAGGTTCTGTATAAATGAAAAAATTGCTTTCAGGGATATGGCACTTGAAGAATTAAAAAAGTATTCAGAAAATTTTGATAATGATGTCTATGAATATGCAGATATTCGTGCCTGTGTAGAAAATAAAAAAGCAGACTGCGGCACAGGGAGAAAGCAGGTACTGTCATGTATTGATAATGCAGAGAAAAAAATAAAATACTTTACAAAAAAGCTAAAAACTTATACTGAAAAAATTCCTTCCATGGAAGAGATAAAAGGTTATATGAAAAATTTATAAATAACCACCGGTCTCTCACACTTTTATATATGAATGGATGCTCAAAAAAGCTAGAATTAACCGTTCCTGCAGGAGGTACGGAACAGCTTATTGCTGCAGTTAATGCAGGTGCGGATTCCGTATATCTCGGATATAAAAATTACGGAGCAAGAGCTTATGCGGAAAATTTTGATCTGGACCAGATTAAACTGGCAGTTGCTTTTGCCCACAGCCGTAATGTAAAGGTATACCTTACTCTTAATACGCTTTTAAAAGATATTGAAATACGAGAGTTACTGGATTTTTTAAAGAAGTATTCCGTTATATGCACAGATGGAATAATCATACAGGATTTCTGTCTGTACAAAATAATTAAAGACCTTTTCAAACACATTCCAGTACATGCAAGTACGCAGATAAACATTCATAATATTTATTCCCTTAAATTAATGAAACGCCTTGGATTTAAGAGAGTAATCCTTGCAAGAGAGCTGACCCTGAACGAAATAAAAGATTTATCAGAAGAAAATTTAACCGAAATAGAGATATTTATTCACGGATCACAGTGTTATTCATACTCGGGAAGCTGTTATTTCAGTTCCTTTATAAGCGGAAGGAGCGGAAACAGAGGCAGGTGCCCTCAGCCCTGCAGAATGAAGTATAAATTGCTCGAAGAAAAAGATGGAAAATATAAATATATTATAGGGAAAGAAAGCTACATTTTAAGTAAAAGCGATCTGTTTCTTTTAAAATATATTCCCCGGATAGCGAGGGCAGGAATTGATTCATTAAAAATAGAAGGAAGAATGAAATCAGCAGAATACGCAGGGATAGTTACTAAAATTTACAGAAAATATATAGACCTTTATTATGATAATCCATCGGACTACAGCATCAATGAGTCCGATATTTACAAACTCTCACAGATATACTCCAGGGAGCCAGGAACAGGTTATATAAAGGATAAATATCCGCGGGAAATCATACCTTTAAAGAGTTCAGGCAGTACGGGAAATTTTCTGGGAAGAGTTTACAGAGTATATCATGGGGAAGGAAGTAAAAGTAATAAAAGACATATTAATGTAAAAAGCAGGTGGGAGATCAGCAGAGGTGATATCCTGGAAATATGGACAAAAAAGGGGAACGATAGAATATATGTTAAAGATATAGAGGTTTTAGAAGAAAAAAGCAGGGCGTGGAAATACAAAATTTATACAGACAAGACTGATAATATTTCAGAAAAGGACAGGGTGTTCAAATATTTTGATAAAAAATTGAATGATGAAGCATGTTCATTATATAAATATGGTTACGATAAGAATATTTCCGGGAGAAAAGCAGGTAAAAGAAATTCTGTAAGTGAAATTGAAAGAAAAATAAAAAAATATATAAATAATTTTATACCTGGAAGAATGGAAGCCAGATCAGGAAAAACTGTCGGTAAAATATTACTGACAGCTTCTGTATATAATTCGGGGCATATAGAATCCTGTAGAAAAAATGGAGCAAGACGCATAATAT
>CAZTUA010000023.1:0-55289 GCA_964616545.1 uncultured Actinomycetota bacterium | reverse complement strand
AAGTTGCTCAAGAATTATCTATGGGGTCATGTCCCATTTAAATAAAGTATGGAAGGATAAGCCAGTAAAAGAATTTACACAAAAGACTTGACGGTATCTTGAGCCGTCTACTATTTTGCCTTTAGTATCTTTAACAGTATAATTATATGCAGTCATATTTATAAACTCCGTTTTATATTAATTGTATACTTTTTTTATATAAAATCCCACCATATAGCCTTACCCAGTATCAATCATTCTTCTTACTTCATCTATGCTGTGGGATTTCTCAAGCGCCATTTCTTTTGAAATCTTTCCTGATTTATATAGATTTACAAGTGACATATCCATTGTCATCATTCCCCTTCTACCGCTGGCCTGAATAGACGAGTAAATCTGGTGAACCTTTACTTCCCTTATCATATTCTTTATTGCTGAATTTACGAACATTAGCTCTGTTGCCGGGACTCTTCCATCACCATCCCTTGTTGGTATCAATTGCTGGACAAGAACCGCTTTAAGAGTTCCCGCAAGCTGCGCCCTTACCTGCCTCTGCTGGTGTGTCGGGAAAACATCTATAATCCTGTCAATGGTCTGCGGCGCGTCCTGCGTATGCAGGGTCGAAAAGACCAGATGTCCCGTTTCTGCTGCAGTCAGTGTGCTTGATATTGTTTCAAGGTCCCTCATCTCACCTACCATTATAACATCCGGGTCCTCCCTTAAAACATATTTAAGAGCATCGGCAAATGAAATTGCATCACTTAAAATTTCTCTCTGGGACACGACACTCTTTTTATGATGAAATAAATATTCAATCGGGTCCTCTATTGTTATGATATTTTCATTTCTTTTCTGGTTTATTATTTCAATCAATGAGGCCAGGGTTGTTGATTTTCCGCATCCGGTAGGGCCCGTCACAAGTACCAGGCCCCTTGGATAACTTGCAAATTCTTCAATCTGCTCCGGCAGGCCAAGCTCTCTTATTGTCAGTATATCTCTCGATATATACCTGAAGGCCGCTGCCAGCGTATTTCTCTGATAATAATAGCTTACCCTGAATCTTCCGTAACCCGGCATTGTATATGAAAAGTCGACTGCAAGTCTATCCCTGAGTCTCTTTAACTGTTCTTCGTTTAATATCCTTGTTAGTATCTTCTCGGATATTTCAGGAGTAATATCTCCAAACTTATCCATTTTGATAAGTCTCCCATTTATTCTGAAAATAGGCGGGAGCACGCATACTATATGGATATCCGATGAATTTAAATTTATTGCTTCAAGTAAAATATCATCAATATTCATTTTGGCCTCATTTATTTCCTATCTTTTTTTTATTATTTATTCTATATTATTCTATTATTTTTATTAATTATTTTCTATATTATTTTATATTGTTTTTTTATTTCTTCAATATATTCTTCTTCTGGCATAATTCCAAACCATATTTTAAATGATTCTGCTGCCTGGTTTACAAGCAGGTCTATACCGTCTATGGCTTCCGCTCCTTCCTTTTTTGCCTTTTTTAAAAGAAGTGTCTCTACCGGATTGTAGACCATATCGAAAACAAATTTTCCATCTAAATTCCAGGTTTCGGGTACCGGAATAAGTTTTTTGTATGATTTTATATCCATTCCAAGCGGTGTGCAGTTAACTATCAGATCAATACCATCAATTTCATTTTTTAGTCCGTCAATCTTTTCTAATACTCTTATTTTGCCTGCGCCTTCGTCTCCCATGTCCTTTATTATTTTTTTTGCCCTTACTGCATCCCTGTTGTATATCCATATTTTTCTTACCTTTTTTCTGAGCATACCGTAAACAGCACCTCTTGCAGCTCCTCCTGCTCCTATTACAAGGCAGGAGCTTCCGGGCCATTTAAAGTTTTTATCATCAAGAGATCTCATGAACCCGGCCGCATCAGTATTGAAACCTTCTGAAATCCCTTTTTTATTATAGAATTTTACCGTATTTACCGATTTGATTTTCTTCGCTGCACCTTCTGCCCTGTCGACAAGACCGAATACCTTTTCCTTGAAAGGCATTGTTACATTTAATCCCAAAAATCCCAGCCGTCCCGCACCTGTAAAAGCTTCTTTTAGATTTTCTTCTCTGATTCCAAATGCCAGATAAACTGAATCAAGCAAATATTTTTTTATGAAATAGTTATGAATCCCTGGAGAAAAACTGTGTTTAACCGGATTACCAATAAGTGCTATAACTTTTGTATCGGAACCAATCATTTTAAAATAATTATATTTATTGCTATTATAAATATTATGTTATTTTTATAAACTTTCCTTAATACCTGATTTCAAATATGCTATATTTATCTCTATCTTCTATTTCTTCAATTTCCACATTTGTTACTACAGAGAAAGAAGGTCCTTTTTTTATCTCTTCTATAAAATGCCTTAAATCCTCTTCTTCGCCCTGACAGACTACTTCTACTTTTCCGTCATAAGTGTTTCTTACGTATCCCTTAATACCATATTTTACGGCTATAGACTCAACAAAATACCTGAATCCTACACCCTGAACCCTGCCCGAAAATATTACCCTGTATGTTTTAATATTTTCAACCATATATCTTTTAATCTATTTATGAGAATAATACTAAAAAATTTTTATATTTTCAACTTTCCGGATTTATCTGCCTTTTACCCGATTTATTTATTTTTCTTTATTTTTTTTATTAATTTAAATACTTTTTTAAGATTTACTGTCTTTTATTCTCAGAATTGAGAAGGGACTTATTCTACCCAGGCTGCATATTATCACAGAATCATTCGGGTTTGCGCACTCTGTTACGGTTCCATCATCAGCAGACAGCATTTTTTTAACCCTGAATCTTACGGGTTCCATATATGGCTGTAAAATATCAAAAACTTCTCCACTGTAAAAACGGTTTTTTACACTTATAACAGGTCCGTTATACTTTTCACTGAAATCTTTATATGTTCCTATAAAACTGTATTTATTTATATACCCGACATTATCATTATCTTCAAGCTCACTTCTATCCTCAAGAAACATAAATCCCTCGGTAAAATTTCTGTGTGAGCATTTGTCCAGCTCACCTGTAAGGTAATTTTTTTCCTTTTCTGTATATTTATTTTCTTTAATTAAATCAAGCGCCTTCCTGTAAACCCAGGTTGTAAGACTTACATAGTTTTCGGTTTTCATTCTTCCCTCTATTTTGACGGCATCAACACCTGCTTCTACCAGAAGATTTAATTTCCCGAGAAGACACAGGTCCCTTGAATTATATATATGGGTCCCATGTTTATCCTGGATAACGGGGAAAAACATATTCTGTCTTTCTTCTTCCATAAGATAATATTTCCATCTGCAGCTGTGCGCGCATTCTCCTTTATTAGCATCGCGCCCTGTCATGTATCTGCTGAGCATACATCTTCCAGAATACGATATGCATAATGCCCCATGTATGAATACTTCTATCTCTATGTCTGTATTTTTTTTAATATTTTTTAAGTTTCGGAAACTTATTTCCCTCGCAAGATTTACTCTTCTTGCCCCATACTTTTTAAAAAAATTAACGGCTCTGTGATTGTTTATATTTGTCTGGGTGCTCACATGAATTCCTTTTTCGGACATTAATTCCCTCACCAGCTCCATGGCTCCAAAATCCGATACTATAATACCGTCAATATCAATGGTTCTTATTTTACTTAAATAATTTTTAAATAAGGGGAGTTCGTGCTCTGACAGTACGGAATTAAGGGTAAGATAAACCTTTGCTCCATGGTTATGGGCGTAACAGGTGCCTTCTTTTAACTCATCCGGAGAAAAATTCCCTCTTACGCTTCTTAAATTAAATTCTTTTCCTCCCACATATACTGCATCCGCTCCGTAATTGACCGCATATTTTAATATATTTAAATTGTTTGCGGGAGCCAGCAGTTCGGGTATTTTTTTATAATCAGACATAACTATAAGGATTCTTTCATACTCAGCTTTAGCTGGATTTTAAATATTTCGTAACTGATATGCCGTCACCAACGTCAAAAAAATAACTCTTAAAACAGGGTTTACCCGTAACATATTCTATATATTTCTTGATGCCGGTCACGCTGTTTAAATCATGGTTGCTTATTTTTTTATTAAATATCTTATTTTTGTAAAATATATTATCTGCAACTATCAGTGCGCCTGTTTTAAGTTTTGGTTTTACGGTTCCTATATATAATGGGTATTCAAACTTTGCGCCATCTATAAATACCATATCGTATGCTTCATCAAGTTCCGGTATTATTTTTAAAGCATTGCCGCAAAAGAGCCTGCACTTCTTTTCAGGAAAATAATTTTTTATAAAATTTCCGGCTCTTTCCAGTCTTTCAGAGTTAAGGTCTATTCCGGTGTATTTTCCATTTTTTAAATTTTTTATTAGAAAGTAAGATGAAAATCCGATTCCGCATCCAATTTCCAGTACGCTGCAGGGAGCTGACATCAAACATACTAGCTCGAGAAATCTTCCCGTATTTTTATCAATTACCGGTATTTTTTCTTTCTTTGCTTTTTTTAATATATCTTCCAGAATTTTATTTTCATTTACGTATGAATTTATACAGCTATTTTGTTTCTCTTCTATTTTTCTCATGTTCTTCCAGGGTTGTTGCAAATGAATGAATATGCTTTTCACTGTCTGTTACCGTGAAATATAAATAGTCGACATCTGCAGGATTCAGCGCTGCTTCAATAGACGCCAAGCCGGGATTGCATATAGGTGTCGGGGGCAGACCCGGATAAAGTCTCGTGTTATATTCCGTATCGATATCAAGATCGGATTCTGTAAGTTCGTTTTCCCACTTATCCAGGAAATAGCATAATGTAGCGTCTATTCCAAGCGCCATATCTATCTCAAGCCTGTTATGAATTACTGCCGAAATCAGGGCTCTTTCCTCTGCGATATAGGCTTCTCTCTCAACAAGTGAAGCGATCTTTAACACATCATAATGCGACAGTCCCCTGCTTTCCGTAAATGAATAGTCCAGGCTTCCGGTTTCAAACTGATACTGGGCAAGCATCATTTCAATAATATCTTTTGCTGTGTAATCTATCGTTATCTCATATGTTTTTGGGAATAGAAAACCTTCCAGGCTCCGGGCGCCTTCCAGATAGTTATAATTATAATTTCCTCTATCTATCACCTGCTCCATATCCGCATGCTCTATAAAAGGTATCTCCCCGGCAACTTTTCCAGCTATCTGCCTTATTGTAAAACCCTCGGGAATTGTAAATTTATATGTTACCACAGGCTGTCCGGAAGTTATTTTATCCAGAACCTCTTCATATCCGGAATTTGTTTTTATTAAATAAATCCCGGGTATAAGGTTTCTCTCTTTACCCTTTTGTTCCACGAATAACCTGAATAAAAATGCATTGTCTATTATGCCTTTTTCCTCAAGCATCGCTGCAGCTTCTTTTAACGGCATCCCTTCTTCTATCTCAAATTCAACTTCTGCCTCCGGTACAGCTTTATCTTCACTTTTCACTTCAAATAGACTGCATGACACCAAAAAAATCAATATTAAAAATATTACACCTGTTAAAAGAGCAGCCCCTTTTTTATATTTAAGTCTGCTGTACTGCTTACTTTTTATAATCATATCAATTCCTTTTTCTCTCCTTTTCCAGATAATCACCTAGTATTATGCTTGCGGAAATTTTATCAATATTGCTGCCTGCGGAATGATTTTTTAAATGTCCTGACGGTATTTTTGTTGTATATCTCTCATCAAAATAATCAACATCGGGACCCAGATTTTTAATTGTATCATTTGTAAATTTAATAACCTTTTTTGCCTGTATTCCTATTTCACCTTTAAGTGTGTACGGCACACCTACCACAATTTTCCCTACATTG
This sequence comes from uncultured Actinomycetota bacterium, assembly GCA_964616545.1. GTDB lineage: Bacteria > Actinomycetota > Humimicrobiia > Humimicrobiales > Humimicrobiaceae > JAQVEM01. The sequence goes on along the minus strand of CAZTUA010000023.1, from coordinate 49,426 downwards.
TATTTATCTATGATTTTTTTTATTTCTTCACCAGAATTTTTATCATTCCCTATAACTTTAAGGGGCGCTGATACAATCCCGCTTTCATCTGATATAGCCACACCTATTCTTTTGTCTCCTACATCCAGACCTATAATTCTCATTTTTCTTTTCCAAGTATTTCCAGTACTCTATCCTTTATAAGTTTCATTGCTTTTTCAAGAGATTTTTTATCGGGAAGTCCCATCCGGGCGAATTGAGGCTTTCCTCCTCCTCCGCCTTTTAATTCCCTGCTTATTTCTCCGGCAATCTTTCCGCAATTTATCCCTTTTTTTGTAAGGTCTTCTGTTGAATTTAGAATAACAACTGATTTGCTTTCCGCAATACATCCAAAAATTATAAAAGTATTCAAACCTCCAAAATAATCGATAATCTCATCTCCCAGCATTCCAATACTGCTTATCTCCATATTCCCGGCAGTTTCCAACTCTGAAAAATTAAAATCAATTATTCTTATTTCCCCGTCATTAGATTTAGATTTAAATCTGTCTATTATTTCTTTTTTTACGGTTTTAATCTGGATCTGCCTCAGCTCATCCTCTTTAGTTTTTACACTCTCTTTTAATTTTTCCAGAGTACCTGGTATTTTACTATCCTCAACTTCCAGGCTTTCAGAAATTTTTTTGAGTATTCTTTCTTTTTCTTTTATATAATTATATGCAGACATGCCTGTTGCCGCTTCTATTCTCCTTAAATTTGCACCTGTACTTGAATCTGAAATAATCTTAAACAGGCCTATTTCTCCAGTTCTATCAACATGAATACCCCCGCAGAGCTCTCTGCTGTAATTATCTATTTCAACAACTCTTACAAACCTGTCGTATTTTTCGTCAAAAAGAGCAACTGCGCCAATTTCTTCGGCAAACTCTCTTGTTGTTTCAAAACATCTTACCGGGTCATTATTCTGAATTTTTTCATTTACGATTCTTTCTATTTTATTAATATTTTCTTCTGATGGAGCATTATAAATTGAATAATCAAATCTAAATCTATCTTCTCTGACAAAAGAACCCGCCTGCTTTACTTCACTTCCGTATATGCTTCTGAGAACCCAGTGAAGTATATGGGTGGCAGTGTGATTTTTGCTTATACTCTTTCTTTGATTATGGTCAACTTCTGCACTTATTCTGTCTCCGGCTTTTAGCCTGCCCTTTTTGATATAACCTTTATGGACATAAATACCTTCCACCGGAATGGTGCAGTCATCAACAACAAATATGCTGTCACCGCACCTGATGATGCCTTTATCTCCAGCCTGTCCCCCCTTTTCTCCGTAGAAGGGAGTTTCCTTTAAAATTATTTCGCCATTTTCACCTTCTGATAGTGAAGGAGCCATCTCTTTTTTCCCTGAACTGTCTATTTTTATTATATTTTCTATTACTGCTTCAGACCTGTATTTGTTATAGCCGGTAAATTCTACTTCAAATTTCTTTCTTATCTCACCGTAAAGTTCTATATCTTTACTAATTCTGCTTCTGAATGCATTTTTACCCTTTGATTTTCTGGTATGCTCCCTTACATAATCATTGAATTTATCCATATCAAGCTTTATTTTATTTTCCTTTAATATTTCTCCGGTTAGCTCAACAGGGAACCCGAATGTATCGTAAAGTTTAAATGCATCTTTTGAATCAAGATATTCTTCTTTATTTTCCTTTATCTCATTTATTTTATGCAGTAAAACCTTGCTCCCCTCCTTTAATGTTCTGGTAAATCTTTTTTCTTCATCGCTTACCAGTTTAAAGGAGAAATCTTTTTTCTCCAGAAGTTCAGGGTATACTTCTGAATATTCATCTACAATCACCCTTCCGATATCATTTAGAAAAAAATCCTCAATCCCCAGTAATCTGCCGTATCTTATTGACCTTCTTATTATCCTTCTTAATATATAGCCTCTGCCTTCGTTGGAAGGTACAACTCCGTCCGCTATTAAAAAGTATATGGCTCTGGCATGGTCGGCAATTATTGTCAGTGCACGGTTAAATTCTTCTTTTTCTTTATCGCTATTTTTTCCTTTATTATTTTTCCCCGATATTTCCTCTATTTTTTTTATAACTCCGCTGAATAATGACGTCCTGAAGACCGATGGACTTCCCTCAAGGACTGCAGTTATCCGCTCCAGTCCCATTCCCGTATCTATGTTTTTCTGAGGAAGTTCAAGGTATTTTTTCCCGTCAAAGTTATACTGTGTAAATACGAGATTCCATATTTCAAGGAACCTGCCGCATTCACAATTAGGATTGCAGTCTTTCCTTCCGCATCCATGTTCTTTCCCAAAATCATAGTGTATCTCTGAACAGGGACCACATGGCCCGGTATCGCCTGCAGGTCCCCAGAAATTTTCTTCCCTTCCGCATTTATATATCCTTTCAGTGCTTATACCTTTTTCCTCCCAGTACCCGGCAGACTCTAAATCAGCCGGTATATTTTCATTCCCTTCAAATACCGTGAATACCAGTTTGCTAAGCGGAATTTTCAGATTATTTAAGAGAAAATCAAGAGAATAATCAATCGCTTCTTTTTTAAAGTAATCTCCAAAAGAAAAGTTGCCAAGCATTTCAAAAAAAGTAAGATGTCTCTCTGTATAGCCGACACTATCAATATCGCTTGTCCTGAAACATTTCTGCACCGTTGTAATTCTCTTTGCTGGAGGTTTCTTTATCCCGAGGTAATATGGTTTAAACTGCTGCATCCCGGCTGTAGTTAGCAGAACACTCGGATCATTATGAGGTATAAGTCCCGAAGACGGCACTGCCATATGCCCGTTCTTTTTAAAATACTCTATAAATTTCTTTCTTACATCCATAAATGTTTTACCGGTTACTTTATCATTATTATTTTATAATAAAACGGATACTCCGCTTAGTCGTAACTAGAGGAAGTTTTTTGCGCCCTGCGCTCTGCAGGTGGATGCCCTCTTGTCTGTTTTATAAGTCCTGCCTCACAGCAGGCATTTATGCTGCAGCCAAAGGTTGGGCTTCCAATGTAAATTTGTTGGCACAAAAATTTAACTTTAGTTACGATATAAACAGAGTACCCAAAAATGATGTTATCATAATCATATAGTTTATTCAATAAACCCCGTTTTTCCTAAATTTTCCTTCATTTTATCCCGTAAAATCATTATCCCGTGTAAAACTTAATCTGATTAAACATTCAATATGTACCCGCTATTTATTCTGTCTTAATAAGTATGCTCTATCCACTTTCTCTGGTTTCTTTCCTACCATTATTATTTTTTTCAGACCCGTCCTCCATAATCTTTATAAAAACTTCTTTTAGCTGCTCATCAGTTACACTCGAAGGAGATCCTGTCATCACGCAAACCGCTGATTGCGTCTTTGGAAAAGCTATAACTTCCCTTATATTTTCAAGTTTTCCCAGCAGCATAATCATTCTGTCCATTCCAAGAGCAATACCCCCGTGCGGAGGTATTCCATAGTCCATCGCTTTTATAAAAAAACCAAAATTTTCTTCTATTCTTTTTTCATCCATTTCGAGTATGCTGAATATCTTTTTTTGTAGATCCGGGTCGTTAATTCTCAGGGAGCCTCCTCCTATTTCTTCTCCGTTCAGCACTATATCATATGCCTGCGAGTTAACTTTAAGGGGTTCTGCATCAAGATAACCGTCTGTATCTTTATCCGGCATTGTGAATGGGTGGTGTTTTGGGTTTATCCTCTTTTCGCTTTCACTCCATTCAAATAATGGAAAATTGTACACCCATACAAAATTTAATTCATCTTCGACTATTAATTTTAATCTACTTCCAAGATACTTCCTTATCGTACCGAGTGCTTCACAGGCCATTATGAATTTATCTGCAACTATTAAAACCAGATTTTTTTCCTTAAGGCCTAAAGTTTTTATTAAATCTTTCTTCTCCTTATCCGATAAAAACTTGCTTACAGGCGATTGAAACTCCATATTTTCACCAATTTTAATCCACAGGAGCCCTCCGGCACCGCATTTTTTTGCCATATCTACAAGATCATCCAGCTCTTTTCTGGCAAGCTCAGAGGAATCATTTACCACCAGACTTTTTATACACCCGTTATTTTTCAAGGTATCCTTTAAAAATTTAATTTCAGTTTCTTTAAATACATTAGAAATATCTTTAATGGTCAGGCCAAATCTCAGGTCAGGTTTATCCGTGCCATAATTTTCCATGCACTCTTTCCATTTTATTCTTTTAAAAACCGTATTTATCTTTTTATCAAATACCTCTCTGAATATATACAAAAACATTCCTTCTATCATTTCCATCACGTCATCTGCTTCAACGAAAGTCATCTCAAGGTCAATCTGCGTAAATTCCGGCTGCCTGTCTGCTCTCAGGTCCTCATCTCTGAAGCATCTCGCAATCTGATAGCATCTATCAAAACCTGAGAACATCAACAGCTGCTTGAAAAGCTGTGGAGATTGCGGAAGAGCATAAAATTTTCCAGGATTCAATCTTGAAGGCACCAGAAAATCTCTTGCTCCTTCAGGTGTGCTTTTTGCCATTATAGGAGTTTCTATTTCTATAAATCCTTTTGAATTAAAATACCTCCGCACTGCAGCAGTCACTGTATGTCTCAATCTCAAATTTCTCTGCATCTGGTCCGTTCTCAGGTCAATGTATCTGTATTTTAACCGGGTGTTTTCCTCTACCTTGTCCCTGTCATCAAGCATAAAAGGAAGCGTTCTGGCTCTTGAAAATACTTTTATGTTTTTTACCACCAATTCAACTTCACCAGTCGGGATAGACGGGTTCACCGTATCTTCCGACCTCATCCTGACACTGCCTTTTACCATTACAACATACTCATTTCTTATAGTCTTTGCTGCCCTGTATACTTCCTTATTTATATTAGGGTCAAAAATCAATTGAACTGTTCCGGAAAAATCCCTTAAGTCAAGAAAAATTAGCTTTCCATGGTCCCTTCTTTTATTGACCCAGCCGCTTAAAGTTATTTCCCTGCCTGCAAATTCACGGTTTATTACACCGCACAGGTCTGTTCTCATTCGTGTTTTAAAAACAGGATTACTCATACATGCACTCCTATAATCTTTAAGATTTTTTCTTTTTCATTTTTCCAGTCAACACTGTACTGCCTGAACTTTTTAATATTTTTCAATGTCAGTTTTCCGCTTTTTATTTCGTCCTCCCCGATTATGATAATAAAACTGTAATTATTTTTCCCGGCTGATCTTATTTCTTTCTTTAAACTCCTGTCATTGAAATTAATATCACAGACCACTCCTGAATCTCTTAGATATTTTAAGACTTTTAAGGAGTACAGCTGATATTTTTTATTCAGGACAATAAGGTAAACTCCGGGAGAGTCCTCTTCTTTTTTGTAGCGCAGCTTTAATTGCTTCATAAGCATTATGGTCCTGTCCACTCCCACTGCAAATCCCGTAGCGGGAATATCCGGGCCTCCCAGCTGTTTTATTAAATTATCATATCTTCCTCCGCCGCCCAGGGCATTCTGCGCACTCTGGAGGTCTTCAGAAACAATTTCAAATATTGTCCCCGTGTAATAATCAAAACCCCTTACAAGATTTTTATCAATCATAAAATTTATCTTTAGTTCTTTTAAACATTTCAGAATTTCTTCAAAATTTCTTTTACAGTCAGGACATAAATACGAATACATTTCAGGTGATTTCTTTAAAATTTTTATACATCCGCTCTTTTTGCAATCAAAAATTCTAAGCGCATTAACATTAAATCTATCCCTGCAGTCATCACAAAGTTTTTCCAGCCGGGGTTCCAGGTATTTTTTTAATTCTGCTATAAACTTTTCCCTGCATACCGGGCACCCTATACTGTTTACTTTAAATAACAGTTTTTTAAATCCCAGCTCTTCAAAAAGCGAGTTCAATATCCACATAACCTCTGCATCCATTACCGGGCTATCGGTGCCGATTGACTCAATCCCCACCTGCCAGAATTCCCTCATTCTTCCTTTCTGGGGTCTCTCGTACCTGAACATATTACCCGCATAAAATAATTTTAAAGGGAGATTCTCAGCATACATTTTATTTTCTATAACGGCTCTTGCAATTGATGCGGTGCCCTCTGGTCTCAGTGTCAATGATCTTCCTTTCCTGTCACTGAAAGTATACATTTCCTTTTTTACTATATCGCTCCCCTCCCCGATACTTCTGCTGAAAACCCGGGTATACTCAAATGCAGGAGTTATTATTTCCCTGTAATTGTGTTTTTCAAATATCTTCCGTGCAGTATTAATAACATAGTTCCTGTATTCTATATCTTCACCGTATATATCAGCTGTTCCTCTGGGAGAGTTTACTTTCAAAATAACTCACCGTCTTTCCTGTTATTTCTCATTCAAGAAATCATCTCTAAGATAATAATTTGTTTTTAGCTCATATTCAAGTGTGCTTTCCTCACCGTGACCCGGGTATATTTTGAGCCCTCTGTCCATCTTTCTTACCATATCAAGTGAATTTTTAATTCGCATGGCATCTCCTCCAGGCAGATCAGTTCTTCCTATTGCCCCCTTAAACAGCAAATCCCCAGTAAATAAAATGTCTTCTGCCAGCAGCATTATGCTTCCGGGAGTATGGCCGGGAACATTTATGATTCCAATGCCCACGCCGGAAAAATAACCGAAATCCCCGTTTTTTATTAAATTATAAGTTTTCAATGATAATTCATTTTCTCCAAAAAATGAAGATAAATTCTTCTCCGGGTCTGTAATTATCTGTTCTTCATATTCATGGATATAAAACGGAACTTTGTAATATGACATTATGTCCGCTACCGCTCCTATGTGATCGTAATGTCCGTGAGTATTTAATATAAAATCCGGTTTTATGCCGGATTTCTCAATATAATTTTTAATAACGATGAAATCATCGCCCGGGTCTATTATTACATTTGCATCTTCCAGTGACAATATGTAACAGTTGACCTTAAAAAGGCCTAATTCTAATTTTTTTAATCTCAATAGCTATGTTTACTTTCCGGGCAATACCCTGAAGGCATCATAAACCGAATCTATCTGTTTTATATTGTTAATAACGTCCTTCAGGATGTATTTATTATTTATTTCTATTAAAAATCTAAATTTTATATGGCCGCTCTTATCCATTCTCAGGGTATTCGCCCTTACTATATTTAAATCATATTCACTTATGACATTTGTAATATCCCGCAGCAGTTTTGTCCTGTCCAGAGCTTCTATTTGAATTTCTGCATTAAATTTATGTGGCGCCTTCTTGTCCCAGGAAACTTCTATAAATCTTTCTTTTTCAATATTTATCAGTGAGTTTATATTGGTACAATCAGCCCTGTGTACAGAAATTCCTTTACCCCTTGTTATATAACCTATAATATCATCGCCCGGAACAGGATTGCAGCATTTTGCCATAGTTATCAGCACCTTTTCCATCCCTTTTACCTTGATGCCGGTGCTACCCTTATCAACAAACTCTCTTCCGTGTATATCTTCAATGGTTAAATCTTTTTTGGGCTCTTCCTGATTAAGCTTTTTTACTATTTTTGTAAAAACCTGGTGTGCTGATACCTTATGTGAACCTATGTTCCTGAACAGGCTCTCTGATTTATTAAAATTCATCTCCAGTGCTATTTTATCAAAAATCTCCGCCGGTACGCTCTTAAATGAAAGACCATTTTTCCTCAGCACTTTTAACATTATATCCCTGCCGGTGTTATATGTTTCCTGCCTTTCTTCTTTACTAAACCATTGCTTTATCTTGTTACGCGCCCGGGAAGTTTTAACTATATTGAGCCAGTCCCTGCTGGGTCCTTTTTTATTCTTGGCCACTATTATTTCTACTATATCCCCGTTTTCCAGGACAGACTCTATAGGCACCATCCTGCCATTTATTTTTGAACCTATAATATTGTGCCCGATATCCGTATGTATCTGATATGCAAAATCTATTGTTGTGGCGCCCCGGGGGAGGTTTATAACTTTGCCTTTCGGAGTGAATACAAACACTTCCTCTTCGAACAGATCAAGCTTTAATGATTCCATATAATCCCGCGGATCCTTTAGTTCTTTCTGCCAGTCCAGTATCTGCCTTATCCATGCCACTCTCTTATCAAAATCACTTAGCTTTTTAAGACCGCCTTCTTTATATTTATAGTGGGCCGCAATACCATATTCAGCTATTTTATGCATTTCAAATGTTCTTATCTGGATTTCAATAGGTTTGCCCTTTAAACCAATAACTGTTGTATGCAGGGACTGATACATATTAAATTTGGGATTTGCGATAAAGTCTTTAAATCTCCCGGGTACTGGTTTCCATAATGAGTGTATTATCCCCAGAACTTCATAACAGCTTTTTACATCATTTACTATTATCCTTATTGCAACTATGTCATATATATCATCAAACTTTCTATTCTGTTTTGTGATTTTATTGTAAACGCTGTAATAAGTTTTAATTCTTCCGCTTATATCCGGAGAGATTTTTACTTCTTTCAGCTTTTTATTTACTATTTTTATGGCTTCATTAATCAACGATTTTCTTTCTTCGAGCTTTTCGTCAAACATATCCTTCATTTTTTCATATTCTCTGGGGTAGAGATATTTAAAACTCAAATCCTCCAGCTCTGATTTTATATGATATATTCCAAGCCTGTGCGCAATAGGTGCATAAACCTCAAGCGTTTCCATAGAATTTATTTTTCTCTTTTCTTTTTCCAGCGGATACAGGGTCCTCATGTTATGAAGCCTGTCAGCAAGTTTTACAAGTATTATCCGTACATCTTCAGACATCGCTATTATCATTTTTCTTATATTGCTTACCTGCTGTTCTTCCTTGCTGTCAAATACAATTTTATCCAGTTTTGTTACACCATTTATGATATTCGCAGTTTTCTGCCCGAAATCCTTTTTTGCCATTTCAAGACTGTATTCGGTATCCTCAATTGCATCATGCAGTATCGCAGATATAATTGACACCTGGTCAAGCTCTATATCAGCCAGTATTCTTGCAACCTCAAGAGGATGTACGATAAAGGGCTCTCCTGTTTTCCTGTACTGGTTCTTATGATACTTTTTTGCAGTAGAGTAAGCCCTGTAAAGCAGCTCTTCATCAACATCTGGATTATAGGTCTTAATCTCCTTTAGCAGCTTTTTATATATAAGGTCCGTGTTTATGTTTTTGGTTTTATTGTTAACCTTTAAATTCATATTTTTCAAATTTATAAATATTTTTTTTATTATTATAAAACATTTTAGGCTTCTCTAAAATAAGTCTGCTATTACCAGCTGTATGGTGCAATTATTCCCCCACTTATTTTCCTCAATTTTATATAATATATTGACTTTATTATTTCTTATCATTTTTTTCTTTACTTTGCCATCAGCGCCGAATATTATTGCATCCATTATAACGCCGCTCTGTTTTAACTTTAACCTGATATGCTTTTCTCCGGATAAGTAATAAAAATCCACCAGTACGCAGTTTCCTGTAATAAAACTGGGTTTTGGATTCCCGTACCCAAATGGTTTCAACAGGTTAATTTCAGAAATAGCGTCCCGTCTTATATCCTTAAAATCTATTTCAGCATCAAAAATATTTTTTTTCTCAATATCCTCTATTTTTATATTTTTATTTGCAATCTCCGTAAAATCTTTATAGAACTTTTTGTAATTTGAAATATCCATCCTTATACCGCATGCAAGCCTGTGCCCGCCAAAACTGTCAAATAGCCCGCTACACAGCATCAGGCTTCCATGTAAATCAAATTTATCAATGCTTCTTCCAGAACCCTTAAGTTTGCTCTCTGACTCCTTAAAAAGTATCGCTGGAATATTAAATTTTTTTACAATATCTGAAGCAACTATTCCCAGCACTCCTTCATTCCAATTTTTAGATTTATCTATGAATATTTTCTTTTCGGCAATAATTTTATCAAAATCATTTTTTTCAATTATTTCATTAAGAATGTTTTTCTGAATCTTCTGTCTTTTCTCATTAAAGGAATTAAGCTCATCTGCTATTTTCCCGGCAGTATCACCATCTTTTACCAGAAGTTCAAAACTCTTCCGGGCATTTTTTATTCTCCCGGCAACATTGAGCCTCGGGGCTATTATAAATCCTACATCATACTCATCTATACATTCTTTATTCTTCACCATTATTTCCATCATTTTTTTGAGTCCGGGATTTTCAGTTTTATTAAGTATTTCAAGACCCTTCTTAACCATTACCCTGTTCTCATCAATCAGCGGCATTATGTCTGCTATAGTTGATATTGCAACAAGGTCAAGCATATTTGTCAGATAATTTTTTTTAAAACTCTTTTTATATCTGTCTTCCAGTTTTCTCAGGATACCCATTATGAATTTAAAAGTAACCGCTGCTCCGCTCAGGTGTTTAAAAGGGTATTGGGAATTTCTTAATTTTGGATTGATTATTATGTAATCCTTTCGGCCGGTATCTAAATCAATTGCCTGATTGTGATGGTCGCATACTATAACATCAGGTGTTTCATTATTGCGGACAAATTCCTGTACCTCTGAGCTATTTGTCCCGCAGTCTACCGATATTATAAGGCTATATTTGCCTGCAGCAGCAATTTTTTTAATAAAATCTACCGACAGGTCATACCCCTCATTAAAACGGTCGGGAATGTAAACTTCCGTTTCAAGTCCAATGTCTTTTAAAAACTTATACATAAGCGCGGAGCTTATAACCCCATCTGCATCATAATCACCAAATATCAGTATTTTTTCATTTCTCTCAATTGCTTTATTTACCCTGTTTATACCTTCTCTTATTCCCGGAAGTTTCATGGCATCATGCATATATTTAAGAGCCGGCCTCAGAAATGATATTATTTCTTTTTCAGTAACAATATTTCTTCTGGCAAAAAGCTCCAGTAAAAGCCTGCTGCAGCTAATATTATCTGAAATTTTCGGGTTATATTTCTTATTATTTCTGCATATCCATTTAGAAGGAAATTCAGTCATTTTTATTGATACTTCCCGGAAAGCCGCCAGGAGCATTAATTTTAATATGCCCGCAAAGCTTAATTATTATTTTTTATATTTTGGAAATCTTTTATTCCATACTGCAAGAACAGGGCTTGCAAAGAATATGGAAGAATATGTACCGGTTATAATTCCAATCGTAAGCGCCAGCGCAAAATCTTTAAGCGCTGTGGTTCCCAGTACAAGAAGCAGGATAACTGGAATTAATGTAGTCACAGAAGTGTTTATTGATCTTGATAATGTCGCGTTTATTGAATTATTTATAACCATGTTATAGCCTAATTTTCCGGTCATCGGGGTATTTTCCCGTATCCTGTCAAAAACAACAATAGTGTCATTCAGTGAATAACCCATGATTGTCAGTATAGCAGCTATTGTTGATGTATTGATCTCGCGGTTTAAAATAGCGTAAACTCCAATGGTTATCATTACGTCATGAATCAATGCGAGAATTGCCGTCGCTCCAAATCTGAATTCAAATCTTATCCAGACATATATAAGGATACCTGCAATGCTTATCGCAATTGCCTTCAATGCATTCATTATAAGCACATTTCCGAAACCCGGGTCCACTGTTCTATCCTGCAGGGGCTCTCCGTCAAGGCCTATTTTTTCATCAAGGGCAGCCAGTATCGCATTCTTTTCATCTGTGCTTATTGATTCTCCACGCTCTTCACTTTTTAGCCTTATTATATATCTATCGGCTCCTGTCTGGAGCATCTCCGGCTCAACCTGCTGTATTATAGCATTCTGGTAGCCCAGCTCGCTCACTATGCTTCTTACTTCTGCGGTTTCCGCTGCTCTATCAAGTTTTACCTCTAGTAAATTTCCGCCAAGAAAATCTATTCCGAGGTTAAACCCTCCATTTACTATTAAACCTATTACGCCTGCGGCTATCACTGCCATGGATATAATAAACCATATTTTCTTTTTACCGATAAAATCAAAATTATAGCTTCTGAATCTCAAGCGCTATTCACCACTCTTTCTTCTTATACCCAGAAATCCCGGTGTGGCCATTGCAGAAATTCCTGACATTAAAAATATGCTGGACCTTGTAAACAGAAGACTTATTACCATGCTTATTATAACGCCCAGACTGAGCGTGACTGCAAAGCCTTTAATAGGACCGGTTCCGAAAACATATAATGCTCCAGCAGTAATTAAAGTAGTTACATTGGAATCAACAATTGTTCTAAGTGCATTTCTAAATCCGTCAATTATTGCGATTCTTGGAGACTTTGCCTTTATTATCTCTTCTTTTATTCTCTCAAAGATTATGACATTGGCGTCCACGGCCATGCCTATTGTCAGTATAATTCCAGCAATTCCAGGCAGTGTAAGAGCTGCTCCGATTGACGAGAGTATGCCCCAGAATATTATTACATAAATGATGAGTCCGATGGCAGAATATATTCCAAGACCCCTGTAGTAGGCAAACATGAAAATTACTATCAGTATAAAGCCGATAATTCCTGCATACAGTCCTTTTCTTAAAGAATCCATCCCCAGGGTCGGCCCCACGGTACTGCTTTCTTCAATCTGCAGGTCTATAGGAAATGCTCCCGTCTGCAGTACAAGTTCAGTATTTCTTGCATCCTCGATGCTGTTAATGCCTGTAATTTCTGCTTCGCCGTCAGTTATCGGCACTTTTATATATGGTGCGGATTCAATCTCATCATCCAGAACTATTGCAAGATTGCCTCCTATATTTTCCGTAGTAATTTCGGCAAATTTATCAACCGCTTCACCTTTAAAACTCAGAGCAACCCTTATGGTCCCGTAATTATCGTAGCCTGCAACCGCATTTGCCAGCCCGTCCCCTGTTATAAGGACCGGCCCAACCAGGGCTGCGGTTTCCGTTCTGGAATCAATAAGTATTTCACCGGCTTCTTCTTCATTTTTTACCAGTAACAGTTCTCTTGTTGCTGAATTATATTCTATTGTTCCAATAATTTCTTCATCACTGAAATCCATACCCGGGGATTCAGAATCATCATCCTCCACTTCTCCGTTTTCCTGCTGGCTCAACCGAGAAACAAGCATTATTTCATCTGTCTGCGGGTCAGTTACAAGTCTTCCTATAAACTGTTCCGAGTAATCCATTAAAATTGTTTCTTCGGCTTCAGGGTCTATTAGAAGTTCTCCCTTTTCGTAATCAATTTCCACAGGGTGAAGTACATTATTCTTAACGTAATAAAAAGCGCCTTCCACCAGCCGGAACTCAAGCTGTGCAGTTTTACCTATTACTTCTCTTGCAGTATCTGACTCGGTTACGCCAGGAAGCTGGACAATGATGTTGTTTAAGCGGTCTTTTGTAACAAGCGGCTCTGAAACGCCCAGCATATCTACCCTATCCCTGATAATCCCTATAGTTCTATCCATCTTTTCAGAGGTTATTTCTTCTTCTCCCCCTCTTTCTACAGGTTTCAGGATAATTTGCGTGCCGCCTTTTAAATCAAGTCCCAGATTTATTGAGTCGGCCACAGGGCCACTGAATATATAATATAAGCTTATACCGGCAATTATTATAAATATAATAATGATGGTAATATGGACTTTTTTATTTCTCATACCTGCTGCTGATTTACTTTCTTTGCAATAGCACTTTTTGTCATTTTAACATCCACGCCGCCGGCAATAGTTATTATAATAACATCATCTCTTACTTCTTTAATTCTTCCGTAAAATCCACCTATTGTTACTATTTCATCGCCCCTCTGAAGCCCCGACATTAGTTCCTGGGCTTTTTTACTTCTCATACGCTGCGGTCTTATTAGCAGGAAATAAAATGCTACTGCCAGAATTGCCAGCCATATCCAGGTTCCATAGTTCATGAATATGTCTGACAGACCGGTTTCTTCCGCACCGGCTTCAGCACCTTCTGCTGTTGCAGTTTCTCCGGTTGTTTCGGCGGGGAGACATGCAAAACTTGATAAGCCGACAATTATAACCAGCATACTTATAATAAAAATACTGATCAGCCTTCTTTTCGAAATCATAAACACTCCTTAGAATTAGTCTTTTTCAAAATCAAATACCAATATTATTAACTTTTTTTAAAAATTTGCAAATAAATAATTGCTTCTATCCTTTCAATATTTAAAAACTGTTAATTTCCTTAAAGTTTAATACAGGTTATTCTAACTTAAGTGACACCAGTATACAACATTAAAAATTATAAAAAATTACTTTAATCTTCAATATTCATTTAAAAACCAGGTAAGCCATCTTACTTTTTATTATTCATATAATCTGATAAAAAACTGTTTTTAAAATCAATAAAATCCCCCGATAATATGGAATCTCTGGCACGGCTTACCAGACCGAAGATAAAATGAAGATTATGCACCGTAAGCAGAATGCTTGACAGTATTTCATTGCTCCGGAATAAATGCCTGAGATATGATCTTGAATAATTTTTACATGTATAGCAATTACATTCCCCGTCAAGCGGGTTATAATCATAAGTATATTTTTTATTTTTTATATTGATTCTTCCATGCGGTGTAAAGGCACTGCCATTCCTGGAAATTCTGGTCGGCATTACACAGTCAAACATATCAACACCGCTGCTTATGGCTTCCATGATTCCTACAGGGTCCCCCAGCCCCATAAAATACAGCGGCTTTTTATTATCCAGGAATTCTATTGTATAGTTTAACATATCTATAGTAAGATCCCTCTTCTCACCAACACTTAACCCCCCTATTGCTATACCGTCAAAATTCATTTCAGATATTGATTCCGCACAGAATTTTCTTAAATCTTTTATAAAACCACCCTGTACTATTCCAAATACTTTTTTATTTCCTTCATTATTAATTTTTCTTTTTGCTTTTAATGATATTTCCGCCCACTTCAGGGTTCTTCTTGCCGCCTCAAGCGTATAACTATAATCATCGTTAAATGGTATGCATTCATCAAGAACCATTATTATGTCCGAACCTATCCGATGCTGCATCATTATTACATCTTCGGGTGAAAAGAAATGGCTCGAACCGTCTATTATCGATTTAAATTCTACCCCGTTATCTGTAATTTTTCTTATTCTGCTCAGACTGAACACCTGGAAACCTCCGCTGTCAGTTAATATATTCCTCTTCCAGTTCATGAATTTATGGAGTCCCCCGGCCTTTTCAATAACATCTATTCCCGGCTGCATGTAAAGATGGTAGAGGTTGCCAAGTATTATTTCACACCCTTCTTCATAGAGCTGTTCATTTGTTATTGCTTTAACCGTCGCTTTTGTCCCCACCGGCATAAAAACGGGTGTCTTTATCGTTCCACTCTCTGTGGTTATCACACCCGCTCTCGCCGGAGAATTTTCGTCCTTCTTTAAAATTTTAAAAAAAGTCATGCTGTTTTACTTTTACAATCTTCTATTTTGCTTCTTCTAATTTAGCAGGAGTATATTTATCAAGCTTCTCCTCATACTTTAACCTTTTTTCGGCTTCTCTTAAAATGGTGAGCAGCATATCGGTGTAAGATAATTTTTTTATTCCAGCCATTTTTGCCAGATGTCCATCCCAGCACCACCCTGGATTCGGATTTACTTCTAATAACTTTGGCTCACCTTTTGATGTGAGCCTCCAGTCCAGTCTTGCATAGTCCTTGCATCCAAGTCTTTCATACAATCTCATCGAGCATTCAATTATAACCCTCTCTGTAGCTGCAGGTAAATCAGCCGGTATGGATTTTACTTTCCGGTAAGGAGAATCCTGCAACCATTTTGCCTCATATCCGCAAATTCCTGGCAGTTCCGGTGGTAATTCCGAATAATCTTCCTCTATTATTGGTAAAACCATATATGAGTCGGGGAAATTTCCAAGTATTCCCACACTCAGATCCTTTCCTGAAAGAAATTCTTCAATCAATATAGGTTTGTCGTAGCCCAGTTTGTCCCTTATTTCAGAAATCACATTAATCGCTTTTTCAATGTTTGAAACCACATTCCTGCTTGTTATACCAAAACTTGAATCACCAAAATTTGGTTTTATGAACACGGGGAACTCAAAAGGAACCTCAAATGAGATATCACCCGGTTTTATAAAAAATGCCTGCGGAATCGGTATTCCCATTTCTCCGGCGATACCTCTTATTAATGACTTGTCATAACAATGCGCCAGACATTGCGGCTCTGAACCCGTATAGGGAATACCTAGGATATCAAGCAGCGCCGGCACATGGAGTTCCTTCCGTGCATCGTTAAAATATCCTTCGTCACATAGATTAAATGCAAAATCTATTTTACCTTTCTCCTGAATTTTAATTAGTTCCCTAAACATTTTTTCATGGTTATCAATATAGCGGAAACGGTAGTCATGGTATTTTTCAATTTCTCTCAAAGAATCCTTTAACCTGTCAACAGTATAAAGGTCATCATCATCAAAAACATAGAGCGGTTTTAAAATATCAACTTTATTGGGATCCCCCAGTAAAACAACAATATTCCTAAAATTATGCTTCCTTATTTTCACAGGTGCCCAGTCTTTTTTGGCAATTGCTGATATAATTATCCTTCTTTCAGTCATGCCAAGGTCCTGATTCCTTCTTGAATCAGTTTTTATGGTTCCGTGGGGAACAATATTATTGAATCCTGCCTGCCTTAAAAATTCTATTATTTCTTCACGGGTGTAAAGCCTCTCCGCATAAATCTGATCTGCCACCACTCCCCTATCAGCATTGCTTATAATTTCTCTTGAAATCAGCCGTGTTTTATCAAGAGACAATGAACGTTCCCTGCAGACAAAATATTTTTTATCCATCCACTCCCACGATCGCGGCTTTAAATTTTCTTTTAAATATTCTCCATCGGATAAATCAATTAAGAACCGCCCCCACGGTTTCAACACTCTTAAAACTTCTTTAAGCACCATCATATCTTCTTTAGCAGTTTCAAAATATCCAAAACTATTGCCGAGAATCATTACTACGTCAAAAGTATCAGTTGTATATGGAAGTTTTCTTGCATCGCCTTCCCTGAACTTAATGGACGAACTTTCCTTTTTTGCTTTCTGAATCAGGTAACGGGACCTATCCAGTCCCTCAATATGCCTGAATCCCCTGTTTGCCAGCTCTATGCAATGGCGTCCCTGTCCACAGCAGAGATCAAGTATTCTATCTTCAGTGGACAGATTAAGAGTCTTTATAAAAATATCGATTTCTTTTCTCGTGATATTTTTATCATCTACTACATCCCCATCTGTTTTTAGATAGGTTGAGTTAAAAATAGTTTTCCACCAATCCGGCTTCAGATACTCTTCTAGATTGGATATCGGACCAATCGTTCTTTTAAAAGAATTTGAATTTAAATTCTTTTGAGGAGGCTCGCTATTAACAGAATCTCCTTTCATTTCTTATGCTCCTTTTCTGTTAAATTTTTATAATTAAATTGTTTTTTTATGGTAAAAGAGTTTTTATTTTTTTGGGCCGTATTTTATAGAAATTTTTTATTTTTGGCCATCCATGTTTATATCCAGAAGTCCCTTCAGACCATAAAGATTATTCCAGGTAATTTTATATTATTGTATGCTAAAATTTTTCATGACTTGCCTGGTAGAAGATATAAAAAAAATTATTTTTTCTTCAGGCCGCGGATAAACCCGCCCCTTATTTTATCCAGCATGTAACTTACCACAAATGCATCCGGATCTTTTTTATGCACTAATTTATTTAATCTTGAAAGATTGTTATGGCTGC
Organism: uncultured Actinomycetota bacterium; assembly: GCA_964616545.1. Taxonomy (GTDB): domain Bacteria; phylum Actinomycetota; class Humimicrobiia; order Humimicrobiales; family Humimicrobiaceae; genus JAQVEM01. The sequence goes on along the minus strand of CAZTUA010000023.1, from coordinate 31,697 downwards.
AGACAACATTGATAATTTCTACTTCACCTTCCCTTCCGGCACCTTTATAACATGTGAAACCAAAGTTTTCTTTTGAAAGCAGCATTTTTATTTCATTATGGCACTTTCTGGAAATTATATTTGTGCTTATCAAATCGCGTGACATTTTTTCAGATATCATAATTCCGATAACCGTTCCCACTGCAAATCCTGCTCCGTACGTAAGAATGCCGTAAATATTATCAATATCTTTTATTATCCTCACTATAATTGTTATGTATATGGTAACCTCTACAAAGCCTATTAAAGCGGCAATCGTCTTTTTCCTTCTTATTATCATATTCACCCTGATTGTGCCAAGACTAACATCTATAATCCTTGCAACAAAGATTATAAGTGACCACACTATTGTATTAATCAATTCTTACCCCCGTTTTTTTGTATTACTTTTTTATTTAAAATTATCAGTGCTGCTCCCTGCTCCATATTCTGGCATATTTTACTTCCCCTTTTGCTGCAATCAGCATTAAGTCTGATTAACTATCCGTATATCAGATTATTTTTAATATTCCGGCATTTATAATAGATTTACAGGTTATTATATAAATTATTTCTAAAAAATAAAGAAATACTATTTTTATCGTTAACCTTTATTTAAATATTATATATTTTAATTTCTCCAATTCCTGCTTAATTTAAAAATATTTAAAATTGTAATATAATTTACAAAACCATTATAAAATACAGTTTTTAGGAAAGTATCTGATGAACAAAACCGGTAAAAATAAAACAACAGTTAAAAACAGACTCCCCTTAAATGAAGGCAGCCGTAAGTTCGAAGAGCAGATAAATCAATATTACCTGCTCCAGGAATTTATAGATAATATTCCTGATTACATTTACATAAAAGATAAAAAAAATAGATTTATAATGATAAATAGAGCTATGGCTGATTTTCTGGGCAGTAAGCCTGAAAATATTATCGGAAAAACAGATTTTGATTTCTTCCCCGATGATAGATCAAAAGAGTATTCCAGCGATGAAAAGCAGGCTATGAAAGAACACAGGCCTATAATTGATAAAGTAGATAAATTAACATATAAGGGTAAAGAGCACTGGATTAGTGCCAGTAAAATACCGTGGTATGACAGAGAAGGCAATGTACTGGGAACCATGGGGATATCAAGGGATATAACCACCAGGAAGCGTTCAATAGATAGCCGTCTTAAAGAAAGCGAGGAGTTCAGCCAGAGCATTCTTGAAAATTCGCCCAGCCCTATTTATGTCATGAATATTGATAAATCAATGAGGTATGTAAACCCCGCATTTGAAAAATTAACCGGTTTTACCGCAAAAGAAATAATTGGAACTAAACCGCCGAGGCCGTACTGGATAAAGGGAATGGAAAATATATATACTCCAAACCTTGAAATTGCTCTAAGTAAGGGCGTTAATAACCTTGAGTTGCCATTTGCAAACAAAAAAGGTAAGAAATTCTGGGTTGAAGTTTCTTTAAAACCCCTGCGGGGAGACGATGGAAAAATAAAGTACATGCTTGGTATTTTTACCGATATAACCGAAAGAAAGAATACATACCATGAGCTGGAAAAAACACTTGATAATATCATAAACACTCTCTCATCAATAGTGGAAACAAGGGACCCCTACACATCCGGCCATCAAAAAAGAGTAACATTGCTTTCTGTGGAAATAGCAAAAGAACTAAAACTTGATGATGAAAAAATAAAATTTATTAAAATTGCGGCCCAGCTTCATGATATAGGTAAAATAAATATACCGCCGTCAATTCTATCAAAACCGGCAAGTCTATCTGATGTAGAATTTAATATAATAAAATCTCATCCACAGACAGGATTTAATATAATCAAAAATATTAATTTCAGGTTCCCTGTTGAAAATGTAATCCTGCAGCATCATGAAAGAGAAGACGGATCGGGTTACCCTGCAGGTTTAAAAGGCAGAGAGATATCACTTGAAGCAAAAATTATAGGAGTTGCCGATGTGGTAGAGGCAATGTGTTCCCACAGACCGTACAGGCCTTCACTGGGTATTAAAGCTGCTCTAAACGAAATTAAAACAAACAAAGGCAAACTTTATGACCCTGATGTAGTTGATGCCTGTTTAAAAGTTTTTAAGAGTGGAAAATTTTCATTTCCCGAAGTGAACCTCAGAGATTTCCTTTGATATTTATTGAATAATTTATTAGAGGATAAAATCATGTTTCTGCAGAACTCCGGTTACTTTATCAGCATGCAGTCCCCGAAACTATAAAATCTGTAATCATTTCTTTTGGCTTCTCCATAAGCTTTTAAAATATTCTCTCTGCCTGCAAATGCACATACCATCACCAGAAGAGTTGACCTGGGCAAATGGAAATTAGTAATTAGCCGGTCAATAGCTTTAAACCGGTAGCCGGGATGAATAAATATATCTGTTGTTCCGCTGTCTCCTGTTATGTCACCCTTTTTCGACATTAAAGTTTCAAGAACCCTTGCTGCTGTTGTGCCTACAGCTGTGATTTTTTTTCCATTGCTTTTTGCAAGCCTTATCTTTTTAGCCTCTTCATCTCTAATAAAATATCGTTCACTGTGCATCCTGTGTTTCTCTATTTCATCCACCACTATCGGCCTGAACGTATCAATTCCTATGTCAAGGCTTAATTTTGCAAATATAATCCCTTTATCTTTTAATTTTTTTATCAGTCTTTTTGAAAAGTGAAGTCCTGCCGTCGGTGCAGCTGTTGAGCCCTCTTTACTTGCATATACAGTTTGATATTGATTTTCTTTAATTTCTGTATTTTTTATATAAGGAGGAAGCGGTACCTTTCCGCATTCCCTAAAAATTTCACTTACCGGAAAATTGAACTTTACCACTGCTCTGCCGTAATCCAGTTTGGACTTAACTATGAAATAATATTTTCCTATAATCACTCTATCATCGGGCCTGAGTCTTTTTGACGGTTTTAGCAGAACCATACACTCATCATTCTGTAATTTTTCAAGGACAAAGCATTCAATAGAGGCTCCGGTATTTTCTTTTATTCCTTTTAGCCTGCACTTTAGGACTCTGCTTTCATTCAGAACAAGAACGTCTCCTTTGCCCATATATGACAACAGATTATTAAATATATCATGTTTTATTCCGCCGGTTTTTTTATCAAGTATTAAAAGTTTTGATTCATCTCTCTGCAGCAATGGTTCCTGGGCTATGAATTTTTGGGGAAGTTCGTAGTCAAACAGTTCAATCTTCATTTTCCGGCATATTCTTAAAAAGTTTTGGATACTCTTCTTTACGTATTCCCATATATTTAAAAGCACGGCCTGTGGCTACTCTGCCCTTTGATGTTCTTTTCAGAAATCCTAACTGCAGTAGGTATGGTTCATAAACATCCTCTATTGTATCTGCTTCCTCTCCTATTGAAGCTGCTATTGTCCCCACACCCACCGGGCCGCCGTTAAATTTTACGACTACAGTATTTAATATTTTTTTATCCACCACATCCAGGCCCATTTTATCTATATCCAGCTTTCCCAGTGCTTTCTCTGCTATATCTTTATCTATCACACTGTCGCTGTACATCAGAGCATAATCCCTTACCCTTCTCAGCAGCCTGTTTGCAATCCTGGGTGTTCCCCTGCTTCTCCCCGCTATAATTTCTGAACCTTCTCCTGTTATTTCTATACCGAGGATACTGGCTGATCTTGAAATAACTTCTATAATACTTCCTTTATCGTAATAATCCAGTCTTATATTTACACCAAATCTATCTCTCAGGGGCGGTGCTACCAGTCCTATTCTTGTTGTTGCTCCTATTATTGTAAAAGGTTCTATATCTATTCTGATTGATTTTGCTGAAGGGCCTTTACCTATTATTATATCAAGCTTGTAATCTTCCATTGCCGGATATAAAATTTCTTCAATGCTTCTATTTAATCTGTGAATTTCATCTACAAATAATACGTCAAATTTTTCGAGATTGGTCAATATTGCCGCAAGATCGCCCGCTCTTTCTATGGCCGGACCGGAAGTAATTCTAAATCCCACTCCCAGTTCATTTGCGATTATCTCCGCAAGACATGTTTTACCAAGTCCCGGGGGTCCCGATAAAATAACATGATCCAGGGGTTCTTTTCTTTTTTTAGCAGATTTAATAAAAACCAATAGATTTTCTATTATTTTTTTCTGACCAATAAATTCTGATATACAGCGCGGGCGCAGGCTTTTATCAAGCTCTGTATCAACTTTCAGGTGCTTAGGGTTTATATCATTGTCCTTATTTATTTTTTCATCCATATTTATTCACCGGTAACTTCTCCAATTCTCCCTTTATTTTAGATTTCTTTAAGTGCCAGTTTCAGTATTTCTTCGGTTTTTTTACTATCAATAATCTCAATCTTTAACCCGGATAACGCTTTTGTTATCTCAGCTGAATTATATCCGAGAGTTTTTAAAGCTTCTTTTACTTCGCGTATTTTTTCATTTTCTTTAAAAGCTCCACCTGCAATTTCTGCCATCCTATCATCTTCAATTTTATTTTTAAGTTCCAGTATCATTCTTTCTGCAAGCTTTAGCCCGACTCCGGGTATCCTTCTCAAAAGATCTACCTCTCTATCCATTATTATTCTTCCAATTTCATTCCCGCTGTAAATAGAAAGCGCGCTCAGGGCTATTTTAACTGAAATCCCCGAAACGCTTAATAATTTCAGGAAAAAATCTTTGTCACCGATATCCAGAAAACCTACCAGTTTCAGTTCTTCTTCTCTTACATGTGTGTATATATCCAGCTCAACATCTGAACCTGTTTCTGGTATTTTCTCAAATGTTCTTCCTGATATTAATACTTCAAATCCTATCCCGCCTGTTTTTACTATTATGCTTGAAGGTGACTTTTTTATTATTTTACCAAAAATTTTTGCAATCATTATTTTTTTCCTGTATCTCTCAAAGCTTCTACTTTCTCTTTAAACTTTGCATTACTGGCATGACACACAGAAGCGGCCATAGCGTCCCATGCATCATCTTTTTTTGGGAAAAAACTTTCCTTGACCCTCAGAATAACCTGCAGCATATACTTTATCTGGCTTTTTGATGCTTTCCCGTAACCTGCAACAGCCTGTTTTATCTCAAGCGGTGTGTATTCATATATTTTGATTTTATTGATGCTTCCCGCCAGAATCGAAACACCTCTTGCCTGACCTACATCCATGGCTGTTTTTGTGTTTATATTGAAAAAAATCTTCTCAATTGCCATACAGTCCGGTTGGTATTCTTTTATAATATTGTCAATTTTTAGATAAATTTTTTCCAGCCTATCACATATTGGTTTTTCTCTTTTTGTTATTATGCAGTTCGAATACAGCGGCTGATATTTTCCGCAATCTACATCAAGCATGCTTACCCCGGTTATTTCAAGTCCGGGATCTATTCCAAGTATCCTTATTTTATTATTTACCATTTCCTGTATCTATATTTCATTTAATATGTCATCTGTTATTTCCAGATTTGTGTTTACATTCTGGACATCATCATGATCATCCAGCGCATTTATTAGTTTTAATGCGCTGCTGCTTTCATCTTTTGATAACTTAACAGTTGTTTTCGGCACGAAAACCAGCTCACCTGATTTTATTTTTATATTTTTACCTGCTAGGGCTTCCTTAACTTTTATAAAATCAGCCGGGGATGTTTTTATCTCATATATTTCATCATCTTCATCTATATCCTCCGCGCCTTTATCAATGACATCTAACATAAATTCTTCTCCATTTTTAATATCTTCTTTACCAACTATTATTACACCCTTTTTTTCAAACTGCCAGCTTACACTTCCGCTTTCTCCCAGTGAACCGTTATATCTTCCCAGAATATTTCTTATATCGGAAGCAGTCCTGTTCCTGTTTTCCGTCATTACTTCAATTATCAGCGCTATTCCCCCGGGTCCATATCCTTCATATAATATACTCTCATAATTCTCCCCCTCTATCTCACCTGTTCCTTTTTTTATTGCTCTTTCAATATTATTCTGAGGCATATTATATTCCTTGGCTTTTGCAATAGCATTGGCAAGGGCTATATTGTCTTTGGGGTCACCGCCGCCGCCTTCTCTTACGGCCACAATTATATTTCTGCTCAATTTGCCAAAAATATTCCCCCGTTTTGCATCTTCCTTTGCTTTTTTATGTTTAATTGAGTGCCATTTTGAGTGTCCTGACATATTAATTTTCCCCTCTGTAGTTTTTAATCATATTTTTAAAATACAGGTGCACACCCGGATCACCGGTTAATTCAGGGTGAAACGTACACGCAATAATATTATGGCTCCTCACCAGCACCGCTTCCCCGTTCAGCGATGCCATTATTTTTACATCTTTACCTGCATTTATAATTTTTGGCGCTCTGATAAAAATAGACTTAAATTTTATTTTATTCGTTTTTTCCTCTGATCCATTATCACTCAGGTCAGGGTTCATCTCTACAAACTCTTCAAAACTATCCACCTGCCGCCCGTAAGCATTTCTTTTTACACTGATATCTATATAACCCAGGCCTCTGCCTTCTCCTTCTATATTCTCGGCCAGAAGAATTAACCCTGCGCAGGTTCCGAAAATAGGCTTACCCTGTTCATAAAATTTATCAAGTTCATTCTCAAACTTATACTTGTTCAGTAATTTTTTTATTGTCGTACTCTCACCACCGGGGATAATGAGACCATCAATATATTTTAGCTGTTCCGGGGTTCTTACCTCTACTGCATCATCCCCGCAATCGTTTATTTTAATTATATGCTCTCTGAATGCCCCCTGAAGAGAGAGAACACCTATTTTAAAACTCAATTCCCTTTTACCATCCCCTGTTAGAAATTACCTGCTCTTCTGAAAGTTCGGAAATAGCAGTACCGCTCATCGGAGCCCCCAGGCCCCTTGAAACCTTTGCCAGAATTTCCGGATTATTGTAATGGGTTGTTGCTTCAACAATTGCTCTGGCCATTTTTGACGGATTTTTTGATTTAAATATTCCTGAGCCAACAAATATGCCGTCTGCGCCCAGCTGCATTATCATTGCTGCATCGGCCGGAGTGGAAATTCCGCCTGCGGAAAAATTAACAACCGGCAAACATTTATTCTTATGTACGTATAAAACCAGATCATATGGCGCTCCAAGCTCCTTTGCGGCAGCCATTAGCTCTTCCACCGGCAGAGAGGCAATTCTTGCTACCCCGTCTTTTATGCTTCTCATATGCTTCACAGCTTCAATGACATCTCCCGTACCGGCTTCTCCTTTGGTTCTCATCATAGCGGCACCTTCTCCTATTCTTCGCAAAGCTTCTCCAAGATTTGTGGCACCGCACACAAATGGCACTTTAAAATCCCATTTATTTATATGATTTTTCTCATCAGCCGGAGTCAGTACCTCACTCTCATCTATATAATCAATTCCTATAGATTCCAGAATTTGTGCCTCCGCAAAATGCCCTATTCTTACCTTAGCCATTACCGGAATTGATACTGTATCCATTATTTTTAATATAATTTCAGGATCTGTCATCCTTGCCACCCCGCCTTCCGCTCTTATATCAGCAGGAATCTTTTCTAACGCCATAACTGATACAGCTCCTGCTTCTTCCGCTATTTTTGCCTGCCCGGGTGAAGTTACATCCATTATTACTCCGCCTTTTAACATCTGGGCCAGTCCTGATTTAACTTTTAATGTTCCTTTTTCCATATTTTAAATACCTCCTGTTATCATACTCCCACTCCTAAAGACATGTTCTCAAGCCTTTTTATTCTTTCCTCTGTAGGAGGGTGCGTGTTAATTAAATTACTGAATAATGCTTTTGTTTTGCTTCCAAATGGATTTGCGATAAATAAATGAGCGGTAGCATTGCTGGCAGTTCTGACTTCGCTGTATTTGCTTATCTTTCTCAATGCGTTTGCCAGACCGGCAGGATATCTTGATATTAAAGCTCCTGTTGAATCTGCCAGATATTCCCTGTTCCTGCTTATTGCCAGTCTTATTACAGTGGCAATCAAGGGCGAGAGAATTAAAAGCAATAAACCCACAACCAGAAATATAATAGACAGGATACCTCCGCCCGAGCTCCTGCCTGTTCTTCTTCTTCCGCCAAAGAAGAAGCTCCTCAATACAATATTACTTATAATGGAAAGCATGCCCACAAATATTACCACTACCGTACCCAGCAATATATCGTAATTTTTTATATGGGATAACTCGTGTGATATAACACCCTTAAGCTCCTCATCATTTAGATTGTCCAGAAGACCACGGGTAAAAACAATTACGCCATTCTGGGGATTGCGCCCCGTGGCAAAAGCATTCATGCCTTTATCTTCTATTATATATATTCCGGGCATTGGCAGGCCAGCCGCTATCGAAAGCCCTTCTGCCATATAATATATCCTGGGGTTCTCGCCTCTTGATATCGGTTTTGCTCCTGTAAGGCCCAGCACGATTTTATCACTATAATAATAGCTGGAAAAGCTGGCAATAATAGCAATTATAAGCGCGATAATCATAAAAATAAATGAATTATAGCTGCCGATACCATAACGATAGTCAATATAATAGCCCAGCGCAAAACCCATAACTGTTATGAATATCACAAACCCGGCTATTATAAATACTGACTTCGTCCTATTTTTAGCAATATGTTCATACATTGTTTATATCACGCTCTTTTTAAATTTACGTTTATTACCCGGTATTCTTTTTATCCATTGCTAGAATTCCACTTTTACCGGTCCCCTCGCTTCAGTTTCTTCTATTTCAAAATAATCTTTTGACTTAAAATTAAATAATTTTGAGAATATATTTCCGGGAAATGTCTGTATCCTGGTATTAAATTTCATAACCATGTCATTATAAAATTGTCTGGAGTATGCAATATTGCTCTCAATTCCATTAAGCTGCTCCATTAATTTTGAAAAATGCTGGTCAGCTTTAAGATTCGGATAATTCTCTGACAGGGCAAACAATGATTTCAGCGTACCTGTTATCATGTTCTCAGCGTCTGCCTGTTCTTTTACTGTCTGTGCTTCAATACCCATTTTTCTTGCCTTGATCACACTTTCCAGAGTTTCCCTTTCATGTTTCGCATAACCCTTAACAGTCTCTACCAGGTTGGGTATCAGATCATATCTTTTCCTGAGCTGTACATCAATCTGATGCCACGAGTTGTCAACTTTATTCCTTGAAGAAACTATAGAGTTATATATCCCTATTGTAACCAGAATAATTAACAATGCTAACCCCAAAAGCACTGCCAGCGCTACAATAACTCCTACAGTCATAATAACCTCCTGACTTTTTTAATTATTTTGCCTGATGCTAAAGTAAATTATTTTACATCTCTGCATGCTAAAAATAAACAACTTTAAATTATATCATATAAATAATTGCAAAAATATAACAACACAGCTGCTTTTCTACTGGTTCCGGGTGGGTTAATATTGTTTTTTACACATAATATTTTTTATGGTATATTTCTTCTATTACCCATACTGTTATAATAAATTACACATTTTTGGGAGGATCTTAATGGACAGTAAAAGTTGTTCTAACAACAAAGTAATAGGTTTAATTTCCGGAAACGGAACCGGTAAAACTTCACTGGCAGAATGCTTTCTATACAATTCTAAAGCTACTGATAGACTGGGAACTATTGGAGCCAAAAATACCATTTCGGATTATAATCCACTTGAAACTAAAAAAGGTTTTAGCATTAGTTCAAGTGTTCTAAATTATAGATGGAAAGACTTTAATATCAACATTATTGACTGTCCGGGTTATATGGATTTTATCGGTCAGACACAGGCGTCCTTAAAAGTTATAGACAGCGCACTTTTAGTCATTGATGCAAAATCCGGAGTTCAGGCGCCCACTGAACTGGTCATAGAGCTGCTTGCTAAAAACCCCAGGCCGATGTTCTTTGTGCTTAATAAGCTTGATCTTGAAAACATTGACTATTTTAAAACAATAGAAGACATCAAAAAAGATTATAACTTAAACCTTGTTCCCATTACAGTGCCCGCTAACAGCGGGGAAAAATTTTCTCAAATTATTGACATGCTTCAGAACAGTGCTTATGAATATAAAGATAAAAATCCCGCTGGTTCAAATATTCCCGTAGATGAATCAATCAAAGACCAGATTGAAAATCACCATAATGAATTAATAGAATCCATAGTAGAAACAGATGACGAACTTCTTAATAAATATCTCGAGGGAGAAAAGATAGATGATAATGTAATAAATGATGTACTTAAAAAGGCAGTCGTAAAAGGAAAAGTTGTACCTGTGTTTGCAATCTCGGCAACCAGAAATACCGGCATAGATGTCCTGATGGACTATATAAATTCTCTTCTTCCTTCTGCCCTTGATATCCAGCCCGTAAAAGCAAACGACCTGAAAGAAAATAGCGAAACCGAAATAAAACCTTCTCCGGACGGTCCCCCGCTTGCATATGTTTTTAAAACAATGGCAGACCCATATATAGGAAAATTATCAATATTTAGGATTTTTTCAGGAACTTTCAGGGTAAATGAAAGTTATTATGTTTCAGGTCCGCAAAAAACATATAAGTTTACTAATTTATTTAAACTCCAGGGTAAAGATCAGAGTGATATTAATGAGGCTTCGTGCGGGGATATCGTAGCTGTTTCTAAAATTATGGATATTTCAAACGATGATACCATCTCCACGCAGGAAAAACCTTTTAAGATACCCGGAACGGAATACTTCCCGCCTGCTCTTCCTAAAGCTGTTATACCAAAAAGCAAGGGCGATGAAGAAAAAATAAGCAACGGCATTTCTAAAATAATACAGGAAGATCCTACAATAAGGCACGAAATGAACCTTGAAGTGCATCAGAGTATCATCTGGGGAATGGGAGAACTTCACCTGTCCATCGCAAAAGAAAAATTAAAAGAAAAATTTGATGTCGATATTGAGCTTTTCACACCCGATGTAGCATATAAGGAAACAATAAGAAAAGAAGCAAAAGCCGAATATAAGTACAAGAAGCAATCCGGCGGCAGAGGGCAATACGGACATGTCTTTATTGAGATTAAACCGCTGCAGAGCGGAGGAGGCTTTGAATTCAAGGATAGTATATTTGGAGGAGCAATTCCAAAAGGATATATACCCGGTGTTGAAAAGGGTATAAAGGAAGCATTACAGAAAGGGGTCCTGGCAGAATGTCCGGTAGTAGATATCAGTGTAAATCTTTATGACGGTTCATATCATACTGTAGACTCATCAGAAATGGCCTTTAAAATAGCAGCATCAATGGCTTTTAAAAAGGGCATGCAGGAAGCTTCACCTGTTATTCTTGAGCCCGTCATGGAGCTTGAAATAACCGTGCCTGAAAAATATATGGGAGATATAATTGGTGATGTAAACTCAAAAAGGGGAAAAATTATCTCAATGACACCTGCAGATAATAAAAAACAGCTAATCAGAGCTCAGATACCCCAGTCTGAAACATTTAACTACGCAACTGACCTGACTTCTCTTACTCAGGGAAGAGGAAGGTTTATACAAGAATTTTCTCACTATGAAGAATTGCCACCAAATTTAGCCCAGAAAGTAGCAGAGGAAAGGAACGAACAAAAGAATGAAAAAAGTTCATAAAAAGCGCAGCTTCCTGTTAGATAAAATTCCCTATATATTATTCGTTTTAATATCAATAATTGCAGTTATAATTTTTTTTTCAGTTAGGAGCTGCCTTCCGCTGACTTTTTTTTCCGGAACACCGAAAAATACTGAAAATGATATAAAATATTCTTTATTTATCGCTTCACCCTCCAGTGGTCAGATTTTTGATTTTATCAATCAAAATGAAACTGTACCGGTAAAAATAAGAGCAAAAGAAGCTGAAAGTACGGATTATATAATAAAAGTGATGGTAAATGGAAGCGAGATAAAAACTTTTACATTACCGCCATATGAATATAACTGGAATCCCGGCAGCTCGGGCGAGTATGAAATTGTAGCCCTTCTATTAGATGATAACGACAATATTATTGCTGAATCAAATACCATTAACTTTACCGTAGCGTATAAGATCGAACCTGAAAATGAAACTCCGGTAAGCGTGGATATAGAAGAAAAGAAAAATAATGTTATAGATCAGTCCGTTTTCAGAACCAATAATACTATTCCTACCGGGGTACCTATTTTTTCTTACAAGTGCTACACTCCTCCCGTCATAGACGGAATAATTCAGGAATGGGATAAATTTGAGAGTTTTTCATCTTTTGCGCCTACTATTAAAAAGGAAAATTATACCACACATACTGATATTTCCGGTACATTTTATTCATGCTGGGATGACGACAATTTTTATTTTGCCATACATGTTATTGATGACGTATTTAGCCAGAATTACACAGGCAATCAGATAAATAAAGGTGATAGCGTAACCCTTGTATTTGATACCGAACTTGAAGGAGATATGCAGATTACATTTTATAACAGCGATGATTACCAGATTGATTTTTCTCCGGGTAATTTTGCAGGTATACCGGCTGAATCATTTATGAACTGGCCCACAAATGCACCTCCCAGAGGCACCACAATTGCCCCGGCAAGAACCAGAAACGGATATATCCTGGAAGTAAGTTTACCCTGGTATAATTTTACAAACTATATGCCGGAAGATGAAGACGTGCTCGGGTTTACGGTTTCAATACTCGACACTGATAATCTTGACACCACCGAACTCGTTATTTCTTCCTCAAAGACATTTGACTTTAATAACGTATCCACACTCGGAGCTATTGCGCTGATAGACGCTGGTGATTTACAGGATAGCGGAGACGGAAACTCCGATAGTGAGGCCGCCTCAGAGTAGGATATTTAAGAACTTTTCCGGGTAAAACTCAACCGTGCAGGAAATATATTTAATTATATGCCCTGCCCGGGTTTCATATTCCATCAGAAATCAATGTCAGGTTTAAATTATTTTTCTTTCCTGAAACACATGAACCAGTCCAGACAATAAATATTATCGTCCTTGCTTTCCATTCTTTCTTTTGCTGTACCGCATGAACCAGGGGTTGGAACTATGCAATCCTCTCCAGGTCTCCAGTCCGCCGGAGTAGCAACACCATCTTTGTCTGCTTTTTGCAGAGCTATGATAATTCTTTTAATTTCATCGAAGTTTCTACCCGTAGAAAGAGGGTAATATAAAATGGTCCGTATTATCCCCTCAGGGTCTATAACAAATACAGCTCTGACTGCCTGGGTTGAAGATTGACCCGGCTGTATCATGCCAAACTTTTTAGCCACTTCCATTTTGATGTCTTCTATAAGCGGAAATGTCACTTCTATATTCTTCAATCCTTTCCATTCCAGCTCCTGTATTTTTCTTAACCACGCAATATGGGCATACAGTGAGTCTACCGAAAGACCAATAAGCTCGGTATTGATAGATTTAAATTCATCTATCATTGATGCAAAGGTCATAAATTCTGTAGTGCATACCGGCGTAAAATCTGCCGGGTGGCTGAAAAGGATAACCCATTTCCCTTTATAGTCTCCAGGGAATTTTATTTCACCCTGCGTGGTCACAGCCTTAAATGATGGTGCCGGTTCGCCAATTAATGGCATCTTGTTTACATTTTCTTCTTCCATGATTTTTACTCCTTGTTTTATTTGTTATTATTAAGGCATTCGGGGCATATGCCTTTAAAATAGATATTTTTCTCAAAAATTTTAAAATTTTTTAATGAATCTTCCTGCAGATTATCAATATTTATCGGGAAATCATAGATGCGTCCGCATGATTCACATTGAAAATGGCCGTGATTTTCAACATTAGCATCGTATCTTGTCTGATTATCTCCAGTTGATATTACTCTAACAAGTTTTGCTTTTTTAAATATATCAAGTGTGTTATATACAGTTGCCTTTGATAAAGTAGGTATTTCTTTTACAAGGTCATTAAAAATTTTATCAACAGCAGGATGATTTCTTCTGTCAACGAGATATTCCATTATCTTAATTCTCTGGTATGAAGGTTTGATATTATTCCCGGTCAATATTTTTGTTAGATTTGCAATTTTTTTATTCAATCTTAAATCCCGCTTTAATTTTTTTAATAATTTATAAAGTTTTTAGATTTAGTATCGTTATAATACTATAATGTTTATATATTTATAATAATTCTTTATTTATAATAAGTCAAGTGTTTTTATAAAAGGTGGGTTTTAAATAGTTTTTGTATTATTATTCTTATCGCAGGGGGAGGGGGATTTATTTTAAATCAAATATCCAGGCTGTAAACCCTCCATGTAAAAGCAATCTTTCCGAGTTTAAAAATAGGATTTACTATATCTATGTTTACATCCGCCATTTGAGATGCAGAACCGTGCGTTATCCCCATCTCCATGGCTGCCTTTTTAATCATCCAGTACAGCCTGAAGTCAATTCCGTTTTTTCTATGGTCTTTTTTTATTCCGAGAATAAGAAATCTCATTCTGCTAAAATTTTTATGCTTGAGTCTTTTCTTTATACTGATAAATATAGATAAATCCCTTTTAATATCCCTGAAATTTAAAATTTTACTTCCAGGAATAGAAGGATTCTTCAGGTCATAATATGTAATTGCCTCATTAATATCTGGAAGATTTACCGAAATTGCAACTGGTTCATTTTCCTTTTCAACTATGAATACCATCTCTTCGGTAGTTATTTCCCTTAAACCGGTTGCAAGAGTATAAAATTCTTTATCTGTCATATATACCTGCTGCGGATGACTGCCCTCATCCCATATTGGATTATACAGATTCCTTATAACCTCTATTTCCCTTTCCAGGTTCGAAAAATCAATATTTCTGATTATGTAGCTATTAAACTTTTCTGACCTTCTACTGTTCATGATCTTATCTGACAATCTGCTTATTTTATTCATGTAATCCCCGGAAAGAATATTGTCAGTGCTAATACTGTACCAGTCATTTTCTTTTTTAAAGCCGGAAACATCGAAAAACTCCTTATAATACGGGGCATTGTAGGGCTCCATAAAATAGGGGCTATTCTCAAATCCTTTAATTAAAAGGCCCACTTCTCCAGCTGCATTAAATTTTCCCGGCCCTATAATCCTTTTACATGAATTCTTTTTAAGATATTCTATTGCTTTATCAAAAAGCCTTCCGGCAACTTCACTGTCTTCTATGGATTCAAAAAGACCTACCCACCCTACCGTTCTGTTCCCCTCTTCTTTGTAATTATAATCCACAAATGCTGCTATCCGGCCGGCTGGTTTCTGGTTTTTGTATGCGATAAAGTATTTTATCCGGGCATGGTCAAAAAATGGATTTCTTGTAATCATTCCGGGTATTTTAAAATTTGTGGGGTTTAAATCAGAAAGTTCCTGTAAAATCAGAGGAAATATTTTTTTTGATTCTTCCGTTCTGTACCATTCTATATAATAAGGAACTGTTATAAATTCCTTTATTTTGTTCAGGTTAAGACTGTTAAACTTTCCGGGAACATACTCGCCAAGCTCTTTTACAACTATTTCGCCCATTTATGTCAATAAAATATTAATTAAAAAATTTCATATATGATACTTTTATTTTCATACTATTACAATAAAAATAGACTTTTCCCTAAATTTTCCCGGAAATTAAGTATTTATATAAATCAGCAGGTTTTCTGCATAAATAATCTGGTTCTCCCTGCATTAACAGATCTACAGGGTCATATCCCCATGATACCGCTACCACTTTAACCTTTATCCTCTTGCATGAATTGATATCTTCCAGCTGGTCCCCCACATACACAACACTATTTTTTGGTAGATTTTTCTTCTTCAGCAACTTAATTATAGTTTTATCCTTTTTCAGTACTTTTGAGGCAGAATATACTTCCGAAAAGAAATTCAGGTTGTTTTTCTGTAAAACCTGCCTGATATTTCTAACAGAATTTGATGACAGTATATTCATGTCCATATCTATTTCTGCCAGTTTTTTTAAAATATCCGGGATTCCTTCAATTATTTTTATTTCATCTATAAAGGAGGAGTATATTTTTATTGCTTCAAGAGACATTAAAGGCAGCTTATAAAAAGGTATTCCCAGCTCTTTAAATCTCTGCCTCAACGGAAGCGCACTTATTCTTTTTAAATCCTCACTGTCCGTTCTATTAATTTTATACTTATCAATAAAATAATTATTTAACTTTTTAATAGCAAAACTTGAGTCTGCCAGCGTGCCGTCAAAATCAAAAATAACACTTTCAATCATCTGTCTGTCCCGCGGAAACTTTCCGCCCTTTCATTTCTTAATAAATTAATTTTTGAGTATTATACCATAAACACACAGTACATCATTAAAAAATGGCTTACTTTTTTAATAAAATTTCCCCTCTGTATCCTAATGCTATATATAATACAAATTATAAAATTTTTTGGTTTAATTTAAAAAATAACCTTTGGCCAGGTAAATACTTTTTTACTTCGATAGCTTTACTTCAATATTACTGTTAAAATATCAACGATTTTAAATATGATATATAACAGTCAAAATAGCTTAAAAATTTATGAAATAAATATATCAGGCATTGTGCAGGGAGTAGGCTTCAGACCCTTTATTTTCAGGCTTGCCCGCCAGTATAGTTTTAACGGTACTGTCACCAATACAACTGAAGGTGTTACTATAAAAGTAGCTTCTCCGGATAAAAAGACACTTGATAAATTTATTTCTGATATTAAACTGCAAAAACCCCCTGCAGCAGCCATTGAATATATAGAAGTTAAAGAAATCCCCTTTAATATCTTCAGTGACTTTAAAATAGAAAAAAGTAAATCTGCAGAAGAAAAATTTCAGCTTATATCTCCGGATATCGCTACCTGCGACCTTTGTCTGAAGGATATTAATAATAAAAAAAATACCCGCAGATATTATTACCCTTTTACCAACTGCACCAGCTGTGGTCCAAGATTTACCATAATAAAAAAAATGCCCTATGACAGGCCAAATACCACAATGAAGGAATTTTTTATGTGCAGGCAATGTTCTGAAGAATACCATAATCCCGATAACAGAAGGTTCCACGCCCAGCCTAACGCCTGTAACAGGTGTGGTCCAGTATTGACCCTTGTTGACAGATACGGTAAAAAAGCAGGTCGTAAAAATCCAATAATTTCCGCAGCAGATCTTATCCGGCAGGGTCATATTATTGCCATCAAAAGCCTCGGAGGATTTCAGATAGCCTGCAGTGCTCTATCTGATGATGCGGTAAAAAAAATACGTAAAAGAAAAATGAGGCCCTCAAAGCCATTCGCAATAATGGCCGGAGATATAAAATTTCTTGAAAAATATTACTTTCTGAATGAAACGGAAATACTCAGCCTGCTCTCTCCCAGAGCGCCGATAGTGCTTGTCAGGAAAAGAGCTGGTAATTACCCGCTGTCCCGTTATGTTTCAATGTATAACAGATATGAGGGAGTTATGCTTCCATATACACCGTTACATCATCTGCTGTTTAATCATATTGATATGCCGCTTATTATGACCAGCGGCAATCTGTCAGAAGAACCCATAGCATCTGATAATATTGAGGCCATGGATAAACTGCAAAATATATGTGATTACTTTCTTACCCATAACCGGGATATTTATTCAAAGTATGACGATTCAGTTATAAAGATTTTTGACGGCAGAGAAATGCTTATAAGAAGAGCCAGGGGCTATTCTCCTTACCCTGTAAAGCTAAAGAAAGATACCGGTAAACAGGTTATATTTTCAGCAGGCGCCCATGAAAAGAATACATTCTGCTTTTTGTTAAAGAATTATGCAATTATCAGCCAGCATATTGGAGATCTTGATGATAAAGAATCTGTTGAATTCTACAGATCTTCATTTGATCATTACAAAAAAATATTTAACATTGATAAAATTGATAAGATTGCCTGCGATAAACATCCTTCCTATGCCTCTACCGTATTTGCCAGACATCAAAATAATAACGGTAATTTCATTGCGGTACAGCACCATAAAGCGCATATTGCAAGCGTTATTGCTGAAAATGGTATCGATGAAAGAGTAGCTGGTTTCGCATGGGACGGAACAGGATATGGAGATGATGGGAAAATCTGGGGAAGCGAAATATTTACTGTTGACAGAAACTTAAATTTTACAAGAATCGGACATCTGCAGGAAAAAATACTGCCCGGCGGCGAGATTACCATAAAAAAGCCCTGCAGAATGGCAATTTCCTATCTTTATGATCTCTGGAAGAAAATGAACACCGGAGATAATAATTTTCTCCGGTTTCTATATAACAGCCTGCCATTTTACAATAAAATAGTATCCCCGGCCGAAGTTGAAGCAATTACCGGTCAGATGCAAACCGGATTTAACAGCCCCATTACCACCAGCATGGGGAGACTCTTTGATGCGGTGAGTTCTATTCTGAACTGTACCCATATATCCAGTTATGAAGGCGAGGCTGCAGTAAATCTGGAAATGGCAGCTGATTTTAAAATTGACAGCAGTTATAAAATTAAAATCGATTCTGCAGATGATAACATATATATTATAGACGACTATTACATTTTCAATCAGATATTTAATGATATACTTAATGATACTCCGGCCGGTTTAATTTCATCAAAATTCCATAACTCCCTTACAGATATAATACTTGAAATATGCATGTCACTCAGAAAGATTCAGGGCATTACAAGCATTGCACTCAGCGGCGGGGTTTTCCAGAATAATTTTCTTTTAAAAAAGTGTTTTAACATATTGAAAAAGAACAACTTTAAGGTATACTCAAATTTTAAAGTTCCGGTAAATGACGGAGGTATTTCGCTTGGGCAGGCATACATTGCTGCTTTTACCGGACAATCAGATTAGGAGAGGGCTTTATGTGTCTTGCAATACCGGCAAAAATATTGTGGATAAATAAAAATATAGCAGAAATAGAAAGCATGGGAGTTAAAAAAGAAATTGATATAACCCTTGTACCGGATGCCAGAAAAGGAGATTATGTACTGGTTCATGCTGGATTCGCCATACAGATGATCGAAAAAAATGAAGCGTTAGCCATTGAAAACTACTGGAAGGAATATCTCGATGACAGCGAACATTAAAGATATGGTTGAATCATTGAACTATAACAGGCCGGACCATAAAGTTAATATAATGGAGGTTTGCGGAACACATACCATGGCCATTTCCAGAAATGGTATCAGGCAGATTATCCCTGAAACCATAAACCTTATAAGCGGACCGGGCTGTCCGGTCTGTGTTACTCCTGCTTCCGATATTGATAGAATTCTGGAAATTTCAGACAATTATGAAATATCTTTATTTACTTTTGGCGACATGCTTCGCGTACCCGGAACTAAATCAAGTCTCTATAATAAAAAATCTGAAGGCAGAGATATAAATATCTGTTACTCCCCCGCCGATGCACTTAATTTTGCCGCAGAAAATCCTGATAAAAACGTAGTTTTTCTGGCTATTGGTTTTGAAACAACAATACCGCTTACCTCGGTTATTATAAAAAGAGCGCTCATAAAAAGAATTAATAATTTTTTTATTTACAACACCCATAAACTTATACCGGAAGCCATGGAGATTCTCCTTAAAGATAAAGATGTAAAAATAGATGCTTTCCTTTGTCCCGGACATGTTTCTGCTATTATTGGAAGCATGCCATACAATTTTATTTCCGAAAATTATAACACCCCCTGCGTAATCAGCGGCTTTGAACCCCCTGACATACTTGAATCCATAAACATGATAATCAAACAGTTAAAGAAATCCGTCTCAGAAGTTGAAATCCAGTACACTAGAGCAGTGAGAAAAGAAGGTAATCCTGAAGCAATAAAATTAATGTATGAAGTTTTTGATAGGTCGGATTCTATTTGGAGGGGGCTCGGCAATATACCCAAAAGCGGCTTAAAGCTTAAAAATATTTTTTCAAAATTTGATGCAAGAACACATTTTCCGGTAAAAGAAATTAAATCCTTCGAGCCACCGGGCTGCCAGTGCGGTAATGTTTTAAAGGGAATAAAAAAACCTTTTGAATGCAGCCTTTTCTCAAGAGTATGCAGACCTGAAAATCCAGTAGGCCCCTGTATGGTTTCAAGTGAAGGTTCATGTGCCGCTTTCTATAAATATGAAACATTAAAGATATAAATCATTTTAAAATACCTTTTAAAATCAAACATTAAATAAGAATTCTAATGAAACCAGGCAAAAATAAAAAAAACAATAATAAAAATATAAAAACTGATAAGCTAAATTTCAAAGATAAAATTATTCAGCTTTCTCATGGGGATGGCGGGATTAAAACCGGAGAGCTCATAAATAATCTTATCATTAAATACCTGGGAAATAAGATTTTAAACAGGCTTGAAGACAGTGCAGTTCTAAACAGCAACACTGGTAAACTAGCCTTTACCACTGATAGTTTTGTGGTAAATCCTCCTTTCTTTCCGGGGGGCGATATTGGCAAATTAAGTATCTGCGGCACAATAAACGACCTTGTTACTACCGGATGCAAGCCAGCTGCTTTAAGCTTATCTCTTATTCTGGAAGAAAGTTTTCCTGTACCAGATTTGATAAAAATATTATCTTCTATAGAAAAAGTTTTAGATGAAACGGATCTTCGCGTGGTTACAGGTGATACCAAAGTAGTTGAAAAAGGAAGTGCAGACAAAATTTATATTAATACTTCCGGCCTGGGTTTTATTCCGCCCGGGCTGGAAATATACCCGCGTAAAATAAAGGCCGGTGACGTTATTATGATAAATGGTGGTATCGCCGAGCATGGAGCAGCTATACTGGCCGGAAGAAAAGAATTTAATTTTAAAACCGGTATCGTCAGCGATTGCGCCCCCCTTTCCTCTCTTATAAGTGATATAACATCCATATCAGACAATGTTCATGCATTAAGAGATGCTACACGTGGCGGTCTTGCTTCTGTACTGTTTGAACTTGCAGCGACTTCTGGCGCTGATATCAGAATACATGAAGATGCTATTCCTGTAAAAAAAGAAGTAAGAGGAATATGCGAGTTTCTTGGGTTTGACCCTCTTTATATCGCCAATGAAGGTAAAATGGTTATCTTTGCTGACAGGAAAGATGCTGATTGCGTTCTCGATGTTATGAAAAAAAATAAGTATGGTAAAGGCAGCTGTATTATAGGTGAAGTCGTCAAAAAAAATAAAAAAGGTCAGACAGATAGAGGAAAAGTCACACTAATTACCAGACTCGGCACAAAGAGAATTCTTGATCTTAATTTCGCAGGGCAGCTTCCCAGAATATGCTAGGAAACTGAAATCTCCATTATACATTCTTATTAGAACATTTATCGCATATGCCAGAGAAGAATACCTGATATTTATCAATTTTTAACCTGCAATTATCAAAAATGCGTTTTTCCGCATCATCGGTCATCCTGATCTTTATAGCATTTTGCAGGCATTCACTATTTATGATAACATCACCGCAATTCTCACAAATCATATATACTGCGGTTTCCTTTTTGCAATTTCTTGATAACATGTAATAAGATTTATCGCTTCCAAAGCTTATCTTGCAGATTAAATTAAGCCTTGTCAGCAGTTCCAGCGTCCTGTACAGGGTAGCAATACCGATATCCGGATAATGTTTTTTTGCCATAAGAAATAACTCATCAGCTTTATAAAGCTTCGGTTTTTTACTTAAAATATCTATTATAACCTTTCTGGGTTTTGTTGATTTATATCCAAGTTCCTTTAGCCTTTCTTCCCAGAATCCCATTTCTTTTTCTTCTGACACTCTTCCCATTTTTTTCACCCCGGTTTCTTATAATTATTTTAAAATACAGTTATTTCATTATTCCTGTATTTGAGATTTATTTTATTACATTAAACCCGGACTTTCTCTAATTGATAGTAATTATTGTTACTAATAATATTAAAACATATAAGATACTTAGTCAAGTATCTTTAGCCTGCTGTCTTGAATTTGTGAAGATTTACCTGTTTAATTTTTCTATGGATTTTACTATCTTTTTCAATGTCTGATAACTATCTTCAATATCAGAATGCAGCACAAACATTGATGCCAGTTCTTTTCTTACTGCAAGAGTTTTTTCTACAGCATTCTCCTGCTCTGTCTCAGATTTTATTTTATTCAGGGCTTTCACGACTCCATTCGCCATACTCTTAATTTTATCAGATTTTTCGATTATTTTTCTGCATATATCCTTTAAATCATCCAGTTCTTTAAACACTTCAAATCCCCTTTAGAAAATACTTAATACTCTGCTAGCATGTCAAAATTATAACAATATGTTATTAATGTTACAATAAAACCGGTTTCTCAAGAACTTTTTACATGGGGGACTCAGGTTATTCTACTTCTTCTTTTATTATCGTTTAAAAACTAATCCTGTTTTTTTATAACTGCTATTTCTTCTTTTACCATTGAAATTATCTGTGGAATTTTTCTTTCTACTTCAGGCGAAAGATTTTCGCCCAGATCCGTACTTGCTGGCTTAACGCCGATTATCGTTATATCAATGTTTATTTTCAGGGCCCTTATTAATTTTAAAATATCCGACAGATTTAAGTCATGCAGAGATAAACTTCTGCAATCTTTTTTTATAAAATCCTCAATATCGCTCTCTTTTATGCGCGCTATCCCGCCTGTATCCTCACCTATGTCTATTGCATCTATTATAATTATTTTCCTGCACTCCTTTGCAAGAAACAGTAAATCAGTTCCCGATGTTCCACCATCAATGGCATCTATATCCTTGAAAAAACTCAGCTTTTTGAGCTCTTCTATCACTCTTATGCCTATCCCATCATCGGATCTATATTTATTTCCAAAGCCAATTATTCTCACATCTTCAAGTGTAAGTCTGTCGTTACCTGAATCTTTTTTATAAGAGCAATACATTTTTCTATAAAATAATTATAAAGAATAACAGGATGAGATCTTTTAATTCTATAGGCTATAGATTGTTAAAGCAAGACACGGAAATTGTATCCGTTTAATTTCTGGAACAGGCTACAATAATTATAACCTATTAATACATTCAGCCTGTTCTAAAATCCAGGCCTGGAAAGTTAAAATCAATCCTCTGCTGTGTTAAAAGCAAGCAGGCTTTTTAACTTATTTATTAATAAGCTTTACTTCCAGCATGTGTGTGGAGCATGATATACAGGGGTCATAGGCCCTTATAAGCATCTCGCATGCCAGTCTTATTTCATCTTCGCTTTTATCTATTATTCCCGGAACCATTGCCTGCATATCCTTTTCGATATTTGCATAATTCATATTTGTTGGAATAATCAGATTGGCCTTTTCAACTTTTCCTTTATTATATGTATAATCATGGATAAGAAGCCCTCTGGGCGCTTCTACCACACCAACGCCCCTCCCAGACTCAGGCTTTGTATCCACCATTGCTTTTTCTTTATCAAGGCCGTCTTCCAGAATCTTATCAATTAATCTTATACTGTCATCAACACTGTGAATAATCTCAACAAATTGTGCTATATTATTCATGAATGTATTGTAACATGGAGCTTTAAGGCCAAGTTCAGCGGCATATTTTTTTGCATTATCGGTAAGCTTATCATAGTTATTATTAAACCTTGCCAGAGCGCCTACCATATAAGAATCTCTATTTGCCCAGCAGTGTTTTGCCGTTGAATGGCTGACCACTTTTTCATTTATTTTATCAAGATAGTCCTGGTCGTCTATTTCCCAGCCATCGGTAGATTTGATATTACCATCGTAAAGAGCATACTCATCAGGATCGCTTATTGAAATGTATTCTGTTTCCCTTTCAAAATCTGGTATATCTATTTTTTTTAAAACTTCAAGTGATTTTTCAAGATCAGGGTAAGAAGACTCAAGCATCTTTCTCATTTCCATCATTTCTTCTTCGTCAGGCAGTTCTGTAAAGCCCCCGATTACTGTTCTTATCGGATGAACAGCTCTTCCCCCTATAATCCTAACCATATCATTTGCCATTTTTTTTGTTCTAAGCGCAATGTTTACAACTTCAGGATGGGTCTCTACAAGAGGGATTACGCTTCCCACACCAAAAAAATCAGGCGCTGCCAGAAAATATACATGAAGTACATTGCTCTGGACATTTTCGTGGTGATACACAAGTTTTCTTAAATTTATGGTCTGCTCGGTTGGTTGTATTCCAAGTGCTTTTTCGGTTGCCTTAATTGATGCACATGTATGCGCCACCGAACAGATGCCGCAGATTCTTGAAGTTATATGTGAAGGTTCGTCATAATTTCTCCCAACAAGCATTGCCTCAAAAAACCTGGGCGACTCGGGTATTCTAAATATTAACTTCTCAATTTTTTTATCTTTTACATTTATTACCAGATCTCCATGCCCTTCGACTCTTGATACTGGAGAAACTTCTATGTTTAAATTACTTACCATTAATAAACCTCCGGTATAATTATTTACTTTTATCTTTATCCTTGGTTATTGTTTTACATGCATTGTAAAGATTGAATCTGTCCATTATGTCCTCAACGGTCAATCCGTATTCTGCCAGTAAATCTTTCTGTGCATTTATATTGGGCTCGTCCACAGGCCCCCTGCATCCTTCACAGCCACTGGTGCTGTTGGGGCATCTGGAATTACATCCAGCTCTGGTGACCGGACCCATGCATGTTATTCCCAGTTCATATACACACGTATTTCCATTTCTTTTACATTCCACGCATACCGGATAATTTGGTATCTCCGGTTTTCTTCCTATAATAAGGGACCTTACTATATCCACTATCTCAAATCTGTTTGGAGGGCATCCTCTTGCATAATAATCTACATTAATATATTCGTCTACGGGTTTTACTTCTATAGAATCAATCCAGTCTTTTTTATCACCATATACCAGTTCTTTTGCTCTCTCCAATCCGTAGAGGTTCTTCAGGCAGTTTAAACCTCCGATAACCGCACATGAGCCTATTGCTACTACTATCTTTGCAGTATCCCCTATTTTTTTTATTCTTTCAACATCATGTTCTGTGGTAATTGAACCCTCTACAAGAGCTATTTCGTAGTTATCGCTGTGTTCCGTTATTGCTTCGGTAAAATGGACAATATCAACTGCGCTTACCAGGTCAAGCAGCTGGTCTTCCAGATTTAATATCTCAAGCTGACAGCCGCCGCAGCCGGTAAACCCGAAAATACCTACTTTCGGCTTACCCATTATATAGCCTCCTTTAAATTCTTGATTTCCCATAAACTGAATACAGGACCGTCAACGCAAACCAGTTTGTCTCCTATATGGCAATGGTTGCACTTGCCAACCCCGCATTCCATTCTTCTTTCAAGTGATAGGAATATTTTTTCAGGAGAATATTTCTTCTCTTCCAATTCCATTACTACATATTTATACATAACCGGAGGTCCGCACACTACAACATATGTATCTTCCGCCGGGAAATTGACCCTTGGTATTAATTTTGTGCAGACACCTATCTCACCCGTCCACTTATCGTCAGGATTATCAACCGAAACACATATCGAAATATCACTCCGGTTGTTAAAATATTGAACATCGTCTTTAAATAAAATACTTTCCGGGTTTACTGCACCATATATTATCATAATCTCTTTGTAGTCTTCCCTGTAATGCAGCACATACTTAATAAGTGACATAAGCGGCGCAAGTCCCAGTCCACCTGCAATTAAAAGTACATTATGATTTTTCATCTTATCGCAGGGGAAGCAGCCGTTCCCGTACGGCCCTCTTATTCCAATTTTTGAGCCTTCCTTCATCCGGTGAAGAGCGCCGGAAACATTCCCTACATCTCTTATGCATAGTTGAAAAAATTCTTTATTGTTCGGATTTGATGTGATAGAAAAAGGTGCTTCTCCGAGACCAAAAATAGTTAGTTCTACAAATTGACCGGGCTTGAAATTGAAGTTGCTCTGTGTCAGCTCGTCATCAAATACAATATCAAATAATTTTTCGGTCGGGCTTATTTGCTGGATTTTATTTATTCTTGCAAGTTCAGGAGTATATATGTTGCTTTTATCCGGGGCCTTTACATTAAGAGTCATTATACACTCACCTCTTTCTTAACAGAATTAATATCCTCTGCAATATTAATTTTGGCCAGACAGGCATCTATACATCTTCCGCATCCCACACAGGAGTATTTACCAAATTTATCAAAAAATGTCTTCAGTTTGCATCTGTACCTCTGTTTTAGCCTGTTTTCCTTATCCGGCCTGAAATTATGGCCGCCGGCCACCAGTCCATATTCTGCTGTCATACATGAGTCCCATTCCCTGGTCTTTGATCCGTTTTTCAAATTAAGCCTGATGTCATCTTTTACATTGAAACAGAAACAGGTGGGACAGACAAGATTGCAGGACCCGCAGCTATAACAGTCCTTTGCGATTTTTTTCCAGAATTCTTCATTGTTATAGATATGTTCAAAGTTATCATAAAAACTTTTAATATCGACTTTAAGTTTAAATTTTTTCCTATAATCATCCATGTACCTGTTATAATCTCTGAAATCTTCTGCTTTTGCATTAGCTGTTTCCGCGTACCTATTTAATAAATCATCTCCCCTGACAGTAGCCACCCTGACGAAATACCGGTCCCCTAATTCAGTGAAATAAATATCAAATCCGTCCTTTGCGTACTCTGAGCCCATACTGGGAGAAAAATTTGTTTCTGTCGGTTCTGTATCCATACCTATTACAATAAGTTTTTCTCTTTTTGCCACATAATTTTCGTCAATTAAATCCTCGGTAAAAACCCTGTCCATAAAGTTCATGCCGTTTATATCCCAGGCATTAATCCCAAAAAGAATTTTTTCACAGCTCTCAACTACCGGTTTCACTTTAATTGTCTTATCAATTTCATAGTTGATAAGCTCTTCATCCGGTGGGAATAATATCTTCTTTGCCGGCGGGATAGTTGTTCTTTGATATCTGGTATCAAGTTCTGTAATATCCTTAATAAGTGTAAAATCGTGTATTGCTTTATCTCTTCTTTTCGGCCCGATAAATTCGTAATTAGAGATCAGGGACTTCGCAAAGCTATTGTAAGACTCCCTGTCCATAACTTTGTATAGCATAGACTCTCCTTCCCGTTACCCTTATGCCTGAAGTGGAATATTTTTGTATTATTTGTAAAAGGTTTGTAACATTTAAAATAAAATATCATTTACGCCTGTTATTGTCAACATAGCACAGATGGAAATCTAAAAAAATATGGCCTGACAGGCATTTTGTGTTATCAATTTCATTTTTCCCCGTTTATCAGCTCTGTAAAAATTAATCCGGCGGGTTAAATACTGCCCGTTATAGTATTGAAAATATCTGAACCAGCATTTTTTTCAATCTCAATAACTTCTCTTAAACACCTGTTTTACCTGCAGCCGTCAGCCAGTCTATCCACCTGTCCATACCGCTTCCTGTTTTACAGGATATCTTAATTATTTCAGAAACAGGGTTAAGCTCATGTACTTTTTCTTCAAAAAAATCTGCATTAAAATCACTTATTTCTATTAAATCCATTTTATTAAGTAAAATGAGATTGCTTTTTATAAATACTGGCGGATACTTTACCGGTTTATCGTCGCCTTCATTTACAGACGATAACACTATTTTATAATCTTCCCCCAGATCATATCCTACCGGGCATATAAGATTGCCCACATTTTCAATTATTATTATATCAAGACTTTTTAAATTTAATTTACGTACTGCTTCAGCTACCATTGCAGCATTTAAATGACACGTACCGCCTGTATTTATCTGTACTATATCCGGAATGAATTTTCTGATTTTTTCAGCATCGTATGTTGAAGAGATATCTCCCTCTATCACGCCTATTTTCTTTTTAATGCTTAATCTTTTTAGGGTCTCTATAATTAAAGATGTTTTTCCGGCTCCCGGGGATGAGAGCAGATTTAGGACCAGAACATTGTTCTTTTTAAATTTTTTCCTGTTTTTATCTGCCTGGCTTTTATTATATTTTAATACATTTGCAATAACTTCTATTTTCACTTTAAAAAACTATCTGTTACTTTATGCAATATTTCCTGATAATTGCTAATAAAAATCTACATTATATTACCTTAATTCAATCTAATGTCAATTCTACCCTCTGTAATAAATTTTATTTGTAAATATATTTTAATATTGCTATAATCTCAAATCAATTTTATATTAAATCTGCGTGATTTTTGTTTATTATTGCCGGGAGATATAATTAATGGTTGATATTATACCCTTTAGGGGGTTCACTTATAATAAGAATAAGGTGGGAAATATCTCAAAAGTAGTTTCTCCTCCTTACGACGTAATTTCTGCAGATTTAAAAAAAGAACTCTATAATTTACACCCTTATAATATTGTTAATCTGATATTGCCCGCAGGCAGTGGCAAAGATAAATACATAGAAGCAAAAAAAACATTAGCTGCCTGGATAGAAAAAGAAATATTGAAACCCGACGAAGATACCTGTTTCTATATTATCGAAGAAAGCTTTATTCAGGATAGTAAAATAAAGAAAATCTCAGGTTTTATCGGGCTCACAAAGCTGGAGCCTTATTCTGAGGCACATATTATCCCGCATGAAAAAACTTCATCAAAAGTAAAAGAAGATAGGCTAAAACTGCTTGCGGAATGCAGAATGGATTTTGGCATGGTTCATACTCTTTATAATGATAAAAAAAATAAAATAAATAATATTTTACAGAACAACTTAAACAAAAGCCCTGTAATAGACATAAAAGCAGGCTATGATTTAAATCTCGGGTTTAAATTATGGAAAATCACTGACTCCAAATACATAAATGAGATTATTAAATTTATGAAAGACAGAAAGCTAATAATAGCAGACGGGCATCACAGATATGAAACTTCATTGAATTACAGGAACAGCCTCCTTAAATTGAGAAATAAAAACAAAACGAACAAAATTTATCCGGAAGATTTTGTCCTCACATTATACATAAACAACAGCCAGAATGATTTTATCGTACTGCCGACTCATAGAATCCTGAAATTCAAAAATTATCCCGGCCTTGAAAAAATAGCAGATACAATAAGTGTTTTCTTCCATATCAAAAAAGAAACATTAAAATCTACAAATTATATTTACAAAAAATTATTAGAATCCAAATCCAGAGGTCTTAAGAGTTTTTATCTTTATGATGAAACTAAAAGAATATATTTTATAACCCTGAAAAGTAAATACTCCAGGGTGCCTCATGATATAAAAGACATGAGCAGGTATTGCTCGAATATGGATATAAATTTACTAAATAAATTTTTTATGGAGAAACTTACAGATCGATATGAAACTACCGGAATTGATTACACACATTCGATGGAAGACATAATAAAAAATGTAAACTCCGGAAAATTTAATATCGGAATTTTTTTAAATGCTCCGACAGTTGAAGAAATCGAAAAAATTTGTTCGGCAGGCTGTATTATGCCTGAAAAATCCACTTATTTTTACCCAAAACCCTGCACCGGCCTTGTTATGCATAAATTCAATGGCAGTATAGAAGTACCCTTAAATCCTTAATTTAAATATTTGCATGAACTGTTAAAATAAAACTGATAATACAGAATATCCACAAACATACTGTTAAATAACAATCAGGTCAATGAGCAGTTTTCTGCCGGTTTAACATTTAAAAAGAAAACGGGGAAATGTAATCGCCTTTTTCTCTTTTTAAATCTTCCAGTCTCCTTTTCTGTTCTTTAAGAACCTCATACAATACATCAGGGATATCGGAATCGAGGCTTCTATAGATTTTTATAATTCTATCTATCTTTGAAAGATTCTCTGGAACTCTTAATGTAAACTGTTCGATATAATCTTCTCTTGTATAATCTTTCCCCAGAATATTTTTAAATAACATTTTAAGGTCTTCATACATGGGAATCATGCCCGTTCCTACATCTATAGCTTTTAACTCATTGTGAACCCTGAGCTCCATCCATTTCAACCATATTTTCTTGTCTACCCTTGCATTTAAATAGTCGCCTTTCTTATTTTTTAGAAAATAATTAACACTGAAAATTTTGGGGGGATTATTGAGAGATTCCCCGAATTTTAGATTGATATCTATATATTTACCAACAGTAATTGAAAGAAAATCCAGATTTGACATCGGGTTAATCTTTCTAACACCTGTTTTACCAAGAGTGGCCGCAGTCGTTTCTGACTCTATAGAGGCGCCTATACTTATAATTCCATGGACCCAGTCATACGCTTCCAGAACCGGTACCAGTGTATCTGAATCCCTTCCCCCGTATATCATGCCTTTTATTTCAACACCATCAGGATTGTCGTAATTTTCATCGAGATTATTCATATTTTTAAGATTTACCGTAAATCTGGCATTTTTATGAGATGGAGGTATTTCCCTGCCCTGCGAGTCTTTCTTACCAGGATGCCATTCACCTGAATGGTTTATACCCTTTTCAGGTACCTTCCCGGGTTTTCCTGTCCAGTAGACATCCCTATCTTCCGTAATCAATACATTTGAAAATATAATTTCATCCGGCTTATTTAATACCTCCCATATATAAGGGTCGTCATCCGGATTGATATCCTCTATTATTCCAAAAATTCCTATTTCTACATTAACAGCATATACCTTATTATTAATGTTTCTAAGATACGCAATATCGTCACCAACAATAGTTTCACCTTCCAGCATCGCAGTTGAAGTTTTTCCGCACATAGAAGGAAATGCTCCGGTAAAGTAAGTTACCCTTCCTCCGGGACCGTGTATTCCAGAAATAAACATATGTTCCGTCAGCCAGTCCTCTTTTGATGCTCTGTTTATTCCGAGTCGCATAGCAAGTTTTTTATGACCTATTGTGTTGCCTCCATACTGGGTATTGACAGAATAAACAATATCATCTTCTGTATCCATGTATATTCTTCTTTTATCAATATTCACACTTACTGCGTTTTTTACTTCTCCCGCTGAATGAACGAACCTGAAAAAATCTTTATACTCCCCGAGCCTTGCGAACTCTCTATATCCAGCTCTGTAAAGTATTATTTCTGAATGTGACACATAGCTTGAATCAGTTAATTGAACAGCCGGTATTGTAAATTTAGAATTAGCCGGTCCCAGACTGAAAAATAATATATATAATTCCTTACCCCTCGTTATATTCTTCATCAGGTTTAAAATTTCTTTAATACCTTTTTCTTTTTCTATTGTATTAAGATTCGGCCCCATATAAGTTCCGTCCGGGATCAATAATTTGGTATGTTCTTTATCTCTTCCCTGGTCATAATAACTATCAAAATGAACCGTATGACCGGGGGTTCTTAGTTTGATTTCTTCACCATCTTTTATGGCCTTATTTCTTATATAATCAAAGTCTTTGCCTGAATCATTACATATAAATACTGTTTCCGGGTTAAAAAGCTCTATAAAATTTGCTATAAATTCATGCAGATAGTTATTCTCTATTTTGATTAATTTATTATAATTGTCTCTATCGCATCTCTCTTTTATCACCTTTAAATAATCATTCATTTCCGCCTCTTTTCTTAAAAATTTCTTTTTTTATACTTTTCAATTTTATAAATTATAAATAATTTAATATTTTTTTAATAATTATTAATTATACTAAAATTTTTATTAATAATATAGCTAAATATATTTATTTTATAAAAAT